>NZ_ABFU01000001.1 GCF_000171615.1 Bacillus coahuilensis m4-4 | reverse complement strand
AGCATTTCGCTGCTTTTTCTATGCGCCTGGTGGCACTCCTTGTTCGTCAAACCGTCGTTCCAGGTTCACGAATTTGTTGTATTCTTTGACAAAGGCAAGAGATACGGTACCCACCGGGCCGTTACGTTGCTTGGCAATAATGATTTCTATGATATTCTTATTCTCTGATTCTTTGTCATAGTAGTCATCACGGTATAAGAAGGCAACGATATCGGCATCCTGCTCGATACTTCCCGATTCACGGATATCAGACATCATGGGACGCTTGTCCTGACGTTGCTCTACCCCACGCGAAAGCTGTGATAAGGCGATAACGGGTACTTCAAGTTCACGAGCTAGTCCTTTTAATTCACGGGAGATTTCAGAAACCTCCTGCTGTCGGTTTTCGCCTGTACGCCCACTACCAACGATTAACTGGAGGTAATCGATTAACACCATGCCAAGACCGCTTTCTTGTTTTAAACGGCGGCACTTTGCTTTAAGGTCGGTAATACGAATACCAGGCGTGTCATCAATGTAAATACCAGCATCAGACAGGCTTCCCATGGCCATCGTCAGCTTTCTCCAGTCCTCTTCTGTTAGTGCACCGGTACGAAGGTTTTGTGCGTTAATGTTTCCTTCGGCACAAAGCATACGCATAACAAGCTGTTCTGCACCCATCTCAAGACTAAAAATCGCTACGTTCTCACGAGCCTTCGTCGCGACATTCTGGGCAATGTTTAAGGCGAATGCCGTTTTACCAACAGATGGACGCGCAGCTACGATAATTAAATCGTTTCGCTGGAAGCCCGCTGTCATATGATCTAAATCGGCAAAACCTGTTGGAATGCCCGTCACATCTCCTGTACGAAGATGTAACTGTTCAATATTGTCGTACGTTCTGACAAGTACGTCTTTAATATCATGGAAGGCGCTCGCATTTTTACGCTGAGCCACGGCCATAATGTTCTTTTCTGCTTCACTTAAAAGAGCATCTACTTCGTCTTCACGGCTATACCCATCAGATGCGATGGTTGTAGCCGTTGAAATTAATCGACGTAACAGTGCCTTTTCTTCCACGATTTTAGCATAATATTCTATATTGGCAGCAGTCGGTACAGACCCTGCTAGTTCACTTAAATAAGATACGCCCCCAACATCCTCAAGCTCTTTCTTTGCTAAAAGATCTTCTGTAACCGTGACTAAGTCAACGGCTTTTCCAGCATCGTTTAATCTCATCATCACAGAGAAAATACGTTGGTGGGCATTACGGTAAAAGTCATCTGGAAGTAGCACTTCAGAGGCTGTTGTAAGAGCCGTTGGTTCTAGAAAAATAGCACCTAAGACAGCTTGTTCTGCTTCTATATTCTGCGGCGGTAATCGATCGGCAAATAGTTCATTCATTTACACAAGTACCTCCTAACGGTAGAAGGATGATATTCTTATTTTTAGAAAGGCTCTGTTAAACAACACTGTTTAACAATGCCTATAGAAAAGAAGAATTACCCTATATCCAAAAGAAAATGTGACCTCATCCAGATCACATTTCCTGTAAGCTATTCTATTGTAACATGATTTCGTAAAAAATCAGCTGGCAAAATTAGTTTTCTTCGGTTACATGTACCTTTAACGTAGCCATTACTTCTTTGTGTAGCTTGACTGGAATATTTGTGTACCCTAGTGCACGAATCCCGTCGTTAAGCTCCATTTTACGCTTATCAATCTTAATCTTGTGCGTTTTTTGTAGCTCTTCTGCTACTTGTTTCGTAGAAATGGAGCCGAATAGACGTCCACCTTCTCCAGATTTTGCCTTCAGCTCTACTGTTAGGGCTTCGAGCGTAGCTTTTAACTGCTTCGCTTGCTCAAGCTCTTCCTGCGCGTCTTTTTCTCTTTGTTCTTTTGACCTTCAAGCTGAGAAACAGCCGAGTTTGTTGCTTCAACAGCCCATCCGTTTTTAATGAGGAAGTTATGAGCGTAACCATCTGCTACGTTTTTCACTTCTCCTTTTTTCCCTTTACCTTTTACATCTTTTAAAAATATTACTTTCACGTTGATGATCTCCCTTCAAAAAAGTCTACTAACGCATTGATTAGCTGTGATTTCGCATCTTCAATGGTTTGATCATATAGCTGAGTAGCGGCATTGGTTAAATGCCCACCTCCACCTAAGTTTTCCATAATAATTTGTACATTTACGTCACCTAGCGATCTTGCACTGATCCCTATCATATTTTCCGTTCGCTTGGCGATGACAAAGGATGCTTCTACCTCATCCATGGAGAGGAGTGTATCTGCCGCTTGTGCAATGATGACGGGATCATGGTGTGATTCATCATCTCCCACTGCAATGGCTATGCCGTGCTCATGGAGCTCCACACTCTCAATTAACTTTGAGCGAGCAATATACGTTTCAATATTTTCTTTCAAGAACTTTTGGACCAGAACCGTATCTGCACCTTTTGATCGCAAATAACTAGCAGCATCAAATGTTCTAGAGCCGGTTCTAAGTGTAAAGCTCTTTGTATCAACAATGATCCCAGCGAGTAAAGCTGTTGCTTCTAGCATATTGATCTTCTCTGTTTTCGGTTGGTATTCCAACAGCTCTGTCACAAGCTCTGCCGTAGAAGAAGCATAAGGCTCCATATAGACAAGGAGTGGATTTTCAATGAAATCTTCCCCCCGTCTATGATGATCGATGACTATGACTCGTTCCACTCTACTCAATAGCTTTTCATCTACAACGAGAGATGGTTTGTGTGTATCCACAACCACTAAAAGGGTTTCATCTGTCACAAGTTCCATTGCGCCCTCTGGAGAGATAAAACGCGAATACAGGTCTTTCGACTGCTTCACTTCTTCCATTAGACGAGATACACCGTGATCAAGATCATTAAAATCTACTACCACATAAGCTTCACGCTGGTTCAGCTGGGCAACTTTACGTATTCCAATCGCTGCACCAATGGCATCCATATCCGGGTGCTTATGGCCCATTATGAGAACTTTATCGCTTTCCACAATAGATTCCTTCAGCGCATGACTGATGACGCGAGCTCGCACTCTCGTCCGCTTCTCCATCGGATTGGTCTTTCCACCGTAAAACTTCACTTTACCTGTTGGAAGCTTAATCGCGACCTGATCTCCTCCTCGCCCAAGAGCAAGGTCTAAGCTAGACTGCGCAAGTGCGCCAAGCTCAGGTAAGCTCTGAGTCTCCGTTCCAATTCCTAAACTAAGAGTAAGAGGAATATTTAGTCTAGCGGTCTCCTCACGAATCGTATCAAGAATACCAAACTTATTCTCTTCTAGAGTCGATAGGATTCCTTCATTAAGAACTGCGACAAATCGGTCGGATGAGATTCGTTTTAAGTACATTCCGTAATCCTTTGCCCACTTATTTAACATGGATGTCACAAGAGAATTCATGCTACTCCTCTTTTGATCGTCTAACCCTTGAGTTAATTCATCATAGTTATCTAAGAATATAACACCAATGACCGTTTTATCCTGCTCAAATTTCTTTTTTAATTTTCACTTGTTCTGTTACGTCAAAGAAATATAGCAGACGTTCTTCAAGCTTTAAGATGACTTTGTATTCCCGGTCCTTTAACCTAATGTACTGCTCGTTCACTTCATTTTTAATGAGAGGCACTAAAGTTTCAGCCACATCATACAGAGAGCGACCGACTAGCGTATCTTCATTAAACCAAGAGGCTAAAAATGGGTTAGACCATTCTACCGTATAATCTTCATTAATTAACATAATTCCTATGGGCATTTCTAGTAAGGCTTCTTCACCCACTCGCTTAACTCGGTAGGAAAGGGTGGATATGTATGCTTCAACCTCTTCATTATGCTCTCTGTTTAGCTTGATTAGGTGATAATACAAGGAGCTGAAGAGTACTAGACTGATGACAGAAGCCCACCAGGAGAAAAAGAATAACGTGACGGATAATAAAATAGACACACTCATTAAGGCGAAAACGACCCACCGGGCAGCTTTCTGTTTAATTGTTGGTGACAAAATTTTCAGCTCCTAAAACGTAATACTTCATGATTTGGATTTATTTATGTTGAAGGCGCTGTCTCAAATTAAATCCTAAGTCAATTATACCTAAAAATCGAACGACTTGAAAAAGTATTGGAATAAAAAATAAAAACACAGTGATGGTAATGGGAATTGCTTTGTTCCACTGCTTAGTATAGCTAAAGAAATAAAAGAAAACTAAGCCCTTGTAGGATAAAGAACAGCTCTAATAGTAATCGTACGTTAAGAACAGCAGCAAAACCAAACGATCCCAGTTCAAAACCACCAAACAACGTCAAAAGGAGTGCAATCAAATAGTACCATATTAAACTACGCGGAAGCATCCAGTCTTTAAAAGGTGGAAACTTTGGAGCTTCCACTCCAAATCTTTTCGCGATAGGTATATTAATCCATAGGGCTAAAAATGCTGTTGCTAATGCCAACATGACCATATAAGCAGGAATCCTAATAACAAATAAATCAACCATATTAATAAATTGATCCATCGTTCCCTCAGGAAATTCAACACCTGCATTCGTAAGCTGAGTAACGAATGTTTCCATTTGGGCTTTTGTTGTTTGGACGATACCCGTTACGTCAAAATTCAAGAACGCTATCGAGATAATAAATTGGCCCACATATACCACCAATGATAACAATGTAGAGCTTATTAGCATAGAAATTTTAGAGCGACCCTTTTGAATCGAGTACCCTAACAAAATCCCAAGGGGTACAAAGGATATTGCAATACCTAAACCTATCAAATTCCCTACCATAAACGACAAAATAAGCGTCACAAAGAGAAAGGAAATACTATTTCTAAGGGAGTACCTTGAGCTGAAAATTAAGGCAGGTAGCGGAATGAAAAGAGACCCTATTCCACCTATCACAGGAATGAACACTGCGATGACTAATAGGACTATTGTAAACGCCGCCATCATAGCCCCTTCTGTTAATGCTTTCGTGCTTTTCACATGAACACCTCTTTACCAATCAAAACTACATAATACCTTATTGTACTCTTCTCCTTCTTAGTGTTCAACTTTAGGATTTAATGAAAACTCCTCCTACTAGCCTAACCCACTTCAGAAGGAAAGAGAACTTGTACCGGACAAGTTCTCTGTAAGTAGGTCACACCTATTCAATTTTAAAACTTTTTACTTCATCCTGAAGCTGTTGGCTAAGCGTCAAGAGATCCTCCGCAGCAAGAGTTACTTGTTGAATCGCTGCCCCTTGATCTTCTGAAGCGGAGCTTACTTCCTGGCACGACGCAGCCGTTTGCTCAGATACAGCAGCCATCATTTGAATAACCGAGACCACTTCTTCTTTTCCTTGATCGATATTTGAAATCTCTTGGTACATATCTTCTATGGAGACATCAATCGTTTTTAAGAACGATGAAATGGTTTGGAATATGGCAGCCGTTTGATCTACGACCACTCGTTGGTTAGTGAAAGCTGATTTTGTATCGACCATTTCATTGACTGTTCGATTCGCATCTTGTTGAATATGACGAATGGTTTCTTTAATATCCTCTGTTGCTTTTCGCGAAAGCTCTGCTAATTTCCGAACTTCTTCTGCTACTACTGCAAACCCTTTTCCGTGCTCACCTGCACGAGCGGCTTCAATGCTAGCATTTAAGGCTAGTAGATTCGTTTGTTCCGAAATGTCTGTAATCGTACTGACTACTTCGTCAACCTTCTTAATCTTCACTCCAAGGTCTGTTACGCGTATTTCCATTCCTTGAATCTTTTCTTGTGATGAGTGATAAGAGGCTTGTAGTTCCGTCATTTGCTGAAGTCCTGTTTCATTCGCTTCCTCAGCCTTTTCAGCGATGTCAAACATATTCTTAGCTTTGTCATGAATGGTGTTAATTTGCTCACTCAGAGTAAGAGAGCTTTGATTTGCTGTTTCTGCATCTTCCGCTGCTCTTTGTGATCCAGAAGCAATTTCTGCAATCGCACCTTGAACTTCCTCGCTTATTGCGTTTGTTTCCTCTGAAATAGCGCTTAAATTCTCTGAAGACGTTTTAACATTGAGTACACTTTGTTGAACTAACTGAAGCAGTTCTCTCATTTTATCCGTCATGGTGTTAAAATCTTTTCCTAATGTTCCTAGCTCATCCTTCGAACGTATATTGACATGGCCAGTTAAGTCTCCACTTGCTACGTTGTTCACTTCTTTTTTCAGTATATCGATAGGCTTAACGATAGACCTTGCCAGAAATACTGCGCCAGCTGCAGAAATCACGAGCACGATGATCGCAATAAGAAAAATATTATTTATAATCGATTGAGCCATTGCTTTTAGAGCACTTTCATCGTAGGCAGCTCCTACAACCCAGTTCGTAAATGGTACTTTCTCATATACCATTAACTTATTTGTCCCGTCTAACGTATATTTTTCTTGACCGCTTTTTTCTTCACTTTTTAGAATGGTTGCAATCACTTGTAAGTCGGATAGATTCTCTCCCACTTTAGAAGGATGAATGAGAGCTACCCCTTCTTCTGAAAGCATAAATGGATAACCATCATAGCCCATATCGAGCTCTGATATCCCACTTGCAAGTTTTGATAGACTAATGTCTACAGCTACAACGCCTTTTACATTGCCATTATCCGTTACAGCTTTTGATGCGGTAATCATAAACTGACTTGTCGACTCATCCTGCCAAGGCTTACTCCACATCGTACGAATTTTTGCGTCAGCTGCCGCTTTATACCAGTCTGTGCTGATCGCATCTGTCTTCCCAGTTGCCGCTTTTGCAGGTTCCGCTAACGTTTGGTTGTTAGGTGTTACTAAGTAAATTGCTGTAGCGTCTGGGTAGAGCGTTAAGTAATTCGTAAAGTTCCCTTTAACAGAAGCTAGCATCTCCGTATAGTTATTTTGTTCCCCTTGTTCGCTACCTTGCAGAATTGTAAACTCTTTCAATTCTTTGGATACGGAATACTGGTTTAAACTCTTTTCATACTGAGAAAGATTTAGCTCAATATTCTCGTTTAGCTGATTGACGATTCCTTCTGTTTGTTGAATCGCCGTTTGTTCCGTTTTTGTGAGACTTGCCATCCTACTAGTACTGAGATGGTCGTAAATGAAAGAAAAAGAATAGAAAAGACCCAGAGTATTAATTTCCACTTAATTGATTTAAACATGAGTTCCATCTCCTCGACGTAAGCTACCAATTTACATCATTTTAACATATATATCGACATTGAAACCGTTTTATTTGTACTTTCTGCCTTTAATCCTTAGACTTTTGACAAAGTTATGGCAGGTGAAATAGAGAATATTACCCAGTGGAATAGTTGGAATTGGAGGAGAATCAGGGAATAGAGTGAGGTTAAAAAAAGAGATCTAGAAAACAAAAAGACTATGAGGTTTTGCCTCATAGTCTTTACTCGTTATTATTCACCAGTTACATATGGTAGTAATGCCATCATACGCGCACGTTTGATAGCTGTTGTTAGTTTACGTTGGTACTTTGCGCTTGTTCCAGTCACACGACGTGGAAGAATTTTTCCGCGCTCAGAGATAAACTTTTTAAGAAGATCTACGTCTTTGTAGTCGATGTTTGTGATGTTATTTGAAGTGAAATAACATACTTTACGACGACGACGTCCGCCTTTGCGTCCACCCATTGCCATAGTTTTCCCCTCCTTGCTTGTTTAATTTTATTCACGCTCTACTTCTCTTTAGAATGGAAGGTCATCATCGGAGATGTCAATTGGCTTGCCATCATTCGCAAATGGGTCTTCATCTGCACGAGAATAGTTGTTGTTTTGGTTACGTTGATTCTGATTTTGACTAAATGGATTGTCTTGAGGCGTACCACCATAAGGGTTTTGGTTATACCCTCCTTGGCTTTGGCCCTGATTATTCGAATTACGTGGTTCAAGGAATTGAACACTCTCTGCAACAACTTCTGTTACATAGACTTTACGTCCATCTTGTCCTTCATAATTACGAGTTTGTAAACGTCCATCAACCCCTGCTAAGCTGCCCTTCTTTAAGAAGTTCGCTACATTCTCAGCCGGTTTACGCCAAACGACACAGTTAATGAAGTCTGCTTCGCGCTCTCCTTGTTGATTAGTAAATGTACGATTCACAGCTAGCGTAAAAGTAGCCACAGCAGTTCCATTCGGTAAATACCTTAAATCCGGATCCTTTGTTAAACGACCTACTAAAACAACGCGGTTCATCATCAGAATCAACCTCCTCTTGTAAATGTTTCACGTGAAACATTTTTGTTTTTCTATTTATTCACGGTTGAATTATTTCTCATCTACGCGTACAGCGATATGACGGATAATATCGTCAGAGATCTTAGCTAGACGGTCAAACTCACTAACAGCATCCGTGTTAGAAGCTTGTACGTTCATGATGTAGTAGAAACCATCACGGAAATCATTGATTTCGTAAGCTAAACGACGTTTACCCCACTCTTTAGACTCGATGATTTCGCCACCGTTAGTCGTGATGATACCAGAAAAGCGCTCAACTAGTGCTTTCTTCGCTTCATCTTCAATGTTTGGGCGAACAATGTACATTACCTCGTACTTTCTCATCTTTAAGTCACCTCCTTATGGACTATGCGGCCCCCGCGTTTGCCAGGGCAAGGAGCAATATTCATTACTCACAGAAAAAAATTATATCACAGATGGGAAAGGTGTGCAACTGAAAAGGGAGAATGAGGAAAAGTATTAGAGATAGATGGGAGGAAATGAAAAAAACAGGACAGATTGTTGATCTGCCCTGACTACATCGATTACACATTAAAACGGAAGTGTATAACATCTCCATCTTTCACGATGTATTCTTTTCCTTCTAGTCGAACCTTTCCAGCTTCCTTCGCTGCATTCATCGTTTCAGCTGCAACTAGGTCATCGTAGGAAACCGTTTCAGCACGGATAAATCCACGCTCAAAGTCTGTGTGAATAACTCCCGCACATTGTGGTGCCTTCATTCCAAGTCTAAATGTCCAAGCACGAACCTCTTGTACACCTGCCGTGAAGTATGTTGCCAAACCAAGAAGATTATAGGCTGCACGGATTAACTGATCAAGACCAGACTCTTCGATTCCTAATTCAGATAAGAACATTGCTTTTTCTTCATCATCTAACTCAGCAATCTCGGACTCAATTTTTGCACATACGACAATCACTTCAGACTTGTCTTTTTCAGCAAATTCTTTTACTTGTTGCACGTATGGGTTTTCAGAGGGATCAACAATATCATCTTCACCCACGTTTGCTACGTAAAGTACTGGTTTTGTCGTTAAAAGGTGCAGGCCTTTTACAATTTTCATTTGTTCATCCGTAAATTCGACTGTGCGGCCAGGCATATCATTTTCGAATGCTTCCTTAAGCTTTTCTAAAATTTCAAGCTCTACCATTGCTTCTTTGTCTTTTTGCTTCGCCATTTTGCCTACACGCGCAATTCGTTTATCAACAGACTCTAAGTCCGCTAAAATCAGCTCAAGATTAATCGTTTCAATATCATCAATAGGATCGACTTTCCCTGATACATGAGTGATATTATCATCTGCAAAACAACGTACCACTTGGCAAATGGCGTCTACTTGGCGAATATGAGATAAGAATTTGTTCCCTAATCCTTCTCCTTTACTTGCGCCTTTCACAATGCCTGCGATATCTGTAAATTCGAACGTTGTTGGGACTGTTTTTTCGGTTGTACTAATTCTGTTAATTTATTTAAACGTGGGTCTGGAACCTCAACAATTCCTACGTTCGGGTCAATTGTACAGAAAGGATAGTTCGCAGACTCTGCTCCTGCTTTTGTAATTGCGTTAAATAACGTTGATTTCCCTACGTTAGGTAAGCCAACAATACCAGCTGTTAATGCCATTTATCGTCACTCCTCATACACTCTTCATGTGCTTAACGAACTTTTTAATCTTTCACAATTATAGAGATAATAGTCGGAAAAGACAAGTATGCAATCTAGCGCACAGGAGGGGAATGCGAAGAAGCTCAGATCACAATCTGAGCTTCTTCGCATTCCTATTATTCTTCGTGCTTTTTAATCACTTTTTTCTATTTTCTTTGAAAAATCTTTTCTTGGGATCATCACGCTATGGGAGCAACCTGTGCATTTTATTCGAATATCCATGCCCATTCTGATAATCTCCCATGCATTGGTTCCACAAGGGTGCTGCTTTTTCATCTCAACTATATCATGTAAGTGGAATTCTTTTTGCTCCAATCCTATTTCCTCCTTACGGCCCTTATCCTTTTTGGCTTTCTACTTTCGCTTCGTCTGCTTTTGAATACATCACTAAGCGAGGGAACGGAATTTCAATATTATGCTTGTCTAACTCTATTTTTAAGTCTTTACGTATCGCTCGACTAATACCAATATGCTGCATCGGCTTTGTTTCGGCCGTAATCCGGTACACAACGTCTGATGCTCCTAATGTTTGAACACCTAATAGCTGTGGTTCGCTTACGATGTCTTCATACCGTTCTGGCAATCCTTTTAGGAATGCTTGTATGACTTCTTCGGCTTTTTGTATATCTTCTTCGTATGCGATGCTAATGTCAATAACTGCAATACTATTATGAATCGAAAGGTTTGTAACTTCTGCTATATTTCCGTTTGGAATAATATGCAGTTCTCCTGTCCAGCTCTTAATTTTTGTGGTGCGTAAGCCAATCTCTTCTACGAAACCTTCTGAAGTTCCAATTCTAACATAATCTCCAACGGAAAACTGGTCTTCAAAAATTAATAAAAAACCCTGTAATCACATCTCTCACCAAGTTCTGTGCACCAAAACCAACTGCAAGACCGACAATTCCAGCACCAGCTAGTAAACCGGCTACATTAATATTTAACGTTCCTAATATGGTGATAATCACAATAAAATACACGACATACGTTAAGATATTCTCCAGTAGCTTTAATATCGTCATTTGACGTCTTTCTGATATCTTTATGGGCTGCTTGGAACGGACGGTAAATATTTTACGTAGCGCCGACTTTCCAACCCGAATGACAACAGAAGAAATAAGTAAGATTAATAGGATCTGTAATGTTGTTTCCCCAATATTTAGCCATGTTTCTTGATCAAATAATTTATCGACTGTCTTTTCAACGGCTTCTTTTGTATCTTCAAGCGAGGTTTCGGTTTGTTCTACTGTTTCTTCTATGGGTTGTTCTACTTGTTGACCTGTCATACGAGTTACTCCTTTCACCATCTACCATGTAAATAGTCCATTCTATTTTAGCACCCTGCCTTGTAAAAGAATAGCGATATACTGAGCATTTCTTACGACTATTCTAGAAAGTAGCACACAAATTGGCATACTTTTCTCCTTTTTGAGGAATAGAGTACATAACCATCTTTTCAACACGAGAAATATAGTGGAATGATGTATAAGAATGAAAGGAAAGCCGTATACTAATACTATTAAATTAAGGGAGTGGAGTATATGAATCTCAAGAAAGGCCTATTTGAACGGTCTAAGGAACCGTTTAGAATTTCCTATGAGTCTGATAAAGCCGTTCAGCATCTATCTACATCCCTACACCGTCTACTTCCTACAATGAATATTCGACCAATTGTTTTTGTTTGTATAGGTACAGATCGTTCAACTGGTGATTCACTCGGACCACTCGTCGGTACTTTTTTACAAGAGAAGAACTGTCCGAATATTTTTGTGTATGGAACCCTAGAAGACCCCATTCACGCTGTCAACCTTCATGAAAAACTACAAATGATTCAAAAGCGTCATACTAGGCCTTTTATCATTGGGATTGATGCCTGTTTAGGTCGGATGAAAAGTGTGGGTGCTATACAGGTCGGTAATGGCCCTGTGAAGCCTGGTGCTGGGGTGAATAAGGAGCTTCCTGAGGTAGGAGATATCCACATTACAGGCATTGTGAATGTGAGTGGGTTCATGGAATTTTTTGTCCTACAGAACACTCGCTTAAACCTTGTACTCCAAATGGCTAGAACCATCACAGAAAGCATTTACGAAGCCACTACGACGGTTAAATCTCCTAGTTATTTAACACAACTAAAATGGCAAGAACTGAACGAACAAACGTTATAAAAACAAAAAAGCAATCGGAGACGATCGCTTTTTTTACATAAAAAAATATTCTGCCACTACTAATATGGCAACCACAAATAAAGATGGAAGCAGGTTGGCTGCTCTAATTTTGGTTAACCCTAATAAATTTAAGCCAATTGCGAAGATCATGACACCACCCGTAGCGGTCATTTCAATTAAAAATGTCTCCATCACTACTTCTGGAACGATTTTATTAATCACAGTAGCAAATAGAGCAATCCCGCCCTCATATAAAAATACAGGGATGGCAGAAAATAGTACGCCAATTCCTAGTGTAGACGTTAGTATCATTGCGGTAAATCCATCAATTATCGATTTAGTAAAAAGAACATCGTGATCATTTCTTAATCCACTGTCTAAAGCACCTAACACAGACATAGCTCCAATCACAAAAATCAGCGTTGCTGTAACAAACCCTTGAGCAATAGAGCTATCGGATCCATTGCCAAATCGCCTTTCAATCCATTCTCCTATACTATTTAAACGATCTTCTAATTGAATGCTTTCACCAATAATTGCCCCCAGCACTAGGCTGACAATCACAAAGATGAAATTCTCAGTCTTAAGGCTCATTTGTAAGCCTAACACGATAACGGCTAAGCTAATCGCATTCATAACCGTTCCTTTAATTCTATCTGGAATACGATGAAGCAACAAACCAAAAAGAGTACACACTACAATAACCCCTGCATTCACAAGGCTTCCTAGCAACACCATAATGATATTCCCCATTTCTATAGTATTCTATAAACGATTCCCTACTCTACGTATGACGGTAGAATGACGACGTGCTGTTAAAAGATGCTGACCAACTTGTCGCTTTTCCTACTCTACTATCTATCATTCCTATACATTCTTTACCAAACTAAAGTCTCTGTATAAAAAAAGAAACCATCCGAGGATGGCAAATTCATTTTCTTTATTATAGTAGGCGGCACTACTCACGTCTACTATTCAATTTATTTATAATTTTTATTCAAATTTGATAACGGTTACTCAGATGGATCTTGTAAAAGCTCTAATATCCGATCCAAATCATCTTTAGAAAAGAATTCAATTTCTATCTTTCCTTTTTTTGCAGATTGTTTAATATGAACCGTTGTACCAAATCGTTCACGGAGGAAGGATTCTCGTTCTTTAATAAAAACATCTTTTTTCGGTGTTTCTTTCGTTGTTTCACGTGAAACATTTTCATTCAGCCCTTGGATGAGCTGCTCTAACTGTCGAACATTTAGGCGTTCATCCACTACTTTTTTTGTGACGGCCTGAAGCTTGTCTTTCTTTTTGAGTCCTAGTAACGCTCTCCCGTGTCCCATAGATAGAGTCCCATCTGAAATGAGCTGTTGAATAGAGCCTGGGAGTAATAATAAGCGCACATGATTCGCAATATGAGGACGACTTTTTCCAAGTCGTTTCGCTAATTCCTCTTGCGTTACATCCAATCGTTGCATTAACTGCTGGTAAGCAGCCCCTTCTTCAATAGGAGAGAGATCTTCTCGCTGTAGGTTTTCAAGTAGCGCAAGCTCCATCATTTGTTGGTCAGATAAATCCCTTACGACAGCAGGAATAGAACTCAACTTTGCTTCTTTGCTCGCTCGATACCTTCTTTCTCCAACGACAATCTCATACCCTTTAATTGTTTTTCTAAGAATAATCGGTTGAAGGACACCATGCTGTAGAATGCTACTCTTTAACTCTTCAATTGCGTCTTGATCAAATACTTTACGAGGCTGATAAGGATTTGGGCGAATTTCATTTAAAGGAATCAGTTTTACCGTTTCATCTGTTGTATCTTCCACCGTGGAGAAAAACACATCTAAGCCTTTTCCTAAACCTTTAGCCATTTGATACCACTTCCTTCGCTAAATCTAAATATACTTCTGCCCCTCTTGATTTAGCATCATATAGAATAATCGGTTGTCCATGACTTGGCGCTTCACTTAAACGAACGTTTCGTGGAATAATCGTTTGATAGACTTTATCTTGAAAATACTTCTTTACTTCTTCAATGACTTGTAATCCTAAATTTGTACGTGCATCTAGCATCGTTAAAAGAACGCCTTCAATCATCAAGCTACGATTTAAGTGCTTTTGAACGAGTCGAACCGTACTGAGTAGCTGGCTTAATCCTTCTAAAGCGTAATATTCGCATTGAACAGGGATTAAGACCGAGTCAGCTGCCGTTAACGCATTAATCGTCAGCAAACCTAGTGATGGTGGACAATCAATCAGAACATAATCATACTCATCAAGTACTCCTTCAATGGCGCGTTTTAAACGAACTTCCCGAGAAATGGTTGGAACCAGTTCAATCTCCGCTCCTGCTAAAGAAATCGTTGAAGGGACAATCGATAAGTTCTCTACTGCAGTAGGGACAATTACCTCTCGAATATCTACATCATCAATCAATACATCATAAACACAGTTTTTTACATCGCCTTTTTCAACGCCTACACCACTTGTTCCATTACCTTGGGGATCAATATCAATTAATAACACTTTTTCCCAATATAAGCTAGACAAGCACCGAGGTTTACCGAGGTAGTGGTTTTTCCCACTCCGCCTTTTTGATTGGCAATGGCAATTATTTTACCCAAGGTATACACCTACCTTTTAACAATCATAGTTTCTATTTTATCAAAAAAATTCTATTTTTTTCACTATAACCTAAAAATATACGAAACTATTTTTTTACAATTAGAAAAAAAGAATAAAAAAACAGCGAGAACTCCTCGAGTTTCTCACTGTTACTCTATTATTTTTTCTTAGGGATTTTAATTGTAAATTGATAGAATTCTTCAAACTCTTCCTCTTCCGCATCTAAATTGATGCCGCTATCCGACACCATGGATAAGGATTGGCGAATCGTATTGACAGCAATTCTCATATCTTTACTAAAGGCTTTACGTTTTGGCTTGGCTTTGGATTGTGTGCCTTCTAAATACTTCGTCACACGTTCTTCCGTTTGTTTGACATTCCACTGATATTCTATTATTTGCGCTAAAAACTTTTCTTGAATGGAAGGATCTTTTAAAGGAATAAGTGCTCTTGCGTGTCGTTCTGAAATGTCTTTTCTTAGTAGCGCTTCTTGTATAGCTTCAGGTAATTTCAATAAACGTAATTTATTGGCCACTGTTGACTGGCCTTTACCAAGACGTTGGGCTAGAGCTTCTTGTGTTAGCTCATGAATTTGAAGTAACTTATCATACGCTAATGCTTCTTCAATCGGAGTTAATTCTTCACGTTGAAGATTTTCAATTAGCGCAACAGAGGCTGTTTCTTTATCGGATAAATTTTTTATGATGGCAGGAATGGTTTCCCATTCTAATAACTGAACGGCTCTCCATCTTCGTTCACCAGCAATTAACTCATATTGTCCATCTTCCATCTCTCGGACAACAATCGGTTGAATAATACCATGCGTATGGATGGTACGAGACAACTCTTCAATCTTTGTATCATCAAATATAGTTCGTGGCTGAAAACGGTTCGGAATAATACTTGCAATGGGAAGTTCTAAGACGCCTTCCTTGGAATCGACCGTTTCTACCTCTTCTTGACCTTCTACCACATCTTTTTCATCCTGATCATTTCCTTGAAATAAACGTGAAAAAGGATGCTTCATCTTCCTACACCACCTTTAGGAAACTCCCTATGTATTCATTCTATATGATCACGCTAACTTCCTTCTTTTTTACTACGCTAAAAAAAGAGCGACTATGTTTCACGTGAAACATAGCCTATTCAATTGGAAGTTTGTTCGGCGTACCAGGTTTTCTTGGGTTATTTTTTTGGTGTTTTTGCGCGTTTTTCTACTACTATGATGGATCTCTCGCTGTTTTCTTCTGGTAGTAGGAAGGAGTGGGTTTCTTTTAACTCTCCTCCACATGTTTTCATCGCTTTTTTGGCTGTGGTTAACTCATCAGCAGCAGAAGCCGCTTTCATTGCGACAAATTGTCCCCCCACTTTTGCTAGGGGTAAGCATAATTCGCTTAAAACAGATAGACGGGCAACCGCTCTGGCCGTAACAACATCATATTTTTCACGATGATCACTGTTTTGACCAAATGTTTCGGCACGGTCGTGATAAAAGTATACATGTTCTAACCCTAGTTCATTTCCTAGGAAATTTAGAAACTGAATTCGTTTATTTAAAGAATCTACTATAGATACTTTAATATGAGGGAAGCAAATTTTCAATGGAATACTTGGAAATCCTGCTCCTGCCCCCACATCACAAATATGCAAATCTTTCGAGAAGTCATAGTAAAAAGCGGCAGAAATGCTGTCAAAAAAATGTTTTAAATATACTTCCTCACGGTCCGTAATGGCCGTTAGGTTCATCTTTTCATTCCATTCTACTAAAATGGAAAAATACTGTTCGAATTGTTCCAATTGGCGGGGAGAAAGGGAAATCCCCTTTTCCTCCAATTGTGAGGTAAACTGCTCTATATTCAAGTCAGCTTCTCCTTTCTAGAGATCTTGTGCTACTCGTGCTACTTTTCCTTGTTCAATATAGACAAGTAAAATAGAGATATCTGCTGGATTTACTCCAGAAATACGCGAAGCCTGAGCAATAGAGAGTGGTCTCACTTCTTTCAGCTTCTGTCTTGCTTCTGAAGCAAGGCCGTTGATTGCATCATAGTCAATTAGATCTGGAATTTTCTTGTTTTCCATCTTTTTCAACCGATCTACTTGCTGTAAGGATTTTTCTATATATCCTTCGTATTTTAATTGAATTTCTACCTGTTCTTTTATATCATCCGTTAATTCAACCGTACTCGCTGTCAGTTGTTCAATATGACGGTATTCCATTTCAGGACGTTTTAATAAATCGGATGCTAAAATCCCATCCTTCAACTCGCTTCCGCCTACTTCACGAATAAGGGTTTGCGTGGCAACCGTTGGTTTAATACGGATAGAAGATAGGCGAGCCATTTCTTCTTCGATTAGACGTTTCTTCTCTAAGAAACGGTCGTAGCGTTCATCAGAGATTAATCCGACCCTATGTCCAATCTCTGTTAAACGTAAATCCGCATTGTCATGACGTAATAACAGACGATATTCTGCTCTTGATGTTAACAAACGATACGGTTCGTTTGTTCCCTTTGTAATTAAGTCATCTATTAACACGCCGATATAGGCATCAGAACGACTTAAAATGAGCTGATCTTTACCTAATGCGTTCAGAGCAGCGTTTAACCCTGCGATTAGTCCTTGTCCTGCTGCTTCCTCATATCCAGAAGTTCCATTAATTTGGCCTGCTGTATATAAGTTTTTGTACTTTTTTCGTTTCCAAAGTTGGCCATAGCTGAGTTGGAACAATGGCATCATATTCAATGGCATAGCCAGCTCTCATCAACTGAGCTTTTTCAAGTCCAGGAATGGTCGCTAGGATCTTGCGCTGTACATCCTCTGGTAAGCTCGTTGACAGACCTTGAACATACACTTCTCTTGTATTTCTACCTTCTGGCTCTAAGAAGATTTGGTGACGCGGCTTATCGTTAAAACGAACCACTTTATCTTCAATAGAAGGGCAGTAACGTGGACCTGTCCCTTTAATCATCCCCGAATACATAGGAGAACGATGGAGGTTATCATCAATCAGCTGATGTGTATGCGCATTCGTATGCGTTAACCAACAAGGGAGCTGGTCTGTAATAAATTTTGTTGTTTCATAACTAAACGCACGGGGAATATCATCTCCAGGCTGGATCTCTGTTTTGCTGTAATCAATCGATCCACTATCAACACGCGGCGGCGTACCCGTTTTAAAACGAACAAGATCAAATCCAAGCTCTTCAAGGTGCTCAGATAGCTTGATTGAAGGCTGCTGATTATTTGGTCCGCTAGAATACTTTAACTCCCCAAGGATTATTTCTCCGCGAAGGAAGGTGCCGGTCGTAATGACAACAGATTTTGCCATGTAGCGTGCGCCTGTTTGAGTAATCACACCTTTACACTCTCCGTCCTCCACGACTAACTGTTCCACCATACCTTGAAGAAGGGTTAAGTTTTCTTCTTCTTCCATGGTTTTTTTCTATTTCATGCTGATACTGGAATTTGTCTGCTTGTGCTCGTAGCGCCCGTACAGCAGGACCTTTTCCGGTATTCAACATACGCATTTGGATGTGGGTTTTATCGATATTTCGGCCCATTTCTCCGCCTAACGCATCGATTTCACGTACGACAATCCCTTTAGCTGGTCCACCAACTGAAGGATTACACGGCATAAAGGCAATCATATCAAGATTAATGGTCACCACAAGTGTTGAAGCGCCTGCTCTTGCAGATGCTAATCCAGCTTCAACCCCTGCATGTCCAGCCCCAATGACAATCACGTCATAATTACCGGCTTCATAATGCATAGTATTCTCTCCTTTTTCTTATTTTCCGAGGCAGAATTGTGAAAATAGCTGATCAATTAAGCTTTCATGAACACTATCTCCAATGATTTCACCTAATAATTCCCACGATCTTGTTAAATCGATTTGAACGATATCTATTGGTGTACCCATCTCTACACCATCAATGGCTTCCTCTATAGCTTGTTTAGCTTGCGTTAATAAAGCGATATGACGACTATTTGATACATACGTTAAATCGCCGCTTTCAATTGAACCAGAGAAGAATAAAGAAGCAATTGCTTCTTCTAACTCATCAATCCCTTGCTCTTCTTTTAAACTTGTCGTAACTAAGCGATGATTCTTACTTAACTCACGTACCTTCTCCATATTAATGACCTGCGGGAGATCCGTTTTATTCACGATGACAATGACATCCATTCCTTCAACAGCCTTAAATAAATTCTCATCCTCTTCGGTAAACTCGTCTCCGTGGTTTAATACGAGTAAAAGAAGGTCTGCTTCTTTTAGCACTTGACGTGACTTTTCTACTCCAATTCGCTCTACAATATCTTCTGTTTCACGAATTCCAGCCGTATCGACTAAACGAAGAGGAACACCTCTTACGTTGACATACTCTTCAATTACATCACGTGTCGTGCCCGGTATATCAGTAACAATCGCTTTGTTTTCATGAACTAAACTATTTAAAAGAGAAGACTTTCCTACATTCGGACGTCCTATAATTACCGTAGAAAGACCTTCTCGTAATATTTTTCCTTGCTCAGACGTTCGTAACAGTAACTCGATTTCATGCTTGACTTTACTCGACTTTTCTAAAAGGACTCGATGCGTCATTTCTTCTACATCATCGTATTCAGGATAGTCAATATTAACTTCAACATGAGCCAAGGTTTCTAATATTTCCTGACGAAGCTTTCTTATTAAGCTAGATAGACGACCTTCCATTTGGTTAATAGCAACATTCATGGCACGGTCTGTTTTCGCACGAATTAAGTCCATAACGGCTTCCGCTTGAGACAAATCAATACGACCATTTAAAAATGCTCGCTTCGTAAACTCTCCTGGCTCTGCAAGTCTTGCACCCTGCCTCACCACTAATTGGAGTACCTTGTTGACGGATACAATCCCACCATGACAATTAATTTCGACTACATCCTCACGTGTGAACGTTCTTGGACCTCTCATTAACGACACCATTACTTCTTCTATTACTTGCTCGGTCTCTGGCTCAATAATATTTCCATAATGAATCGTATGGCTTATTTGATCCTTTAATGGCTGACTGTTCGGTTTTCTAAACACACGGTCCGCAATTTCCACTGCTTGATCCCCGCTCAACCTAACAATTGCTATCGCTCCTTCCCCCATTGGCGTGGATATCGCTGCAATCGTATCAAATTCCATATCACTCACCTCACTTACAACCTTCTTTATCTATAAAAATTCTTACAGAATCTACACGACTAAAAATTAAATGCTCGATACACAAGATTATCATATCCTCTTGTGGAAAAAAAGAACTATATTTATTATCCACAGCCCTTAAGCATACTGTCTATAGTTTAACTTATCCACATGTGAATAACAATAAAACTACCTAGAGGCAGATTTTGGAGAAACACGGTACGAATAGAAGGGGTGTGAATAACTTTTTAGGAGCAGGGAGGGCGTAAAACTGAAGCTCGGTTCGACCCTTTTTGATTCGAAGATTGTTGGAACTTAATTAGTACCTATTGGCCATTTTGAATTTCTAACCACTAGTCGAGAGATTCTCTTTATTCCAGGAAAACGATCAGATGAATTGTGATAGATTCATCTTCACATTACCTGCTTTGGTATAAATGAACGACAAAAAAACCCCTAAGCCTTCGCTTAGGAGTTTAATGATGTAGGTTTTATAATCACAAATCGCCTTGGATCTTTTCCTTCAGATGTTGTTTCAATATCAACGCGCCCAGTAAGTGCATGATGAACCCATTTTCGTTCAAGCGGCGGAAGAGGGTCTAGGTACACTTTACGGTTAAGTTCCAGTGCTTTATCAGCGGAGGAACGTGCTAGTTCCTCTACTTTTTCCTTCTATTCTCTTTCCAGCGGTTCACATCAAACTCACAGGTCATAAATCTCTCACTATGATGATTGATTTTAGCCTGTAAAAGCTGCTCGACCGCATAAAGAGCTTGGCCATTTTTAGCTAGAAGCCCTTTTGACTCATTTGTCGTTAGTGAAATCACCATGTTACCAGGAGTCTCTTCTATATGAGTCGTGCCTTCAACACCTAATTCTTTCATTATTCCGTGTAAATAATCTACTACTAGTTCAGCTAGTCGTTCTTTCTTTTCCACTTTTACAATAAAAGGTTTATGGCCAAATAATCCAAAGAATCCTTTTTTTCCTTCTTCGACAACAGTAATCTCTGCTTGCTTTTCTTCGATGTGTAACTGCGCTAAACCAGAGGCGATAGCTTCATCAATCGTGTTTCCGGTAGCTGTTACTGAATTCACTTTTTCTTGCCCCCTGCTTCAGCTGCGACTACTTCCTTACGGTCAGGTGCTTTAATAAAATAAGTTGAAATAATCATGAAGATGTTCCCTACTACCCAGTAAAGTGAAAGAGCTGCTGGGAAGCTGATGGCAAAGATCACGATCATAATCGGCATTAAGTATAGCATCATTTGCATTTGTGGCTGTTGTGGAACCCCTTGCATCATAATCTTCTGTTGTAGGAACGTTGTCGCACCTGCAACTAAAGGTAAGATAAAGTAAGGATCTGCTACCCCAAGGTCGAACCATAAGAAACTATCCTCTTTAATTGCATCTGTTCGAACAATGGCATGATAGAATCCTATTAAAATCGGCATTTGAACAATTAGCGGGAAACATCCTGCTAAAGGATTTACCCCATGCTTTTGGAACAAGGCCATGGTTTCCTGTTGAAGCTTCTGTTGCGTTTGTGCATCTTTAGATGAGTATTTTTCTTTTAACGATTGAATTTCAGGACTCAGCTTTTGCATCGCTTTACTGTTTTGTGTTTGTTTAATCACTAACGGTAAAATGACTAAACGAATTAAAATCGTAACGGTAATAATAGAAAGACCGTAGCTTCCTCCAAACAGATCAGCAAACGTTATAATTAACCAAGAAAGCGGGAAAACAAAATATTTATTCCAAATCCCTTCACTTTCTGCGGTTATGGGCTGATTAATTTCTGTACAGCCACTAAGTAATAGCACCATCCCAATTAATGATGCGAATACAAACCAATTCTTTTTCACAAATAGATCCTCCCTACCAATAAATAAAGCACCCAAGCGCAATATTCTGACTAGGATGCTTGTCTACCATAAGTTTATCACGTTTCTTTTCCAGATGGTCTTTCACTTTTAGCATTATGACCTTTTTTCTTTTCTTTTTAGAACATCTGCTCTTTTCATCACATGCGTTAAGCTACTTTTCGTTTCAAAAAATGTAAAATCGGCCGCTGGTTTCCTTGCGATAATCACATAGTCATATCCAGGCTTAATTTCATCCTTCAGCTCTAGAAATGATTGTCGAATGTAACGTTTGATTCTATTTCGAACGACTGCGTTCCCTATTTTTTTACTAACGGATAGTCCTAAGCGATACGGATCTTCCCCTTGTGTTTGCAATTTATAGATCACGAACTGCCTATTGGCAAAGGACTCTCCTTTATTAAAGATTTCTTGGAACTCTCGATTCTTTTTTACCCTTTGTTCTTTCTTCAATTCCTTCACCTACATACATGAATGTTTCATGTTCTTTTGTTGGGTTTATTATTTAAGCTTTGTACTATAAAAGGTTGGGGTGTTTAGATAACGCTGCCCGATTTCCTCCATCAAAGCTGATCTTTGCTCGGCTTTACACTTGCTCCAATCTTCTGCTAGGGCTCGTTTATTCAAAACTAGTGGAAGTACGTCCTTCCATGAATAGTAGAAAGTGAGCTTCGCTTAAACATAAACCTACCCAAAAAGTCTATCCAATTTAGTGGAGTTTTCACACTCTAGACTAAAAAAAAGAACCACTGAGATATTTCAGTGGCTTAAGCAGATAATACTTTTCTTCCTTTACGACGACGACTAGCTAGTACTTTACGTCCGTTAGCAGAGCTCATACGCGCACGGAATCCGTGAACCTTACTTCTCTTACGATTATTCGGTTGAAATGTTCTTTTCATTATAGTACACCTCCCTGAGGTTTAAATTTCTTTTATAGACAGTCCATACAATTATATAGATTTCTACTAGAGAATGTCAACCATCGTTTAAAATTTGTTGCCCGCCCCTCCAGGTTCTGTTTTATTCTTATCGCCTGTGGATAGTTTTTCTTGCGAGTTTTTACTATCCACAACACATATTGACAAGTTTTTCACAACCTAACACACTGTGGACAACTTTTTATACACAATAGTAGGAGAATGTGGATATTCTTTAAAATCCATTGCAACGTCTAACTTATTCTGATATGATTATTGTGTTTTCACTCTGAATACATTTATCCACAAAACTACGTTATCCACAAATTGTGGATAGTTTGTGGATAGAATAATAACAGACTCTGTAAAAGGTTGTCCACAACGCGTGGATACTGTCGAAAAATGAATTCTTTCCTTATTATATGTTTTTCCACATACAACTGGATGAATCTTTATTAATTTCACCAAATAAACAAAAGATATTCATTATACAAAACTTGTACAAAGGAGGGAGCGCCAATGGAGAACATTTCAGATCTTTGGAATAAGGCCTTAGAAACCATAGAACAGAAAATTAGTAAGCCTAGCTTCGATACATGGCTAAAGTCAACAAAGGCCCATTCATTAAAAGGTGATAACCTAGTAATTACTGCGCCGAACGAATTCGCACGAGATTGGCTCGAAGGTCGATACTCACAGTTAATTGCAGAGGTTATTTTCAGTATTACCGGTGAGGAATTGACCATTAAATTCATCATTCCTCAAAATCAGGAGCCTGAAGAATTTGAGATTCCCCTTCCCTCAGTAAAGAACGGAAAAGATGACGATCATCATGATTTTCAGACGAGCATGCTGAATCCAAAATATACGTTTGATACGTTTGTTATTGGTTCGGGAAATAGATTTGCACACGCCGCTTCTCTAGCTGTAGCAGAAGCACCGGCTAAGGCTTATAATCCATTATTTATCTACGGGGGCGTAGGATTAGGTAAAACCCACTTAATGCATGCGATTGGTCATTATGTACTAGAGCATAACCCTTCAGCAAAAGTGGTGTATTTATCATCAGAAAAGTTCACGAATGAGTTCATCAATTCGATTCGTGACAATAAGGCCGTAGATTTTAGAAATCGATACCGTAATGTAGACGTGCTGCTTATTGATGATATTCAATTTTTAGCTGGAAAAGAACAAACGCAAGAGGAATTTTTCCATACGTTCAATACACTTCACGAAGAAAGTAAGCAAATTGTCATTTCAAGTGATCGACCACCTAAAGAAATTCCAACATTAGAAGATCGCCTTCGTTCACGGTTCGAGTGGGGGTTAATCACAGATATTACTCCACCAGACCTTGAAACACGGATCGCCATCCTTCGTAAAAAGGCCAAGGCAGAAGGGCTAGATATTCCAAATGAAGCGATGCTTTATATTGCGAATCAAATTGATACGAATATTAGAGAGTTAGAAGGCGCACTTATCCGAGTAGTTGCTTATTCTTCTCTCATTAATAAAGATATAAACGCCGATCTTGCATCTGAAGCGTTAAAAGATATTATTCCAAGCTCAAAGCCTAGAGTGATTTCGATTAGTGATATTCAGCGAGCAGTTGGAGAACACTACAATGTGAAGCTAGAGGATTTTAAAGCAAAGAAAAGGACAAAATCTATTGCATTCCCTAGACAAATAGCTATGTATTTATCCCGTGAGCTAACAGATTCTTCTCTTCCTAAAATAGGGGAGGAATTTGGTGGACGCGATCATACGACGGTGATTCATGCTCATGAAAAAATTTCTAAATTACTTCAATCTGATTCTCTCTTACAAAGTCAGGTAAAAGAAATTCAGTCTACTTTACAGTGATCTAAATCAACCCCACTCTTGTTATGTGGGAAAATGTGAATAACTCGTCCTATCTTACACACAGTCTGTCCACATGTGGATGGACTGTGTTTCTGTCCTTTTAAGCCACTTATCCACATACTAACAGGCCCTACTATTATTACTACGATTTTTATATAATTAATATATATATGCGATGGGTAAGAAAAGTATTCTAAATTTGGAGGATTTACTATGAAATTTACGATACAACGAGACAATTTAGTCCAAAGTATTCAAGATGTAATGAAAGCAGTATCTTCACGAACAACTATTCCAATCTTAACGGGAATTAAAATGATCGCCAATGAAGAAGGCGTTACTCTAACAGGTAGTGATTCAGATATTTCGATTGAGTCGTATATTCCCGTTGAGGAAGAAGATCAACAAATTGTTGATGTACAGCAAAGTGGTGGCGTAGTACTCCAAGCGAAATTCTTTAGCGAAATTGTAAAAAAACTGCCACTGGATACAGTAGAAATTGAAGTGATGGGCCAATATCAAACGGTTATTCGTTCTGGGAAAGCGGAGTTTAATTTGAATGGACTAGATCCAGCAGAATATCCTCACCTTCCAACAATTGAAGAAGAAAACGTATTTAAAGTTCCAACAGATCTTTTAAAAACGTTAATTCGACAAACGGTGTTCGCAGTGTCCACCTCAGAAACACGCCCTATCTTGACAGGTGTCAACTGGAAGGTTGAACACGATGAGTTAAACTGTATTGCAACAGATAGCCATCGACTTGCCATGAGAAAAGCTAAGATTGAACTAGGCTCAGATGCTTCTTACAATGTTGTGATTCCAGGGAAAAGTTTAAATGAGTTAAGTAAAATTCTTGATGACAACAATGAGCTTGTTGAAATTGTCATTACAGAAAACCAAGTATTATTTAAAGCTAAGCACCTATTATTCTTCTCAAGGCTGCTAGAAGGAAATTATCCAGATACGTCTCGTTTAATTCCAACAGAAAAGAAAACGGAACTAGAATTAGTGACGAAGGATTTCTTACAAGCCATTGATCGAGCGAGTCTACTTGCTCGTGAAGGAAGAAACAACGTTGTAAAGCTCTCTACTTTAGAAGCAGGAAGCATTGAAGTTTCTTCCAATTCTCCAGAGATTGGAAAAGTCGTAGAAGAAATCCAAAGTGGTAAAGTTGAGGGAGAAGAGTTGAAAATCTCCTTTAGTGCGAAATATATGATGGATGCGTTAAAGGTGTTAGAAGGTCCAGAAATTAGTGTTCAGTTTACGGGTGCGATGAGACCATTTGTGATTCGTCCAGTAAATGACGATACGATTCTGCAGCTTATTTTACCAGTGAGAACATACTAGAAAGACGACTGCTCTCCCCGCCAAAACGATTTGGTGGGGAGGGTAGTTTTTCTTTTAGGTAAGGATATGGGAATGGAGAGGGTTGTTCCTGATTATTTATAAACCATCAATTGTGCTAACGGAGATAACAGTCCATTTCTATAAATAAAACCTTTATTCACGTGTCTTTGTTGACACCAGTATGAGAAATAGACGCTAAACAGGATTTCTTATACTAGAATTCACCCTCGATCGACCCTACCGTTCATACCATCTCATCCCCTCTTCCCATCCAATTTTTCACTATTTGTTTTAAACACGAATCTTTAGTAGAATGTTTTATTAGAGACAAATCGGGAAATGAGTGTGAAATATGTCGAATCCAGTTAAGATTCATACAGATTATATTACGTTAGGACAATTTTTAAAGATAACGGATCTTATTCAGTCAGGTGGCATGGCAAAATGGTTCTTAAGTGAATATTATGTATATGTTAACGGTGAAGAAGAAGAACGTCGCGGGAAGAAATTATACGATGGTGATGTTGTTGAGGTTCCTGGAGTTGGGGTATTTGCCATCCAGTACGATCCTGAACAGTAAGGTGTAGCATCATGTTTATTCAAGAATTATCTGTTGAAAATTATCGTAACTATGAGACCGAATCCCTTGAATTTGAAAATAGAGTCAATGTTTTTCTTGGTCAAAATGCGCAAGGGAAAACAAACATTATGGAGAGCATCTATGTTCTAGCCATGGCTAAATCTCATCGTACGTCAAACGATAAAGATTTAATCCGTTGGGACTCGGAATATGCTAGAATAAAAGGGAGAATACAAAAGCGGAACGGATCGATTCCTTTAGAATTAACCATAAGTAAAAAAGGGAAAAAAGCGAAGCTAAATCATTTAGAACAGTCTAAACTCAGTCAATATATCGGAAATATGAACGTGGTGATGTTTGCTCCTGAAGATCTAAATCTTGTGAAAGGGAGTCCTCAAGTAAGAAGAAGATTTATTGATATGGAGATTGGACAGGTTTCCCCTGTTTACTTACATGATATTAATCAATACAACAAAATCTTACAGCAGCGAAATTCCTATTTAAAGCAAGCCCAGCAACGAAAAAAAGTAGACGAAACGATGCTAGATGTACTCACAGACCAATTTATTCAAGTGGCAGTTAAAATTGTTCAAAAGAGGTTTCAATTTGTTCACCTTTTAGAGGAATGGGCAAAGCCTATTCATTCTGGTATATCTAGAAACCTAGAAGAGCTGACCATTTCATATAAACCCTCTGTTCACGTATCAGAAGACCAAGATTGGTCAAAGATGATAGAAGTATTTGAAGAACGTACTAAAGAGGTAAGAGAGCGTGAGAAAGAGCGCGGAGTCACGTTATTTGGACCACATCGAGACGATTTGGAGTTTCGCGTAAATGGACGAGATGTTCAAACATTTGGTTCTCAAGGTCAACAACGAACCACAGCCCTCTCCGTTAAATTAGCCGAGATTGAGTTAATTCATTCAGAAATTGGCGAATATCCTATTCTTTTATTAGATGATGTGTTGTCAGAGCTTGATGATTACAGGCAGTCTCACCTCTTAAATACGATACAAGGCAAGGTCCAAACCTTTGTGACGACCACAAGCACAGAAGGTATTGACCATCAAACGTTGAAGGAAGCAGCAACGTTTCGTGTAGATTCAGGCTCTATTATAAAAGTAAAGTGAGGGATGGGCAGTGTATATTTTTATTGGTGAAGACGTGATGATTCGTTCTAAAGATATCATTGCCATCGTAAATAGAGAATCACTCCTCTCCACCTATGAGTACGAAAATTTCATACGAAAAAAACGAAAAGAAAGTGATTCGGTTAGGTGAAAATGAGTGTAAATCTATTGTGGTCACCCATCAGAATATTTACTTATCGCCCTTTGCTTCTACTACGTTAAAAAAACGAACACTGAAACCATTACTATAAAAAGTGATTAGAGGATAGCTAGTCTTCCCTCATGTCTTAGAAAGTGTAGGTGAATATATATGTCGTTAGAAAATGAGCAAATTCAAAATCAAGCGTATGATGAAAGTAATATTCAGGTACTTGAAGGTTTAGAAGCTGTACGGAAACGACCAGGGATGTATATAGGTTCAACAGCAAGTAAAGGTCTTCATCATCTTGTGTGGGAAATCGTAGATAACAGTATTGATGAAGCCCTCGCAGGCCACTGTGACGAAATCAATGTGGTAATCGAAAAGGATAATAGTATTACGGTGACCGATAACGGCCGTGGAATTCCAGTAGGGATTCACGAGAAGATGGGTCGTCCAGCGGTAGAGGTTATTTTAACCGTCCTACATGCCGGTGGTAAATTTGGCGGCGGTGGCTATAAAGTTTCCGGTGGTTTACACGGGGTTGGTGCGTCAGTTGTTAACGCCCTCTCTACTACTCTAGAAGTTCATGTTCATCGAGATGGTAAAGTGTATCACCAACAATATGAGCGCGGTGTTCCGTCTTTCGATTAAAAGTGGTAGGAGAAACGGATAAGACTGGAACAATCATTCACTTTATCCCAGATCCAGAAATTTTCACTGAGACGAGAGAGTATGAATTTGATATATTAGCGAATCGTCTTCGGGAGCTTGCTTTCTTAAATCGTGGCATTAAGATTACGATTGAAGACAAGCGCGTAGAAGATAAACGCAATGAGTATTTATACGAAGGTGGAATTAAGTCCTACGTTGAACATATCAACCGAACAAAAGAAGTTATCCATGATGAGCCTATCTATATTGAAGGTGAAAAGGATGGAATCAGCGTAGAGGTTTCGATTCAATATAACAATGGCTATACGAGCAATATTTTCTCTTATGCCAATAACATTAATACGTATGAGGGTGGAACTCACGAATCTGGATTTAAAACGGCCTTAACACGTGTGATTAATGATTATGCACGCCGTAATAATATATTCAAAGAAAGTGACCCTAATCTTTCAGGTGAAGATGTACGTGAAGGGATTACAGCTATCGTCTCTGTTAAACATCCAGATCCACAGTTTGAAGGTCAAACGAAAACCAAGCTTGGTAACTCAGAAGCTAGAACCATTACAGACGCTCTTTTCTCTGAGCACTTTGAGAAATTTATGATGGAAAATCCAACAGTTGCACGTAAAATTGTTGAAAAAGGTGTCATGGCAGCTCGCGCTCGTATGGCAGCAAAGAAGGCACGTGAATTAACGCGTCGTAAAAGTGCACTAGAGGTATCAAGTCTTCCAGGTAAACTAGCGGATTGTTCATCAAGAGATCCGAAGATTAGCGAAATTTATGTCGTTGAGGGTGACTCTGCCGGTGGATCAGCCAAGCAAGGACGTGATCGTCACTTCCAAGCGATTCTTCCACTACGCGGAAAAATCTTAAACGTAGAAAAAGCTAGATTAGACAAAATCCTATCAAACAATGAGGTACGTAGTATTATTACAGCTCTTGGAACTGGGATTGGGGAAGATTTTGATATCGCTAAAGCAAGGTATCATAAGATTGTCATTATGACAGACGCAGATGTGGATGGTTCTCATATTCGTACCTTACTCCTAACATTCTTCTATCGTTATATGAGACAAATATTAGAAGCAGGTTACGTGTATATCGCGCAACCACCACTTTATAAGGTTCAGCAAGGTAAAAAAGTAGAATACGCCTACAATGAAAAACAATTAGAAGCGGTTCTTTCTACTCTATCCCCTACACCAAAACCAGGGATCCAGCGATACAAAGGTCTAGGAGAGATGAATCCTGATCAGCTTTGGGAAACGACAATGGACCCACAAACGCGAACTCTTCTACAGGTAAGCTTAGAGGATGCAATCGAAGCAGACGAAACGTTTGAGATTCTAATGGGTGATAAAGTAGAGCCGCGTCGTAACTTTATTGAAGAAAATGCTGTATATGTTAAGAACTTAGATATTTAAGATCATGCCTAAACGCCCGCGGAAAGGATAAGCTTCCGCAAAGTAATGTGTTGTGAAGAATAGATATCATAAGACTAAGCGTAAGAGAAAAGCTTGGATGCACTATCCAAGCTTTTCTATCTTTATTTTAGTAGTGGCGTTACGAATCGACAGATTTGGCCATGCTAGAATGTGTGGCAATCCTATTCATAAATCTATATAATAATAATGTTAGTGATTTATCGTTTTATACCGTTTATATGTGATGAACAGTCACTTATACATAGGTCGAAAAAGACGTCCTATCTTTTACATATATAGAATCCTAAGCATATATGTAACTGTGTAGAATGAAGGAGGTTCTATACTGTGTCAGATACCCCAAATCAGCAAATTAAAAGAAATCAATATAAGTCAAGAAATGAAGACATCGTTCTTAGATTATGCCATGAGTGTTATCGTATCTCGTGCTCTTCCAGATGTTCGTGATGGACTAAAGCCCGTTCACCGTCGTATTCTTTATGCGATGAATGATTTAGGGATTACATCCGATAAGGCATACAAAAAATCAGCCCGTATCGTCGGAGAAGTTATCGGTAAGTATCACCCCCACGGTGATTCTGCTGTATACGAATCAATGGTTCGTATGGCACAAAATTTCAACTTCCGATATATGCTAGTTGATGGTCATGGTAACTTTGGATCCGTTGATGGTGATGCTGCGGCTGCCATGCGTTACACTGAGGCTCGTATGTCCAAGATTTCAATGGAGTTAATCCGTGATATTAATAAAGATACAATTGATTATAAAGATAACTACGATGGTCAAGAGAGAGAACCAGCCGTATTACCAGCTCGTTTTCCTAACCTACTAGTAAACGGTGCTTCTGGGATTGCGGTTGGGATGGCAACCAATATTCCACCTCATCAATTAGGTGAAATTATTGACGGTCTTCTTGCTCTAAGTAAAAACCGTGATATTACTATTCCTGAGTTAATGGAATTTATTCACGGTCCTGATTTTCCTACGGCTGGATTAATCGTCGGTCGTTCTGGTATCCGTCGTGCATATGAAACTGGTAAAGGCTCAATTATGATGAGAGCCAAAGTGGAAATCGAACAAAAATCGAACGGTAAAGAAACGATTATTGTGAATGAAATTCCATACCAAGTCAATAAAGCAAAATTAATCGAAAAAATCGCTGACCTAGTACGCGATAAAAAAATCGATGGTATTACAGATTTACGTGATGAGTCTGACCGTAACGGTATGCGTATTGTGATTGAGATTAGAAGAGACGCGAATGCGAATGTTGTGTTAAACAATCTTTATAAGCAAACAGCTCTTCAAACGAGCTTTGGTATTAATATGCTTGCGTTAGTAGACGGGCAGCCGAAAGTACTAAACTTAAAGCAAGCTCTTGATTATTATTTAGATCATCAACAAATTGTCATTCGTAGAAGAACAGAATATGAGTTACGTAAAGCGGAAGCTCGAGCTCATATTTTAGAAGGTCTACGTATTGCCCTTGATCATATTGACGAGATTATTGCTCTGATTCGTGGATCACAGACAACGGATATCGCGAAAGAAGGCTTAATGACTCAGTTTAATCTTTCTGAAAAACAAGCTCAAGCAATTTTAGATATGCGTTTACAACGTCTAACAGGCTTAGAGCGAGAAAAGATTGAAGAAGAATACAAAAACCTTCAAGCCTTAATTGCAGAGCTACGCGGCATTCTAGCAGATGAAGAAAAGGTATTAGAGATCATCCGTGAAGAGCTACTAGAAATTAAAGATCGCTTTAACGACGTAAGAAGAACTGAAATTGTCGCAGGCGGCATTGAGAACATAGAGGATGAAGATTTAATTCCAAGAGAAAATATCGTAATCACTCTCACTCATAATGGCTATATTAAGCGCCTACCTGCCTCTACTTACCGTAGTCAAAAGCGCGGTGGTCGTGGTGTGCAAGGAATGGGAACGAACGATGATGATTTCGTTGAACACTTATTGTATACAAGCACTCATGATACGATTCTTTTCTTTACGAATAAAGGAAAAGCATACCGTGCGAAAGGATATGAAATTCCTGAGTTCAACCGAACAGCGAAAGGAATTCCAATCATTAACCTATTAGGTATTGAAAAAGATGAGTGGATTAATACCATGATTCGAATTGAGGAGTTTGATGAGGAGAGCTACCTATTCTTCACAACGCAGAAAGGGATTTCCAAGAGAACACCTGTATCCGATTTCGCAAACATTCGTACCAATGGTCTGATTGCCATTAACTTACGAGAAGACGACGAGTTGATCTCTGTTAAGCTGACAGACGGAGATAAGCAAATCTTGATCGGAACGAAAAACGGACTTCTTATTCGCTTTGATGAGAAAGACGTTCGCTCAATGGGACGTACAGCTACTGGGGTAAAAGGCATAACATTAGTGAATGATGATGAAGTGGTGAGTATGGAAATCATTGAAGAGGATGACCATGTCCTTGTCATAACAAAACATGGCTTCGGAAAACGTACACCAGCTTCAGAATACCGCCTGCAATCTCGTGGTGGTAAAGGACTTAAAACGTGTAACATCACAGATAAAAACGGACCTCTGGTTGCTGTCAAGTCAGTGACAGGCGAAGAAGACTTAATGTTAATCACTGTTCACGGAGTTCTCATTCGTATGGACATTCATGCGATTTCCATTACGGGAAGAAACACACAAGGTGTAAAACTAATTAGTCTGCGTGAAGAGGAATATGTTGCAACGGCTGCTAAAGTAGCAAAAGAAGTGGAAGAAATTTCTGAAGAAGCTTTAGAAGAAGAAAACTAATACCGATAGAAAGAAGGAGAGTCAAAGTTTCTTATGACCCTCCTTCTTTTTTTAGTAAAATATAGATATACGAGGCAACTGGAGGTAAACATGAGAGTCCAACGTAATGAAGTAGAAGAAGGATGTATTGTTGAAAGAGACGTCATGGGAGCAACTGCCTACCCTCTTTTCCCTAAAAGTACAGTTCTCTCTGCCATACATTTGAAAATGTTAAAAGCATTTCAAATCGAAGAACTGTACGTAGAAAATGTTAAATCAGACGGGACAAGCTTCACTCCTAAAACCATCACTCCACTAACAGAGATTGAAGAAATGAATCCATTAGAAGACACCGATCTATTAAAGGAATATTTAAAAGTTGTACAAGAGTATAAAAAAGAGTTTATCTCTTGGCAAAGCGGTGCGCCTGTAAACGTAGCAAAAGTAAGAGAGTTCTTCCTTCCGCTCTTCACTCGGGTACTAGAAGAATCTCATAACATGTACTCTTTAATTCATCAATCCACAAAAGAAGATTATGTGTATCATCATGCAATTGGAGTCGGTCTCCTAAGTGGACTTATTGCGAGAAAGTTAGACTACGATCAAGGTAGCTCTATTCAAATCGCTATGGCAGGTGTATTATCGGATGCTGGAATGGCTAAGGTGTCTCCTCAGATCCTTTGGAAAAATAGTACGTTAACGTCTAAAGAATTTGAAGAGGTTCGAGGACATACAACTCAGAGCTACTTTTTAATAAAAGAAACACCTTTCTTAAAACCTGAAGCCAAGCTTGCTATTTACCAACATCATGAACGACTAGATGGTTCAGGCTATCCTAAAGGGGAAGAAAAGGACCGGATTCACCCGTACGGACAAGTATTAGCAGTGGCGGATGTATTCCATGCTATGTCTTCAGAAAAGCCATATAGAAGCAAGCAGTCACCGTTTAAAGTATTAGAAATGGTTCGAGAGGATATGTTTGGAAAGTTTGACCTTCAAATTATCACGGCTCTAACCTCTCTTATATCTGACCTACCAAACGGAACAGTGATTCGTCTTTCTGATGGCCAACTTGCTTCCGTATTGCTAACAAAAACGGAGAATATGACACGACCTTTAGTGAAAGTGTTAAACTCTGAGGAGATTATTGACTTAGAAAAAAATAGGAAGCTATTTATAGAAACCATTATTCATTCATGAAGATGGGAAAAACATTCCGTTTGCACGGAATGTTTTTTAGTAGAGGGAATAAATAGTTTAAAAAACCTCTTGCATTCTATAAGATATCCTAGTATACTAAATCTCGTTGCTAAATAAGAGCAGCAACGCAGAGCTTACATCAACAAAACTTTTTTAAAAAAAGTATTGACCTAAAGGTTTCTGCGTGGTATATTATAAAAGTCGCTCAAGGGCGGCGTTGAACTTTGAAAACTGAAAAGACAACACGTCAACGTTAAAATTAGTACCCATGAGGTACAAAACTTATTTATACTTCGGTATAAAAA
>NZ_ABFU01000002.3 GCF_000171615.1 Bacillus coahuilensis m4-4 | reverse complement strand
CCTGATATTTGATTTTTGGCCCAGTTTTTCCAGGATAGTTAGGAACCATAAAACCCGGGGCCCCAGTTTCGGTGGAGGCGCTGGTGGGATCCTCCCCTGGTTGTGTTGCATTCTAACCCACACCCCGTGATCCGGGTGGGAGACAGTGTCAGGTGGGCAGTTTGACTGGGGCGGTCGCCTCCTAAAAAGTAACGGAGGCGCCCAAAGGTTCCCTCAGAATGGTTGGAAATCATTCGTAGAGTGTAAAGGCACAAGGGAGCTTGACTGCGAGACCTACAAGTCGAGCAGGGACGAAAGTCGGGCTTAGTGATCCGGTGGTTCCGCATGGAAGGGCCATCGCTCAACGGATAAAAGCTACCCCGGGGATAACAGGCTTATCTCCCCCAAGAGTCCACATCGACGGGGAGGTTTGGCACCTCGATGTCGGCTCATCGCATCCTGGGGCTGTAGTCGGTCCCAAGGGTTGGGCTGTTCGCCCATTAAAGCGGTACGCGAGCTGGGTTCAGAACGTCGTGAGACAGTTCGGTCCCTATCCGTCGTGGGCGTAAGAAATTTGAGAGGAGCTGTCCTTAGTACGAGAGGACCGGGATGGACGCACCGCTGGTGTACCAGTTGTCTTGCCAAAGGCATCGCTGGGTAGCTATGTGCGGAAGGGATAAGTGCTGAAAGCATCTAAGCATGAAGCCCCCCTCAAGATGAGATTTCTCTTTCTTTGAAGTAAGACCCCTGAAAGATGATCAGGTTGATAGGTTCGAGGTGGAAGTATGGTGACATATGGAGCTGACGAATACTAATCGGTCGAGGACTTAACCAACATAATCTAACACACGATATTCAACGTATCTTCATGAACTTTATCTAGTTTTGAGAGTACAATGTACTGTCAAACTGAATATGTATGGTGGCAATAGCGAAGAGGTCACACCCGTTCCCATACCGAACACGGAAGTTAAGCTCTTCAGCGCCGATGGTAGTTGGGGGCTTCCCCCTGTGAGAGTAGGACGTCKYCSTGCACGTTAAAAAAGAGCTTATCTGAATGATAAGCTCTTTTTGTTATGCTTGCGATCTTATTCTTGTATGGAGATGTATCGATTATGCTTCTAGAAGTGAAATAGAGTTAAAGTTGCATTGTATTCAAAGTTATTTTACACTAGAATCAAAACAATTGTGTGCAATTTAATTGTAGGATAAGGAGAGTATGAACATGACAACGGTTTACGATTATTCAGTAAAGAAATCAAATGGAGAAGAAGAGTCATTAGCAAAGTATCAGGATAAGGTAACGCTTGTTGTAAATACGGCTAGTAAGTGTGGATTCACTCCTCAATTTAAAGAGCTCCAAGAGCTTTATGATACGTACCACGAAAAAGGGTTTACGATTCTAGGATTTCCATGTAACCAGTTTGGAGAGCAAGATCCTGGGACGAACGATGAGATCGTTGAATTCTGCCAGTTAAACTATGGCGTTTCGTTTCCGATGTATGGAAAAATTGATGTAAAAGGTGATAACCAGGAACCTCTTTTTGCTCACTTAACAACAGAGAAAAAAGGGTTAATCGGTGAAGGGGTAAAGTGGAATTTCACCAAGTTCCTTGTAGATCAAAATGGGAAAGTTGTGAAGCGTTATGCACCACAAACAAATCCTACTAAAATTGCAAAAGATATTGAACAACTGTTAGGAGAGTAACCATGTCCCAAAAATCGTCATTATCACTAGACCAACAGCTCTGCTTTACTATCTATGCGGCTTCTAGGGAGATGACAAAGATTTATCGTCCTCTATTAGAAGAGTTAGACTTAACGTATCCTCAATATCTTGCTATGCTCGCTCTATGGGAAGAGGATGGATTAACTGTCAAGAAGCTAGGAGAGAAACTTTTCTTAGATTCTGGAACGTTGACACCCATGTTAAAAMGGATGGAAGGAAACGGACTTCTCTCAAGAAAAAGAGATGCTGAGGATGAAAGAAAAGTAGGCGTATTCCTTACTGAGAAGGGAAAAGAACTGWAAAGCAMAGCAGAGTGTATCCCAACAAGTATACTTGAAGCCTATAATGGTGCTCCTGTAGAAGACTTACTAAAGCAGATGAAAGGACTTTTACACGACATCCAAGAGTATAGTTCAAAGTAAAAGACGTCCTTTTTCTACAGGACGTCTTATGTTATTCATAGGGATTTCAATACCTGTTCAATGAAATGTGGAGTCTTATGATACGAAACTTCCAGAAAAGCTTGAATAAAAGAATAATCTTCGGTTGGTGTTGTTTTAATCAGTTCACTCCACCACTCTGTTTCATACCTTGAAATCATGCTCAGGTTATAAAGGATGAGTAAATGAATGAGAAGCTCAGGAATCGCTTCTACGTCAGAGCGGGATGTGGGTATGTACAGTGCTTGGTTTTCAAGATGATATCGTAATGGTAAGGACTCCTTCGTTACTGGATGTAGATGTGTAAATAATAGGGTGTTATCTTGTTCCCAATTAATGAAAGGGTTCCTATTTTCTAAATAGCTTTTAAATCGATCATGCGTCATATGAAGATGGTCTAGAATTCGCTCCGATACGAGGTAGTTAGATTCTGTTTGTTCCACTCCTAGCAAAGGTTCCTTTTTCAGGTGAAATTGGAATAAGAGAGTAAGCTCAGGAACATGAGATAGTAAGCTTTCCATTGTATACTTTTCCCCTTCAGTTAAGGTTATGTTAAAGATCTCCTTAGCGAGGTGAGGATAGAGTCCATGTTTTTGGATCTTTACTTCATCTTCTAAAAACTGTAGTGTTGTTTTTTTCGTTTCCTTGTGGAAACTCCATGAGCTAGTACAGACGAAGATTGTGGGTAGATCGGATCAACGGTTAACAGAATGGCTTTTAAGAGTTGAACATACCCGTAATAGAGCAGTAAAGGCTTAAGTGCAAGAGGAGCTTTTGAAAATTGGTCGTAATACATTTCTCCTTGTTCTAAATAATAAATAAAAGGATAGGAGTTATCATAGCTTTTACTTTCATATTTCTCTACTCCACGTTGATTGTATATTTTTTTAGAAAGCGTTGGGTGCTAGAAGAGGCATAATACATATGAAGATATCTCCACGAAATAGAGTTCAAGAGATCCTCTCCTTTTTATCAGAATTATAAGACTAATTGAAAGGTTCTTGACAGTAGTATAACCAATTGATAACCTACTAATAATATTTTTTGGTTGAGGAGGAAATAGAGATGTGGGAAACGAAGTTTGTGAAAGAAGGATTAACGTTTGATGATGTATTACTTGTACCAGCAAAGTCAGAGGTTTTACCAAAGGATGTTGACTTATCTGTTGCCTTAACGGATACGTTAAAGTTGAACATTCCAGTCATTAGTGCAGGGATGGATACAGTAACAGAGCACCAAATGGCAATCAGTATCGCTCGACAAGGTGGACTAGGGATTATCCATAAGAATATGAGCATAGAGCAGCAAGCAGAGCAGGTAGATAAGGTCAAGCGTTCTGAAAGTGGAGTCATCACTAACCCATTCTATTTAACCCCAGAAAATCAAGTATTTGACGCTGAGCATTTGATGTCTAAGTATCGAATTTCAGGTGTTCCTATTGTCAATAATTCTTCGGACCGCAAGCTTGTAGGGATTTTAACCAATCGTGATTTACGTTTCATCCAAGACTACTCTATTTCCATTAACGAAGTGATGACAAAAGAGAATTTAATAACAGCTCCTGTTGGTACGACGTTAAAAGAAGCTGAACAAATTCTTCAACAATATAAAATTGAAAAACTACCATTGATTGATGAGGAAGGAACGTTAAAAGGACTTATCACCATTAAGGATATTGAAAAAGTCATTGAGTTTCCTAAGTCAGCCAAAGATTCACAAGGTCGCTTGATTGTAGGAGCTGCTGTTGGTATTGCCGGCGACACGATGAAACGAGTGGAGCATCTAGTGAAGGCAAATGTTGATGTTATCGTAATTGATACGGCTCATGGCCATTCTCAAGGTGTTATCAATATGGTAAAAGAAATTCGTGGACATTATCCTCACTTAAATATTGTAGCTGGGAATGTTGCGACAGCTGAAGCTACTCGCGCATTGATTGAAGCTGGAGCAGATGTAGTAAAAGTCGGGATTGGTCCTGGATCTATTTGTACTACTCGTGTGGTAGCAGGTGTAGGTGTTCCTCAAATTACGGCCGTCTACGACTGTGCAACAGAAGCACGTAAGCACGGCAAGGCTATTATTGCGGACGGCGGAATCAAGTTCTCAGGTGATATCGTGAAGGCTTTAGCGGCTGGTGGTCACGCAGTTATGCTAGGAAGCTTACTTGCGGGTACCTCTGAATCTCCTGGTGAAACAGAAATATATCAAGGTCGCCGTTTTAAAGTGTACCGAGGTATGGGGTCTGTTGGGGCGATGGAAAAAGGTTCGAAGGATCGTTACTTCCAAGAAGACGCGAAGAAGTTTGTACCAGAAGGTATTGAAGGACGAACAGCCTATAAAGGTCCTCTAGCTGATACAATCTACCAACTAATTGGTGGTATCCGTTCTGGCATGGGATATTGCGGAACACCAAATTTACAAAGCTTACGTGAGGATAGCCAGTTTATCCGAATGACAGGCGCGGGTCTTCGTGAGAGTCATCCACATGATGTGATGATTACAAAGGAAGCCCCTAATTATACAACCCATTAATCCTAATAAAAGCTTGTTTTCACTTCTGTGAAGACAAGCTTTTTTGTTTGTTAGGCTTAGTGAAATAAAAATGTTGAGTAAGGAACATTTCAAACAGTTATTTTGCGGAAATCAACAACGTTATTTAACAAAGCCAAAAAATATAGTGAAGGACTTGATAAGATCAAATAGAATTTTAATAACAACCGAACCAAATGTACTTTCTTGAAGTACTTACTATAAGAAAGATAGAAAGGAGTTAGATGGGTGTCGAAACTTACTGAAGTAGAAGCGGAAAATCTTTTTTTACCAATACAGGGATTATGTATTCAAAACCGCCTTTTTTATTACCAGGTCTAGAAGCTTAGCGGATGATATTACCCAGGAAACGTTCATTCGCATTTATTCAAAATACGGTAGTTATGACACTATAAGACCTTTAAAGCCTTGGATCTACACCATTACAGTGAATGTAACGAGAACCCACTTGAAAAAGCAGCGTTGGGTTAGTCTATTACCGTTTTCTACAAATTTAGTCAAAGAGCAGTTAGAAAGCTTAGATGAAACGGTTATGAAATCTGAGGAGCTAAACGAATTATGGAACGTTGTTCAAAATTTATCGATTAAAAGTAGGGAGGTCATCATGTTACATTTCTATCATGGTTTTACTCTTAAGGAGACAGCTGAGATTCTATCTATTCCATTAGGGACATGCAAGTCAAGATTACATACTGCATTAAAGCAGTTACGAGCTTCTAACGCAGAAATTATTTCTTATTATGTTAAAGGAGGAGAACTCAGTGAAAAAGGAAGATTTAGTTGAGGTGATTAAAGCATTAGACCAGGTTGAAGGAACATCTGTAACGTTTCAATCTGTCTGGAATAATCCGAGGAGTCATGAATGGGTGTTTCGTTTAAAACGATCTGTCCAAGTGAGTGTACTTCTAATTGTCTTTATTGGGGTCTTCGTACCACTAACCTATTCATTCATTCATAAATCAATCAAGTGAATCAACCAATCTTGCTGAAATTAAGTTAGATGCGTTAGATAGTGAGATACGAATGCGGAATGAAGAACAATACGCTGCAGGGCTGAATCATCCTAATGAAACTATTAGAGCCTATATTCATGGATTACCGAACCATGTTGTCATAAGAGGAATTTCTAGTTTGCCGGTGGGGACAAATATTGTAATCGAAGTATGGACAGAAGACCAAGGAAGATTAGTGGGAGAGCATACGGTAAATACAGAGTTGGATGGACATTTTACTGTACAGATTGAAAGAGAGGACAGAAGTGAAGATTATCTTGTCTCACTTAAACTAATGTCTCATCAGCAAACCAAAAAAAGTACTTTCTGTTATTGGCCAGCATGGTGAAAAACTCGAACAAAGTGATAAGTACGGATTGTTCACGTATGAGCAGGATGATCAGAAGTACTTTGGCATTCATTTATACAACCGAATCTATGGAATTAAGGACACAGATGTTAGCCAAAACACTAGATTTTTTGACCATTTGGTGAGTAAGTAACCGAGCTTTTTCTTCTACCTCTACCAAATGTTGTGGAGGTTTCTTTTCTTTTAGGCTATGTTACATATTCTTAATATTCTCTGTCTTCTCCCATGTCTACTAAACCTCAAGGTTCTATGATAGAATATGCTAGGTAGTACAGAACATGGAGGGCTGACAAGTGAACAAAAATTGGTTTCAAAAAACTTTGGCTTGTACATTGGCATTACTTCTTCTCATTAGCCTTATACAAGCACCTAGTGTGGCAGAAGCGAGTGACCCACTAAATATTAATGCAGACGCGGCTATATTAGTAGAAGCAGAAACAGGAAAAATACTTTACGAGAAAAACTCAGAGACGGCATTAGGCGTTGCGAGTATGACAAAAATGATGACAGAATTCCTACTTCTAGAAGCCATTAGTGAGGGCCGAGTAAGCTTTGATCAAATGGTCTCTGTCAGTGACTATGGTCATAGAATTTCTCAAGATACGTCTTTAAGTAACGTACCATTGAAATTAGATAGCCAGTACTCAATTAAGGAATTATATGAATCCATGGCTATTTACTCCGCTAATGGTGCAACCATTACGATTGCAGAAGCACTAGCTGGTTCTGAAACAAACTTTGTTAAAATGATGAATGAAAAAGCTGCTGAATTAGGGCTTGAAAACTATAAATTTGTAAATTCAACTGGACTAAATAATGCGGATTTACTTGGACAACACCCGCAAGGTACTGGTGAAACAGAAGAAAATGTTATGTCTGCAAATGACACAGCAACATTGGCATATGAACTACTAACGCGTTATCCTGAAGTATTAGAAACAGCTAGCATTCCTAAGCTTACATTCCGTGAAGGCATAGCAGATGAGCAAACGAATATGGATAACTGGAACTGGATGCTCCCTTCTCTAGTTTACGGCTATGAAGGGATGGACGGGTTAAAAACAGGCACCACTGATTTTGCCGGTGCAAGCTTCACGGGAACAGCTAAACGTAATGATATGCGGTTTATTACAGTTGTCATGAATGCGAAGAATGCCTCGGGTACTTCTACGTATCAGGCTCGTTTTGAAGAAACAAAGAAAATGCTCGATTATGCATTTGCTAATTATTCAGTAGAGGAAATTGTTCCTGCTGGATTTAAATTAAACGATCAAGAAACGATGCCTGTGGTGAAAGGGAAAGAGGATTCAGTTGGGATTTCTTCTGAGAGTGCCCTAACAGCTGTTGTAAAGAATGGAGAAAAGGAAATGTATTCTCCTGTATTCACAGAAGCATCTGACACGTTAACCGAAGATGGTGAATTAACAGCACCTGTTGAGGCGGGAGATGTTGTTGGAACGCTTCAGCTTGCATATGAAGGAGAACACTTAGGATTCCTTACAGAAGCAGGAGCGAAGTCTGTCCAAACCAATATGATCACAGATGCTGGCGTAGAAAAAGCCAATTGGTTTGTCTTATCGATGCGTGCTGTCGGAGGTTTCTTCGGAGATCTATGGGGTAGCATTGTCGATGGCATTAAAGGTCTTTTCTCATAAGGTTAATGGAAAGAGTAAACTTTAGGGTTTACTCTTTTTTCATTAAATGAGGGATGTTCATTTCTCCCATTTTATATTCTCTCAAGTAGAGGGTACTCTAAGAGAGAGGAGTCGATAAACGGGTTTCTGCTAGCTCTTCTCCTTGACAGGAAAGGTTTTTTGTTGTTTATTTAGCAGAGAGGAATACTTTGAAAACTTTAGAATTCTTTACTTTTAACCTATTTCTTTTAATAGTAGAGTGAAGAATTACCATAGAAGATGAAGGGGGATTCACCATGCAAATTGGTACAGATCGTGTAAAAAGAGGAATGGCTGAAATGCAAAAAGGCGGCGTTATTATGGACGTTGTCAATGCAGAGCAGGCTAAAATAGCAGAAGAAGCAGGTGCTGTTGCAGTAATGGCACTAGAGCGCGTTCCAGCGGATATCCGTAAAATGGGCGGCGTAGCGAGAATGGCAGATCCTCGTATTGTAGAAGAGGTTATGAATGCAGTAAGTATCCCAGTTATGGCAAAAGCACGTATTGGTCATATTGTTGAGGCGCGTGTGTTAGAAGCGATGGGTGTAGACTACATAGATGAGAGTGAAGTATTAACTCCAGCAGATGAAGAGTACCACTTAAATAAGAATGAGTACACCGTACCATTCGTATGTGGTTGCCGTGACTTAGGTGAAGCGGCACGTCGTATTGGAGAAGGTGCTTCTATGTTACGTACAAAAGGTGAGCCTGGTACAGGGAACATTGTAGAAGCAGTTCGTCATATTCGAAAAGTAAACGGACAAGTTCGTAAATTAGTGAACATGGCAGAAGATGAAATCATGACGGAAGCAAAGCTACTAGGTGCTCCTTACGAGTTACTATTAGAAATCAAGCGTCTTGGCCGTCTTCCTGTTGTGAACTTTGCAGCAGGTGGAGTAGCTACTCCAGCTGACGCTGCTCTAATGATGCAATTAGGTGCTGACGGAGTATTCGTAGGATCTGGTATCTTTAAATCAGAAAACCCAGAGAAATTTGCCAAAGCGATTGTAGAAGCTACCACTCACTTCACAGACTACAAATTAATCGCTGAACTTTCAAAAGAGTTAGGAACAGCTATGCCTGGTATTGAAATTAGCTCCTTAACTCCTGAAACACGTATGCAAGAGCGCGGCTGGTAAGGTAAGACTGACAGTGAAGATTGGTGTGTTAGGATTACAAGGTGCTGTTCGTGAGCATGTTCTAGCTATCGAGGAGAATGGTGCAGAGGCCCTTGTCATTAAGCGTGCGGAGCAATTAGAGGAAGTAGACGGCTTAATCCTACCAGGAGGAGAAAGTACAACCATGCGTCGTTTAATTGACCGTTATGGGTTTATGGAACCCCTTCGTGCGTTTGCTGCTTCTAAAAAGCCTATGTATGGTACTTGTGCCGGCTTAATTCTATTAGCAAAAGAGATCGTTGGGTACGATGAGCCTCATTTAGGTGTAATGGATATAACGGTTGAACGAAACAGCTTTGGTCGCCAAAAGGAAAGCTTTGAAGCAAGCCTTGAGGTGAAAGAGGTGGGAACAGACTTCCCAGCTGTTTTCATCCGAGCTCCTCATATTGTCAGTGTAGGTGAACGTGTAAATGTCCTAGCTGAACATGGTGATCGTATCGTGATTGCGCGTGATGGTCAGTACTTAGGCTGTTCGTTCCATCCGGAATTAACAGACGATCACCGCTTAACGAAGTATTTTCTTACGATGGTAGAAGAATATAAAGAAAATCTTGCATAAAATGGTTGCGACTAGTCAAAAATTATAGTAACTTTATGTATAACTTTAATCTAAATACTAAAAATGATGACAGGAACTAGTAGCTATTCTTCTTTTTCTAGAGAGTCGATGGTTGGTGCGAATCGATAAAAGGAGCTAGTGAATCCATCCTTGAGTGAGGCACTGAACTATATAGTAGGTGCTTTCGGTTCACAGCCGTTATGAAATGTAAGTGGAAAGGGTAACCTTTCAACTAGGGTGGCAACGCGGGTTAACTCTCGTCCCTTCTTTGGGGACGGGAGTTTTTTATATTTTATAAAAAACAGGAGGAACCAACATGTTAGATATTAAGTATCTTCGCAGTCATTTTGAAGAGGTGAAGGAGCGTTTATCTCATCGTGGGGAGGACCTAACAGATTTCGGAAAGTTTGAAGCCCTTGATGAAAAACGTAGAGAACTGATTGTTCAAACAGAAAAGTTAAAAAGTGAGCGTAATGAGGTTTCTCAGAAAATTGCTCAAATGAAGAAAGAAAAACAAAATGCAGATGAACTGATTGTTCAAATGCGTGAAGTTGGACAAAAGATTAAAGAATGGGATGATGAGCTTCGTGTCGTAGAGGAAGAGCTTGATATGTTACTCCTATCTATTCCAAACATTCCACACGAAAGTGTTCCTGTTGGGGAAACAGAAGATGATAATGTAGAAGTTCGTAAGTGGGGAGAAGTGCCAACCTTTAACTTCGAAGCAAAGCCACACTGGGATGTAGCAGCAGATCTATCTTTATTAGATTTTGAACGCGCGGCAAAGGTAACGGGTAGCCGCTTTGTTTTCTACAAAGGGTTAGGGGCTCGTCTAGAGCGTGCGTTAATCAACTTTATGATGGATTTACATTACGATCAGCATGGCTACACCGAGATGCTTCCACCATACTTAGTAAACCGTGCGAGTATGACAGGTACAGGTCAGCTTCCTAAATTTGAAGAGGACGCCTTTAGAATTGAGAGTGAGGACTACTTCTTAATTCCAACAAGTGAAGTTCCGGTAACGAACTATCACCGCGACGAAATTTTAAATGGTGAAGAGCTTCCACTTGCCTATGCTGCATACAGTGCTAATTTCCGCTCTGAAGCGGGCTCTGCAGGTCGTGATACTCGTGGACTTATTCGTCAGCACCAGTTTAACAAAGTTGAGCTTGTCCGCTTTGTGAAGCCAGAGGATTCTTATGATGAGCTTGAGAAGCTTGTCGGGCATGCTGAAAAGGTTCTTCAACTGTTAAACCTACCGTACCGAGTGTTAAGCATGTGTACAGCAGACCTAGGCTTTACAGCAGCGAAGAAATTCGATATTGAAGTATGGATTCCAAGCTATGAAACGTATCGTGAGATTTCTTCTTGTAGTAACTTTGAAAGCTTCCAAGCGCGCCGTGCGAATATTCGCTTCCGCCGTGAGCCAAATGCCAAACCAGAGCATGTTCACACATTAAACGGATCTGGTCTTGCGATTGGTCGAACGGTTGCAGCCATTTTAGAAAATTATCAGCAGGAAGATGGCTCTGTTGTGATTCCTGAAGTGTTACGTCCATATATGGGTGGCATTGAGAAAATGACGCCGTAACGTTAATAATCGGGATGCCAGTAAACAGGCATCCCTATTTTTATTAAACGAGTTAAACGGTCGGATAGGTAAGAATAAAAAGCGGACGGTTCTCTTTCCACTCAGCATATAATACATCTTTCACACGAGATATCTCTCTTTGTTCTAATTGATCGAGTAGCCAGCTTTCGTCTTGTCCAATTTCAATTAAATTATCCTTCACAATCTCACCGTCCTCTACCAAAATGATGGGAAGCTCTGTTTTTTGGAGAGGGAAATTAAAGTCCATTTTTTTAGGTAACTCAAAGGAAGACTTTGGAAGAACGGTAATAATCCCATTTGTTTCTACAATGGCATATTCTACTTCTTCAAGAGAGAAATAGCCCTGTTGTCTGATAAGACCCATTAGTTGATTAATATCGAGCTTACATTTTTTTAAGACTTTATATTGTAGCTCACCACAACGAATCACAATATTCGGTTCACCTTCTAGTAGTTTACGTGTCCACTTTACTTTTTGCGTGATAAGTTCAATAAAATAGATCATGACACCCCATAGGATGGTAGCGAAAAGGATGTTCATAACTGTCACATCATCATCATATATGGCGTTTCCTACGAGTTCACCTAGTATGAGGGCTGAGATGAAGTCGAAGGGAGTGATTTGAGAAAATTGTGTTTTTCCAAGTAATTTGGTAATGATAAATAACACGAGTAAACCAGTAGCCAATTCTATCGCTACCATATAATAATAATCCATTAACTTCATCACCTTTTATTAGTTTCCAGTACAAGTATTAACTTGTACTGGAGTTTTAAACGATAAAGAAAAGTAGATTTTCAACCAGCAAATAAATTTTCAAAAAAACTTTCGTATTTTGTTGACTCTATTTTAAATCCATGATATATTATCTCTTGTCGATTGATACGGAGGAATACCCAAGTCCGGCTGAAGGGATCGGTCTTGAAAACCGACAGGCGGGTTACACCGCGCGGGGGTTCGAATCCCTCTTCCTCCGCCATTTACTATTAATCACAACCTAGCGCATATATTTGGAGATACTGGAGATAGACCCGTTACAGCTTGCTGTAGCGGGTTTTTTATTTTATTGGGGTAGAAAGAGGATAAACGGGCGGTTCTCGGCCCAAATAAAAAAGTCGCCAAGTGTTGGCGACTTATTTTTTTAGGAGACGAGTCTGATCAATCATATATCCGATCCGTTCAATAATTGGCTCGATGGAACCGGAATCCTGAACTAAATCATACTCCTTAATATTTAAACGTAATACAGGACAAGCATTAAAGGAATTAATCCATTTCTCATAGCGATAATGCATTTCTTCCCAGTATGCAAGGGGTGTTTCTTGCTCCATAGGGCGTCCACGCACTTTAATCCGGTCGATGATATCATCGATAGATCCTTCCAAATAGATGAGTAAATCTGGATGAGGGAAGTAAGGTGTCATCACCATAGCATCAAATAGACTTGTGTACGTTTCATAGTCTACATCAGACATATTTCCCTTCTCATGGTGCATACGTGCAAAGATTCCCGTATCCTCATAAATCGAGCGGTCCTGAATAAATCCGCCCCCATATTCAAAGATTCTCTTTTGTTCTTTAAAGCGTTCTGCTAAAAAATATATTTGTAAGTGAAAGCTCCACTTTTGGAAGTCTTTATAAAACTTATCTAAGTAGGGGTTGCTGTCTACTTTTTCAAAGGAAGTACGAAACCCAAGGGCATCTGCTAGCCCATTTGTCATGGTCGACTTCCCAACTCCTACAGTCCCTGCAATCGTAATCACTGCATTTTGAGGGATGGCGTATTTTTCACGAAGCATCATGTTAAGTGAACTCCTTTTTTGAGAGATTTCTCTACTGCGGTAATGATATGTGCTAGGTCTTCGCTATTTTGAACAAAATCTAATTCATCTCCATTAAAGGATAAAACCGGAACTTCTTCATGGGTCTTAGTGAAATTTTCCATAAAATGATCATAGTCAGTAGATAGTTGCTGCAAATAACTAGAACTAATTTTCTTTTCAAATTCTCTTCCTCGCATTTCAATACGAGTAAGAAGGGTATCCAGGCTAGCGTTCAAGTAGATGACAAGATTGGGTCTAGGCATATCCTTTGTTAAAATATCAAAGATTTGCATATATTTATCGTACTGTTGATTCTTAAGTGTACGCTGAGCAAATATAAGGTTCTTGAAGATATGATAGTCAGCTACAATGGGCTTGTCCTTTGATAGGTAGTGATTCTGTATGTCTTCTAACTGCTTAAAGCGATTGCACAAGAAAAACATTTCTGTCTGAAAGCTCCATTCTTCAATATTATCGTAGAATTTATCTAGAAATGGGTTTTCATCTACAATCTCTTTTAGAAGATGATAGTGGAAATGGTCTGAAAGAGCTTTGGCGAGGGATGTTTTGCCGACTCCTATAGGACCCTCAACGGTTATGAACGGAATTTTTCCCATTCGATGTCCTCCTCGTCACCTTAATTTTCATTCAAAATTTGACACGTTCGTTCAAATGACGACAAGTTTCATTTTATCATAAATTAGGAGAAGCAGGGGGATGAATATTTTACAAGTAGGCAGAAAGATATGGTTCGCATTTAACGGTTCTAGTAAAAGCCTCTTTTCCTACGAAAAAAAGAGACCCTATAGAGGATCTCTATTAGTATTATCTTTTCACCACATCAAAATTCTCTTCGATTAATAGCCAGTTTTGCGGGAATGATAGTCCAAGCTTCCAGTAACTCATTCCTCTTAACTTCAGCTCTTTCGTTAAGTCAAACTTGGCTTGAATCGACCGCGCGTCTTCAAACCAAACCTTGTGCTCGGCACCTTTCTCATCTGTGTAGTCAATATATGGTGCCTCGGCTTCTTGGTCATACTGAATCGGTCGGTTATACTTTGCTGCTAGCTGAATAGCCGCCTGAGGACTAACAGCCTTGGCATAGTCCTTCCCTTGCTCGAAGGGAAGAGTCCAGTCGTATCCATACAAATTCTGTCCCATTAGAATTTTCCCTGGAGGAATTTCTGTTAAGGCATATTCTAACACCTCTCTTACAGGTCCAATAGGTGATACAGGTAGCGGTGGACCCGCGCTATATCCCCATTCGTACGTCATGATGACAACGAAATCGACAATCTCCCCGTGAGCTTTGTAGTCATGCCCTTCATACCATTTCCCTTTTTGATCACGACTCGTTTTAGGAGCGAGAGCAGTGGAAACAAGCCATCCCTTTTGGTTAAAACGCTTCTTCGCTTTTCGTAAAAAACGATTATAGGCTTCTTTATCGGCTGGCCGTAAATACTCAAAATCAAAATGAATATCTCTAAATCCATATTTTTCAGCCGCTGCCACAATATTATCAAGGAAAGCATTTTGGACCTTTTGGTCATTCAGTAAAATTCTTCCCAACTCATCACTAAACTGCCCCTCTTCCTGGTTGTTAAGCACCATAACTAGCACATTGTTGTTTTGCTTGGCTATTTGAGGTAACGTGCCAAGAGGAGGTTCAACTAAAGAACCATCTCGATTCACCTGAAAGCTAAACGGGGAAAGGTATGTTAAATAAGGAGCAGCTTCCTTTGTGCTTTCAGTGAGGGCAGGTGAAACAGAACCCCCAAGCGGCTCGACGTACGCATTAAATTCAGCCGATGACTTACTTATAGGAGGCAAATACAAGCGAGCTCCGACCTGTAATGTTTCCGTCATAGAAATGGAATTAACACGAGCAATCTCCTTATAAGGGACGCCAACCTTTTGACTAATCTTCCACAGACTATCTCCTTCTTGCACATAATAATACCGACCGACAATGGGGATAACTAAAGCCTGCCCTACCACTAAGTTATTAGGGTTAGGCAGTTGATTTGCTTCTACTATATCGTTGACTGTAGATGTATATGCTTGACCAATACTAAACACACTTTGACCAGGCTGCACCACATGAATTTGCATCGAACATCCTCCTCACAAAATGATTTCACTATCATCACCTTATGAGAAGAACCCATTATGTATTCCCTTTGGAAAGACTTATCACCAATTCTTTACAGTTGGGTGTTTGTCCTCCAAGTGTGCCATTTACCATTTTAAGGGCAAACTCTTGATCTGAATCTGTTAAGCTCACAGTTGAATCACTTGGAACGATGACATTAAAATCCCTCATAAACGCATCGTTAGCTGAAAATAACACGCACACATTGCCAACGAGTCCTGTAATAATTAACGTATCAATTCCTTTAGAATGTAAAAGAGTATGCAATGCCGTCCCGTAAAAGGCAGAGTGCTTAGGTTTTATAAGGAAGTAGTCCGTATCATTTGGCTTCAGTTGTTCAAGAAAATGTTTATTCTCTGGCGTTTTACACTCCTCAAATATTGTTTCAAGGTCGGCCTTCCATAAGTTATAGTGGTCGTTTACATAAATGATGGGAAGTTTGTGTTCGTAGGCAAACTCTTTTAATGATAAAATAGGAGAAACGATGGTCTTAGCCCGTTGTTGCAGCAGTGGACCGTCCTTATACTGAAATGAATTAATACAGTCAATAATAAGCAATGCGTACGATTTTGGTGAGGATTTCATGGGAAAACTCCTTATCAAGTCGATTTTGTCTATATTGTGGTACACCCACACGGATTTTATGAGGAGAATTACATGGAACCAGAACACTTTATGAAATTAGCCATTGAGGAAGCTCTAAAGGCGAAAGAAATATTAGAGGTCCCGATTGGTGCGGTTATTGTAAAAGATGGAGAAGTGATTGCCACAGGTCATAACCTTCGGGAAACCACGCAAAATGCTATCACTCACGCGGAAGTGATTGCGATTCAAAAAGCGTGTGAAAAGCTAGGAACCTGGAGATTAGAAGGAGCCGAGCTATACGTCACACTTGAGCCTTGCCCCATGTGTAGCGGGGCTATCGTTCAATCAAGAATTGAAAAGGTTATCTACGGTGCCAAAGATCCTAAAGCAGGATGTGCGGGATCTTTAATGAATCTTTTACAAGACTCACGCTTTAACCATCAGTGTGAAGTAGAGCATGGGATATTAGAAGTGGAGTGCGGAGAACTTCTTTCCTCGTTCTTTCGAGAGTTGCGCACCAAGAAAAAAGAAGAGAAACGAAAAGGGAAAGGATAGTCAAATATTAACAGGCCAATAGCGTTGCAATTTAACGTAACAGCCTGTATACTATAACTTGCGTCGGTAATACGTCGCAACCGAATATCGGTATTAACTTTGCCGTGCTAAGCGGGGAGGTAGCGGTGCCCTGTACTCGCAATCCGCTCTAGCGAGGCCGAACTCCTTTCCGAGGCTAACTCTCTGTAGTGCTGCCTCGAGTAAGTGGTGTTGACGCCTGGGTCCCGCGCAATGAGAACCCATGAACCATGTCAGGTCCGGAAGGAAGCAGCATTAAGTGGACCCTCTCATGTGCCGCGGGGTAGCCTGGGCCGAGCTAACTGCTCGAGTAACGACTATGGAAGCTAGTCGACGAAAGGTGCACGGCAGTTATAATGAATAGCAAACTCATCTTCTTGAAGATGAGTTTTTTGCTGTTTAACTAGCGAATTTTAGGCTCGAAATCAGGTGAACAGTGCTTGGATAACTGCTAGTAGTGCTCTAATAAGAAAGACGAGGGGTCGAAAATAGAATGCTTCAAAACGCAAAGAGCGCCTTTAGTGATGCCCCCACTACTCTTGTCGGGTCTGAACAAGCCGCTTCCGCTTTTCTTTGTCCAGCTCCAGCACCCAGGGGCTGATGAATTTCCGGTCGTCTACTTTTCAATAAGTCAACATCGAATCGCTGACGCTCTTCGTGTTTCCTTTATTTTGATGCCAAGCCCTCCAATCCATACGCCCCTACCCAGTCGGCTCCGCTTTTCTTTGTCCAGCTCCGCCTCCTAGGGGCTAACAGGCTTCGGTCTTCTCCCCATCAATAAGTCAACATCCAATCGCTACCGCTCTTGGTGTTTCCTATATTTCTGGGGAGAAGCCCTCCACCCTGTACGCCCCTAAACAGTCGGCTCCGCTTTTCTTCATGTCCAGCTCCAGCGGCTAGACCCTCGAGAGTAGCGGTGACCTCCCAAAAGGCAAAGAGCGCCTTTAGGGATGCCCCCACTACTCTTGTCGGGTCTGAACAAGCCGTTTCCGCTTTTCTTGATCCAGCTCCGCCTCCTAGGGGCTAATGGATTTTCGGTCTTGTCACCTTCAATAAGTCAACATCGGATCGCTGACGCTCTCCGTGTTTCCTTTATTTTGATGCCAAGCCCTCCAATCCATACGCCCCTGAACAGTCGGCTCCGCTTTTCTTTTCATTCCCTACAAAAATAAGTTATAATAGTGGGAGTGATTATGGTGGAGGAGGGAGAAAATGGGTTATCAGGCTTTATATCGTGTGTGGCGTCCGCAGACGTTTGAGGATGTAGTGGGTCAGCAGCACGTTACACAGACGCTTCAGAACGCCCTCCTTCAGGACAAGATCTCCCATGCGTACTTATTCTCGGGTCCTAGGGGTACTGGGAAGACGAGTGCGGCAAAGATTTTAGGGAAAGCTGTTAACTGTGAACGAGCTCCGATTGCAGAACCTTGTAATGAATGTGCAGCTTGTAAAGGTATTATGGATGGATCAATTCAAGATGTTATTGAAATTGATGCTGCATCCAACAACGGAGTAGAAGAAATACGAGATATTCGAGATAAAGTGAAATTTGCTCCAAGTGCTGTTCGATTTAAGGTCTATATTATTGATGAAGTGCATATGTTATCTATTGGTGCGTTTAATGCTCTGTTAAAGACGTTAGAAGAGCCACCAAAGCACGTTATGTTCATTTTAGCGACCACAGAACCACACAAAATTCCTTTAACCATTATTTCTCGTTGTCAACGCTTTGACTTTAAACGAATTACTCCGCGTGACATCGTTGGGAGAATGTCCTACATAGCAAATGAATCTGGTGTAGACGTTGAAGAGCAAGCGCTTCATGTTATTGCAAGAGCGGCAGAAGGTGGAATGCGTGACGCCCTTAGCTTATTAGATCAGGCGATTTCATTCAGTGATGATAAAGTTATGGTCGGTGATGCGTTAACTGTAACAGGTGCTGTAGCTCAGGTTCACTTAAATCAATTAGCGAAGGCTATCCATGAGAAAGAAGCGTCAAACGCTTTGCAATCCCTTGAAGAGTTGGTTAATCAAGGGAAGGACCCATCAAGATTAGTAGAAGATTTAATTATGTACTTCAGAGATATGCTTCTTTTTAAAACAGCTCCGTCTCTTGAACAATCTTTAGAGCGGGTTTTACTGGATGAGCAGTTCCAATCATTAGCGGAATCTATTCAACCGGAACAAATCTATGAGTACATTGATATACTTAATCACGCTCAGCAAGAAATGAGATTTACAAATCATACAAAAATCTATTTAGAAGTGTCGTTAGTGAAGCTTAGTCAATTGAATGTTTCCCATCAGGTTGCACAATCAATAGAAGTGGAGCAATTAACGAATAAAATAGAACAGCTAGAGCGTGCATTAAAAGATATACAACAAAAAGGATTAGTGGTACAAGGTCAGTCGGAAGCGGCACCTAGTTCTCCGCAGAAAAAAACGCCGAGAACACAAAGGATGAAGATTCCGGTTGGGCGTATACACGATATTTTATCTCAAGCAACGAAGCAGGACCTTCAACTATTAAAAAGTCGTTGGGGTGACATGCTTCAGCAATTAAATCAGAGACAAATGAGATCTCAAGCAGCCTTATTAAATGATGCTGAACCAGTGGCAGCATCCTCCAAAGCATTTGTGTTAAAATTCAAATATCAAATTCATTGCCAAATGGCAATGGATAACCAACAATTCGTCGAATCCATCGCTACTATTTTAGAAGGATTAATCGGATTGAGGTTAGAAATCGTTGGCGTTCCAGAAGAAAACTGGAGTGATATTCGCAAAGAATTTTTACAAACCAATCAGTCTGACGACGAGTCACCTGATACTGACCAATCATCTAAGCCAGACGATCCACTTTTATCTGAAGCATTAAAGCTTGTGGGATCTGATCTGTTAGAAATAAAAGAATAACCAATACTAGGAGGTACTCACTATGCGTGGTGGTATGGGAAATATGCAAAATATGATGAAGCAAATGCAAAAAATGCAAAAGAAAATGGCTGAGGCTCAAGAAGAACTGGGAGAAAAAAGATTAGAAGGTACGGCTGGCGGCGGTATGGTCACAGTCATTGTATCTGGTCACAAGGAAGTTCTAGAAGTAAATATCAAAGAAGAAGTAGTCGATCCAGAAGATATCGATATGCTTCAAGATCTAGTGCTAGCAGCAACAAATGAAGCGTTGAAAAAAGCAGATGAATTAACTTCATCTACTATGGGGAAATTTACACAAGGAATGAACATTCCAGGATTATAATATAGGGGGAATCTCCGTGCATTACCCTGAACCGATTACGAAGCTAATAGATAGCTTCATGAAATTGCCAGGCATCGGTCCGAAAACGGCTGCTCGTCTGGCTTTTTTCGTTTTAAATATGAAAGAAGATACGGTATTAGAATTTGCAAAAGCGTTAGTGAATGCGAAACGTAATTTAGGGTATTGTTCTGTATGTGGCCACATTACAGATCAGGATCCTTGTTATATCTGTCAAGATGACAAGCGAGACGCGAGCATTATTTGTGTGGTTCAGGATCCAAAAGATGTGATAGCAATGGAGAAGATGAAGGAGTTTAGGGGTAAATATCATGTTCTTCATGGAGCAATCTCTCCTATGGAAGGAATTGGACCAGAGGATATCAATGTTCCAGATTTACTGAAACGTCTTCAAAATGAAGAAGTGCAAGAAGTAATCCTAGCTACCAACCCTAATATAGAAGGGGAAGCCACAGCTATGTATATCTCACGCTTATTAAAGCCGGCAGGAATTCGTATTACTAGAATTGCTCACGGTCTTCCGGTGGGTGGAGATTTAGAGTACGCAGATGAAGTGACGTTGTCAAAAGCGTTAGAAGGTCGACGTGACATTTAGCTGGAGGTGAGACCATGATATTCTCGAAAAAGCACAAGCTTCGTAAAGAGTACGATGAACAATTAATTCAATTAATGAGAAGTACACGAGACCAATGGAATCATAAAAAAGAAATAGAAGAAATTAGCATAGAGAAGACATTTGAACTTCTTTGTGAACGAAAGATTGCGGAAGCAAAATATTTCTTTCTATTTAAAGAAGCAAAACACAGAAAGATAGTCATAAACAAGTAGATCCGCCTCATACTCTTTTATTAGGGGTATAAAAGAGAGAGGTGGTTTTTTTGAATCCGGTAATTGTTATTGGAGTGTTAAGTGGCTTGGTATTTTTATTGCTCGTTTCTGGTACAAGCTTTAAACCCTTTCAATTTTTAGGGCAAGGTGTTATTAAGATTTTGATAGGGGCTCTGTTCTTGTTCTTTTTAAATGCATTTGGAGGACAAGTTGGTCTACATGTACCTATTAATTTGGTAACAGCATCGATAGCTGGATTATTAGGGATCCCAGGAGTAGCAGGCCTTGCTGTTATTCAAATGGTGATTTTAGTTTAAAAGAAAAAACTGTAGAGAAAAAAAATCTACAGTTTTTTCTTTTTTATGTTGACGTTTAATTAGAAACCATGTTAGTATATTCAAGTCGCCAAAAACGACAGGCAAACGAAACAAAATCAACTTAACAAAAGTTGTTGACACGATAGTTTCTAAATGCTATACTAATTAAGTCGCTCAAGGGCGACGGACATTGAACTTTGAAAACTGAAAAGACAACACGTCAACGTTAAAATTAGTACCCTTGAGGTACAAAAACAATTTACACTTCGGTGTAAAAATGAACGTCGATTAAGTTCGCTACGTCCTGTAGTAACATCGACATCATGCACATCATGTGCAAAGTGAGCTTGCTCAAACTTTTTATGGAGAGTTTGATCCTGGCTCAGGACGAACGCTGGCGGCGTGCCTAATACATGCAAGTCGAGCGAGGCCTTCGGGCCTAGCGGCGGACGGGTGAGTAACACGTGGGTAACCTGCCTGTAAGACTGGGATAACTTCGGGAAACCGAAGCTAATACCGGATAACATTTTTGGTTGCATGACCGAAAATTGAAAGGTGGCTTTTAGCTATCACTTACAGATGGACCCGCGGCGCATTAGCTAGTTGGTGAGGTAACGGCTCACCAAGGCAACGATGCGTAGCCGACCTGAGAGGGTGATCGGCCACACTGGGACTGAGACACGGCCCAGACTCCTACGGGAGGCAGCAGTAGGGAATCTTCCGCAATGGACGAAAGTCTGACGGAGCAACGCCGCGTGAGTGAAGAAGGTTTCGGATCGTTAAACTCTGTTGTTAGGGAAGAACAAGTGCCGTTTGAATAAGGCGGCACCATGACGGTACCTAACCAGAAAGCCACGGCTAACTACGTGCCAGCAGCCGCGGTAATACGTAGGTGGCAAGCGTTGTCCGGAATTATTGGGCGTAAAGCGCGCGCAGGTGGTTCCTTAAGTCTGATGTGAAAGCCCCACGCTCACCCGTGGAGGGCAATTGGAAAATGGGGAACTTGATTGCA
>NZ_ABFU01000003.3 GCF_000171615.1 Bacillus coahuilensis m4-4 | reverse complement strand
CTACAAGTTGAGCAGGGACGAAATTCGGGCTTAGTGATTCCGTTGGTTCCGCATGGAAAGGCCATCGCTCAACGGGATAAAAGCTACCCCGGGGGATAACAGGCTATCTCCCCCAAGAGTCCACATCGACGGGGAGGTTTGGCACCTCGATGTCGGCTCATCGCATCCTGGGGCTGTAGTCGGTCCCAAGGGTTGGGCTGTTCGCCCATTAAAGCGGTACGCGAGCTGGGTTCAGAACGTCGTGAGACAGTTCGGTCCCTATCCGTCGTGGGCGTAAGAAATTTGAGAGGAGCTGTCCTTAGTACGAGAGGACCGGGATGGACGCACCGCTGGTGTACCAGTTGTCTTGCCAAAGGCATCGCTGGGTAGCTATGTGCGGAAGGGATAAGTGCTGAAAGCATCTAAGCATGAAGCCCCCCTCAAGATGAGATTTCTCTTTCTTTGAAGTAAGACCCCTGAAAGATGATCAGGTTGATAGGTTCGAGGTGGAAGTATGGTGACATATGGAGCTGACGAATACTAATCGGTCGAGGACTTAACCAAAATAATCTAACACACGATATTCAACGTATCTTCATGAACTTTATCTAGTTTTGAGAGTACAATTTACTGTCAAACTGAATATGTATGGTGGCAATAGCGAAGAGGTCACACCCGTTCCCATACCGAACACGGAAGTTAAGCTCTTCAGCGCCGATGGTAGTTGGGGGCTTCCCCCTGTGAGAGTAGGACGTCSCCGTGCAAATGATAAAACAGTCTATCTTTAGAGATAGACTGTTTTTTTTGTAAAAATCTGTATGAGGTAGATAAATCAGGGTAGACATACACAAATAGGATCTCGCTACATATAGTTATAATACCTATAAAAGTTTGAATCTTGTATACAATCAGTAAAAGTGGGAAAACTAACCTACTGGAGGTGGAGGAGATGAACCAAAATAAATGGAGCGGAGAATGTTGTATTATATGTGAAGAAATCAAAGAAGAAGGAATTCATTTATATACTTCTTTTATCTGTATGGAATGTGAACGGGACATGGTTTCAACTGAGACAAATGAGATTAGTTACTCCTATTATGTTACGAAACTAAGAAAAGTAACATCTAGTCAGATTCCATCATAAAGAAGCTCTTACATAAGAGCTTTTTTTCTATTTAAAATGGATGAGAAAGAAAAGGAGCGAAATGAATTGAAAGAAAAGAGGACAAGCCTCCCATTAGTGGAAGCATTGATGACCCATCAAAAAAAGAAGCCCTACTCCTATCATGTACCAGGTCATAAAAATGGGTGGGTTGGTCGTTATTCAGAAGACGTTCGATCGTTTTTGTCTTTTGATCAAACGGAGCTGTCAGGCTTAGATGATTTACATGATCCGAGTGGTCCAATAGCAGAGGCAGAGAGTTTACTGGCCAACTATTATCAATCTCATAAAAGCTTTTTTTTAGTCGGGGGAAGTACAGTAGGCAATCTTGCAGCCATCCTATCCTGTGTGAAAGAAGGAGAAGAGGTTTTCGTTCAAAAGAATTGTCATAAGTCTGTGATGAATGGGGTTCGTTTAGCAAAAGGGCATGGGGTCTTTTTGCCTGTTGAATGGGATGACCTGACCTTAAGTGTCACAGGCGTTTCTTCTACTCTATTAAAAGAAGCAATCTGTCAGTATCCTCATGTAAAAGTGTGTATTTTAACGTATCCTACTTATTACGGAATAACGTATAACATAAAGGAATTAATCGAGATATGTCATGAGAATCGAATGGTTGTGATTGTAGACGAAGCTCACGGGGCTCATTTTGGGGTAGGTGCACATTTCCCCCAGTCCTCCCTCTTCATGGGAGCCGATATTGTGATTCATTCTGCTCATAAAACATTACCTGCAATGACAATGGGCTCTTATCTGCATATTGGATCAAATAGAGTAGACGGAGTGAAAGTCAAAGAGTACCTATCATTGCTACAGTCTAGCTCGCCTTCATATCCTATCATGATGTCATTAGACTGGGCCCGTGACTATCTGTCTACTTATAATGAACAAGATGAGATATACTACATAACGAAGAGAGCTAGCTTTATACAGGCTCTTTGGAATGTAGAAGGCATATCTGTTGTAGAGACAGACGATCCCCTAAAACTGCTACTTCGATGCGAGGGATATAATGGTCAGCAGTTACTAGAAGCATTGCTAAGAGAAGGTGTGTATGCTGAGTTAGGCGATTCTTATCAGGTTTTAATGGTCTTACCTTTACTTAAAGAAGGCGAAGAGACGTATTTAGAAGCATCTGTAGAATCTATTCGTCTGGCAGTAAAGTACCTTTTAACACAAGAGCCACTTATGGTGACTACACCAGTGGTTGTTCTCCAACATATTACGTCTCTTGTATCTATTCCAGATGGTACGAAAACCATGGAAGTTGATGTAGTGGAAGCAGAGGGAAAGGTATCAGCAGAAACGTTAATTCCATACCCACCAGGAGTACCGGTAGTACTAAAGGGTGAACTTATGAAAAGGGAACATAGGAGAGAAATCGAGAGATTACTTCAATCTGGCGTTCGATTTCAAGGTAGTAATATAGGTAAATCAGGGAAGGTCTTAACGTATTTATTGGGCAAGCAGGAGGATGGAACATGAGAAAAAGTGGTTATTTTATTACAGTAGAAGGACCTGAGGGAGCCGGGAAAACAACGGTTGTGAAGAGGCTTCTAGAGAGGTTGCAGGAGGAATCCATTGACGCGGTGGCGACTAGAGAGCCAGGGGGGATTGCGATTGCAGAGGATATACGTAGTATTATCCTTAACCCAGAAAATACTAGTATGGACCCAAGAACGGAAGCACTCCTTTATGCTGCTGCTAGAAGGCAACACTTGGTTGAAAAGGTGTTACCGGCTTTAGAGGACGGGAAAGTGATTATTTGCGACCGATTCTTAGATAGTTCTCTTGCGTATCAAGGCTATGCTAGAGGGCTTGGGGTTGATGAAGTGTTGAACATAAACGAATTTGCTATTGATGGGTGTATGCCCTCCTTAACTCTCTTTTTTGATATCTCTCCTGAAGCAGGATTAGAGAGAATCGCTCGTAATAAAGGTAGAGAGATTAATCGTTTAGATTTAGAGGGAATAGAGTTTCATCATAAGGTGTATGAAGGCTATAAAAAAGTCATAAGCAGAAATAAGAATCGTGTACAGTTAGTCAATGCAGATCAAGACGTTCATCAAGTAGTAGAAGAGGCACTTCAGATTATTTTACACCATATAAAATAGGGTGATAGATAGCAGACCTATGAAGAGGTCTGTTTTTCTATATATAGTAGCCCACCTGTTTATTTTATCTTTTTTATAGAAAATATAGGAATTCACAGAGATTTCCTGTGTAGGTTATACGTAAAATTGTTATAATGGTAGGAAGAAGGAGTGTAAGGGGAGGGAATACCTTTGAAATTAATTATTGCGGTCGTTCAAGATCAGGATAGTAATAAATTATCTCAAAGCTTAATGGAGCATAATTTTCGATCAACTAAACTCGCAACCACCGGTGGTTTTCTCCGTTCAGGAAACACTACGTTCATGATTGGTACAGAGGACATTCGTGTGGAGAAAGCACTAAGCGTTATTAAAGAAAGCTGTCAATCTAGAGATCAAATGGTTGCACCAGTCTCTCCAATGGGTGGAAACGCTGATTCTTATATACCTTACCCGGTTGAAGTTGAGGTTGGGGGAGCCACTGTATTCGTTCTACCAATTGAAAAGTTTATGCAGTTCTAAGGTATAAAGGGGATCTCTATGAAAATAAATCAAGATATTCGTGTTGGCATCGATTCATCAAGACTTGATACGAAGCAGTCTCCGCCCAATGGTAGGAGCTTTCAGTCTCTTGTTAGAACCGAGGGACAAAAGCTTCAAGCAGAGCAGCTAGCTAAGATGTTCGGAGATATTGAACAAGCAGGAGCGAGGCTTGCTAGAAGTAGAAATGCTAGAGATTTAGCTAAATATAAAAACCTTGTAAAGAAATTCGTAGAGGAAGCTGTTGAGTATGGATTTGATTTAAAACAATCTCATACGTGGAATCAATTTGGTGAAGGAAGACATTTAAAGATCGTTCGTCAAATTGACGAGATGTTAATCTCATTAACTGAAGACCTATTAGATAAAGAAAAGCCCGCTCTTCACATTTTAAACAAAATTGGTGAAGTTAAAGGATTATTAATAAACTTGTACACTTAAGTGAGTGATATGTGTGAGTTCAACGTGGAATGAGTTAGAAGCTCTTCAGCCGATTGTATTGAAGATGCTACGAAATAGTATAGAAAAACATCGTATAGGTCATGCTTATTTATTTGAAGGGGAACGAGGAACAGGGAAGCTAGATACGGCGATTCTTCTAGCAAAACGAATGTTTTGTGAAACACCCGTAGAGTATAGGCCATGCGAAAAGTGTAATAATTGTCAGCGGATACAGCGTAGGAATCATCCGGACGTTCATATCATTGAGCCAGACGGACTATCGATTAAAAAAGATCAAATTCGCTCCTTGCAAGAAGAGTTTAGTAAGACCGGAGTGGAATCGAAGCATAAATTTTATATTATCGATCATGGAGATAAAATGACAGTCAACGCGGCTAATAGCTTGTTGAAATTTTTAGAAGAGCCGGAAGCAGATACGGTAGCGATTATTATTACAGAGCAACAGCACCGAATTTTGCCTACCATTCTGTCACGCTGTCAAATGATATCCTTTCAATCTCTTCCTCATCATGTAGTGAAAAATCGATTAGTAGAAGAAGGGGTTAGTCTACCGATTGCCTCTCTTATCTCGAATCTTACCAATAATTATCATGAAGCATTAGAGCTTTCGTCAGATGAGTGGTTTGCACAAGCACGAAAGATAGTGTTAAAATTATATGAAGTACTTCGTAAAGAACCGATGCAAGCTCTTATATACTTGCAAGAGGAATATTTACAACACTTTAAAGATAAGCAACAAGTAGAACGTGGACTAGACTTGTTATTATTACTATATAAAGACCTCCTTTATTTGGGTTTAAATAAGCAGGAGGAGCTTGCTTACCCAGACAAATTGGAACAATTCCAAGGAGAAGCACTCCATCTTTCATCTAGCATGCTCACAGACAATATGTCTATCGTTTTAGAAGCTAAAGGTAAATTAAACGCAAATATGAACACACAGCTGTTAATGGAGCAGCTTTTGTTAAAATTGCAGGGGGGATACACCTTTGTATAAGGTAATTGGCGTTCGCTTTAAAAAAAGCGGGCAAAATATATTATTTCGATCCAGGGGATCTTGATATACAACAAGATGACTATGTCATTGTAGAAACTGTTCGTGGAGTCGAATACGGTAAAGCCGTGGTTGGTTCAAAGTTTGTCGAAGAGCATGATGTTGTGCTTCCACTAAAAAAGGTCGTTCGCATTGCTGACCAAAAGGATCGACTCATTGTTCAAGAAAATGTAGCAGAAGCAAAACAAGCCTATGATATTTGCTGTACGAAAGTAAACGAGCATCAGCTTGAAATGAAGCTAGTGGATGTAGAGTATACATTTGATCGTAATAAAATCATCTTTTATTTTACAGCGGATGGTCGTGTAGACTTCCGTGAGCTAGTAAAGGATTTAGCTTCTATATTTAGAACGCGTATTGAGCTAAGACAAATTGGAGTACGCGATGAAGCGAAGATGCTAGGTGGAATAGGGCCGTGTGGACGTATGCTTTGCTGTTCTACATTCCTAGGAGATTTTGAACCGGTGTCGATTAAAATGGCAAAGGATCAAAATCTGTCATTGAATCCTACTAAGATTTCGGGCTTATGCGGCCGTTTAATGTGCTGCTTAAAATATGAAAATGATGAATATGAGGAAGCGAAAGAGTTACTTCCTGATATCGGAGCGTCTGTTACGACTCCAGCAGGTAAAGGAAAAGTGGTAGGGTTGAATTTATTAGAAAGAATCCTCCAAGTGGAGGTTCCTGAATTAGAGCGAGTACTTGAGTATACGCTAGATGAGTTGATGAATGCTAGCGCTGTTATTCAAGCCACAGAGTAATGAGGTGGATGTATTGGATAAAAAAGAGTTCTTTGATTCTGTCATTCAGATGGAACAACAAATAGGTCAAATGCACGAACAAATTGGCCAGCTTAAGCATGTACTAGCTGAAATGATTGAAGAAAATCACACACTTCAAATGGAGAATAAGCTTTTACGTCAACGACTGGAGACAACCGAGAACTCTCAACAGGTCCACCCTAAAGGAACAAAGAAAAAAGAAGTGGAATCCACTACGGACGTAGGAGAAGGCTATGATAACTTAGCTAGACTCTATCAAGAAGGATTTCATATCTGTAATGTTCACTTTGGTAGTCCACGTAAAGATGAAGATTGCTTGTTTTGCTTATCCTTCTTAAATAAAAAATAAGCAGGGCCTAGCATGAGTGATGATGGTAAGATAGATGAACCTTCCTATACATAAATAGGAAGGTTTTTTTCAGAGAACGAGGTGCGTGTATGTTAAAAAATGACGAGCGTTTGGATTACTTATTAAAAGAAAATCTACGTATCATTCAAAGTCCTTCTGTCTTTTCTTTTTCTCTTGATGCGGTATTGCTTGCAAACTTTGCAAGTGTCCCCCGTGCCAAAGGGAAAGTCATGGACCTGTGTACGGGAAATGGGGTAGTTCCACTACTCCTTAGCAGTAAAACAAGGACATTTATTGAAGGGCTAGAAATACAGGAACGATTGTATGATATGGCACGAAGAAGCGTGGAGTATAATGAGCTAGAAGGTCAGATAAAGTTGTACCATGGAGATTTAAAGGATCTTCCTAAGGAAATCAGGAAGGATTCATATGATACCGTGACCTGCAATCCCCCGTATTTCACGACCAGTCATGAAGAGGTGATCAATCCTAATGAACACCTAGCCATCGCAAGACACGAGATCTATTGCACATTAGATGATGTGATGAGAACGACGTCAGGACTCCTAAAGTACGGTGGGAAAGCGGCATTTGTCCATCGTCCAGGTCGACTGGTCGATATCATTACAAGTATGAGATCCCATGACCTTGAACCGAAACGAATGCAGCTTGTATATCCACGTGTCGGAAAGGAAGCAAACATTCTTTTAATAGAAGGAATCAAGCATGGGAAGCCCGACTTGAAAATTCTTCCTCCTTTTTATATTTTTACTGGAGAGGATTATACAAAAGAGATGAGAGCTTTATTGTATGACGAATAAGCGTCATTATATGTATGTGCTAGAATGTACAGATGGTAGTTATTATACTGGTTATACGACGGACATGGTAAGGCGTGTACATGAGCATAATACAGGAAAAGGGGCCAAATATACGAAGGCCAAGCGACCAGTGACACTAAAGTACTGGGAAACATTTGAAAGTAAGAGAGAAGCCATGAGGGCGGAGTATTATTTTAAAAAGCAATCTAGAAAACGTAAAATAGATCAAATGAGTGGAGGAGTTAACGGTGAAGAGTCAAAAAAGCTATGAAGTGGAGTCGCTAGGAAAGCTATATTTGGTTGCTACTCCCATTGGAAATCTTGAAGATATGACATTCCGTTGTGTAAGACTCCTAAAAGAGGCGGACTGGATTGCAGCAGAGGATACAAGAAATACGAAAAAACTATGTAATTATTTTGATATTACGACACCGATTGTTAGCTACCATGATCATAATAAACGAGTTAGTGGGGGTCATTTAATTGAAAAGCTGCAGAGCGGTCAAACGGTCGCTCTTGTAAGTGATGCAGGGATGCCGTGTATTTCAGACCCAGGCTATGAGCTTGTCCAAGAGGCAATTGAGGCAGGAATCAGTGTGATTCCACTTCCAGGTGCGAATGCAGCGTTAACGGCTCTCATAGCGTCAGGTCTCGTTCCTCAGCCATTTTATTTTTATGGATTTTTATCTCGTGATAAAAAGCAAAGAAAACGAGAGCTTGAAGAGTTAACTAAACAAACCTCAACCTTTATTCTTTACGAATCTCCCCATCGTCTGAAAGACACCTTACATACGATTTTAGACATTCTAGGTGAACGTCCAATCGTCTTATGTAGGGAATTAACCAAGAAGTTCGAAGAATTTTTAAGAGGGACAACGGCAGAAGCGGTTAAATGGGCAGAAGACCATGAGATTAGAGGGGAATTTTGCATGATTATTGAAGGCTCTGAAAAGGTAGAAGAACCCAACTGGTGGGAAACATTAGGCCTTCGTGAGCATGTTTTATATTACATAGATGAAAAAGGATTATCTTCAAAGGATGCTATAAAAAAAGTGGCAGTAGAGCGTACTATTCAAAAGCGTGAAGTGTATCAGGCTTATCATGAGATTGAATAGTAAGAAAAAGCGTCATTCATATTTACATGAATGACGCTTTTGGTATTATTTTAATTTAAACGAATTTTGAATTTCGCTGATTAATTGCTCTGCACCTTCACGGCTAAGGATTACTTTTCCTTCAGCAAGTTTTAGGTTATCGTCAGAAACTTCACCAGTAATTTGGCAAGTCATGTTTGGTTTGTATTTCTTTAAGATGATTTTGTCATCATCTACGTAGATTTCTAATGCGTCTTTTTCAGCAATTCCTAAAGTTCTACGCAGCTCGATTGGAATAACCACGCGTCCTAATTCGTCAACCTTACGTACAATACCTGTAGATTTCATATAATTCTCCTCCTACTAATTAAGATTACTAGTTTATTTATGTCATAATGATCTGTTATCATTTCGTCAACATTCGACAATATTCTTGCTTATGAATCTATCATATCAGCGTTTCCTAAAAACGTCAATAATAATAACTGTAAATTTTTTGGTCAAAATATCGTGTGTAATGCTAGCGTTATGCAATTTTACATTTATTTCTATTGGAAAAAATGAAAGAAAAAGTTATTCCCGTACTAACTTCTTAATGTCGAAAAACTACATCGTAAGACAAAATTCGACAAAAAATCCGGTCTATTCGACGAGAAAAACCCCCTTCGGCCGCTAACAATTCAAGGGATATTATTTAGTGTCCTGAAGAAGTTAGTAGGGTCTTGTCGAGCTCCAGCGGCTAAGTCCTTTAAGGCATTTTAGAAGCAAAAGAACACCTTTTGAAGTTTCTATTCTAGCGTGAGCGAGTAGCTTTCGTTATTCTTTGTCTCCGCATACTGTTTATCCAAGCCTATATATAAGGTAGAAAGTTGCAGCAGTCTTTAATTTTAGGTATATTTTGATGATAGAAGAGGAAAAAATGTAAAGATATTTAGAATAAGAGGATAGGAATACCGAGGAATTTCTTGCTTTTATTTGTATAATTGGTATGAGACCATATGTTTTATCTAGTGATCCTTAAGGATTTGAAGTTAAAGGAGGAGAAAATATGCAAGAGAAACTAAATACATTCTATATAACGACCCCGATCTATTACCCTAGCGGTAACTTACATATTGGGCATGCGTATACAACTGTGGCAGGAGATGCCATGGCAAGATATAAACGCCTAAGAGGGTTTGACGTGATGTATTTAACAGGCACAGATGAGCATGGACAAAAGATCCAACGTAAAGCAGAGGAGCAAAATGTTACACCGATTGAATACGTAGATGAGATTGTGAAGGGAGTCAAGGATCTATGGGAGAAGCTTGATATCTCATATGACGATTATATCCGAACGACTGAATCCCGTCATAAGCAAGTGGTTGAAAAAATCTTTGCTCAGCTTGTAGAACAAGGGGATATTTACCTTGATCAATATGAAGGCTGGTATTGTACACCTTGTGAATCCTTCTTTACAGAACGTCAACTAGTTGACGGAAAATGTCCTGATTGCGGGCGAGAAGTAGAAAAGGTAAAGGAAGAATCCTATTTCTTTAAAGTAAGTAAATATGCAGACCGTTTATTACAATACTATGAAGAAAATCCAGGCTTCATCCAACCTGAATCTCGTAAAAATGAAATGATTAACAATTTCATTAAACCAGGACTTGAGGATTTAGCAGTGTCTAGGACAACCTTTGATTGGGGAATTAAAGTTCCTGGAAATCCTAAGCACGTTGTGTATGTTTGGATTGATGCGTTATCAAACTATATCTCTGCTCTTGGATACGGTTCAGAGGATGACCATAAATATGTTAACTATTGGCCTGCTGATGTACATCTAGTTGGGAAAGAGATTGTTCGTTTCCATACCATTTATTGGCCGATTATGTTAATGGCTTTAGATCTACCATTACCAAAGAAGGTGTTTGCTCATGGTTGGTTATTAATGAAAGACGGAAAAATGAGTAAATCTAAAGGTAATGTAGTGGATCCTGTTACGTTAATTGATCGTTATGGATTAGATTCACTTCGTTACTATTTACTAAGAGAAGTACCGTTCGGAGCAGATGGAGTATTTACGCCAGAAGGTTTCGTGGAACGCATTAACTTTGATCTTGCTAACGACTTAGGAAATCTTTTAAACCGAACGGTGGCTATGATGAACAAGTATTTTGATGGTGAAATACCTTCATATAGTGAATCAAAAAATGAGTTCTCAACACAATTAGTTAAGGTAAACCATGAGACCGTAAAAGGGTATGAGGAAGCGATGGAGAACATGGAGTTTTCTGTTGCGTTAACAAAAGTATGGCAGTTAATTAGCCGAACAAATAAATACATTGATGAAACGTCTCCTTGGGCACTGGCAAAAGAGGAAGAAAGAAAAGAAGAGTTGTCAGAGGTTATGTATCATTTAGCGGAATCGTTAAGAAGAGCTGCCGTTTTATTAAAGCCCTTCTTAACCAAAACGCCTGGGAAAATCTTTGAACAATTAGGCGTAACAGATGAATCGTTACAATCTTGGGAAAGCATTGAACGTTTTGATTCTATTCCTAGTGGTACAAAAGTGGTGAAAAAGGGTGAACCAATTTTCCCTCGCTTAGAAATGGAAGAGGAAGTAACCTATATTAAAGAAAAAATGAGTGGGTCAGCTTCAGTAGAAGAAACAAAAGAAGCACCAGCTATCCCAGAAGTAGAAGAGATAACGATTGACGACTTTATGAAAATTGATCTTCGAGTAGCAGAAGTAATAGAAGCGGAGCCCATCAAAAAAGCCAATAAGCTTCTAAAGCTTCAGCTTGACTTAGGGTATGAAAAACGCCAAGTTGTCTCTGGTATTGCCGAGTTTTATAAACCTGAAGAAGTAGTGGGCAAAAAAGTCATTTGTGTTACAAATCTTAAGCCAGTGAAGTTAAGAGGAGAATTATCTCAAGGAATGATCTTAGCAGGGAAAGAAGACGGTGCATTATCCCTCGCTTCTATCGCTGAAACCTTACCGAATGGTACGCAAGTGAAGTAATGAGTAAAAAGAGTTTCACGTGAAACATTTTTCGACGTGAATCTCTTTTTTTTCTTCTGCCAAGTGGTGATTTTTGTCTAAAAAGTAAGAGCGAGTAAAAAAATAGGAATGGTTTAAACAGCATTCTACAAGGGTAAAGCTATATCGCCATATGAAACGAAAGTCCGACATATTATCGCTTTTAAGGATATATTACAAGTACTATAGGAAAAATGTAATAGAATTGTTATGGGAATGAGATGCTTGTCATTATCTTTTCCGTTACACTAATTTTACCAAAGGAAGTGTTTTTGGTTATGTTGTTTGATACTCATGTACATTTAAACGCTGAGCAATTTGATTCTGACCTAAACGAGGTGATAGGGAGAGCAAAAGAATCTGGAGTAGAAAAGATGGTCGTTGTTGGGTTTGATCGTCCAACGATAAAAAAAGCAATGGAGCTAGTTGAAGAATACGATTTTCTATATGCTAGTGTGGGGTGGCACCCTGTTGACGCCATTGATATGACAGATGAAGATCTAGTTTGGATTGAAGAACTTTCCGCTCACCCAAAAGTTGTTGCTCTTGGAGAGATGGGGTTAGATTACCACTGGGATAAGTCACCAAAGGATGTGCAGAAAGAAGTATTTAGAAAGCAAATCCGCTTAGCTCGTAAGGTTCAGTTACCCATTGTCATTCATAATCGAGATGCCACAGCAGATATAGTTGAAATACTTAAAGAAGAAAATGCACAAGAAGTTGGAGGAATTATGCACTGCTTTAGTGGGAGTGCAGAAACAGCGATGGAATGTGTTGAACTGAACTTTTACATATCTCTAGGTGGACCAGTAACATTCAAAAATGCAAAGAAGCCGAAAGAAGTAGCCAACGTTGTCCCAATAGAAAAATTACTAGTTGAAACTGATTGTCCTTATCTAGCTCCGCATCCCTATCGTGGGAAGCGAAATGAGCCGGCGTATGTTCGATTAGTAGCAGAAGAGATTGCTTCTATTAAAGAAATTTCTATAGAAGAGGTAGAAAAAATTACGACAGAAAATGCCCTTCGTGTATTTAACATTCAAGCTGATCGTTAATACAAGAGGCATGGTCGATATTATGCAGTGATTATATAGGAATCAGTTAGGTTTGTCAGGGAGTTGTACGGCTAGTACGAAGAAGGAGAATTCTACTTTGTTTTATGATTCATCATTTGAATTAGAAATCCCTACCAGTTGACATTCTATTTAACTATCCTATATAATCACTCCGAAAGAAAAGGAGGGACTTTTCATGAACTTTACAAACATGAAAAGCCTGTTTTCTAATTCATCGCGTAAAAGGAATTGGTTGATTGCGATTACAAGTTCCATAGCTTTTTCAATCATCTATGGTTTTATTCTTTTTGAAACTTCAAAGCACTCAATCACTGTTATTCTTGACGGAGAAGAACAAACCTTATCTACGAGAGCAGCATCAGTTGAAGAAATATTACAAGATTTAGACGTAGCCTTTAACGAAAAGGACTATGTATACCCAGCGTTGGATTCGAAGGTAACCAATCATATGCAAGTCATTTGGGAACCAGCAAAACAGGTACAATTAACTGTAGGAGAAGAAATTATTTCCGTATGGACGACAGCCGATACCGTTGAAGAGCTGTTGAGAGAGCAAGATATTACCCTTGCAGAAAATGATCAAGTAACTCCGAAGTTAAGCGAACAGTTAGCAAAAGATACGAAGGTACAAATACAGAAAGCATTCGCTGTTAAAGTAAATGATGGCGGAGAAGAAAAAGAAGTGTGGTCCGTTTCGACTACGGTCGCTGACTTTTTAAAGCAACAAGGATTTACACTAGGTGAACTTGACCGTGTAGAGCCAGGCTTAGACAAATTGATCTCTCAAAATGATGGGATCCATATCATCCGAGTTGAAAAAGTCACCGATGTAGTGGAAGAATCCACGGATTATGCCGTTGTTACACAGAAGGATTCAAGTCTTGAAAAGGTGTAGAAAAAGTCGTTCAATCAGGTAAAAGCGGTAAAGTGAAAAAAGAATACGAAGTCATTAAAGAAAATGGCAAAGAAGTAGACCGCAAACTTGTGACGGAAGAAGTTGTAGAGAAAGCAGAAGATAAAATTGTTGCCGTTGGAACAAAAGTTGTGACAGCACAAGTGTCTCGTGGGACCACATCTTCATCCGCACCATCATCAAGTGCTCGTGAGTTTTATGTGAGTGCCACAGCGTATACCGCTTTTTGTAACGGATGCTCTGGGGTAACTGCGACAGGTATTGATTTAAGAGCAAATCCAAATTCCAAAGTAATTGCTGTTGATCCGAGTGTTATCCCATTAGGAACCAAAGTTTGGGTGGAAGGGTACGGCTATGCCGTTGCTGCTGACACAGGATCAGCGATTAAAGGAAACAAGATTGATTTATTCTTTTCTTCTAAGTCAGATGCATTAGCGTTCGGGCGAAAGAATGTCTTAATTAAAATCCTAGATTAATAGGTTAAAAGGGAAACAGGAGGCTTATGTCTCCTGTTTTCTTTTTGGATATATTCTATACTGTTGTGGGCTTCCGCTCCAATCCACTACTGAGGATGATCGTAAATCAACAATCCAGATAGAACAAAGCTTCTTTTCAAAATGATACAGAGAAATCAAGGACTAAAAGGAGGAACTTGCGCTTTTTAGTGTAGAATGAGTATGATAGTGAGGATACCAACGAAAAAGAGTAAAGTAAGTAGGCGTTTATAGTGAAAATTAAAGAGATTATAGTAGTAGAGGGTAAAGATGATACGGTTGCTGTGCAGCAAGCAGTGAACGCAGATACGATTGAAACGAATGGATCTGCCATTTCATCTGAAACCATTGAAAAGATAAAACACGCACAAGAAAAAAGAGGGGTCATTATTTTGACGGACCCTGATTATCCAGGGCAGAAGATCCGCAAAACCATTGAACAGGCTGTACCGGGATGCAAGCATGCCTTTATTCCACGAGAGGAAGCGTACGGACGCAACCGAAAGGGAGTAGGGGTGGAGCATGCGAGTAAAGGAAGTATTCAGGAGGCCTTACGGCACGCATTAACGATGGAGGCACCCACAGAATCATTTATTACCAAAGAAGATTTATTAGATGCCGGTTTGGTCGCAGGACCTGGCTCCAAGGCAAGAAGAGAGCGATTAGGCACTAAGCTACGTATAGGGTATACAAATGGGAAACAGTTATATCAGCGATTAACAATGTTTCAAATTTCTAAAGAAGAATTTAGTAGTGCTGTACAAGAAATCATCGAGGAGGAACAAGCTGAGTGAAGGATATTGCTACACCGATACGAACGAAAGAGATTTTACAAAAACATGGATTTTCTTTTAAAAAGAGTCTGGGACAGAACTTTTTAATCGATCCCAATATACTTCGAAATATTACGGAAGCTGCAGGATTAACAAAAGAATTCGGCGCAGTGGAAGTGGGCCCTGGGATTGGGGCCTTAACCGAGCATTTAGCTAGGAGTGCGAAGAAGGTTGTGTCGTTTGAAATCGACCAGCGTCTAGTGCCTATATTAGAAGATACACTATCTCCATATGATAATGTTGAAATTATCCTACAGGATTTCTTAAAGGCGGATGTGGAATCAGTATTACGCGAACAGTTTTCTCCAGATGACCCACTCATGCTGGTGGCTAACTTGCCGTATTATATTACGACACCCATTATTATGAGAGTGCTACTTGAACGCTTGCCGATCGATCGTATTGTGGTGATGCTTCAGAAAGAAGTGGCTGATCGTATTTCTGCCAAGCCAGGGACGAAGGAATATGGTTCTTTATCGATTGCCATCCAATACTATACGGAAGCGGAAACGGTGATGATTGTACCGAAAACGGTCTTTATGCCGCAGCCTAATGTAGATTCAGCGGTTATACGTTTAACGAAACGAAAAGAACCTATTGCTAGGGTAGAAGATGAAGATTTCTTTTTTACCGTAACGAGAGCGTCTTTTGCCCAGAGAAGAAAAACGATTCTGAACAACTTGTCGTCTCAGTTAGTAGAAGGAAAAAACAAAAAGGATCTACTTGTTCAGTGTCTAGAGAGCGTAGGAGTGGATCCTACGCGCCGAGGAGAGACATTAAGTATTGAAGAGTTTGCTGAACTAAGCAACGCTCTCTACCCGCATTTTAAAGAGAATATCTAGTATATTGAGCCTTCAGATATCCATTTGGAGGCTTTTTTTGTTTTGTAGGGTAGTTAAAAGTGGGTGAAGCTTGAACAAATAGAGTGGTATGTAGGTGCTGCTTTGTAGGGGATGTTTAGAACTTTGACTAGGCTTTTAGAGATAAAGTCAGACTTCACTCTCTTGGGGTAAAAGGTTCCATTCACTTCTCCTCCCTTTTACGCATAAAGTAGAAAGAAAAGAATTTGGGATAATGGTCCAACTGGAGATGAGGAAGGTGACAATAAAGCTTCATTCAGTCGTTGGAAGACGATCTTATGATAAAGATATAGTGTTTCGGGTTATTGAACTGAAAAAAATAGACGGGAAAGAGTTTGCGATATTGTACGGTGAAGACTATCGCCTAATAGCGGATGCACCGCTTGAGGATTTAGTCGAGATGGATACAAGAAGTGTCCATGCGAAAGCGAAGGAACTGAAGAATTTAGAGGAGCAGTCCTTTGAGTTGTTTCAGCAAGATAAGCGATTACTCCTTGAAAGGGAGCAGCATATTTCTACAAAAGGGTACACGGAACATTCACCTTATTTTCAAGTGCCTGGAAAGGTTCTTCATTTAGACGGAGATCCTCAGTATTTAAAAAAATGCTTAGATTTGTATGAAAAAATAGGTGTTCCTGTACATGGGTTCTACTGCAATGAAAAAGAGATGCCAAATGAAATAGGAAAGCTATTGGATTATTACCGTCCTCAAATAGTAGTCATTACAGGTCACGATGCTTATTCTAGGTCTAAAGGAAAGAAGACGGACCTTCAAGCGTATCGTCATTCTGCCTATTTTGTTCAAACGGTGCTTGAGGCTAGAAAGAAATTTCCACATTTAGATCAGCTTGTTATTTTTGCGGGAGCTTGTCAGTCACACTTTGAGTCTCTTATCCACGCAGGTGCTAATTTTGCAAGCTCTCCTACACGTATTAATATTCATGCATTAGATCCTGTTTATATTGTGTCTAAAATAGCTTATACGCCTTTTAAAGACCACATAAACGTGTGGGAAGTCGTTCGGAATACCTTAACGGGAGATAAAGGACTTGGTGGCATAGAGTCAAAAGGTGTATTAAGGACAGGGATGCCGTACCATTCAATAGGTGAAGAAGAGTAACGTTAGGCCGATAAATAGATCTATCGGCCTTTTTACATAGGAAAAAAAATCTGGGATATACTAAGTATGTTGAAATTGACAAGAATTTGTAGAAGAAAAAACGTTGACAAAATTTTATTTTCCTTGTTAAAATTAAATATTTATTTGTACGTTTTTTTGTATCCGTGTTACACTATAATTAGTGAGGTGGAGCGAAATGCCAAAAACTCTAGGCGATATTAAAAAAGCACTCGATTCTAATCTTGGAAAACGACTCTTACTAAAAGCAAACGGGGGACGTCGTAAGACCATCGAACGAACGGGAATTCTTTCTGAAACGTATCCTTCTGTTTTTGTAGTGGAGCTAGACCAAGAAGAAAATGCTTTTGAGAGAGTTTCATACAGCTATGCCGATGTCTTAACTGAAACAGTTGAGTTAACATTTTACGAAGAAGCACCAGGGAACGTTGCAATGACATAATGCAATTCGAAAAAAGTAGAGAACAGCAGGTTGATTTGTAGCCTTTTGCTCTCTGCTTTTTTCGTTTGCTTTGGATGGTTGGTAAAAGACCCAAGAATTACGCTAATGAATTCTTAAATAATGAAGAAAACTAAAGGTAGTGGCACAGAAAGGGTTGATAAGATGAGCAGACGAAAAGGTGTTCTTTCTTATAAAGTAAAAGAAGAGATTGCGAAAGAACTCGGCTTTTATGATGTTGTCGAAAGAGAAGGTTGGGGTGGTATTACAGCCCGAGATGCTGGTAATATCACCAAACGTGCCGTTGAAATTGCACAGCAACAGCTGATGAACCAATAACTAGTTTGATCTTTTTATTACCATACCATGCCACTAAAAGCTGAACCTTTGAGTTCGGCTTTTCTTTTCTATATAGAGGAACTGCTCCTACTGGTGGTTCTGTGCACCTCATTTATTGAACATTCTAATGAAATTACCATGAAGATGTACAGGCAGTTACGATTTAAGAAGAAAAGTGGTAAAATAAAGACAATTATTAGAGTGATGAGAAGAAGTAGGTGTTTGTATTGAAGCTTATGGTAAAAGCTCCAGCGAAAATTAATTTATCCTTAGATGTACTACATAAAAGGCCGGATGGATTCCATGAGGTTGAAATGGTCATGACGACGATTGATTTAGCGGATCGAATTGATCTGCAAGAATTACCACAGGATGAAATTCGTATTTTATCTCATAATCGCTTTGTTCCTGATGATGGTAGAAACTTAGCTTATCAAGCAGCAAAGCTATTAAAAGAGCAGTATCAAATTAAACAAGGTGTTTCTATTTCCATTGATAAGGTTATTCCAGTTGCAGCTGGCTTAGCTGGTGGAAGTAGTGATGCAGCTGCTACGCTACGCGGTTTGAATCAGCTGTGGAATCTTGGGATATCTCAAAATGAACTTGCAGAACTAGGCTCAAAAATAGGTTCAGATGTTTCTTTCTGCGTACACGGAGGCACGGCGCTAGCGACAGGTAGAGGTGAAAAGATTCAAGAGTTACCTGCCCCGCCTAATTGTTGGGTCATCTTAGCAAAGCCGACTATTGGTGTATCGACGGCGGACGTATATAAAAATCTTAAGCTAGATTCTGTTAGTCACCCCCATACAAAAGGAATGATTCAAGCACTAACCCTAAGCGATTATGACATGATGTGTGATCAATTAGGAAATGTATTAGAGAGCGTGACACTCACCATGCATCCAGAGGTTGCTCAAATTAAAGAACAAATGCTAAGGTTCGGCGCAGACGCTGTACTAATGAGTGGAAGTGGGCCAACTGTGTTTGGAATTGTCGAGTATGAGTCAAAGGTACAAAGAGTATATAACGGATTAAGAGGATTTTGTGATCAGGTCTTTGCTGTTCGTATGCAGGGTGAGCGAAACTCTCTTGTATAAAACCGTATATTAGTGTTATATTATCTATAAATTATTCGGTTTTACAGGAGGCGACTAGACTAGTGAAATTTAAACGAAGTGAACGGTTAGTCGATATGACGTATTATTTAGTGAAAAATCCTTTTCAACTGATTTCCTTGTCTTACTTTGCTGAAATATATAATGCAGCTAAATCATCCATCAGCGAGGATTTAGTGATTATTAAAGCGACGTTTGAAGAACGTGGAATAGGAACCTTACAAACAGTACCAGGAGCTGCTGGGGGCGTTCGGTTTATTACTCGCCTTCAAGAGTCAGAAGCAAGGGAATTAATTGAAGACTTATGTGAGCAGTTTGGAGCGGCTACTCGGTTGTTGCCTGGTGGTTATCTCTATATGACGGACCTGCTCGGGGATCCTAAAACATTAAATAAAATGGGCAAGCTCTTAGCAAATGCCTTTCACCAAAAAGATATCGACGTCATTATGACCGTGGCAACAAAAGGTATTCCAATTGCTCATGCAGTAGCTAATCATTTAAATGTTCCTGTGGTTGTAGTGAGAAGAGACAGTAAAGTAACGGAAGGATCCACGGTTTCTATTAATTATGTGTCTGGATCATCCAAACGAATTCAAACGATGGTTTTATCTAAGAGAAGCTTAAAAGAAAATGCTAATGTCTTGATCGTGGATGATTTTATGAAGGCTGGTGGAACGGTAAACGGCATGAAGAGCCTTCTTGAAGAATTTTCTGCGAATGTCGCGGGGATAGGTGTGTTAGTTGAATCCGAAGAAACGAAAGATCGCTTAGTTGATGATTATGTCTCGCTGGTGAAATTAACAGAAGTGAACGAAAGAGAAAAAACCATTAAAGTTTCTTTAGGAAATTACTTTGAAACAAAGCAAGAATTCTTATAAGAAGGGGTGTCTAATAAGATGAAGGCGATTCATACTGACCTAGCTCCAGCAGCTATTGGTCCATATTCGCAAGGAATTATCGTGAATAACATGTTCTATAGTTCAGGGCAGATCCCTTTAACGAAGGATGGCGACCTTGTAGGGGAGTCTATTAAAGAACAGACGCATCAAGTAATGAAGAATTTGCAAGCGGTTTTGGAGGAGGCAGGTGCAAGCTTTGAGACAGTTGTGAAAACGACTATTTTCTTGAAGGACCTGAACGATTTTCAAACAGTGAATGACATTTATTCGACTTATTTTTCTACTCATAAACCAGCGCGTTCATGTGTGGAAGTATCTAAGCTTCCGAAGGATGTTTCTATTGAAATTGAAGTCATTGCTTTAGTGAAATAATGGTGGTATAAAAAAAGACCTATAAAAGGTATAAAATGTAGAAAAAAAGACAAGGTTGGTAGTGTGATTTGAACCTTGTCTTTTTTTAATGCTTTAGCGCGATCATTTTAGTAAAAACAGGTAGAAATATATGAAAATCGGCCATGTTGAGTTTACCAAATATAGTATTTTGGGTAGATTGAACGGTATATTTACCTATTTTTCGTTAATTTTTTTTTAATTTTTTTAACGATAAAGAAGGAATATTGAAATTTTTATGGAATATAGTTAAAGACATTTCATCTAGAAAAAAAGGTGGTGAACAAAATGGAAGTAACTGATGTAAGATTACGTCGAGTAAATACGGATGGTCGCATGCGTGCAATTGCGTCAATTACATTAGACAATGAATTTGTTGTTCATGATATTCGTGTGATCGATGGCAACAACGGTCTATTTGTCGCGATGCCAAGCAAGCGTACTCCTGATGGAGAATTCCGCGATATTGCTCACCCAATTAATTCTACTACACGTGGGAAGATTCAAGATGCTGTTCTTGAAGAATACCATCGTTTAGGAGAGCTAGAGGGGATGGAATTAGAAGAAGCCGGTGCCTCCTAATAGAATCGTTTGCAACTAGAGCCTGCTTCTAGAAGTATGGCTCTTTTTTTATTAAGTTTTTTTCTACCTTAATCCCTTCCCCATTTACCCCAACATCCCCATCTTAAACATTTATTCCCATTTCATAAAGAAATTCAATTCGGTAGTTTCATATGTTGTCTTGAAATCAAGGAGGTTTTAGGATATAGTCTTTAATGGATAAAAAGGTTACTGGAGGCCTAAATTAATGAATCGATATGCTATTATTCTGGCAGCAGGTCAAGGAACTCGAATGAAATCTAAGTTATATAAGGTATTGCACCCAGTTTGTGGAAAACCAATGGTTGAACACGTTGTGGATCAACTATCTTCTTTAAGTATAGATCAAACTGTAACAATCGTAGGGTTTGGTGCTGAGAAAGTTCAATCATACTTAGAAGGTAAAAGTGATTTTGCTCTTCAAAAAGAACAGTTAGGAACGGCTCATGCCGTTATGCAAGCAGAAGAACTGCTACAAGATAAAAAAGGAATCACTCTCGTCATTTGTGGGGATACCCCTCTAATTAAAACGTCTACAATGGAAGCGTTAATGGAAGAGCATACCAAGCTGGGAGCAAAAGCCACTGTCCTAACAGGTTATGCTGAAGACCCAACTGGCTATGGGCGCGTCATTCGTAATGAAGACGGTCATGTAGAGCGCATTGTGGAGCAAAAAGATGCTTCTGAAGCAGAAAAGAGTGTAAAAGAAATTAATACGGGTACATACTGCTTTGATAATGAAGCACTATTCCAGGCGCTTAAAAAAGTAAAAAATGATAACGCACAGGGTGAATACTATCTTCCAGATGTTATGGAGATCTTGAAGTCAGAAGGACAAATTGTCGCTGCCTATCAGACCTCTGATTTGGAAGAAACTCTAGGGGTTAATGACCGAGTAGCTCTTTCTCAAGCAGAGACCATTATGAGAAAACGAATAAATGAAGCTCATATGAGAAACGGTGTAACTATTATTGACCCAGCATCCACTTATATTGAAGCGGATGTACAAATTGGGAAAGATACAGTTATTCTTCCAAACACTTATATTCAAGGTCTATCAGTGATTGGAGAAGATTGTTTGATCGGACCAGGAACTGAGATTAAAGCATGTAAAATAGGTAACGCTACGACTATTAAGCAATCTGTTGCACATGACAGTGAAATTGGGGATGAGGTTACAATTGGGCCATTTGCCCATATCCGTCCAGCTTCAAGTATTCATAATGAAGTAAAAATAGGAAACTTCGTGGAAGTGAAGAAATCAGAGATGGGTCCTAAGAGTAAAGCATCTCACCTAAGCTATATTGGTGATGCAAAGGTTGGTTCTGATGTGAATCTAGGATGCGGCTCTATTACCGTGAACTATGATGGGAAAAATAAGCATCTAACCACGATTGAAGACGGAGCGTTCATTGGATGTAACTCTAATCTAATAGCACCAGTTACCGTTGGTAAAGGAGCCTATGTAGCAGCGGGATCAACTGTTACAGAAGATGTTCCGTCTGAGGCGTTAACTATAGCAAGAGCTCGTCAAGTGAATAAAGAAGATTACGTTAAAAATCTTAACTTAAAGTAATAGTTGGAGGGGTCAATAACAAATGGAAAATCAGTACCAAAATTCTAAGCTAAAGGTCTTTGCTTTGAATTCAAATGTAGAGCTGGCGAAAGAGATCGCAAGCGAAGTCGGTGTAGAGCTTGGTCAATGTTCGGTAAAACGATTCAGTGATGGTGAGATTCAAATCAACATTGAAGAAAGTATTCGCGGCTGTGATGTATTCGTTATCCAATCAACAAGCGCTCCAGTGAATGAGAACCTAATGGAGTTATTAATTATGATTGATGCGTTGAAACGTGCGTCAGCAAAAACCATTAATATTGTTAATCCATATTACGGATACGCTAGACAAGACCGTAAAGCACGTGCTCGTGAACCAATTACAGCAAAACTAGTAGCAAACCTATTAGAAACTGCTGGTGCTGATCGTGTGATTACTTTGGACTTACATGCCCCGCAAATTCAAGGATTCTTTGATATTCTTATTGATCACTTAATGGGTGTTCCAATCTTAGGTGATTACTTTGAAAGTAAAGGTTTCATAGATGAGGATGTAGTCATTGTATCTCCAGACCACGGTGGTGTAACACGTGCGCGTAAGCTTGCAGAGCGTCTTAAAGCACCGATAGCTATTATTGATAAACGTCGTCCAAAGCCAAATGTTGCTGAAGTGATGAATATCGTAGGTCATATTGATGGTAAAAAAGCGATTCTAATCGACGATATTATCGATACCGCCGGTACGATCACGTTAGCAGCAAATGCTCTAGTTGAAAACGGTGCAAAAGAAGTGTACGCATGCTGTACACATCCTGTACTATCAGGGCCTGCTATTGACCGTATTCATAACTCTCAAATTAAAGAGCTAGTGGTGACAAACTCTATTGCCCTTCCAGAAGAAAAGAAAATAGAAAAACTTGTACAGTTAAGTGTTGCTCCTCTAATCGGTGAAGCGATTATCCGCGTATTTGAAGAGCAATCTGTAAGTACTTTATTCGATTAATGATAGGAGACTATCCAAAGGTTTTTCATCTTTGGATAGTCTTTTTTTTATAGCTCTTTCCACACATTTCATTTTCTATTGTTTAGACCGGTTCTATTTGGGGAATTTTAATAGAAAGGCTTATTTATTCAGTAGAAAGGTGGAGTACATATGTCAAACCAATTGACGGCTACAAAACGAGAAGGGTTCAAGCGTTCTGATTTAACAAGCTTACGAAATCAAGGGAGTATCCCTGCGGTAGTATATGGGCATAAAATGGATTCAACCTCTATTATGATTGATGAACCTTCTTTCATTAAAACCATGAGAGAAGTTGGAAGGAATGGTATCATTAATCTATTAGTTGACGGAAATAAAACGCAGGTAGTCTTAACAGATTATCAACGTGACCCAATTAAAGACGAAGTGGTTCATGCGGACTTCCTAGCGATTAACATGTCTGAAGATATGGAAGCAAGCGTAAGAATTGATCTAGTAGGAGATGCTGCAGGTGTGAAAGATGGTGGCGTTATGCAACAACCTCTTCATGAAATATCTGTCACGGCAAAACCACAAGACTTTCCAGATAGCATAAAAGTAGATGTGGAGAATCTTCAAGTAGGGGAAACGATTACGGTAGGAGATATAAGACAGCAATTCTCTTACGAGCTAAACCTAGAAGATGATGTAACGGTCGCTTCGATTCTAGCGCCAAGACAAGAAGAAGAAATCAACAGTGGTGAAGAACAAGAGGGCGGTCACCCTACAAATGAGGAAGGTAGAGAAACCGAGCCTGTTGGTTCTGATGAAGAATAAATAACGAAAAAAATGGGCTTAACCTTTTGTGGTTAAGCCCATTTTCGTATAGACTAAAGATAATGTAACAAGAGAGGTGTATGTAGTTGAAGCTAATAGTTGGCTTAGGAAATCCTGGGGCTAAGTTTGATGGAACACGCCACAACATTGGATTTGAAGTAATTGATGAGCTCGCCAAACGATTTAATGTAGCTCTAGATCAATCTAAATTTAAAGGAGTCTATTCCATCGTTCGTCATGAAGGGGAGAAGTTTATCTTATTAAAGCCTCTCACTTACATGAACCTATCAGGAGAGAGTATTCGTCCACTTATGGACTATTACGATATAGATATAGAAGATCTGGTTGTCATTTATGATGATCTTGATCTTCCGGTTGGCAAGCTACGTTTAAGACAAAAGGGAAGTGCCGGCGGACATAATGGAATGAAGTCGACGATTGCTCATTTAGGCAGTCAGCAATTCAACCGAATTCGACTCGGAGTTGACCGTCCACCTTCAGGAATGACCGTCCCAAACTATGTTCTAGGGAAATTCACAGCAAGTGAACAGCCGTTAGTTGAAGAAGTTGTAAAGGCTTCCGCAGATGCTTGTGAAGCCTGGTTGAAAGAACCATTTTTATCTGTTATGAATAAATTTAATTAGGCTTTCCTCTATGAATAACACATCCCTTTTCCGTTCATACTATAAAAAGAAGTATGGACCGGAAGGGGGATTAGAGCATGGCGATACACTATACGTGCAGACATTGTGGAACTCATATTGGTTCGATTCAAAACATGTCTATTCACTCAGAAAAACTAGGTCTTCAAGCATTAAATCAAGAAGAACGAAATGAGATGGTTTCCTATACTGATGATGGGAATATCATGATACAAGCCATATGTGAAGATTGCCAAGAATCTCTAGAAAGAACACCTGATTATCATCTTTTAGATTTTCTCATTCATTGATAGCATGCTTTGGAAACAAAAAGATGGGTCCAAAGCGTTTTTTCTATTGATATACGATTCATGATTCTTTTGATCGTGCTTGCAGAAGGGGAGGAGCACAAGTTGCATAAAATGATTTCATTGCTTTCTGAAAAGGAAGATGTACAATCCATTGTTTCGGGGATTCAAGAAGGCTTGCATGAGCAACTCATTGCAGGCCTGTCTGGCTCTGGGAGAAGTTTATTTATTGCTTCTGTTTTTAAGGATACTAATAGACAAACTGTTGTGGTTACTCATAATCTATTTCAAGCTCAAAAGCTGCAGGAGGATTTGATTGCTCTTTTAGGGGAGGAGTCTGTTTATCTTTATCCAGCGAATGAGCTTATTGCTGCTGAATTAAGTATTTCAAGTCCTGAGTTGAAAGCACAGCGGATCGATACGCTATATCATATGGCTTCTGGCCATAAGGGAATCTATATTGTTCCAATGGCAGGGATTAGGAAACTGTTGCCACCAAAAAAAGAGTGGGAAATGTTCCAAATCACGTTAACGGTAGGAGAGGATATTAACGTATCCTCCCTATTAACATCTTTAGTTCAAACTGGGTACACACGTGCTGATATGGTTAGCGCCCCAGGAGAATTTAGCGTTAGAGGAGGAATTATTGATATCTATCCTTTAACAAGCACTGATCCTGTACGTATTGAACTCTTTGATACTGAGGTTGATTCTATTCGTACGTTTTCAGCAGAAGATCAACGATCGATTGATAAGCTTCAAACGGTCCTTATCCCCCCTGCAACAGAGCTTGTTTTAACCTCACAAGACATTGCAAGGCTAGGGGATAAGCTTGCAACAGAGCTTGCGCTAAGTTTAAAAAAGCTGAAATCGACGAAAGCAAAAGAGAAATTATCCCAAAATATTGGATATGACTTAGAAAGATTACGAAATGGTCAGTTACCAGATGATTTATTTAAGTATAGTAGTTTAGCGTACGAAGAGCCGAGTAGTTTGCTAGATTATGTTGCTTCAAACGGGATTGTTATCTTTGATGAGTACAGTAGGATAGGAGAAATTAATCAGTCTCTTGAAAAGGAAGAAGGAGAATGGTTTACCAGCTTACTTGAAGAAGGAAAGATTGTCCACAATGTAACCATTTCCTATTCGTTAGAAAAAGTAAAGGCCCTATGTGAACAAACAAAGATTTATATGTCGTTATTCATGAGAAGCATTCCGCAATCTTCTCCGGAGAATATTGTCAATCTTTCCTGTAAGCCAATGCAGAACTTTCACGGACAAATGCATGTATTTAAAGCAGAAATTGAACGTTGGAAGAAAACAGGGACAGCTGTTTTACTTTTGATTCCGACAAAAGAGCGGCAAACAAAAGTTCAAAGAATGCTAGAAGAATATGAGATTCATACTACAGTATTAAGTGAAAATGAAGCCTTTCAATACGGCATTGCTCAGCTTGTCGAAGGTTCTTTACATAGCGGTTTCGAGTTGCCGCTTCAGAAGCTCGCCGTCATCACAGAAGAAGAGCTGTTCAATAAAAAAACGAAAAAAGCTCCTGCAAGAAGGCAGAAGCTTTCAAACGCAGAGCGTATTAAGAGCTACTCAGAACTAAAGGTAGGCGACTATGTTGTTCACGTTAATCACGGGATAGGGAAGTATTTAGGAATCGAAACGCTCATGATTAACGGGGCACATAAAGACTATTTGCATCTTCGCTACCAAGGAACAGACAAATTATATGTTCCAGTAGAGCAAATTGATCTTGTTCAGAAATATGTTGCATCTGAAGGCAAAGAACCAAAGCTGTATAAGCTTGGGGGTAGTGAATGGGCAAAGGTTAAACGAAAAGTTGAATCCTCTGTTCAAGATATTGCCGATGATTTAATTAAGTTATACGCAGAGCGCGAAGCGGCGGTCGGCTACGCCTTTAATCCAGACGGAGAAATGCAGCGTGAATTTGAATCGTTGTTTCCATATCAGGAAACGGAAGACCAAACACGATCTATTCAAGAGATTAAACGGGATATGGAGAAATCTCGGCCGATGGACCGTCTTCTTTGCGGAGATGTGGGATATGGAAAAACAGAAGTGGCCATTCGTGCTGCTTTTAAAGCAATTGCGGATGGGAAGCAGGTAGCCTTTCTCGTACCCACGACCATCTTAGCTCAACAGCATTATGAGACGATGAAGGAACGTTTTCAAGATTTTCCGGTCAATGTCTCTTTACTCAGCCGCTTTAGAACACGCAAGCAACAAACAGATACCATTAAAGGGTTAAAGGATGGTAGTGTGGATATAGTGGTTGGAACCCATCGCTTATTATCAAAGGAAATTGGATACAAGGATTTGGGATTATTAATTATTGATGAAGAGCAACGATTTGGTGTGACCCATAAGGAGAAAATTAAGCAGCTTAAAACGAATATTGACGTGTTAACCTTAACAGCTACCCCTATTCCAAGAACGTTACATATGTCGATGCTTGGGGTGCGTGATTTATCAGTCATTGAAACACCACCAGAGAACAGGTTCCCGGTTCAGACGTACGTTCTTGAATATAACGGAGCTCTCGTACGGGAAGCGATTGAAAGAGAATTAGCTAGAGAAGGACAGGTATTCTTCTTATATAACCGGGTAGAGGATATCGAGCGCAAGGCAGACGAGATTGCGATGCTTGTTCCAGAGGCAAGAGTGGTATATGCACACGGGAGAATGACCGAGAATGAGTTGGAATCGGTTATATTAAGCTTCTTAGAAGGAGAAGCAGATGTATTAGTGACGACCACTATTATTGAAACGGGTGTGGATATTCCTAATGCGAACACTCTAATCGTACATGATGCGGATCGTATGGGTCTCTCGCAGCTGTATCAGCTGCGTGGACGCGTCGGACGGTCAAACCGCGTGGCCTACGCTTACTTTACGTATCGGAAAGATAAAGTATTATCAGATGTTGCAGAGAAACGACTTCAAGCGATTAAAGAATTTACAGAGCTTGGCTCAGGCTTTAAAATTGCGATGCGCGATTTGAGTATCCGCGGAGCAGGAAACTTATTAGGAGCAGAGCAGCACGGCTTTATTGATTCTGTTGGCTTTGATTTGTACTCTCAAATGCTAAAAGATGCGATTGAAGAACGTAAGAGCGTATTGAAGGAAGACAAATCGATGAAAACAACTTCACCTAAAGAATCAACGTCAGCGTTTGAAGTAGAGGTAAGTCTAGACGCCTACATTCCTGAATTTTATATACCTGATGGAAAGCAAAAGATTGAAATGTATAAACAAGTGCGAGCTCTTTCTACGGAAGAAGAGGTAGAGGAGCTTAAAGAAATTTTGATTGACCGATTCGGAGAATATCCTGAAGAAGTATCGCTTCTTCTTCAGATCGCTGAAATGCGTATTTTTGCAGTCGAGTCGAAGCTGCAAACGATAAAAGATGAAAAAGGAAAAGTAACCATCTATATGACAGAAGAGGGTACCAACTCAATTGACGGTAGTAAGGTGATGGAGCTAACGACTCTTAAACACGGTAGAGATGTGGAGCTGCGTTTAGAAAGCAACCAACTGCAGGTATCCATTAAGACGAAGGGTGTTAAACCTAAAGAATGGTTTGAAAAAGCCTACGATATTGTAAAAAATTTAAAACATGCCAAGCGTGACTAATCTCGCAGCTATCAGATGATACGTTTTAACCACTAGAAAACGGGTAAAGTCTCTATGTATTCTAATATGGAAAGTTCACCCTGTTGTAGTAGATTTATGTAACATAGAGAAAAAACGTTGTTAGTGTATATTCATGGGCGATTGAAGGATACTAATTTCAATCTTGGAAATTGATTCAAGAGATACAGAATCCTTTCCATTTATCATCTGATGAAAGTGAGGCAACGTAAGATGAAAGCAACTGGTATTGTTCGTCGAATTGATGATTTGGGACGTGTAGTAATTCCGAAGGAAATCAGAAGAACACTTCGTATTAGAGAGGGTGACCCTTTAGAGATCTTTGTCGATCGTGAAGGGGAAGTTATTTTAAAGAAATATTCACCAATCAGTGAGTTAAGTGATTTTGCAAAAGAGTACGCAGAAGCCTTGTATGATAGCTTAGCAAGTCCAGTCATGATATGTGACCGAGATGTCATCATTGCTGTTGCTGGTGGTTCAAAGAAAGAGTATTTAAATAAAAGCATCAGTGAATTGCTAGAAAAAACAATGGATGAGCGAACATCCGTATTGAATACGTCAAAATCTACGGTTTCACTTGTCGATGGGTTTGATGAAGAATTACATGCCTATACGGTAGCTCCAATTGTAGCGAACGGAGACCCAATCGGTGCAGTGGTTATTTCTTCAAAGGAAAGAACTCTTGGAGAAGTAGAGCAAAAAGCTGTGGAAACAGCGGCTAGTTTCTTAGCAAGACAAATGGAATCATAATAGGAGAGAGGGTTGTTCATCGTTATAGATGGACAACCTTTTTTCATGCCCCTCTCCCCTTCTTTTCTTCCTAAATATGCTATAATACCAAGTAATTCTATTGATAAGAGGGTTTGAATATGCATGATTCTAGGAACTACTTGAAAGGAGCGCTGATCCTTACCGTAGCAGCCCTTGTGACGAAAGTGCTCAGTGCCATCTACCGAGTTCCTTTTCAAAATATAGTAGGGGATACTGGATTCTATATTTATCAGCAGGTGTATCCTTTTTATGGGGTACTCATCGCGTTATCTACCTACGGCTTCCCCGTCATATTCTCAAGAATGATAGCCGAGCGAATAGAGGATGGCGACCAATATGGAGTTTCCCAAGTCTTGAAAACAGGCTTTTGGTTGCTGCTTGGGATGGGATTACTTGGGTTTTCTTTCTTATTTTCCTTTGCCCCTTTTATTAGTAAAGGAATGGGAGATCCCCACTTAACTCCTCTCATCCAAATGGTATCCATTTCATTCTTGTTTCTCCCTTTTTTGTCTCTATGGAGAGGTCTTTTTCAAGGGAAAGGGAATATGATACCGACCGCGGTTTCGCAGGTGCTAGAACAAATCGTCCGAGTCGTCACCATTTTACTTCTATCGTATCTTGCTGTAGCCTCAGGGCGTTCCTTATATGCTGCTGGAGAAGGAGCATTATTTGGGTCCGTAACTGGTGGATTAACAGGCATGCTTGTCTTATTCTTTTTTACATACAAAGAAGGCATGTTAAAGCATTCTTACGCCTCACTAGATATCCGTTTAATGAAAGAGATTCTCGTCAACGGAACGTTTATCTGTATAAGTGGAATGTTGCTCGTACTTTTACAGCTAGTCGATGCCTTTAGTGTCTATCCCATGCTTTTAGAAAGCGGTATAGACGAAGCCATTGCTAAGATAGAAAAAGGTGTCTACGACAGAGGGCAGCCTCTTATTCAGTTAGGAACGGTTGTAGCTACGTCACTATCTTTAACAAGTGTGCCGCTGCTATCAGGTGCTTTTAAGCGCGGAGAGAATCGTGAGGTGAACCGGTATATTATACTAGCCATAAAGGTAAGTATAGTCATAGGGTCGGCAGCTGCTGTTGGACTTGTGAATGTGATAGAGGTCACAAATATTACATTATTCTCTACCAATAAAGGATCTAATGTACTTGCTGTATTCGTCATCAGTATCTTGTTTAGCTCGATCATTTTAACAGTATCAGGGGTTTTACATGGTATTGGTAAAATATATACTCCAGGAATCTTCATTCTTTTAGGAGTAGTATTCAAATATGCTTGTAACACCGTATTAGTTCCAAGATTGGGAACAATGGGTGCATCCATAGCAACCGTTTTGGCGTTAGGCTTGATTAGTGCGTGTCTTGTTTTCTCAATTCGTAAAATATTTGACGTTCGCGCCTTCTCCAAAGCGTTTTTTATCGATGGGATGATTGCACTCTTTCTCATGACGTTAACCATACAAGCCTGGTTGTTTGTTCTAAGTGGAATAGGTGCACCAGATGACCGATTACTAGCTGTATTCAAAACATTTACTAGTGTTGCGTGGGGAGCTAGCATATTTGCACTGGCTATGATAAATAGCCGTATATTTGAAGAGGGAGAAATAGAACTCCTCCCACTTGGAGATCGATTAAAGAAACTCCAATGGAAACGAGAAAGGTGATGAATTCCATGAATAAAATTGACGTCATAGGGCTAGGCTCAGGAGATTTAGACCAACTGCCGTATGGAATCTATAAACGATTAAAAGAAAGCTCTCACGCATATCTTCGTACGAAAGAACATCCTGTTGTAAGAGAGTTAGAAAAGGAAGGTTCGAGTATGAATCATTCGATGCCGTCTACGAAGAACACGATCAGTTTGAAGCGGTGTATGAAGCAATCGTTCAAACATTAATCAAAAAGTCTGAAAAAGGGCCTGTTTTATACGTGGTACCAGGGCACCCATTAGTAGCCGAGCGTACCGTTCAATTACTAATAGAGGCGGAGCGAAATGGAGAAATAGAGCTGGGGATTCTAGGAGGACAAAGCTTTTTAGATAGTTTATTCACCTCTGTAAAAGTAGATCCAATTGAGGGCTTTCAGCTAGTAGATGGAACGAACTTACATCCAAGCAGCATTTTACCCACTCAAAATATCTTTGTTGGACAAGTGTATGATGCAATGGTTGCTTCTGAAGTAAAGCTGGTGCTACTTGAGAAATATCCGTACGATCATAAGGTGAAGCTCGTCACCGCTGCGGGAAGTCGAGATGAAGTGATAAGAGAAGTTCCACTGTACGAAATGGATCATCATGCAGAACTTAACAACTTAACCAGTTTATTCGTACCTGCTCTCACAAAAAAAGAGGAATTGTATAAAGAATTTGCTACGTTAAAAGAGATTATCTCGACACTCAGAGGGCCAAATGGTTGCCCGTGGGATCGAAAGCAAACCCATGAATCATTAAAAAAGTACCTTCTAGAAGAGTCATATGAGTTAATAGAAGCAATTGACCAAGATGATATTGATGGCATTATTGAAGAGCTGGGTGATGTTCTATTACAAGTCATGCTCCACGCGCAAATCGGTGCAGATGACGGGATGTTTGATATCACAGATGTTATAGAAGTCATCAGTGAGAAGATGGTAAGGCGACACCCTCATGTATTTGGCGATGTAAGCGTAAAGGACGCAGATGAGGTCACGTCTAACTGGGACGAAATTAAAAAGCAGGAGAAGTCGTCAAACGTAAGCTCAATTTTAGACGGGAAAAAGGGGTTACCTCCTCTTCAACAAGGGTATGAATTTCAGAAGGAAGCGGCTAAAGTTGGATTTGATTGGGAAGATCCTAAAGACGCCTGGGAAAAAGTAAAAGAAGAGCTAGCAGAATTTGCACAAGAATGGGAGCATGGAAATAATGAAGACCTCCAAAAGGAATGGGGAGATGTGGTCTTCTCGCTAGTGAATGTAGCAAGAATGCTCAACATCCATCCAGAGGAAGCGTTAGTTCAAACAAACTTGAAATTTAAACATCGATTTCAGTACATAGAACAAGCGGTAGCTGGACGAGGTCAAACATTAACAGACCTATCATTAGAACAATTAGATGCTCTATGGAATGAGGCAAAGGGGAGAGAATAAAGAGTATGGAAACGATGAGATTAGATAAATTCTTAAAAGTATCACGTTTAATCAAAAGAAGAACACTTGCAAAAGAAGTAGCCGACCAAGGAAGAATTACGATTAATGGGAATGTGGCAAAAGCAAGCTCCACTGTAAAAGTAGGTGACGAGCTTCAGGTACGCTTTGGTCAAAAAGTGGTAACCGCTAAAGTGGAAAGCCTTAAAGATACAACGAAAAAAGAAGATGCAGCTTCTCTTTACACGATTGTAAGTGAGGAAATGGTCAAGGAATTAGAAGGATAACCTTTTAGTTCTATCCTGATCCAACATCACATACACTTAGTACAAAAGCTTGTACTTTAGAGATGTGGGGGATAGCAATGACTCAATATTATGGTGATCAAAATCAACCTAACCATTCAAAGGTAGCGGTCGAGCACGATGTTGTGATGAGAGGACGAAGGTTATTAGAGATAACTGGGGTAAAACAAGTCGAAAGCTTCGATAACGAAGAATTTCTCCTAGAAACAGTCATGGGATTCTTAGCTGTTCGCGGTCAAAATTTACAAATGAAAAATCTAGACGTCGACAAAGGCTTGGTTTCCATTAAAGGAAAGATCTTTGATATAGTCTATCTGGATGAGCAGAATGAGGAGAAAGCTAAAGGTTTCTTTGGCAAGTTGTTCCGATGACCCTCTCAACACAATTCTATACGATGCTTTCAATGATCTTAATGGGTTCTCTTTTAGGGATGAGTTTAGACACCTACCAACGGTTTCTAAACCGTCCCAACCGGAACCGCTGGATTGTGTTTGTCCATGACCTATTGTTTTGGATTCTTCAAGCACTCGTTATATTTTACGTGCTGTACTTAGTTAATTATGGGGAAGTGAGATTCTATTTATTCCTCGCGATACTCTTGGGCTTCAGTATGTATCAAGCCTTGTTAAAGCGGTTTTATCTAATGCTACAGGAATCAGTAATCGATGGGGTCGTCTCAGTTTATCGTTTCATTGTAAAATTACTTACCATTCTAGTGTACAGACCTATAAGAGGACTCCTGCTATTTCTTCTCGCTACGATTCTATGGATTGGACGAGCCATCTGGAAAATTGTCGGGATGTTGTTCTTATTATTGTGGAAATTCGTGAGAATTTTTCTTTTACTCCCATTGAAGTGGATTTTTCTACAGGCGTGGAAACTTTTCCCTAAAACTCTTACAACTCGTGTCGATAACTTATATGAAGGAACAGGAAAATTTATCTTGAAAAAGAAGAAGGCTCTAGTTCATTATATAAGTAATAGGAAAAAGAAGTAGGAGGAACTTGAATGAGCTCCAGACGTAAAATTACAACGATGCAAAACGACTATGTAACGTACCGAGAACAACAATCTCATAAAAAATCTGTAAAGAAGAAAATGCTAGTAAGAAGATTACTAGTATTGTTCACTTTATCCGTAGCGATTATTGGTGCACTCGCAAATGTGTTGTTTTCAAGCTCTGGGACGCTTCAAGCAAAAAAAGAAGAACTGCAGGCTCAAAAAGAACAATTACAACAGGTAGAGTCGCAGCAACAAATGCTAGAAGAAGAGATTATCAAACTGAATGACGACGAATACATTAAAAAGCTGGCAAGGCGGGATTATTTTCTTTCGGATGAGGGAGAGATTATTTTCACCTTACCTAAAGACAAGGAAGAAACCTCCAATCCATAATAAGAGTTCGGTATGTTGACACGTATTTTAATCAAAGTCTATAATATATAGTAAGGTTATTTTCATTTTCTAAGGAGGAAACATTTTTTTATGTCAATCGAAGTAGGCAGCAAGTTACAAGGGAAAGTGACAGGTATTACAAATTTTGGTGCGTTCGTGGAGTTGCCAGAAGGTAAAACCGGTCTAGTTCACATTAGTGAAGTAGCAGATAACTACGTAAAGGATATTAACGATCACTTAAAAGTAGGAGACGAAGTGACAGTTAAAGTCCTTAATGTAGAAAGTGATGGAAAGATCGGCCTATCTATACGTAAAGCAGTTGACAAGCCAGAAAGACCGGACAGACCAGAAAGACCACGTCATGACCGTCCATCAGGTGGCGGACGTCCACGAGGCAATTCAAACCACAAGCAAGACCGCGCGGCACCAAGAGGAGAAACATTCGAACAAAAAATGGCTCGCTTTCTTAAAGATAGTGAAGACCGCCTTTCCTCTCTTAAAAAGAACACAGAATCTAGAAGAGGCGGAAAAGGAGCTAAAAGAGGGTAACTTGCTGTCCATTCTATATACAGGCTTACATGCGATATAAGCCACTTCAGCCAAGATCATTGTGTCTTGGTTTTTTTTGTGCTGGATTTTAGGTGTGCAGAGTAGGGGGAGGCTTGGGGGAGCCGCACGAGATTAGAGTAAACCCGCATGAGGATGAGGTTTAGCCGCACAAGAAAGTAAGAGTCGCACGAGAATGGGAGAAAGGCGCACCAAATGAGAAGGGAACCGCACTAGATTAGAGTAAACCCGCACGAGGATGAGGTTTAGCCGCACAAGAAAGTAAGAGTCGCACGGGAATGGGAAATAGGCGCACCAGAAGAGAAGGGGACCGCACGAGATTGGAGTAAACCCGCACGAGAAGAGGGTTTAGCCGCACAAGAAAGTAAGAGTCGCACGGGATTTGGAGATAGGCGCACCAGATGAGAGGAAAAGAGAACAAGAAGACAGTCCCACCCACGACAAACCTGCACGCAAAAAAATCCAAGCCACAAAATTTCGTTTAAAAAGCAGTCCCAACCGAGCTAACCTTTACTTCACAAAAGTACAATACCAAAAAACACACAAAAAAAAGAGAGAATTCCAGGCAGCTTGTACCTTCATTCTCTCTTTTTTATGCCGATGACCCGTACGGGATTCGAACCCGTGTTACCGCCGTGAAAGGGCGGTGTCTTAACCGCTTGACCAACGGGCCGAAACGCAAAAATATGGTAGCGGCGGAGGGGATCGAACCCCCGACCTCACGGGTATGAACCGTACGCTCTAGCCAGCTGAGCTACACCGCCATAAATTATGTTTTAAAGCACAAAATCTATAATACATAGAAAATAAAAAAAGTGTCAATATATTTTTGAAAGTTATTAGAGAAGGAAGAAGGGGTCGTAATATGATGAAAATGCGTTGAATATTCAGAATATTACACAGTATGCCTAGAAGTTAGTCGATTTATTTTTACTGCTCGTCCTGTAATTGTGACAATGTTTTAAGAATTGTCCTTTTATAATTAGTGGTACTAAATGTAATTGGGGGAGTGTTAAATGATGGGGAAAGTGAACGCTGGTTATATGCCGATGGAGAAGAATATGGGATTTGGAGCAGCATCAGAAAAGGAGAAGCCTTCTATCAAAAAGATGCAGTTGAAGCTAGAGTGGTTATTATTCCAAAAAGGATTGCTTTTATTTGTTGTCGGATTACTGCTTGGTAGAGCGCTGATTTTGACTCATTTAGCTCCTTTTGCCCTGCCGTATTTTGCAGCGGTATTTGTAATGAAGCGGAATCAATCACCTATTGCACTTGTTGGACTACTTCTAGGATCATTAACCCTATCGTTTCAATCAATGGTCTATACATTTTCTGCGGCCCTCTTTTTTATTGGGTTGTATAAGGCGACGGCAAAACTTAGAAAGGAAAATGTGTATGCCTTGCCCTATATAACATTTATTGTTGTCTTTTTTCTAAATTAACTACCCTTTACCTTGATGCCGGTTTTCAGCTGACCATTTATGATGGGCTGATTTCAGGATTAGAAGCTTCTCTTGCCTTTATTCTTACTCTCATATTTATGCAGAGTATTCCCCTTTTATCCATCAAGAAAACAAAAAAATACCTTAAAAACGGAAGAAGTTGTGAGCTTAGTGATTCTTTTGAGCTCAGTTTTAACCGGAACGATTGGATGGTCGATGTATGACCTATCCGTAGAGCATATATTATCTAGATATTTAGTGATTTTATTTGCTTTTGTAGCGGGTGCTACTGTCGGGTCGACGGTAGGTGTCGTGACAGGGTTAATTTTTAGTTTAGCGAATGTCACTTCACTGTATCAGCTTAGTTTGTTAGCATTTGCTGGTTTACTCGGCGGTTTAATGAAAGAAGGGAAAAAACTAGGGGTAGCTAGTGGATTAGTGATTGCCACCTTACTTATGGCCATGTACGGTGATAGTAGTGGCAACATTTTACCGACATTAATCGAATCTGGGGTTGCAGCTCTTCTCTTATTCCTTACCCCAACATTCTTAACTCAAAACCTCGCCAAGCATATTCCAGGAACGGCAGAGAATTATCAGGAGCAGCATCAGTATTTGAGCAAGATTCGGGACGTTACGTCTAGTAGAGTAGCTCAATTTGGTACCGTCTTTCAAGCTCTGGCGAAGAGCTTCGATCAATTAGAGCATGGGAAAGACGAATTAGAGGAGGAGCGAGAAATTGATTTCTTACTAAGCAATGTGACAGAAAAGACGTGCCAAACGTGTTTTAAAAAGGAGCATTGCTGGGTGAGGAACTTTGATGAAACGTACAATGTGATGAAGGATGTTATACATGAATATGAGAACGGGCCCGTCCCGCTCACCCCTAAGCTCCATAAGGATTTAAAAGCAAAGTGCTCGAGGAGTCAACAGGTTCTTCAGGCGATATCGAAGGAGCTAACATTTTATCAAGCGAATATTAAATTAAAGCAGCAAGTAAAGGAGAGTCGAAAACTTGTTTCAGAGCAGTTAAAAGGTGTATCAGAAGTCATGAACGATTTCGCACAGGAGATTCAAAAGGAACAGGAGAATCATTATGCTTTAGAAGAAGAAATATTGCATAACTTTTCAACGTTTGGTGTCGATGTTGAGCGGGTGGAAATTTACAGTTTAGATAAAGGGAATGTGGATATTGAAGTGACGATTCCTTATACAGACCAGCACGGGATGGGAGAAAAACTAGTCGCTCCGATGCTATCGGAAATTTTAGGAGAGACCATTATCATTAGCAAAATTGAAAAAACAGAATTTGCGACGGGTCCGACACGGTATATATTCGGATCTGCCCAAAATTTCAAAATTACGACAGGAGTGGCGAACGCTGCAAAGGATGGAGGATTAATATCAGGAGATAGTTATTCGATGATTGAGCTTGGGGCTGGGAAGTATGCGGTGGCGATTAGTGATGGAATGGGGAATGGTGAGCGTGCTCATAGTGAAAGTAATGAGACCTTGAGACTTCTTCAACAAATTTTACAGTCAGGTATTAAAGAAAAAGTAGCCATTAAGTCTGTTAATTCCATTCTTTCGTTACGAACCACGGATGAAATTTTCTCTACGCTAGATTTAGCCATTATTGATTTACATGATGCTTCTTCACGGTTTTTAAAGGTTGGATCTTCACCTAGCTTTATTAAAAGGGGAAGTAAGATGGTAAAGGTAGAGTCTGGAAATTTACCGATGGGTATCTTTTATGAGTTTGATGTTGAAATTGTATCCGAGCAATTAAAGGCTGGCGACATATTAGTCATGATGAGTGATGGAATCTTTGAGGGACCTAAGCATGTGGAGAATTATGAAATGTGGATCAAACGCAAGATTGCAGAAATTGAAACAAGTGACCCTCAGGATATTGCAGACATTATTATGGAGGAGGTTATTCGTTCAAGGTCCGGTGATATAGAAGATGATATGACGGTACTGGTGACAAGGATTGATCATAATACACCAAGGTGGGCAAACATTCCAGCTAATCAATATTCTTTTCAGAAGAGTAAAATTTCTTAGCTGAAAAGCTCGTATATTTTCTCGATTATTTGACGAGGATGGTAACAACTCGCAAATTAGGAGGGGAAAAAGATGAGTGTAGGTACCATCAAACAAATTTTATTACTAACGGATGGGTGCTCCAATTCAGGTGGAGATCCTGTGGCTATGGCGGCGCTTGCTTATGAACAAGGTTTAACGATTAATGTTATAGGTGTAATGGATAACGATACAATTGATGAAAAGGGCATGAGTGAAATTGAAGGGATTGCGACATCAGGGGGTGGAGTGAGCCAAATTGTCTATGCGAAAAATTTATCACAGACTGTGCAGATGGTCACAAGAAAAGCAATGACTCAAACGTTACATGGGGTGGTGAATCAGCAGTTAAAGAGTATTCTAGGGAAATCTTCTACAGTGGAAGAATTACCTCCAGAAAAACGCGGAGAGGTAATGGAGGTTGTCGATGAATTGGGAGAATCGGTTAGTATGGAGGTGCTCATACTAGTAGATACAAGCGCGAGCATGAAGCATAAGCTTCCAATGGTGAAAGAGGCACTTTTAGATTTGTCTCTTAGCTTAAATGCTAGAATGGGAGAAAATAAATTTTCTGTCTTTATATTTCCTGGGAAAAACCAAGAGGTAGAAAGATTATTAGATTGGACACCAAAATTGGAATCCCTAACTTCTGTCTTTTCGAAGCTAAAGCCTGGAGGAATAACACCAACCGGTCCTGCTATACAAGAAGCTATAGGTCATTTCAAGAAAAAGCGTTCCTTTAGGAGTTTGTTGAGTCATGATGATGAATCCTACTTTGAAGAAACCATTTAATTTCCCACCAGGGACACACATTAGAGGAAAGTGGCATCATCAGTCTTATTGGATACTGAAAGAGCTGGGATACGGAGCAAACGGTACTGTATTTTTGGTGAAGGATGAAAAAGGAGAAAGACAAGCCTTAAAAGTAAGTGATACGAGCTACACGATTACTTCTGAGGTTAATGTGCTGAAAGCTTTTTCAAAAGATAAAAAATCGGTTTTAGGTCCAGAGTTAGTGGATGTCGATGATTTGCTGTGGAATGGAAAGACCTTTTCATTTTATGTCATGGAATATATTCATGGGCCGGATCTTCTAGATTTTATTCGAATGAGGGGGGCCACTTGGTCTCCTATTCTTATTTTACAATTGTTATCCAATCTCGATTCACTCCATCAGAACGGATGGGTATTTGGTGATTTGAAGCCGGAAAATTTAATCATCTCTCATCATCCAGTCAAAATACGCTGTATTGACGTTGGTGGAACGACACAACAAGGAAGAGCGATTAAAGAGTTTACGGAGTTTTTCGACCGTGGCTACTGGGGGATGGGGTCTAGAAAAGCTGAGCCGACATATGATTTGTTTGCTGTTTCTATGATTTTCCTCAATACAGCTTATCCTACAAGATTTCAAAGGAAGGAGATGGGCTTATCGCAATTAGAAAGGGCGATTGACCAGAAGCAAGAATTACATCCATATAAAAAATGGATGCTAAATGGACTTCAGGGGCGATACTCTACGGCGAAAACGATGCGACAAGACCTTCTTCAGATTGTCCAAAAAAAGCAAGACCATGACCGAAAGGTGAGAAAAGTACACCATGCGCAGGTGTCGGCTCCTACGAACCAGAGGAATTCGGCACCAACTAGACAGGAGCGCAGGAGTACAAGGCAAAAACGAGGGGCTATGACAGAAACGGTTTTAGTTCTTTCTATTATGTCTGTTCTTTATCTTTTATATATTTACGGGGAATTGTTATAATCTTTTCATACCATTATTTCCTCTTGATGAAGAGGGAATAACTCTAGCATTAGGAGAATAGACTAGTGAATAGTGAAATGAAAGTGCGCCAGTTCATAGATAAGGAGCGCCTATTAATGGGCGAGGAACATGTTCTCGTGGGTGTTTCAGGTGGAGCGGATTCCATGATGCTTCTATCTATGCTGATGGCCTTGCAAAAAGAAAAGGAATTAAAAATTACCGTTGTAACAGTGGACCATATGTTAAGGGGGGAGGAATCTTATCAGGATTTAGAATTTGTACGGGCGTATTGTGAGCAGCATGGAATTTCTTTTGTAGGTAAGCAGGTAAATGTTAAGCATGCTTTAACTGCCCAAAAAGGAAGCCTGCAGCAAGTTGCGCGGGACATGAGATACGGTGCTTTTTTAGAAACACTCAAGGCGGTCAAGGCAACCGTTCTAGCATTAGGACAACACGGTGATGATCAAGTTGAAACGGTATTAATGGGATTAACAAGAGGTGGTACATCGAAGGGATACGGAATTCCTATTACACGTGATTTTCATGGATATCCTCTCATTCGCCCACTCTTACCTCTTACGAAAGATGACATTTATTCGTTTGTACAACATCATCGTATACCGTATAGAGAAGACCCTAGTAATCAAAAAGAGGATTACACGAGAAATCGGTTTAGATTACATACCCTACCATTTTTAAAGTCTGAAAACCCAAAAGTTCATGAACATTTTCTGAGGTTTTCAAAAGAACAGAGGGAAGATGATGACTATTTATGGGAGTTAACTTCTTTAAACGTGAAGAAATGTACATATTTTGGAGAGAATCGTGTAGAACTACAAATTGATGCCTATCGTTCAATGCCTCTGCCTTTACAAAGGAGAGGGATTCATCTAATATTAAACTATCTTTATCAACATAAGCCACTTACTCTGTCGGCTATACATATTGATGATGTGTTAGATCTTATATCTAAACCACACCCTTCAGGCTCACTGGATTTTCCTCGCAAGTTAACAGTGGAGAAATCGTATAACTGCCTTATTTTTTCTTTCTCTTCTACTACTAAACGAATCGATGATGAAAGGGAGCTAGGAGTAGGAGAAACCATTTCCTTAACAGATGGGAAAGTGCTCTCTCTTGCTATAACAGAAGGAGTCAAACAGAGTGGTGTTTATTTAAAACCGGAAGAAATTTCTTTGCCACTAGTCATACGTTCACGAAAGCCTGGCGATCGAATGCAGGTGAAAGGTTTGAATGGAAGTAAAAAGGTGAAAGATATCTTTATTGATGAAAAAGTACCGATATCTTTACGTAATACGTGGCCATTAATCTTTGATCAAACGGGCAAGCTACTTTGGATCCCCGGTATTCGAAAATCAGTCAACATTTATGATTCTCCGACTAGCAAGAAGGATCTTCATCTACTCTATCAGTAAATCTTCTAGGGGGCAGCAGTTAAGATGAAACAAGATATCGAAAAGGTATTATTTTCAGAGGAAGAAATTCAAGGAAAGATTAGAGAACTTGGGGCACAATTAACGGATGATTATCAAGATAAATTTCCATTAGTTGTGTGCGTATTAAAAGGTGCTATGCCTTTTATGGGTGATCTTCTAAAACGTGTAGACGCGTATCTTGAAATGGACTTTATGGACGTGTCTAGCTACGGTGCTTCTACTGTATCAACAGGTGAAGTGAAAATCGTAAAAGACCTAGATACAAAAGTAGAAGGTCGCGATATCCTAATTGTTGAGGATATTATTGATTCCGGTTTAACGCTTAGCTATTTAGCTGAGTTGTTCCGCTACAGAAAAGCAAAGTCCATTAAAATTGTTACTTTATTAGACAAACCATCTGGTAGAAAAGCGGATATCGAAGCGGACTATGTAGGATTTATCGTTCCAGATGAGTTCGTCGTTGGCTACGGCTTAGATTACATCGAGAAGTACCGCAATCTACCTTATATCGGAGTATTAAAGCCAGAAGTATACTCTACAGGAGAATAATAGACGTCTACTAGAGTATAATGGAAAAAGCCAGTCACCCGCATGGAAATAATTGAAACCACGAGAATCAGTATGATACTATTTGATGTAGTTTTTGACCGTGGGAGGAGGTAAGGGATGAATCGAATTATTAGAAACACCTTTTTTTATCTATTAATATTTCTTGTGATTATCGGAGTGGTCAGCTATTTTAATAGCGGTGCTAATCCGACTAAGAACATAAGCACTACAGAGTTTGAACAAGCTGTTGTAAACGGTGAGGTGGAAAGCTTTACTGTTCAGCCTGAGCGAGGGGTTTATGAGGTTGTCGGAAAAATGAAAGGCGCAGAAGAAGGGGAGTTATTCATTACAAACCTAATTCCTGCATCTGGAGTTGTAGAAGACTTCTACAGCCTTGCGAAGGAACAAAACATCAAAGTTGAAACATTACCAGCAGATGAAGCAAATGGTTGGGTATCGTTCTTAACGACCATTATTCCTTTCATCATTATCTTTATTTTATTCTTCTTCCTATTGAACCAAGCTCAAGGTGGAGGAAGCCGAGTGATGAACTTCGGTAAGAGTAAAGCGAAGCTATATAGCGAAGAAAAGAAAAAAGTTCGCTTTAAAGATGTAGCAGGTGCCGATGAAGAAAAAGCGGAACTTGTTGAGGTTGTTGAGTTCTTAAAAGACCCTCGTAAATTCGCTGAGCTAGGTGCTCGTATTCCAAAAGGGGTACTATTAGTAGGACCTCCAGGGACAGGTAAAACTTTACTTGCTAGAGCAGTAGCAGGAGAAGCAGGAGTACCATTCTTCTCCATTTCAGGTTCTGACTTCGTAGAAATGTTCGTTGGGGTAGGGGCGTCTCGTGTACGTGATCTATTCGAAAATGCGAAGAAGAATGCGCCTTGTATTATCTTTATTGATGAAATTGATGCAGTTGGACGTCAACGTGGTGCCGGATTAGGTGGAGGTCACGATGAGAGGGAGCAAACCTTAAATCAGCTCCTTGTTGAAATGGATGGTTTTGGTGCGAATGAAGGAATCATTATTGTTGCAGCAACGAACCGCCCAGATATTCTAGACCCAGCATTATTACGTCCAGGACGTTTTGACCGTCAAATTACAGTAGATCGCCCAGATGTAAATGGTCGTGAAGCGGTCCTTAAAGTTCACGCTCGTAACAAACCGTTAGATGAGCATGTTGACTTAAAGGCCATCGCCATGAGAACGCCTGGCTTCTCTGGTGCGGATCTTGAGAACTTATTAAATGAAGCTGCTCTTGTAGCTGCTCGTCAAAATAAAGAAAAAAGTAGATATGACAGACATCGATGAAGCAACAGACCGTGTTATTGCAGGTCCTGCTAAAAAGAGTCGAGTGGTTTCTAAAAAAGAACGTAATATTGTTGCGTTCCATGAGGCTGGTCATACGGTGATTGGTTTAATCTTAGACGAAGCCGAAATGGTCCACAAAGTTACGATTGTCCCTCGTGGTCAAGCGGGCGGATATGCCGTTATGCTTCCAAAAGAAGATCGTTACTTTATGACAAAACCGGAACTACTAGATAAGATCGTAGGATTACTAGGAGGCCGTGTCGCAGAAGAAATTACGTTTGGTGAAGTATCGACTGGTGCTCACAATGACTTCCAGCGTGCGACGAATATTGCGCGTAAGATGGTAACAGAATACGGTATGAGTGATAAGCTTGGACCACTTCAGTTCGGTCAAGCGCAGGGTGGTCAAGTGTTCTTAGGTCGCGACATTAACAGCGAACAAAACTACTCCGATAAAATTGCGTATGACATCGACACAGAAATTCAACGCATTATTAAGGAAAGCTACGAACGTGCGAAGCAAATCTTGACAGAGCACAAAGATAAGCTAAACCTTATTGCCAATACGCTTCTTGAAGTAGAAACATTAGATGCTCAGCAAATTAAGCATTTACATGAACAAGGAACACTTCCAGAGCGCAAAGTAAGTACATCTGATTCAGATTCAGTAGATGGTGTAAAAGTAAACATCCAAAAGAAAGAGGATGCAGAAACTCCATCTTCGGACGATGAGTCACCAAAAGCATAATCACAAAGGTGCCCAGAATGGGTACCTTTTTTCTGTGAAATTTCATGAGATTGGGCGTCTTGGTTCTTTTTTTAAACATATAATGGTATGATGGTGGCATTAATGAACATTTAGATGAGTGTGGTGGATTTGGATGATTTTTGTATTAGATGTAGGCAATACGAATATTGTATTAGGGGTATATAACAACGGAGAATTAACGTATCACTGGAGAATGGAAACGAATCGTTTTAAAAGTGAAGACGAGTACGGGATGATGATTAAAGAACTTTTTACTCATGTAAACCTTCGCTTTGAAGATTTTGAAGGAGTCATTATTTCCTCTGTGGTTCCACCTATTATGTTTTCACTAGAGCGTATGTGTGAAAAGTATTTTAAATTAAAACCAATTGTAGTGGGTCCTGGTGTGAAAACGGGATTAAACATTAAATATGATAATCCGAAAGAAGTGGGAGCAGACCGTATTGTGAATGCGGTGGCAGGCACAGCTGAGTACGGTGGTCCTCTTATTATTGTGGATTTTGGGACAGCGACGACGTATTGCTTTGTGAATGAAAACAAAGAATATATGGGAGGCGCTATTGCCCCGGGAATAAATATATCAACAGAAGCCCTCTATTCGAAAGCAGCAAAGCTACCTAGAATTGAAATAGCGAAACCGGATAGCATCATTGGGAAAAGTACGGTTGCTGCTATGCAAGCTGGTATATTATATGGCTATGTAGGACAGGTTGATGGTATTGTTTCGAAAATGAAAAAGCAAAGCAAAGAAGTACCGTTAGTCATTGCAACAGGAGGATTAGCCACATTGATTGCTGAGGAATCAGAAGAGATTGATGTAGTCGATCCGTTCTTAACATTAAAAGGATTGCGTTTAATCTATGAGCGTAATCAAGGGATTAGTAAAGGAGAATAAGAATGTCAGATTATTTAGTAAGGGCACTTGCTTTTGATGGCAAGGTTAGAGCATACGCTGTACGAACAACAGATACTGTAGGGGAGGCACAAAACGCCACCAAACATGGCCAACGGCATCGGCTGCGTTAGGTCGTTCCATGACAGCAGGCGTTATGATGGGTGCCATGATGAAGGGTGATGACCTTATTACCATTAAAATAGAAGCCGACGGTCCACTCGGTCACATGATTATTGATAGTAATGCAAAAGGGGAAGTGCGCGGATATGTTGCCAATCCTCGAACTCATATTGAAGAACGTTTCCAAGAAGGGAAACTAAATGTTGGGGCCGCTGTTGGTAAAAATGGTTTTATCACCGTCGTCAAAGATTTAGGGTTAAAAGAGAAATTCTCTGGTCAAGTACCTCTTGTGTCAGGTGAGCTTGGGGAAGACTTTACGTATTACTTTGTAACATCTGAGCAAGTACCTTCTTCAGTTGGTCTAGGAGTTTTGGTAAACCCGGATAATTCCATTCTTGCTGCTGGTGGATTCATCATTCAGCTATTGCCGAATACGGATGAGGAAACGATTGTGAAAATTGAAGAGCGTTTAAAATCAATCGCTCCTGTTTCTGAACTGATCCAAAAAGGTTTAACACCAGAAGAGCTTCTATATGAACTGCTTGGTGAAGATCAGATGAAAATCCTTGATACGATGCCAGTCGCATTCCAATGCCGCTGCTCAAAAGAGCGCTTTGCTGACGCAATTGTTTCATTAGGTGCGAATGAAATTCGATCAATGATAGAGGAAGAAGGCTCTGCAGAAGCTCAGTGTCACTTCTGTAACCAAGTATACAATTATTCAAAAGAAGAACTTGAAGCGTTGGAAAAAGAAGCGAAATAAGGGATGAAGATGAAGAGAACAACCTTGCTCATTGGTATATTGTTACTAACGAATTGTGTGACATTAATTGGTTGGTACTCTTCTAGTCAGTTACAAGCTTATCCAGTCATCCAAGAGCAGTCCTTTTTAGCTGCAAATGAAGAGGTTATTGCCACTGTAGGAGAAGAACGTATTACAAGAAATGATTGGCTTTATCGGTTGGAATCTGAAGTGGGAGAGAAGAGTCTTCAAGAGCTGGTGGATGAGCGTGTGTTAGATCTCGCTGCAGAGCGATATGATCTAAACGTTYCAAAAGAAGAARTCGCACTAGAAGAGTCTCTTACTGACCTTATCCTGCCTTCTGATTTATCGGAAGGAAAAACAGGAAAGAGAGCGAGCTATCTATTATGACCTTTTATTTCAGAAGCTTGTTAGTAAGGATGTAAATATTAKCCAATCAGACATAGAGTCCTACTATAAAACCAATCAACATTTATTTGAAGTTCCTGATAAATATGATCTTTCCTTAATCAAAGTGCCTAGTTTAAAGGACGGGAAACGTATTGTGGCTGAGCTTTCAACGGGAGCTGATTTTGAGAGTTTAGCACGAGAGCAGTCCACTGACCCTTATAGTGCCGAAGCCGGCGGAAAGATAGGCTTTTTATTTTACGGAAATACCCTTTATCCTGAAGAAATGTGGGAAGAGGTCAAAGGTGTGAAGGCAGGTAAATGGTCTAATGTATTCCAGTGGGGCGAAGAGTATGCGATTGTGTATGTTCATCAGATAGAAAAAGGGACGTCGTATAGCTTGAAGGAAGTTAGTGGTTATATTGAACGGAAGCTTGCAAAAGAAGTGCGGTCATCTCCGGTTTCTGTTGGGATGTTTTACGACGAATTTGATGTTCAAACGTTTTATGATCAAAAAAGATAGCTTGATGCTGTCTTTTTTTCTATCGTCTGTACATACAATTTGACAGAATACCCACAAGATTGGTACATTTTAAAAAAGCCGACCAAAAGGGTTGGGATTAGGAGTGGTGGAAGATGGTAAGAGTAGCGAACTCAATTACAGAGCTGATCGGACAAACACCTATTGTTAAGTTAAACAGACTAGTAGAAGAAGAATCTGCAGATGTGTATTTAAAGCTAGAATACTTTAATCCTGGAAGTTCAGTGAAAGACCGAATTGCACTAGCAATGATTGAAGCGGCTGAAGCAGAAGGTGTTTTAGCTAGTGGAGATACAATCATTGAACCAACGAGTGGAAATACTGGTATTGGACTTGCGATGGTAGCGGCAGCGAAAGGGTATAAGTCAGTGCTTGTTATGCCAGATACGATGAGCATGGAGAGACGTAACCTATTACAAGCGTACGGAGCGGAATTAGTATTAACCCCTGGTTCTGAAGGTATGGGTGGTGCCATCCGCAAAGCGGAAGAGCTAGCAAAGGCCAAAGGATATTTCATGCCTCAGCAGTTTAAAAATGAAGCCAATCCGAAAGTACACCGTGAAACGACTGGGCAAGAAATTGTGAAGCAAATGGATCAACTGGATGCGTTTGTTGCTGGGATTGGTACAGGTGGAACGATTACAGGTGCTGGGGAAGTGCTGAAGAACCATTTCCCAGCAATCAAGCTATATGCCATTGAACCAACAGATTCCCCTGTATTATCAGGAGGGCAACCAGGTCCTCATAAAATACAAGGTATTGGGGCGGGGTTTGTACCTGACATCTTAAACACTGAAGTGTATGACGGAGTTATTAAAGTAGCGAATGAAGAAGCATTCGAGTACGCTAGAAAAGCAGCCAAAGAGGAAGGGATCCTAGGCGGAATCTCATCTGGCGCAGCTATTTCAGCTGCTTTAAAAGTGGCCAAAGAGCTTGGGAAAGGCAAAAAAGTACTGGCCATTATTCCAAGTAACGGTGAACGATACTTAAGTACACCGCTCTATCAATTTGATGAATAACATATAGAAAGGGCCTTTCTTAAGAGAAGGGCCCTTTTTTCATATAGGGGTTCGCCGTAAGGTGGAATATTTTTGTCCCACTACTTCTCTTACATGCTATTTCCCTCATATGTTTGATAAAATAGAGGCATATCGCTCGTGAAATGAGCAAGTGTGTAAAGAGGTAGGAATCCGAACATACTGAGAGAATAATGTTCTTTAAGCAGGGGTGTAGGGAGTGGGAGTAATGAAAAGTGTGTTGAAATACGATACGTTATCAATGACAAAAGAAGAATTTTTTAACAGATATAAGAATAGACAGGATAAAAGCGCTCAATCTGTCCTGTTAGAGAGTGGTCGCGGAGGAACCTATAGTATTGCAGGTATTCGACCATTTACCATTTTAAAAGGAGAAGAGAACCGATTACATATCATAACGGAGGATGGAACGGAAGAGAGAATGGGAGATCCTTTAGTTGAAATGCAAGTGTGGATGAAGAGGTATGAAACTGATGTGGTAGGTGACCTTCCGGATTTCCAGGGTGGCGTTATTGGTTTTATCTCGTATGATTATGCCAGAAATATTGAGGAGCTGCCTACTTCTTCTAGTGCTGATGTGGACGTACCTTATTTATATTTTTTAGCCTTTAAGGATTGGGTTGTTTATGATCACAGTGAAGAACTTTTATATGTAATGAGCTTAACCGATGAGAATAGTTTATGTTGGCAGGAGGAAGTAGAACGCTGGAGGGTTCCGTACCATAGTGAAGTGGAGTACGGGAAGTCTACTAGTACCCCTATTACACCTTCTTTTACAGAAGAGCAGTTTGGTGAGGCTGTACGAAAGATACAGGAATACATTAGTGCAGGAGATGTGTTTCAAGTGAATTTGTCTGTGAGACAAGATCAAGAGTTACACGCAAAGCCGATTTCGGTGTATGAAGAGTTACGAAAATTCAACCCTTCTCCTTACATGGCGTATATGGAGACGGAAGAATTCCAAATCGTATCAGGGTCTCCGGAGCTGTTAATAAAAAAGTCAGGAAACAAAGTTAGTACTCGTCCAATAGCAGGGACGCGCTCTCGAGGTAGGTCTGAAGAGGAAGATCAAAAGCTTGCAGATGAATTGATTCACAATGAGAAAGAGCGAGCAGAGCATGTGATGCTTGTTGACTTAGAACGAAATGATTTAGGACGAGTGTGCCGATACGGGACAGTGGAAGTGAATGAATTTATGGTGATTGAAAAATACTCACATGTTATGCATATCGTTTCCAATGTACAAGGGGAATTAGCAGAAGAGCATACCGAAGCTGATCTTATTCGTGCCGTGTTTCCTGGAGGAACGATCACAGGAGCTCCTAAAGTGCGTACAATGGAAATTATTGAAGAGCTTGAACCCGTCCGGCGTGGATTGTATACGGGGAGTATTGGGTGGATAGGCTTCAACCATGATATAGAGCTAAATATTGTCATTCGTACCATGCTAGTAAAAGACGGGAAAGCCTATATACAAGCGGGAGCTGGAGTTGTTATTGATAGTAATCCAAAGTATGAATATAAAGAATCGCTAAAAAAAGCACAGGCATTATGGAAAGCGAAACAGCTAGCAGAAGGGGCGGACATCACACCATGATTCTCATGATAGATAATTACGATTCGTTCACATATAACCTAGTTCAATACCTCGGTGAGTTAGGTGAAGAGTTAGTGGTAAAGCGAAACGATAAAATTTCGATACAAGAGATTAATGAACTCGGTCCGAAGGTAATCATGATTTCCCCAGGACCTTGCACTCCAAACGATGCTGGCATAAGTTTAGAGGTTATAGAAAAGCTTTCAGGGACGTATCCGATTTTTGGTGTGTGTTTAGGACATCAGGCCATAGCTCAAAGCTTTGGAGGCGATGTAGTCAGGGCTGAACGTTTGATGCACGGAAAAACCTCTAAGATGTATCATCAAGGACTAGGGGTTTTCAAGGGATTAAAAAATCCACTGGAAGCTACTCGCTATCACTCGTTAATCGTAAAGAAAGAAACCCTACCAGATTGCTTTGATATCACAGCAGAAACATCCGAAGGGGAAATCATGGGAATTCGTCATAAGAGCTTACCTGTAGAAGGGGTTCAATTTCATCCAGAGTCTATCATGACCGAAGACGGGAAAGTGCTGTTGAAGAACTTCTTGCTTCAACATACAAAGGAATAAAGCCTATGTATTTGTATTTGAACGGTGACTATATAAAAGGAGAAGAAGCGAGAATCTCTCCATTTGATCATGGTTTCTTGTACGGAGTAGGTGTGTTTGAAACATTTCGTACCTACGGGGGTCATCCTTTTTTGTTAGACGATCATATTGACCGATTAAATAGGAGCTTACGAGAACTGCAGATAGAGCGTTCTTTTACAAGGGAAGAAGTAGGTGAGATTGTCCAGCGCTTATTAGAAAAGAATGAGTTGCAGGATGCTTATATACGATTCAATGTATCGGGTGGTGTTGGAGAGATAGGTCTGCAGACAAGCGCTTATCGTGAACCAACGGTGATTTGTTTTCAGAAGGAGCTACCCGTTCACATGAGTAAAGAGAAGCGGGCGAAGGTGTTAACTCTACCTCGCAATACCCCTGAAACCAGATATCGATTAAAATCTCATCACTATATGAATAACATCGAAGGGAAACGCGAAATTAAAGATACGCCTGAAGTAGAAGGTCTTTTTCTTACAGCTGAAGGCTTTGTAGCGGAAGGAATTACGTCGAATATATTCTTGGTGAAAAATGGTCGTCTGCTTACACCGGTACTGGATACGGGTATCTTAAATGGAGTAACACGCGAATTTGTAATGGAGCTTGGGAAATCCATGGGACTTGAGGTTGAAACAGTGTGGGTTCGGAGTGAAGATCTTGAAAAGTGTGAAGAATTGTTTGTGACCAATTCGGTTCAGGGGATTGTCGCAATAAATGAATGTAACGGCCTAGAGCGACCAGGGTTATCAGGTAAGGTGACGACTTCTTTAATGGAACAATATGAGCGTTATACTCAGCGGACGTGGAGTCGATTTGAAGTAAGGGGGGAATAGAGAGATGAAAGCTGGTCAATATATGTTAAATATAGAGAAGGAAACGCTCGTGATGGGGATTTTGAACCTTACCCCTGATAGTTTTTCTGATGGCGGTAAGTTTACTAGACTAGAAGAAGCGGTAACAAGAGTAAAAGAAATGATAGCAGAAGGTGCGGATATTATTGATGTGGGCGGGGAATCAACTAGACCGGGGCATCTTCCAGTTGACCAGGAAGAAGAAATAGCACGAGTTATTCCTGTTATCCAGCGGTTAAGCCAAGAGATTTCCGTACCTATTTCGATTGATACGTATAAAGAAGAGGTAGCGAGACAGGCGGTGGAAGCAGGCGCAAGTATCATTAATGATGTATGGGGTGCGAAACGAGAGCCTGGAATTGCCAAAGTGGCTGCTCATTATGGTGTTCCGATTATTGTGATGCACAACAGAGTAGACAGTCACTATGAATCGTTTGAGCAAGAGGTTTTATATGAATTATACGAAAGTATTGCCATTTGCAGAGAAGCTGGCGTAGCGAATAATCAAATCATTCTAGACCCTGGTATTGGTTTTGCAAAAGATGTACAGCAGAACATTCAAATGATGCAGCTTTTAGATAGAGTGGTGAGCCTTGGGTTTCCCGTTTTACTAGGAACTTCCAGAAAATCTTTGATTGGTCATGTGTTAGACTTACCTGTAGATGAACGGCTAGAAGGCTCGCTTGCTACAGTGAGCTACGGGATACAAAAAGGCTGTCATATCGTCCGCGTTCATGATGTAAAAGAAACGAAGAGAACCGTCAAAATGATGGATGTTTTAACAGGAAAGAGGGAGTGGCATGGATAAAATTATCGTACAAGGTATGAAGTTTTATGGATATCATGGGGTCTTTCCAGAAGAAACAAAGCTAGGTCAGCGATTTGAAGTAGATCTAACTGTCCATGTTTCGTTGCAAAAAGCGGGCGAATCGGATGATTTACACGACTCCATTAATTACGGAGAGTTATATAACGAGTGCCGTGATATAGTAGAGGGCCAACCATTTAAGCTAGTAGAAGCGGTAGCAGAGAAGATTGCGTCTACTCTTCTACAAAAATATTTGGGTATACAGCAGGTTACAGTGAAGCTAATAAAGCCTGACCCCCCTATTCCGGGACACTATAAATACGTGGCAATTGAGATTACGAGAGGGAGAAGCCTATGAATATAGCGTATTTATCATTGGGAACCAATCTAGGAGATCGTGAATACTACCTTTGGTGTGCGATTGCCGCGATGAAAAACCATCCAAACATCTCGTTTCTTACGACAAGCTCTATTTATGAAACAGAACCGGTTGGATATGTCGATCAAGGAAGCTTCTTAAATCTTGTGGTGAAGATTCAGACGAACTTGTCTCCAGAAGAGCTTTTAGACTTTTGTTTAGAGGTAGAGCAAGACCTAGGTCGAAAGCGAGAGTTGAAGTGGGGGCCGAGAACCATAGACCTTGACATTTTATTATATAATCATGAGAATAGGGAAACGGAGAAGCTCATAATCCCTCATCCTCGGATGCATGAAAGGGCATTTGTCCTTATACCGCTTCTAGAACTTACCCCAGAGATAACCATTCCGAAGATGAACATACCTGCCTATGAGGTGTTAAAAACATTACCGAATACAAAAGGAGTTCAGTTATGGAAGCAGATAAATGGGGAAGACGAATACGTGCTTATCGAAAGCTAAAAGGATTTACACAAGAGGATTTTGCAAAGGAACTGGGAGTGTCTGTTTCAGTCTTAGGGGAAGTTGAACGGGGTAACCGTATGCCCTCAGCTGAGCTCATTCATAAAGTAACAGAAGTATTGAACATTCCGTATCAGGACTTAATTCCTCCAGATTTATAAATGACAAACGAATAAAGGAGGTAACCAAATGCTTAAAATTGGAGACATCCAACTAGACAACCGCGTTATACTTGCCCCGATGGCAGGAGTATGTAACTCAGCCTTTCGCCTAACGGTGAAAGAATTTGGAGCGGGACTTGTTTGCGCAGAGATGGTAAGTGATAAAGGGATTGTCTTACAAAATGCCAAGACGATGAATATGCTTTATATAGATGAACGAGAATATCCCCTAAGCTTACAAATCTTTGGTGGAGAAAAAGAAACGCTAGTTGAAGCGGCAAAGTTTGTTGATAAACATTCAAACGCCGCCATCATCGATATTAATATGGGATGTCCTGTACCGAAGATCACAAAATGTGACGCGGGTGCAAAATGGCTGTTAGACCCTAATAAAATATATGAGATGGTAGCTGCTGTAGTAGATGCAGTAGATAAACCGGTAACAGTTAAGATGAGAATGGGTTGGGACGAGGATCATATATATGCAGTCGAAAATGCGCGTATGATCGAACGTGCTGGTGGTCAAGCTGTTTCCTTGCATGGTCGCACTCGCGTTCAGATGTATGAAGGTGAAGCGAATTGGGATATCATTCGTGAAGTGAAACAATCTGTTGGTATTCCTGTCATCGGTAACGGTGATGTCCAAACTCCACAAGATGCTAAACGTATGCTAGATGAAACAGGTGCTGATGGAGTGATGATCGGTAGAGCTGCTTTAGGAAACCCATGGATGATCTATCGTACAGTGAAATACCTTGAGACAGGACAGCTAATAGACGAACCGGGTGCTCGTGAGAAAATTGATGTATGTAAACTCCACCTAGACCGATTAATCAATCTAAAAGGTGAACATGTTGCTGTACGGGAAATGAGAAAACATGCTGCCTGGTATCTGAAAGGTATTCGCGGTAACGGGAAATTCCGCAATGCTGTGAATGAAAGTAACACTCGTCATGACCTAGTAGCTGTACTAGATGGATTAGTTGAGCAAGCGGAAGAACTTGAACCTGTGATTTCCGTAGGTTAACGCAAAAGGAAGTCGTCATTAAATGTGGCGACTTTTTTTCTTTTGCGTTAAAATAATTCGGACTACACATTTTTCTTCTCCATTTACAGGTAAAAGGGTGTGCCAACCCTTTCATTTGTGTAAAATGGTAAAGTATAAATAGAATACATGTAGAGTATTAAAAAAGCATTGGAGTGAAGACAATGATCCATGAAGAATTAAATGATCAACTGCGGGTGCGTCGCGATAAGATGGAAAGCTTACGTGCAAGTGGGAAGGATCCATTTGGTAAACGTTTCGAAAGAACTCATCTTTCTGAAGATATAAAAACACAATACGCTGACATTGAAAAGGACGAGCTTGAAGAGAAAAATGCTTCTGTTGCAATTGCTGGTCGTATTATGACAAAGCGTGGTAAAGGGAAAGCAGGTTTCACACATATTCAAGATCTAACTGGTCAAATTCAGCTATATGTTCGTCAAGATGCTGTCGGAGAAGAAGCATACGAGCTATTCAAACAAGCAGATCTAGGGGACTTAGTCGGAGTTGCTGGAACTGTTTTTAAAACAAAAGTAGGCGAACTTTCGATTAAGGTAACGAGCTTTGAATTGTTAACCAAAGCACTTCGTCCACTTCCAGAGAAATATCACGGTCTTAAAGACGTAGAGCAAAGATACCGCCAACGTTATCTAGATTTAATTACAAATCAAGAGAGCCGTGAAACGTTTATTGCGAGAAGTCGCATTATCCAGTCGATGAGACGCTACTTAGATTCTAATGGCTATCTAGAAGTAGAAACACCTATGATGCATAGTATTGCAGGTGGAGCATCTGCTCGCCCGTTCACAACGCATCATAATGCATTAGATATGCCGTTATTTATGCGTATTGCCATTGAGCTCCACTTAAAACGCCTAATCGTTGGTGGACTTGAAAAGGTATATGAAATTGGACGAGTATTCCGTAATGAGGGTGTTTCAACGCGACATAACCCTGAATTTACAATGATAGAGCTATATGAAGCTTATGCAGATTATAACGATATCATGGAGCTAACAGAAAACCTAGTCGCTCATATTGCACAAGAGGTATTAGGAACGACAACTGTACCTTACGGTGACTATTCAGTAGAATTAGCGCCAAAGTGGACTCGTCTTCATATGGTTGATGCTGTTAAAGAACATACAGGCGTAGATTTCTGGAAAGAAATGACCGATGAAGAAGCTCGTGCTTTAGCAAAAGAACACGGAATTGAAATCAAAGACACGATGCAATATGGACATGTAGTAAACGAATTTTTCGAGCAGCGCGTAGAAGATAAGTTAATTCAACCTACATTTATTTATGGTCACCCGGTTGAAATCTCTCCACTTGCTAAGAAAAATGATGAAGATCCACGCTTCACGGATCGTTTCGAGCTATTCATTGTAGGACGAGAGCACGCGAATGCGTTTACTGAATTGAACGATCCAATTGACCAACGCGAGCGTTTTGAAGCACAGCTAAAAGAACGCGAGGAAGGTAATGATGAAGCTCATATGATGGATGATGATTTTATTGAAGCCTTAGAATACGGTATGCCTCCAACTGGTGGACTAGGTATTGGAATTGATCGACTAGTGATGCTTTTGACAAACTCACCATCTATCCGTGACGTATTATTGTTCCCATTAATGCGTCATCGTGATTAATCTTTCTATAAAAATCTCTAGGTCTCGTGACCTGGAGGTTTTTTATTATATATAAGATTGATCTATATATTGAAATAGTATTTATAGTAGAAACAAGTAAAGTAAGATGATTAGATTTGCCCTTTATCTACTATATATAGCTTTCAATCACAAGAAAAACCTTTATAAATTAAGATTATAAAATTAGTTGAATAAAAATATTAATTCTTTGTAAAAAAGTGTTGCACCGTCTGAATAATGGTGGTATATTATTATTCGTTGCCGCAAAACAAAGCGCAACAACAACGATCAGAACGAACGAAAAAACTTACTAAAAAGATGTTGACTTCTCGGACTGAAAGTTGTAAGATATAAAAGTCGCTCAAGGGCGACGGTGATTGAACTTTGAAAACTGAAAAGACAACACGTCAACGTTAAAATTAGTACCCTTGAGGTACAAAAACAATTTACACTTCGGTGTAAAACAAGTGAGCTTGCTCAAACTTTTTATGGAGAGTTTGATCCTGGCTCAGGACGAACGCTGGCGGCGTGCCTAATACATGCAAGTCGAGCGAGGCCTTCGGGCCTAGCGGCGGACGGGTGAGTAACACGTGGGTAACCTGCCTGTAAGACTGGGATAACTTCGGGAAACCGAAGCTAATACCGGATAATATTTTTGGTTGCATGACCGAAAATTGAAAGGTGGCTTTTAGCTATCACTTACAGATGGACCCGCGGCGCATTAGCTAGTTGGTGAGGTAACGGCTCACCAAGGCAACGATGCGTAGCCGACCTGAGAGGGTGATCGGCCACACTGGGACTGAGACACGGCCCAGACTCCTACGGGAGGCAGCAGTAGGGAATCTTCCGCAATGGACGAAAGTCTGACGGAGCAACGCCGCGTGAGTGAAGAAGGTTTTCGGATCGTAAAACTCTGTTGTTAGGGAAGAACAAGTGCCGTTTGAATAAGGCGGCACCTTGACGGTACCTACCCAGAAAGCCACGGCTAACTACGTGCCAGCAGCCGCGGTAATACGTAGGTGGCAAGCGTTGTCCCGAATTATTGGGCGTAAAGCGCGCGCAGGTGGGTCTTAAGTCTGATGTGAAAGCCCACGGCTTCACCGTGGAGGGTCATTGGAAACTGGGGGACTTGAGTGCAGAAAAAGAAAGTGGAATTCCAGTGTAGCGGGGAAATGCGTAAAGATTTGGAGGAACAC
>NZ_ABFU01000004.1 GCF_000171615.1 Bacillus coahuilensis m4-4 | reverse complement strand
TTTCCCTTACCTTAATTAGTATAGCATTTAGAAACTATCGTGTCAACAACTTTTGTTAAGTTGATTTTGTTTCGTTTGCCTGTCGTTTTTGGCGACTTGAATATACTAACATGGTTTCTAATTAAACGTCAACATAAAAAAGAAAAAACTGTAGATTTTTTTTCTCTACAGTTTTTTCTTTTAAACTAAAATCACCATTTGAATAACAGCAAGGCCTGCTACTCCTGGGATCCCTAATAATCCAGCTATCGATGCTGTTACCAAATTAATAGGTACATGTAGACCAACTTGTCCTCCAAATGCATTTAAAAAGAACAAGAACAGAGCCCCTATCAAAATCTTAATAACACCTTGCCCTAAAAATTGAAAGGGTTTAAAGCTTGTACCAGAAACGAGCAATAAAAATACCAAGCCACTTAACACTCCAATAACAATTACCGGATTCAAAAAACCACCTCTCTCTTTTATACCCCTAATAAAAGAGTATGAGGCGGATCTACTTGTTTATGACTATCTTTCTGTGTTTTGCTTCTTTAAATAGAAAGAAATATTTTGCTTCCGCAATCTTTCGTTCACAAAGAAGTTCAAATGTCTTCTCTATGCTAATTTCTTCTATTTCTTTTTTATGATTCCATTGGTCTCGTGTACTTCTCATTAATTGAATTAATTGTTCATCGTACTCTTTACGAAGCTTGTGCTTTTTCGAGAATATCATGGTCTCACCTCCAGCTAAATGTCACGTCGACCTTCTAACGCTTTTGACAACGTCACTTCATCTGCGTACTCTAAATCTCCACCCACCGGAAGACCGTGAGCAATTCTAGTAATACGAATTCCTGCCGGCTTTAATAAGCGTGAGATATACATAGCTGTGGCTTCCCCTTCTATATTAGGGTTGGTAGCTAGGATTACTTCTTGCACTTCTTCATTTTGAAGACGTTTCAGTAAATCTGGAACATTGATATCCTCTGGTCCAATTCCTTCCATAGGAGAGATTGCTCCATGAAGAACATGATATTTACCCCTAAACTCCTTCATCTTCTCCATTGCTATCACATCTTTTGGATCCTGAACCACACAAATAATGCTCGCGTCTCGCTTGTCATCTTGACAGATATAACAAGGATCCTGATCTGTAATGTGGCCACATACAGAACAATACCCTAAATTACGTTTCGCATTCACTAACGCTTTTGCAAATTCTAATACCGTATCTTCTTTCATATTTAAAACGAAAAAAGCCAGACGAGCAGCCGTTTTCGGACCGATGCCTGGCAATTTCATGAAGCTATCTATTAGCTTCGTAATCGGTTCAGGGTAATGCACGGAGATTCCCCCTATATTATAATCCTGGAATGTTCATTCCTTGTGTAAATTTCCCCATAGTAGATGAAGTTAATTCATCTGCTTTTTTCAACGCTTCATTTGTTGCTGCTAGCACTAGATCTTGAAGCATATCGATATCTTCTGGATCGACTACTTCTTCTTTGATATTTACTTCTAGAACTTCCTTGTGACCAGATACAATGACTGTGACCATACCGCCGCCAGCCGTACCTTCTAATCTTTTTTCTCCCAGTTCTTCTTGAGCCTCAGCCATTTTCTTTTGCATTTTTTGCATTTGCTTCATCATATTTTGCATATTTCCCATACCACCACGCATAGTGAGTACCTCCTAGTATTGGTTATTCTTTTATTTCTAACAGATCAGATCCCACAAGCTTTAATGCTTCAGATAAAAGTGGATCGTCTGGCTTAGATGATTGGTCAGTATCAGGTGACTCGTCGTCAGACTGATTGGTTTGTAAAAATTCTTTGCGAATATCACTCCAGTTTTCTTCTGGAACGCCAACGATTTCTAACCTCAATCCGATTAATCCTTCTAAAATAGTAGCGATGGATTCGACGAATTGTTGGTTATCCATTGCCATTTGGCAATGAATTTGATATTTGAATTTTAACACAAATGCTTTGGAGGATGCTGCCACTGGTTCAGCATCATTTAATAAGGCTGCTTGAGATCTCATTTGTCTCTGATTTAATTGCTGAAGCATGTCACCCCAACGACTTTTTAATAGTTGAAGGTCCTGCTTCGTTGCTTGAGATAAAATATCGTGTATACGCCCAACCGGAATCTTCATCCTTTGTGTTCTCGGCGTTTTTTTCTGCGGAGAACTAGGTGCCGCTTCCGACTGACCTTGTACCACTAATCCTTTTTGTTGTATATCTTTTAATGCACGCTCTAGCTGTTCTATTTTATTCGTTAATTGCTCCACTTCTATTGATTGTGCAACCTGATGGGAAACATTCAATTGACTAAGCTTCACTAACGACACTTCTAAATAGATTTTTGTATGATTTGTAAATCTCATTTCTTGCTGAGCGTGATTAAGTATATCAATGTACTCATAGATTTGTTCCGGTTGAATAGATTCCGCTAATGATTGGAACTGCTCATCCAGTAAAACCCGCTCTAAAGATTGTTCAAGAGACGGAGCTGTTTTAAAAAGAAGCATATCTCTGAAGTACATAATTAAATCTTCTACTAATCTTGATGGGTCCTTCCCTTGATTAACCAACTCTTCAAGGGATTGCAAAGCGTTTGACGCTTCTTTCTCATGGATAGCCTTCGCTAATTGATTTAAGTGAACCTGAGCTACAGCACCTGTTACAGTTAACGCATCACCGACCATAACTTTATCATCACTGAATGAAATCGCCTGATCTAATAAGCTAAGGGCGTCACGCATTCCACCTTCTGCCGCTCTTGCAATAACATGAAGCGCTTGCTCTTCAACGTCTACACCAGATTCATTTGCTATGTAGGACATTCTCCCAACGATGTCACGCGGAGTAATTCGTTTAAAGTCAAAGCGTTGACAACGAGAAATAATGGTTAAAGGAATTTTGTGTGGTTCTGTGGTCGCTAAAATGAACATAACGTGCTTTGGTGGCTCTTCTAACGTCTTTAACAGAGCATTAAACGCACCAATAGATAACATATGCACTTCATCAATAATATAGACCTTAAATCGAACAGCACTTGGAGCAAATTTCACTTTATCTCGAATATCTCGTATTTCTTCTACTCCGTTGTTGGATGCAGCATCAATTTCAATAACATCTTGAATTGATCCATCCATAATACCTTTACAAGCTGCACATTCATTACAAGGTTCTGCAATCGGAGCTCGTTCACAGTTAACAGCTTTCCCTAAAATCTTTGCCGCACTCGTCTTCCCAGTACCCCTAGGACCCGAGAATAAGTACGCATGGGAGATCTTGTCCTGAAGGAGGGCGTTCTGAAGCGTCTGTGTAACGTGCTGCTGACCCACTACATCCTCAAACGTCTGCGGACGCCACACACGATATAAAGCCTGATAACCCATTTTCTCCCTCCTCCACCATAATCACTCCCACTATTATAACTTATTTTGTAGGGAATGAAA
>NZ_ABFU01000005.3 GCF_000171615.1 Bacillus coahuilensis m4-4 | reverse complement strand
GAAATCATTCGTAGAGGTAAGGCACAAGGAGCTTGACTGCGAGACCTACAAGTCGAGCAGGACGAAAGTCGGGCTTAGTGATCCGGTGGTTCCGCATGGAAGGGCCATCGCTCAACGGGATAAAAGCTACCCCGGGGATAACAGGCTTATCTCCCCCAAGAGTCCACATCGACGGGGAGGTTTGGCACCTCGATGTCGGCTCATCGCATCCTGGGGCTGTAGTCGGTCCCAAGGGTTGGGCTGTTCGCCCATTAAAGCGGTACGCGAGCTGGGTTCAGAACGTCGTGAGACAGTTCGGTCCCTATCCGTCGTGGGCGTAAGAAATTTGAGAGGAGCTGTCCTTAGTACGAGAGGACCGGGATGGACGCACCGCTGGTGTACCAGTTGTCTTGCCAAAGGCATCGCTGGGTAGCTATGTGCGGAAGGGATAAGTGCTGAAAGCATCTAAGCATGAAGCCCCCCTCAAGATGAGATTTCTCTTTCTTTGAAGTAAGACCCCTGAAAGATGATCAGGTTGATAGGTTCGAGGTGGAAGTATGGTGACATATGGAGCTGACGAATACTAATCGGTCGAGGACTTAACCAAATAATCTAACACACGATATTCACATATCTTCATGAACTTTATCTAGTTTTGAGAGTACAACGTACTGTCAAACTGAATATGTATGGTGGCAATAGCGAAGAGGTCACACCCGTTCCCATACCGAACACGGAAGTTAAGCTCTTCAGCGCCGATGGTAGTTGGGGGCTTCCCCCTGTGAGAGTAGGACGTCSSCGTGCAAATGATAAAACAGTCTATCTTTAGAGATAGGCTGTTTTTTTTCTAATTATTACCGAATAAATCCAAAGGTCCCACACCAACTAGAGTGGGACCAGGTTAATAAACTGTTCAACTTGTATAGCTGATTCCTCATAACTAAATAGCTACAGTAGGTAGTTCTTTTCATGAAAGTAGTTTATTAGTGTTCTGTAAAGACTTCATGCTTATTTCTTTTTAATTAGCATTATCGCTTCAGCGATAAAGAGTCCGCCAGCAATTAAGTAGCTAACCGGTGTGACCCATATATACTGAGGATTGGTATTAAAGCTATACCCTAATAAAATAAATAAAAATGCTCCTAGCAATAATTGATATCTTTTAACCAATGATTATTCAATCCTTTCGTCGTTATAGTTACTATTATCATACCATTGTTACGAAGTTAACTTATATACCATTAAAATATGTATGTGGGATGAGTTGTATATCCTATAGTTTTGAATATAGTAATATAACCCTTAAATATATGTGTCCAACATGTTTAGGTCTCTAGTATGTGGATAAAATAGGAAGGGAACGGCGTGAGTATCTTAATTGAAATTACAACAGGTTTATAGTATTATTTTAGTCAAAGTTAGTCAAAGTCAAAAAAGGAGGAGGTTCAATGGGGAATATTTCGGATATCATTGAAAAATATTTGAAGCAAATATTAGAAGGCGCAGAGTCTGATATCGTAGAAATTAAACGAAATGAAGTAGCAGATCGCTTTCAATGTGTTCCTTCCCAAATAAACTACGTCATCAATACACGATTTACTCTTGAACGAGGCTATATCGTAGAAAGTAAGCGTGGAGGTGGTGGGTATATTCGAATTGCTAAAGTGCAAACCCATGATGAAGCTCATTTGATTGACGAAGTGACTAGGATAATTGGAAATAGAATTTCTCAAAACACTGCTCATAACATCATTCAACGACTTGTAGAAGAAGAAATCTTATCTTTAAGGGAAGCGAAAATCATCCTAAGTGTGATGGATCGATCTGTTTTATATCTAGAGCTTCCTATGAGGGATGAGCTGCGAGCTAGGATGTTAAAGACGATGATTGAAACCTTAAAATATAAATAGGATAGGTGATGATATCGTTATGGTATGTCAAGAATGTGGGGAAAGACCTGCAAGTCTGCATTTTACTAAAATAGTAAATGGCGAAAAGACGGAAGTCCATCTTTGTCCAGTATGTGCACAAGAGAAGAACGAATCATTTATCAATAGTGCATCTGCTTTTACCGTTAATCACTTATTATCTGGATTGTTTAATATGGCCACACAAAAAGAAGCAGCAGTCCCTCCCGAACCTGAAATGAAATGTAGTCAATGTAATAGGACGTTTCAAGAATTTTTACAGGTTGGAAAATTTGGGTGTGATCACTGCTACGAAGCGTTTGAAAATAAGCTAGACCCTATATTAAAGCGAGTCCATAGTGGTAACAGCTCTCATAAAGGGAAAATTCCTCAACGGGCAGGAAAGAAGGTCTTTTTGAAGAGACAGGTTCAAGACTTACGTCAAAACCTTCAGCAGCTTATAACAAACGAAGAATTTGAAGAAGCAGCTAAAGTAAGAGATGAAATCCGTCACCTTGAAAAACAAGTGAATCAAGAGGGAGGCGAGAAGTAGTGTCTCTAGAAAAGTTTATGGAAAAAGCAGTGAGCTCTTGGATGAAAGAAGAAGGTCCAGAGGGTGACATCGTGTTAAGCACAAGAGTTCGCTTAGCACGTAATATTGAACATCTTCCATTTCCTTTAAAAGGAGATGAAGAGGCAAATGACAGGTTATTACATCAAGTAAAGTATACGGTATCAAATAATAATCCTTTCACCCTAGAAATGGTGAAGATGAATGAGCTTCAACCTTTGCAAAAGAGGGTATTAGTGGAGAAGCACTTAATAAGCCCCAATCTGGCGGATCATTCAAAAGCTGGAGCTGTACTTTTATCAGACGAAGAAGATATTAGTATTATGATTAACGAAGAAGATCATCTTCGTATTCAATGCTTATATCCTGGACTTCAATTAGAAAGTGCATTAGAAAAAGCAAATGAAATAGATGATTGGTTAGAAGGTCACCTCGATTTTGCTTTTGATGAAAATAGAGGGTATTTAACAAGTTGCCCGACAAATGTAGGAACTGGTTTAAGGGCGAGTGTAATGGTTCATCTACCAGGGCTAGTGATGACACAACAGATGAACCGAGTGATTACAGCTATTAATCAGTTGGGTTTAGTCGTAAGGGGGATCTACGGAGAGGGTAGTGAAGCATTAGGAAATATATTTCAGATTTCCAATCAATTAACTCTCGGTAAATCAGAAACAGAAATTGTGGAAGACTTACGCGGCGTTGTCAATCAAATTATTGAGAGAGAGCATCAAGCAAGAAAGTCCATTATGGAAGTATCCCCTTTAAAGCTTGAAGACCGAGTATACCGTTCCTATGGAATTTTAACGAACAGTCGGATTATGGATAGTAAAGAGGCTGCAAAGTATTTATCAGACCTTCGCTTAGGAATTGATTTAGACTTAATCACGAATATCTCAAGGAATGTATTAAATGAATTAATGGTATTAACACAAGTTGGTTTTATTCAACAGTTCTCTGGAGAGGTATTATCACCGGGTGAACGAGATAGTAAACGAGCAACGATTATAAGAGAGCGTTTGAAATTGGAGAAAGAATAAGTTAGGAGGAAACCATTATGATGTTTGGACGATTTACTGAAAGAGCCCAAAAGGTATTAGCACTAGCTCAAGAAGAGGCCATTCGCTTATCTCACTCTAATATTGGAACAGAGCATATATTACTAGGTCTAGTTCGAGAAGGGGAAGGCATAGCGGCTAAAGCTCTGTATGCGCTAGGATTAAGCTCAGAAAAGATTCAAAAAGAAGTAGAAACATTAATTGGTAAAGGAAAAGAAACTACACAAAATATCCATTATACTCCACGTGCCAAGAAGGTTATTGAATTATCAATGGATGAAGCACGAAAGCTTGGTCACTCTTACGTAGGAACAGAGCATATCCTTTTAGGTCTCATTCGTGAAGGAGAAGGTGTAGCAGCTAGAGTATTAAATAACCTTGGAGTTAGCTTAAATAAAGCGAGACAGCAAGTTTTACAGCTACTTGGATCATCTGAGTCTTCTTCTCACCAAGGTGGAGGGAATGCGGGTGCGAATACACCTACTCTAGATAGCCTAGCACGCGATTTAACTGCAATTGCGCGGGAAGGAAGCTTAGACCCTGTCATTGGGCGTAGTAAAGAAATTCAGCGTGTTATTGAAGTGCTGTCACGTCGTACGAAAAACAACCCTGTATTAATTGGAGAACCTGGTGTAGGTAAAACGGCTATTGCAGAAGGCTTAGCACAGCAAATTATTCAAAATGAAGTTCCAGAAATTTTACGCGATAAGCGCGTGATGACACTTGATATGGGCACCGTTGTAGCGGGTACCAAATATCGAGGAGAGTTTGAAGATCGATTAAAAAAGGTAATGGATGAGATTCGTCAAGCGGGGAATATTATTCTATTCATAGATGAGCTTCATACGTTAATTGGTGCTGGTGGAGCAGAGGGTGCCATTGATGCTTCAAATATTTTAAAGCCATCTCTAGCTCGCGGTGAGCTTCAATGTATTGGAGCGACAACATTAGATGAATACCGAAAATACATTGAAAAGGATGCAGCGTTAGAACGCCGTTTCCAACCTATTCAAGTAGATGAACCAACTGTAGATGAATCGATTCAAATTTTACAAGGTCTTCGTGATCGCTACGAGGCTCATCACCGCGTATCAATTACAGATGCAGCCATTCAAGCAGCAGTAAAATTATCTGATCGATACATTTCCGATCGATTTTTACCAGATAAAGCTATTGATTTAATTGACGAAGCGGGTTCAAAAGTACGACTTCGTTCGTATACGACTCCGCCCAATTTAAAAGAGTTAGAGCAACGATTAGAAACGGTTCGTAAAGAAAAGGATGCTGCAGTTCAAAGCCAAGAGTTTGAAAAGGCAGCAAGCTTACGTGATACTGAGCAAAAGCTTAGAGAAGAGTTAGATTCTACGAAAAACACGTGGAAGGAAAAACAAGGGCAAGAAAATACGGAAGTAACCGTAGATGACATTGCTCATGTTGTATCTGTTTGGACGGGAGTACCTGTATCAAAAATCGCTCAAACCGAAACAGATAAATTATTAAATCTTGAATCCATCTTGCATTCTCGTGTTATTGGGCAAGAGGAAGCAGTTAAGGCTGTGTCAAAAGCTGTACGACGCGCTAGAGCTGGATTAAAAGATCCAAAGCGTCCAATTGGATCATTTATCTTCCTTGGTCCAACAGGAGTAGGAAAAACAGAGCTTGCAAGAGCCCTAGCGGAAGCAATGTTTGGTGATGAGGATGCGATGATTCGTATCGATATGTCTGAATACATGGAGAAGCATTCAACTTCACGTCTTGTCGGATCACCTCCAGGCTATGTAGGATACGATGAAGGTGGACAATTAACGGAAAAGGTTCGTCGTAAACCATATTCTGTCATCCTTCTTGACGAAATTGAAAAGGCCCATCCGGATGTGTTTAATATCCTTCTTCAAGTATTAGAAGACGGACGTTTAACAGACAGTAAGGGTCGTACTGTAGATTTTAGAAATACCGTATTAATCATGACGTCAAACGTGGGAGCTTCAACATTACAACGAAATAAAAATGTTGGGTTCAATGTATCTGATTCTGGTGAGGATTATAAAGACATGAAAGGAAAAGTGATGGAGGAGCTTAAGCGCGCTTTCCGTCCTGAATTCCTAAACCGTATCGACGAAACGATCGTGTTCCATTCTCTAGAAAAAGCGCATCTACAAGAAATTGTGACGCTTATGAGTGATCAATTAACAAAACGTCTAATTGAACAGGATATTCATCTATCCTTAACAGATAAAGCAAAAGATAAAATAGCGGATGAAGGCTTTGATCCTGAATACGGAGCAAGACCACTGAGAAGAGCGATTCAAAAGCATATCGAGGACCGCCTATCAGAGGAACTGTTAAAAGGAACCATTATTACAGGACAAAACATAAGCATTGATGTAGAAGAAGGAGAGTTCAAAGTTAACATCCAAGAACCAACAGAATCTACTACATCCAATTCATAATCATACAACATGAATGATCTAAGGGCATTTTTTAACAAGGCCTATCATAAAAGGTACACGTATTCTTCGTATTACGTGTACCTTTCTTGTATGATTAAGCTATTCCTAATTCATATGAGCAACATGGTTTTACATATTATATAAAGAGGGGTTAAGAAAGTGGCAAAGAAGAAGACAAAGTTTATGTGCCAAGAGTGCGGATATGAGTCGCCAAAGTGGATGGGACGATGCCCTAGCTGCCACCAGTGGAATACGATGGTGGAAGAGGTAGAAATCGTTGGAAAGGCGCCTAGAGGTGCATTTCAACACTCAGCCCCGAGTGGCCCTAATAAAGCAGAAAAAATTACAAGTATTGAAACGACCCAAGAACCACGTGTAAAAACAAAACTTCGCGAATTGAACCGCGTATTAGGCGGCGGAGTCGTGCCAGGTTCCCTCGTATTAATAGGAGGAGACCCAGGGATTGGGAAATCTACTTTATTACTTCAAGTATCTTCTCAGTTAGCTTCTATGAAAGAAAGCGTTCTGTATATATCAGGAGAGGAATCCATAAAACAAACAAAGCTACGAGCGACCAGGCTAAATATTAACGAAGATGATCTTTTTGTCTTTGCTGAAACCAATTTAGAAATTATCTCTGGGACTATTGAAGAAATGAACCCCAATTTTGTCATCGTGGATAGTATCCAAACAGTCTATCACCCAAATGTGACCTCTGCACCCGGTAGTGTTTCTCAAGTAAGAGAGTGTACGGCAGAACTGATGAGAATCGCGAAAACGAAAGGTATTGCTATTTTTATCGTAGGTCACGTAACAAAAGAAGGATCGATTGCTGGTCCTAGACTACTTGAGCATATGGTTGATACCGTTTTATATTTCGAAGGAGAACGTCATCATTCCTATCGAATTCTACGTGCGGTTAAAAACCGCTTTGGTTCTACAAATGAGATGGGTATTTTTGAAATGAAGGAAGAAGGATTAGATGAAGTTGAAAATCCTTCTGAAATTTTCTTAGAAGAGCGATCTGGGGGTTCTAGCGGCTCCACTGTCGTTGCATCGATGGAGGGCACAAGACCTGTTCTTGTTGAAATTCAAGCACTTATATCTCCTACAAGTTTTGGGAATCCTAGAAGAATGGCAACGGGTACAGATTATAACCGTGTCAATCTTCTAATGGCCGTTTTAGAAAAGCGTGTGGGAATGTTATTACAGAATCAAGATGCGTATATTAAGGTAGCGGGCGGCTTAAAACTAGATGAGCCAGCGATTGATTTAGCTATTGTCATCAGTATCGCTTCATCGTTTAGAGAAAAGCCGACAAAGGCAACAGATTGTTTTATTGGTGAGGTTGGATTAACAGGCGAAGTCCGTAGAGTAAGCAGAATTGAACAAAGAGTTCAAGAAGCAGCAAAATTAGGGTTTGAACGAGTAATATTGCCGGGAAATAATATCGGGGGATGGAAAATTCCAGATGGGATACAGGTCATTGGTGTAAAGAATGTCGGTGAAGCACTTCAATATGCTTTAGGAGGCTAATACATCATGGAAGAAAAGACGAGGGTAGAGCAACACGTGGCGGATATCCTAAAGTTTGTAGCTCCAGGTACACCAATTAGAGAGGGAATTGATAATGTTCTGAGAGCCAATACGGGTGGACTGATTGTGCTAGGGTATAATGACCAGGTCAAAGCCATTGTAGACGGAGGATTTAAAATCAACTGTTCTTTTTCACCGAGTTATTTATACGAACTCGCTAAAATGGACGGGGCCATTATATTAAATAATACAGGAACTGAAATTATTCTTGCGAATGCCCAGCTTATACCAGATGCGTTTATCCCTTCGTCCGAAACTGGAATGAGACACCGCACGGCTGAACGAGTGGCAAAACAGACAAAAGCAATAGTGATGGCCATTTCTCAGCGACGAAATGTCATTACGTTATATCAAGGTGAATTCCGCTATTCATTAAAAGACATATCCGTTATCTTAACGAAAGCCAACCAAGGAATTCAAACGCTGGAGAAATACAAAGTGGTGCTTGATCAGAGTATATCGAATCTGTCACTCCTGGAATTTGAAGAGTTTGTCACGTACAACGATTTGTTAAAGGTGCTCCACCGTTTTGAAATGGTCCTTCGCATTAAGCATGAAATCTGCTCTTATTTAAATGAACTTGGTGTAGAAGGAAGATTGATTAGACTTCAAATGAATGAGCTTTTGACAGATATTGAAGAAGAAGCGATTTATATTTTTCGAGACTATGCCGCCCATCAAAATGTGAATCCATATGAAACTTTAGATCAACTACAACGTAAAGTATCTAAGGAAGTTCTCGATGATGCCATTCTACTAAAGCTTTTAGGGTATCAGGGTTATGTTGCTTTGGACCAGTTTGTATGTACTAGAGGCTATAGAATCTTAAGCAAAATCCCACGTCTACCCCTTATGATTATTGATAATCTAGTAGCTAAATTTCAACACCTAGGTGAAATATCGAAGGCTACGATTCAAGAGTTAGATGAGGTTGATGGGATTGGAGAAGTAAGAGCTAGAAAGATAAAGGAAGGGTTAAAGCTATTTAAAGAACAGACTTATGCAGAGAGACAGCTTTGACATTCATAGTCGGAATAGGATAGAATATGGAATAATTTTATGTACCATGGTATCAATAATTATCTTGATATAACATTTTGTTTTCTGTTCTATGACATTTATTAAAAATGAGGTTTAAATCCCACTAATTTAGCTAAAATGTTTATAATAATGAAAAGGAGGTGGGGAGATGTTAAAACGAATTGTACAAGGTTGTTTCCTATTGATAGGGGGAACACTCGGTGTCTTTCTTCTTGATGATCTCCTTAAGTTAACAAGTTTAAATGATGTAGCATTAATTAATAACTCATATACAACGGCCATTGTAGGAGCTATTATTTTCTTTCTATTAACATTCTGGGCAGTTGGATATGTAGTCAATTTTGTGAAATGGTTAGAAGATACGTTAATGAATCTACCGGCAATCGAAATTATTTTTGGAAGTATTGGTTTGATGCTGGGTCTTCTATTAGCCTTTCTATTTGGATTACCGATAAGTATGGTGGAAATCCCTGTACTTGACACGCTTATTCCGATTCTACTCAGTCTATTTTTAGGATATATGGGATTTCAAGTTGGGATTAAAAAGCGTGAAGAAATCATCTCACTGTTTACCATTCAATCACGTCAAAAAGAAAAAATCTGTAGAAGAAGAAGCGGATGTACCGTCTACATCCTTTAAAATCTTAGATACTAGTGTCATTATTGACGGTCGTATTGCAGACATTTGCCAAACGGGATTTTTAGACGGTGTCATTGTCATTCCTCAATTTGTTTTAGAAGAGCTCCAACATATTGCAGATTCATCTGATGCTCTAAAGCGTAATCGTGGACGACGTGGATTAGATATTTTAAATCGTATCCAAAAAGAGTTGCCCATTGAGGTTCAAATTTATGAAGGTGACTTTGAGGATATTCAAGAAGTAGATAGCAAGCTTGTAAAGCTAGCAAAAATTATGCAGGGAATCGTTGTGACGAACGATTTTAATTTAAACAAAGTTTGTGACCTTCAAGGTGTACAAGTCCTAAATATTAATGACTTGGCTAATGCAGTGAAGCCGGTTGTGTTACCTGGGGAAGAAATGCATGTTCAGGTAATCAAAGACGGGAAAGAACATAACCAAGGGATTGCTTATTTAGATGACGGAACGATGATTGTCGTAGAAGAAGGTAAAAATTATATTGGTAGATATATCGATGTGCTTGTGACGTCTGTATTACAGACAAGCGCAGGTCGGATGATTTTTGCTAAGCCTAAATTGTTAGAAAAAGCTTTATAAAAGAGGAGAAGGATTCATGATGTATGATGTCGTGCTACTGGCTGCGGGTAAAGGGAAACGAATGGGCGCTAATCAAAATAAAATGCTATTGCTTTTACAAGGCTCTCCCATTCTTATTCACTCTTTACACCTATTTGAACAAGATCCAGCTTGTAAGGGAATCATACTCGTCATCCATCCAGATGAACAAATGATTATGGAGGAGCTTTTACGTCAACACAAGGTCAAGAAGATTAAAGCCATCGTACATGGTGGGAATGAGCGTCAAGATAGTGTATACAATGGACTTCAGGCTGTTACAGAGGACATTGTGTTAATTCATGACGGTGCTAGACCATTTGTAACAGGTGAAATTGTCTCTACCCTTGTGAACGTATCACGACAAACAGGAGCGGCGATTCCAGCTGTTCCTGTAAAAGATACAATCAAAAAAGTTCTCCATCATCAGGTTCAACAAACAATAGAACGTTCTAGCTTGTGGTCGGTGCAAACCCCACAAGCTTTTCGTGTTTCTGTGATTCAAACAGCACATGAAAAAGCGCGTGAATATGGATGGATGGGTACAGATGATGCCAGCTTACTTGAATACTTGGATGTTCAGGTGGACATAGTGGAAAGTGATTATGATAATATTAAAATAACAACACCTGAAGATCTCTACTTTGCAGAAGCTATTTTGAAAAAGAGAGAATCGTTAAGTTAAAGGAGAAAAGAGTATGTTTCGAATTGGACAAGGCTTTGATGTTCATCAATTAGTAGAAGGACGCCCTCTTATTCTTGGAGGCATTACCATTCCATACGAAAAAGGGTTGCTTGGACATTCTGACGCAGATGTACTTTTACATGTGGTAGCAGATGCGGCTCTTGGGGCCGTGGCAAAAGGGGATATCGGCCACCACTTTCCAGATACAGATGCTGCTTTTAAAGACGCAGATTCAAGTGTCCTACTAGAAAGAGTATGGGAAGTTGTTAAGGAGGAGGGGTACGAGCTCTGTAATATCGATTGCACGATCATTGCCCAAAAACCGAAGATGGCTCCTTATGTGGGGCAAATGAGAGAACGTATTGCCCAAATCTTAGAAGCGGATGCTTCTCAAGTGAATGTGAAGGCGACTACAACTGAAAAATTAGGCTTTACAGGAAGAGGAGAAGGAATCGCTGCCCAGTGTACGATTTTATTAACGAAAAAAGGATAAAGCTACTTTCTATGAAGAGAAAGTGATGATACACTATCTTAGATATATAGAAGTAAAGAGAGAACAGTGATATCACATGTTCAGTGATGATTAAATAATCTATTTGGAGGAATGGTCATGTCAGAAGTTCGCGTTCGTTATGCGCCAAGTCCAACAGGACATTTACATATAGGTAATGCTAGAACCGCATTATTCAACTATCTTTATGCACGTCATCATGATGGGAAGTTTATTATCCGTATTGAAGATACAGATAAGAAGCGTAACATCGAAGGTGGGGAAGAGAGTCAATTACAGTACTTACAGTGGTTAGGAATTGACTGGGATGAGAGTGTTGATAAAGATGGTGGATTTGGACCTTATCGTCAATCAGAGCGTAACCATATTTATAAAGAGCTTTATGAGCAATTAGTACGTGAAGGAAAAGCCTACTACTGCTATTGCACAGAGGAAGAATTAGAAGCAGAACGTGAAGCCCAGCAAGCGGCTGGTCAAATGCCTCGATACTCTGGTAAATGCCGTCACTTGACTACAGAGGATAGAGAGCGATTAGAAGCAGAAGGAAGACAACCAAGCATTCGTTTCGCCGTACCAGCAGGAAAAGTCTATCGTTTTGATGACATGGTAAAAGAAGAGGTAGCGTTTGAATCAGATGGTATCGGCGACTTCGTCATTGTAAAAAAAGACGGGACACCTACGTATAACTTTGCTGTGGCTGTTGATGACCATCTCATGAAAATCTCTCATATTTTACGCGGTGATGATCATATCTCGAACACGCCGAAGCAAATGATGATTTACGAAGCGTTCGGATGGCAAGCACCTGTATTCGGTCACATGACGTTAATTGTGAACGAAAGCCGTAAAAAGCTGAGTAAGCGTGATGAGTCGATTATCCAATTTATTGAACAGTACGCAGGATTAGGGTACCTACCAGAAGCATTATTTAATTTTATTGGTCTTCTAGGTTGGTCTCCAAAAGGCGAAGAAGAGATTTTCTCAAAGGATGAATTTATTTCAATCTTTGACGCAGAGCGTCTATCTACTTCTCCTGCGGTATTCGATACAAATAAGCTAGCTTGGATGAACAATCAATACATGAAAAACTTAAGTCTAGATGAAGTAGCTGAACTCTCCCTACCTCATTTAATCAAAGCAGGTAAGCTTGAAGAAAATCCTTCAGAAACTGAGCTTGAGTGGGCGAAGGGTGTGATCTCTTTATACCAAGAACAAATGAGCTACGGTGCTGAAATTGTGGAGCTTTCTGAAATGTTCTTTAAGAATGATATTGAGTACAATGAAGAAGCGAAAGCGGTATTAGCGGAAGAGCAAGTGCCTGAAGTTATGCGTGTATTCAAAGAAAAAGTGGAAGCTCTTACTGAATTAGACCCTGCGGCTATTAAAGCAGCCATTAAAGAAGTTCAAAAAGAAACAGGTCATAAAGGTAAAAAGTTATTCATGCCAATCCGCGTAGCCGTAACTGGACAAACTCACGGACCAGAACTTCCGAATGCCATAGCTTTACTTGGAAAAGAAAAAGTTACCCTTCGTTTATCAAGTGTTTTAAGTTAACAAATTGGAGATACTGTAATATATTATAACTAATCACCAAAAAACGTATCGAAGGGTAAGGTCAGTGGGGAATGTTTTTCCCTGACATTCATCCTTACACTATCATCATAAAAGCGTTGATGAGGAGAAGTACGAAGCAGATGCTCTTAGAGAGAACCACCTTGGCTGAAAGTGGTTTAGCCTCTCTGTTTCCGAAATGCCCCTCGGAGTCCACTGTCGAATAAAGGGAAGTAGACAGGGGCGGTACCCACCGTTAACAGGTTTAAGTTGAAGGTAAGTGAATTACCTTAAACAGAGTGGAACCGCGCCAACTGCGTCTCTGTCATGATGACAGAGGCGTTTTTTTATTTGTAATGAGAAAGGAGGAACACAAAATGTTTAAGCTTTTCAAAGAAGATATCGACGTCATATTCGAGCAAGATCCTGCAGCGAGAAGCTATTTTGAAGTCATCTTAACGTATGCCGGGCTTCATGCTATTTGGTCTCATCGTATCGCTCATTTCTTTTATAAACGAAAATTATATTTCCTCGCTCGCATGATTTCGCAAATTAGTCGATTTTTCACAGGTATAGAAATCCACCCTGGCGCTAAAATTGGCAGAAGATTTTTCATCGATCATGGAATGGGAGTGGTCGTGGGCGAGACCTGTGAAATTGGTGATAACGTCACTCTTTATCAAGGAGTTACTCTAGGTGGTACCGGTAAAGAAAAGGGAAAGCGCCACCCAACGGTTGAAAGTAATGCGTTGATTGCCGCTGGAGCAAAGGTGTTAGGCTCTATAACAGTAGGAGAGAATTCAAAAATAGGGGCAGGGTCCGTTGTGTTAAAGGATGTACCGCCTAATTCTACGGTAGTAGGGATACCGGGCACGGTCGTGATTCAAGACGGCGTGAGAGTGAAGAAGGACTTTAATCACAGTGATTTACCAGACCCTATTGCTGAGCGTTGTTCAGAGATGGAAAGAGAAATACAAGAATTACGACAACAGCTAAAAGAAGCTGAGAAGAAGGGGGATCTCATATGAGTATTCAATTATATAATACGTTGACACGTAAAAAAGAGCCGTTCGTGCCTCTAGAAGAAGGAAAGGTAAAAATGTATGTATGTGGTCCGACCGTATACAATTACATTCACATTGGTAATGCAAGACCAGCGATCGTATATGATACGGTGCGTCGCTATTTAGAATACAGAGGATACGCCGTGAACTTTGTTTCTAATTTTACAGATGTAGACGATAAGCTGATCAAAGCGGCAAATGAATTAGGTGAAGATGTACCGACTATTGCTGAACGCTTTATTGATGCTTACTTTGAAGATACGGCGGCACTTGGATGCAGTAAAGCGGACTTACATCCTCGTGTAACAGAGAATATTGATATCATTATTGAGTTTATTTCAGCTCTAATGGATAAAGGATATGCATACGAATCACAAGGTGATGTGTATTACCGTACAAAGAAATTTGAAGGGTACGGAAAGCTCTCTCACCAACCGATAGAAGATCTTCAATCCGGTGCACGTATTGAAGTAGGGGAGAAAAAAGAAGATCCCCTAGACTTTGTGTTATGGAAGGCAGCGAAAGAAGGAGAAATTTATTGGAGCAGTCCTTTCGGTAAAGGTCGTCCTGGGTGGCATATTGAGTGCTCTGCGATGGTGAGAAAGTATTTAGGTGATACGATTGATATTCATGCTGGTGGGCAAGATTTAACATTCCCTCACCATGAGAATGAAATTGCACAATCAGAGGCCTTAACAGGGAAGCCTTTTGCAAAGTATTGGATGCATAACGGCTATATTAATATAGATAACGAGAAGATGTCAAAGTCGCTTGGAAACTTTGTGTTAGTTCACGATATCATTAAAGAAACTGACCCGCAGGTACTTCGCTTCTTTATGCTATCTGTTCACTATCGTCATCCAATCAACTACAGTGCGGACCTAGTAGAGAATACAAAGACCGCATTAGATCGATTACGAACGACGTACCAAAACATCACGTACCGCAAAGAATCAAGCGTGAACTTAGGAGAAGGTACTGAAAAGTGGGTAGGCCAAATAGCTGAGCTTAAAAAACAATTCATCCAAGCGATGGATGACGATTTTAATACAGCGAATGCTATCTCGGTTCTGTTTGACTTATCCAAACAAGGGAACTATTACTTGATGGAAGAAAATACAGAGGTGCGTGTATTAGACGAATTTACACAGACGTTTGAAGAATTGTTTGACGTTTTGGGGTTAAAGCTTTCGGGAGAAGCAGAGCTTCTTGACGAAGAGATTGAAAAGCTCATTGAAGAACGCATACAAGCGCGTAAGAATTGTGATTTTAAACGCTCAGATGAAATTCGTGACAAATTAAAAGAGATGAACATTGTGCTTGAAGATACGCCTCAAGGTACACGTTGGAAGAGAGGGTCTTAAGTGAGTAGCTCTGAAACAAAGCTTGATGTTAAGCAGCTTAACCCTCTAGTACTAGCGTATATGGGCGATGCGATTTATGAAGTGTATGTACGTCAATACCTCATTGAAAAAGGAAAAGTGAAGCCTCATATTCTACACAAGGAAGCTACTCGTTATGTTTCCGCTAAAGCACAAGCAGAAATTGTGAAGAGCTGGTTAGAGGGAGACGTGTTATCAGAAGAAGAACAATCTGTATTAAGAAGGGGACGGAATGCTAAAAGTGGATCTGTCCCTAAGAATACAGATGTTCAAACGTATCGCTACAGCTCAGCATTTGAAGCGGTTATTGGGTACCTACATCTTCTAGGTAGAGAAGAACGGATAGAGGAATTAATGAAGAAAATTTTGGTGTAAAGGAAAGGGGGCATATAGTATGTCAACCGATTATATTGCTGGAAAAAATCCAGTTATTGAAGCGTTAAAAGCAGGTCGTGATATTAATAAAATCTGGGTTGCAGAAGGTTCTCAAAAGGGTCAAATGCAGCAAGTTTTAGGACTAGCTAAAGAATCCAGTGTACAGGTATTATTCGTTCCAAAGAAAAAAATGGATCAAATGGTATCCAACCACCAAGGGGTTGTTGCGCAAGTCGCAGCGTATCAGTACTCTTCACTTGATGATATGTTTGCATTAGCTGAATCTAGAGGGGAAACTCCCCTTGTATTATTATTAGATGAATTAGAAGACCCTCATAATCTTGGAAGTATCATGAGAACAGCCGACGCTGTGGGAGCGCATGGTATCATTATTCCAAAAAGGCGTGCTGTGGGGCTGACTGCTACCGTAGCGAAAGCATCTACAGGTGCGATTGAGCATATTCCAGTCGCTCGTGTCACCAACCTGTCTCAAACGATAGATGAACTCAAGGAACGTGGAATTTGGGTAACCGGTACAGATGCAAAAGGAAAACAAGACTACAGACAAATGGATGCATCTATGCCACTTTGCTTAGTAATAGGGAGTGAAGGAAAAGGGATGAGTCGTCTCGTTAAAGAAAAGTGTGATTTTCTTGTCCAACTACCTATGAGAGGTCATGTTACGTCCTTAAATGCTTCAGTAGCTGCTAGCCTTCTTCTCTACGAAGTTCATCGAAAACGTTATCCGTTAGAAGGATAACGAAAATGGAGCAGATCCTACTTGTTGATGGCTATAACATGATTGGTGCTTGGCCGGAGCTAAAGCGCTACAAAAACAATGACCTCTCGCAAGCGAGAGACATACTAGTAGAATGGTTGGCAGACTATCAAGGCTATACAGGATTTAAAGTAATCGTTGTTTTTGATGCACATTTCGTACAAGGAATTGGTAAAAAATATCGTAATTATAATGTGGATGTTCTTTATACAAGAGAAAAAGAAACGGCCGATGAGCGGATTGAGAAATTAGCAATAGAACTAACCAACATTCGAACGGAAGTGCATGTTGCGACTTCAGACTTCACAGAGCAGTGGGTCATCTTTGCTCAAGGTGCGTTAAGAAAGTCAGCACGAGAACTTCATACTGAAATAAAATTGATTCAAAATCGCATATCACGTCGAGCTAAAAAGATTTCTGACGAAAAGCCATTGTCGAAAATTGACATACCAACAGAAGTTGCAGAAATTTTTGAAAAATGGCGTCGAGGGGACTCGTGAGAGGTTGTAGATTCCAAAAGCCTACAGTATAATGGACATATCTATTGCTTTTCTGCGTTCGGAGGGATACGTGTTGAGTCTAGACGATAACATGAATGCGATACATTTAGAGGGACTAGAAGATGAAGTGGTAATAGACTTAATTCATAATGGAAATAGTGATGCATTAGATTTCCTGATTCATAAATACAGGAATTTTGTGCGAGCGAAAGCACGTTCTTATTTTTTAATTGGAGCGGATCGGGAAGATATTGTTCAAGAAGGAATGATTGGCTTATACAAGGCAATCAGAGACTATAAAGGGGACAAGCTAGCCTCTTTTAAAGCCTTTGCAGAGCTATGTATTACTCGCCAAATTATTACCGCGATCAAGACGGCGACTAGACAGAAGCATATACCCCTTAATTCCTATGTTTCACTGGATAAGCCTATCTATGACGAAGAATCGGACCGGACATTAATGGATATCATTACCCCTGCAAAAACACTTGATCCACAGGAACTTATTGTTAGTCGGGAAGAGTTTTCTAACATGGAAGATAAGATGGCTGAAATTTTAAGTGATTTAGAGCGAGAAGTATTGGCACTCTATTTAGACGGGCAGTCCTACCAGGAAATTTCAGAGTTATTAGACCGACATGTTAAGTCTATTGATAACGCATTACAACGTGTGAAACGTAAGCTAGAGCGCTATTTAGAAGTGAGAGAAATGACTCATTAATCCTAGTGACGAATTTGATCGGTTATTGACACAGTAGTATTCTCGTGTTATTTTTTTAGAAGATTAAAAGTATTTCATTTTCATTACAGAAGGTGAGCTAAATGTCCCAAAAGCAAACATTAGAATGCTCAACCTGTGGCTCAAGGAATTACTCAACTCCGAAGAAAGAACAGCAGGGTGAACGACTCGAGGTAAAAAAGTACTGCAAACATTGCAATGCTCACACCTTACACAAGCAAACCAAGTAAGCCCCACCTATTTTAAGCTTGGAGGTTACACATATATGGCAAACATCGCTAAGTTTTTCCGTAACGTCTCGTTAGAGATGAAAAAGACGAGCTGGCCTAAAAGAAAAGAGCTAACTCGTTATACGATTACCGTCATTTCCACGGTTGTATTTGTTGCGTTATTTTTCGCAGCAGTAGATTTTGGAATCTCTACACTTATGGATTTGATTCTATAATTGAGAGTTTCAAAAAAGAATTCTGTATAACTCGTCCTCATACATGGTATAATGTTGAGGAAGAAATAGGAATCTCTTTAAAGGACCCGTTTAACGGGTTTTTTAATTTGCCAAAAAATTGAATTTGTAACTAGAGGAGGGAAGGACTTTAGGTCCTTAAGATATGGAGAAAAACTGGTATGTTGTTCACACATATTCTGGTTACGAGAACAAGGTAAAGACAAATCTTGAGAAACGCGTCGAAACGATGGGAATGCAAGATAAGATCTTCCGTGTAATTGTACCAGAAGAAGAAGAAACAGATATAAAAAATAGGTAAAAAGAAAGTCGTAAAGCGTAAAGTATTCCCTGGATACGTGCTTGTAGAGATCGTTATGACTGACGATTCTTGGTATGTTGTACGGAATACTCCAGGTGTAACTGGATTCGTAGGTTCTGCAGGCTCTGGTTCTAAGCCAACAGCTCTTTTACCAGAGGAAGTTCAATTTATTCTTAAATCCATGGGCATGGAAGAAAAGCGAGTGGATATTGATTTCGAATTAGGTGAAACGGTTACGGTGAAAGAAGGACCATTCGCAAACTTCACTGGATCAATCGAAGAAATTGATGTGGCTAAATCCAAAATAAAAGTGTTAGTCAATATGTTCGGTCGTGAAACACCGGTAGAACTTGATTTTACACAAATTGAGAAATTATAAGGAAAAACTTGAAATGCACTTTAAAAAGTGGTAGTATTTCTAAAGTCAGTATGTCTAGACGATAAACTGACATCGTTTATTGTTTTTTAAATTGCTTATGCATTTTTCACATTGAGTGGGAGGGGAAAATCCCCTATTACCACATCACGGACTTTAAGGAGGTGTGTCTCGTGGCTAAAAAAGTAATTAAAGTTGTTAAATTACAAATTCCTGCTGGTAAAGCAAACCCAGCGCCACCAGTTGGTCCTGCATTAGGTCAAGCCGGTGTTAACATCATGGGATTCTGTAAGGAGTTCAACGCTCGTACTGCTGACCAAGCTGGTCTTATCATTCCAGTTGAAATTTCGGTTTTTGAAGACCGTTCATTTACATTCATTACGAAAACTCCTCCAGCTGCTGTTCTTCTTAAGAAAGCTGTTGGAATTGAGTCTGGTTCTGGTGAACCAAACCGTAATAAAGTTGCAACAATCAAGCGTGACAAAGTACGTGAGATTGCTGAAACAAAAATGCCGGATCTAAACGCTGCAAACGTTGAGTCTGCAATGCGTATGGTTGAAGGTACTGCACGTAGTATGGGAATCGTAGTAGAAGACTAATTCTTCTGCTATTCGTTGGAAAAGGTTGCGAGTCTTGAGAGAATCTTCTTATCTCGCAACCTTATTTCGTGGGAGGTTATTCCGCTAAAACCACATAAGGAGGAAATATAAAATGGCTAAAAAAGGTAAAAAGTATCTTGAAGCTGCGAAGCTTGTAGATCGCACAGTAGCATACTCAATCGAAGAAGCGATTGAACTTGCTAAAAAAACAAGCACAGTTAAATTTGACGCGACAGTTGAGGCGGCTTTCCGTCTTGGTATCGACGTTCGTAAAAATGACCAACAGGTTCGTGGGGCAGTTGTACTTCCAAACGGAACTGGTAAAACTCAACGTGTATTAGTATTTGCTAAAGGTGAGAAAGCGAAAGAAGCGGAAGCTGCTGGAGCTGACTTCGTTGGAGATGCAGACTTCATCAACAAAATTAACCAAGGTTGGTTCGATTTTGATGTAATCGTTGCGACTCCAGACATGATGGGTGAAGTTGGTAAACTTGGTCGTGTATTAGGGCCTAAAGGTTTAATGCCAAACCCTAAAACGGGTACAGTTACATTTGACGTAACAAAAGCTGTTAACGAAATCAAAGCTGGTAAAGTAGAATACCGCGCTGACAAAGCTGGTATCGTACACGTTCCAGTTGGTAAAGTATCTTTCGAAAACGACAAGCTTGTTGAAAACTTCCAAACTGTATATGATACATTATTAAAAGTTAAACCTTCAGCTGCTAAAGGTACGTACATGAAGTCTGTAACTGTAACTTCAACTATGGGACCTGGCGTTAAAGTTGATCCTTCAACTGTAACAGTTAAGTAATCATTACCATATTGACTTTACGCGCAACAGGTTATATAATAAATTCTGTTGTTTAAATAAATAACATTTGTACCGGAGACAGTAGGTGCCATTTGGCTTAATTTCCTGCCGAGGTCATGCGATATAGATTATCTTGTCATTTGACGTTAATTCTTATTGCCCTCGTGTCTTCCTAAAGTGCGAGGGCATTTTATATGTCTTTGAACGGTATAAATGTTCATCTATCATAACCTAGGAGGTGTAAAGATGAGCAGTGTAATTGAACAAAAGAAAGTTTTAGTTTCTGAGATTGCTGATAAGTTTAAAAGCAGTGTATCTGTAGTAGTAGTTGACTACCGTGGTCTTAAGGTTGCGGAAGTAACAGAGCTTCGTAAACAAATGCGTGAAGCAGGCGTTGAATTCAAAGTTCTTAAAAACTCTATGGTTCGCCGTGCAGCTGAATCAGTTGAGCTTGGTGCATTAAACGAATCTCTTACTGGTCCAAACGCAATTGCGTTCAGTGCAGAAGACGTTATAGCTCCAGCTAAAATTCTTAACGACTTCGCGAAAAAACACGAAGCGCTTGAAATTAAAGCAGGTGTCATCGAAGGTAATGTTGCTTCTGCGGAAGAAGTGAAAGCTCTTGCTGAACTTCCATCACGCGACGGCTTACTGTCTATGCTACTTTCTGTACTTCAAGCTCCAATGCGCAACTTCGCTCTTGCAACTAAAGCAGTTGCTGACCAGAAAGAAGAACAAGGCGCTTAATTATCGGTTAGTCTATTAAAAAATTAAAAACATTTTCTAAGGAGGAAATATACAATGACTAAAGAACAAATCATTGATGCGATTAAAGAAATGACCGTTCTTGAACTGAACGATCTAGTTAAAGCAATTGAAGAAGAATTTGGAGTAACTGCTGCAGCTCCTGTAGCTGTTATGGGTGGAGCTGCTGGTGGAGACGCTGCAGCTGAGCAAACTGAATTTGATCTAGTACTAGAATCTGCGGGTGCTTCTAAGATCAAAGTTATCAAAGTAGTACGTGAAATCACTGGTCTTGGACTAAAAGAAGCGAAAGAACTAGTTGACAACACTCCAAAAGCACTTAAAGAAGGTATCGCGAAAGAAGAAGCTGAAGAACTAAAAGCTAAACTTGAAGAAGTTGGCGCGGTTGTAGAAGTTAAGTAATTCTTCTTTTCCTATAGAAAAAAGCTCGCTTACGTTAGCGAGCTTTTTTTGACTTTTACCTTTTCAAAGGATATTTTAGAGTGGATTGCTTCACCAACCAAACTCCTGGAGGGATGAATTGTGGGAGACCACTATTTTACAAATAATCCGTCAGTCGAGAGCAAACCCACATCGTTCAAGTTTACCTTGCGTGGTCACTCGTTCACATTTAAAACGGATCAAGGTGTGTTTTCAAAATCAGAAATAGATTTTGGTTCTCGTACTCTACTTGAATGTTTTAAACTACCAGCTGTAGATGGTCCGTTCTTAGATGTAGGATGTGGCTACGGCCCTATTGGGTTATCCCTTGCAAAAGAGGATGAAAACCGACAGGTACATATGGTCGATGTGAATGAAAGAGCGCTATCTCTTGCTGAAGAAAACGCCGTTCTAAACAACGTTCAAAATGTATCGATCTATAGAAGTGATACATTACATTCCGTAAAGGAAGAGAGCTTTGCGGCAATCTTAACGAATCCTCCTATTCGAGCTGGGAAAAAGGTTGTTCATGATATTTTTGAGCAAAGCTTTCATAAGCTTCGGAATGGAGGAGAGCTTTGGGTAGTCATTCAAAAGAAGCAAGGAGCTCCTTCAGCAATGGATAAACTAGAAGAATTATTCGGTGAAGTTGAGGTCGTTGGTAAGGAGAAAGGCTACTATATTTTAAAAGCACAAAAATGTTGACGGTATTTTGCTCTTGTGATAGCATTATATAATGCAAAAATATTATTATCCATAATTATGCCTTCATGTATAATTGTTGGATAGAATGGTAAAGATTATAAAATAATAGCTCGTCATGTGAAAATGAGGTTTTAGTTTGAAACCCTTTTTCTTTTTTGTCTTATAGGCTTGTCTATTTTTCTTGTCTATGAGATAGATAGACGCAACCAAAACGCTTGATTTGAGGGGTGAATCAGTTGACAGGTCAACTTGTTCAGTATGGACGGCACCGCCAACGTAGAAGTTTTGCGCGTATCAGTGAAGTTTTAGAATTACCAAATCTAATTGAGATCCAAACCGCTTCTTATCAGTGGTTTCTTGATGAGGGTTTGAGAGAGATGTTCCACGACATTTCTCCTATTGAAGATTTCACTGGTAATCTCTCTTTAGAGTTCATTGATTACAGCTTAGGAGAGCCAAAATATCCGGTGGATGAATCGAAAGAACGAGACGTTACATTTTCTGCACCACTTCGTGTGAAAGTACGTCTTGTAAACAAAGAAACCGGGGAGGTAAAAGACCAAGAAGTCTTTATGGGGGATTTCCCACTAATGACGGAAACTGGTACTTTTGTCATCAATGGAGCTGAGCGCGTTATCGTATCACAGCTAGTTCGATCACCTAGCGTGTATTACAGCGGTAAAGTAGATAAAAATGGTAAAAAAGGCTTTTCTGCCACAGTTATCCCTAACCGTGGAGCTTGGCTAGAATATGAAACAGACGCAAAGGATGTTGTGTATGTGCGTATTGATCGTACGCGTAAGCTTCCAGTAACTGTTTTATTACGTGCTCTTGGTTTCGGCACTGATCAAGAAATCATCGATTTATTAGGGGATAACGAGTATCTTCGTAATACGCTTGAAAAAGATAATACGGAGAGCATTGAAAAAGCACTACTAGAAATTTATGAGCGTCTTCGCCCAGGTGAACCACCTACAGTTGAAAACGCAAAAAGTTTACTAGTCTCTCGTTTCTTCGATCCGAAACGCTATGATTTAGCGAATGTAGGACGTTACAAAATTAACAAAAAGCTTCACATTAAGAACCGTCTGTTCGGTCAAGTGTTAGCTGAAACAATTGCTGACCCTGAAACAGGCGAAATCTTAGCTGAACGCGGTACAACGTTAGATCGACGTAACCTAGATAGAATTATTCCGTATCTAGAAAAGGGTATTGGCTTCAAAACTGTACACCAAGGCGGCGGAGTGATTGAAGACGAAACGGTCGTTCAATCTATTAAAATCTTTGCTCCAAATGAAGATGGAGAGAAAGAGATTAATGTGATTAGCAATGCTTACGTTACAGAAGATGTGAAAAACATTTCGGCTGCTGACATCATTGCGTCTATTAGTTATTTCTTTAACCTTTTACACGGTGTAGGTGACACGGACGACATCGACCACTTAGGTAACCGTCGTTTGCGTTCAGTTGGTGAGCTTTTACAAAACCAATTCCGTATCGGTCTTTCTCGTATGGAGAGAGTAGTTCGTGAAAGAATGTCTATTCAAGATACTGCAACGATTACTCCTCAACAGTTAATTAATATTCGTCCCGTGATTGCGGCGATTAAAGAGTTCTTCGGTAGCTCTCAGCTTTCTCAGTTCATGGACCAAACGAATCCACTTGCTGAGTTAACGCATAAGCGTCGTCTATCGGCATTAGGACCTGGTGGTTTAACGCGTGAGCGTGCTGGATTTGAAGTGCGTGACGTTCACTACTCTCACTATGGTCGTATGTGTCCGATTGAAACGCCAGAGGGTCCAAACATTGGATTGATTAACTCATTATCATCCTTTGCAAAAGTAAACCGTTTTGGTTTTATCGAAACTCCATACCGTCACGTAGATCCTGAAACAGGAAAAGTGACAGACCGTATCGATTATCTAACGGCTGATGAAGAAGATAATTACGTAGTTGCTCAAGCGAACGCACGCTTAGGAGATGACGGCTCATTCTTAGACGAAGAGGTTGTTGTACGTTTCCGTGGTGAAAACACAGTTGCAAAACGTGAACGTGTAGATTACATGGACGTATCTCCTAAACAAGTCGTTTCTGCTGCGACAGCATGTATTCCATTCTTAGAGAACGATGACTCCAACCGTGCCCTAATGGGAGCGAACATGCAACGTCAAGCTGTACCGTTAATGCAACCGGAATCTCCGATTGTTGGTACAGGAATGGAGCACGTATCTGCTCGTGACTCTGGTGCTGCTGTAATCTGTAAGCAACGAGGCATTGTAGAGCGTGTTGAAGCGAAGCAAGTATGGGTTCGTCGTATTGAAGAGATTGACGGTAAGAAAGTTAAAGGCGATATAGATAAATATAAAATGCAAAAATTCATCCGTTCTAACCAAGGAACCTGCTATAACCAACGCCCAATTGTGGCAGAAGGTGATTTAGTAGAAAAAGGTGAAATTCTTGCAGATGGTCCTTCCATGGAAAAAGGAGAGCTTGCTCTTGGCCGTAACGTAATGGTTGGTTTCATGACATGGGACGGGTATAACTATGAGGATGCTATCATCATGAGTGAACGTCTTGTGAAAGATGATGTCTATACTTCTATCCATATTGAAGAATATGAATCTGAATCACGAGATACGAAGCTAGGACCTGAAGAAATCACACGTGATATTCCAAACGTAGGTGAGGATGCTCTTCGCAACCTTGACGAGCGTGGAATTATCCGTGTTGGGGCGGAAGTGAAAGATGGAGACCTTCTAGTTGGTAAAGTGACACCTAAAGGAGTAACAGAGCTTACAGCAGAGGAGCGTTTATTACACGCAATCTTTGGTGAGAAGGCTCGTGAAGTACGTGATACATCTCTACGTGTACCACACGGAGGCGAAGGTATCATCTTAGATGTGAAAGTCTTCAACCGTGAAGATGGAGACGAATTACCACCAGGTGTTAACCAATTAGTTCGCGTTTATATTGTTCAGAAACGTAAGATTTCTGAAGGAGATAAAATGGCCGGACGACATGGTAACAAAGGGGTTATCTCGAAGATCCTTCCAGAAGAAGATATGCCGTACTTACCAGACGGTACACCAATTGATATCATGTTAAACCCTCTTGGGGTACCTTCTCGTATGAATATTGGACAGGTGCTTGAGCTACATTTAGGTATGGCGGCTAGGTACTTAGGTATCCATGTAGCATCTCCAGTATTTGATGGAGCGAACGAGGAAGATGTTTGGTCAACTATTGAAGAAGCTGGTATGGCGCGTGACGCGAAGACCGTTCTTTATGATGGAAGAACTGGTGAGCCATTCGATAACCGTGTATCTGTTGGGATCATGTATATGATCAAACTAGCGCACATGGTTGACGATAAGTTGCATGCTCGTTCAACTGGACCTTACTCTCTTGTTACGCAACAACCACTTGGAGGTAAAGCTCAATTTGGTGGACAACGTTTCGGTGAGATGGAGGTTTGGGCACTTGAAGCATACGGTGCAGCTTACACATTACAAGAGATCTTAACGGTTAAATCCGATGATGTTGTAGGTCGTGTGAAAACATACGAAGCGATCGTAAAAGGTGAAAATGTTCCAGAGCCAGGTGTACCAGAATCGTTTAAAGTTTTAATTAAAGAACTTCAAAGCTTAGGTATGGATGTGAAAATCCTTTCAGGTGATGAAACAGAAATTGAAATGCGTGACCTTGAAGATGAAGAAGAACATCAACAAGCAGATACGTTAAATATTACAGATAACTCAGAATCAGATGCTGCAAAAGTAGGAACTCAAGAATAAGTAAAACCTTACGTTAAGGTTATTACCTAGAAAAAGGGAGGTCGGCCCCTTGCTAGATGTAAACAACTTTGAATACATGAAAATCGGTTTAGCTTCACCAGACAAAATCCGTTCTTGGTCGTTTGGAGAGGTCAAAAAACCAGAAACCATTAACTACAGAACATTGAAACCTGAAAAAGACGGTCTTTTCTGTGAGCGCATCTTTGGTCCAACTAAAGACTGGGAATGTCACTGTGGTAAATATAAGCGTGTTCGTTACAAAGGTGTTGTCTGTGACCGCTGCGGAGTAGAAGTTACTCGTGCAAAGGTTCGTCGAGAGCGTATGGGTCATATTGAACTTGCAGCCCCTGTTTCTCATATCTGGTACTTCAAAGGAATTCCAAGCCGAATGGGACTTGTTTTGGACATGTCCCCTCGCTCCTTGGAGGAAGTTATTTACTTCGCGTCCTATGTTGTAACAGATCCAGGAGATACAGCTCTTGACAAAAAGCAATTACTTTCAGAAAAAGAATACCGTGCATACCGTGAGAAATATGGCGTGAAATTCCAAGCTGCTATGGGTGCTGAAGCAATCAAAAAGCTTTTATCTGATATCGATTTAGATAAAGAAGCAGATATGCTGAAAGAAGACCTAAAAACAGCTCAAGGACAACGCCGTACACGAGCAATTAAAAGATTAGAAGTCGTTGAGTCTTTCCGTAACTCAGGAAATGATCCTTCATGGATGATTTTAGACGTTCTTCCAGTCATTCCACCAGAGCTTCGTCCAATGGTTCAATTAGACGGTGGACGTTTTGCAACGTCTGACTTGAACGATCTATATCGTCGAGTGATTAACCGTAATAATCGTCTAAAACGTTTATTAGACCTAGGAGCTCCTAGCATTATCGTTCAAAACGAAAAGCGTATGCTTCAAGAAGCAGTAGATGCGTTAATCGACAATGGTCGTCGTGGCCGTCCTGTAACAGGTCCTGGTAACCGCCCATTAAAATCCCTTTCTCATATGTTAAAAGGGAAACAAGGTCGATTCCGTCAAAACTTACTTGGTAAACGTGTTGACTATTCTGGTCGTTCCGTTATCGTAGTTGGACCAAACTTAAAGATGTATCAGTGTGGTCTTCCAAAAGAAATGGCGTTAGAATTATTCAAACCATTCGTAATGAAAGAGTTAGTTGAACGTGGATTAGCTCATAATATTAAGAGTGCGAAACGTAAGATTGAACGGGTTCACTATGAAGTATGGGATGTTTTAGAAGAGGTTATTAAAGAGCATCCAGTACTACTTAACCGTGCCCCAACTCTACACAGACTAGGGATTCAGGCGTTTGAACCAACGCTTGTTGAAGGTCGCGCAATTCGTCTTCACCCGCTTGTATGTACTGCTTATAACGCAGACTTCGATGGTGACCAAATGGCGGTTCATGTACCTTTATCAGCAGAGGCTCAAGCAGAAGCTCGTATGTTAATGTTAGCTGCCCAAAACATCCTTAACCCGAAAGATGGTAAACCAGTTGTTACACCATCTCAGGATATGGTATTAGGTAACTACTATCTAACACTAGAGCGTAAAGGTTCTGTTGGAGAAGGTATGATCTTTAAAGATACGAACGAAGCATTACTTGCTTATCAAAATGGTTATGTTCATTTCCATAGTCGTATTGCGATCCATGCCGGAGCATTGAAAAACCAAACGTTCACAGAAGAGCAGAATAAGATGCTTCTTCTAACAACAGTTGGGAAATTAATCTTTAACGAAATCTTGCCAGCAAGCTTCCCTTACATTAACGAACCAACAAGAGAAAATCTCGAAGTGAAAACGCCTGAGAAGTACTTTGTTGATCCTACAGCTAATGTAAAAGAAGTCATTGTAGAACAAGAAATTGTTGCTCCATTTAAAAAGAAAATCCTTGGAAATATCATTGCAGAAGTATTTAAGAAATTCCAAATCACGGAAACTTCTAAAATGCTTGACCGCATGAAGGACTTAGGATTCAAATATTCTACAAAAGCTGGTATTACGGTTGGTGTATCTGATATCGTCGTATTACCAGAGAAGCAAGAAATCCTTGAAGAAGCACAAGCGAAAGTGGATAACGTAACAAAGCAATTCCGTCGTGGTTTAATCACAGAGGAAGAGCGTTACGATCGCGTTATCTCCATTTGGAGTGCAGCGAAGGATACAATCCAAGGTAAATTAATGAAAACGTTAGATACAACAAACCCGATCTTCATGATGAGTGATTCAGGAGCCCGTGGTAACGCATCTAACTTTACGCAGCTTGCTGGTATGCGTGGTCTAATGGCCAACCCGGCAGGTCGTATCATTGAGTTACCAATTAAATCTTCATTCCGTGAAGGTCTGACGGTATTAGAGTACTTCATCTCAACACACGGTGCGCGTAAAGGTCTTGCCGATACAGCACTAAAGACAGCTGACTCAGGTTACTTAACTCGTCGTCTTGTTGACGTAGCGCAGGATGTAATTGTTCGTGACCCTGACTGTGGAACAGATCGTGGTCTAAAGGTAGCTGCTCTTAAAGATGGTACTGAAACAATTGAAGCACTTGAAGAACGTCTACAAGGACGCTATTCACGTAAAACGATTCGTCACCCTGAAACAGGTGAGGTAATGGCGGTTGAAAACCAACTAATTACTCAAGACCTAGCAGAACAAATTGTAAATGCTGGTATTGAAGAAGTTTGGATCCGCTCTGCCTTCACTTGTAACACGCGCCACGGTGTTTGTGAGAAGTGTTATGGTGTAAACTTAGCGACTGGACAAAAGGTAGAAGTAGGAGAAGCAGTAGGTATTATTGCCGCTCAATCTATCGGAGAACCAGGAACTCAGCTTACAATGCGTACATTCCATACAGGTGGGGTAGCAGGAGACGATATCACACAAGGTCTTCCTCGTATCCAAGAGATTTTCGAAGCGCGTAACCCGAAAGGTCAAGCAGCAGTTTCTGAAATTAACGGGGTTGTTACAGCTGTAAACGAAGGAAAAGACCGTCAACAAGAAATTGTTGTTCGTGGTGATGTTGAAACAAGAACCTACACAGTTCCATATACAGCTCGTTTAAAAGTAGTAATAGACTCAGAAATCATCCGTGGTCAAGAACTAACGGAAGGTTCCATCGATCCGAAAGAGCTATTAAAAGTTCGTGACGTTCTAGCTGTTCAAGAGTACTTACTTCGTGAGGTTCAAAAAGTATACCGTATGCAAGGGGTAGAAATTGGAGACAAACACGTAGAGGTAATGGTTCGTCAGATGTTACGCAAAGTACGCGTAATAGATGCCGGTGAAACAGATGTACTACCAGGTACACTTCTTGATATTCACCAATTCACTGATGCGAACGAAAAAGCTTTACTAAGTGGAAGGACACCTGCTACAGGTAGACCCGTCCTACTTGGTATTACAAAAGCTTCTCTTGAAACAGATTCATTCTTATCTGCTGCATCATTCCAAGAAACAACAAGAGTACTTACAGACGCAGCAATCAAAGGTAAGCGCGATGAGTTATTAGGACTGAAAGAAAATGTTATTATCGGTAAACTGGTTCCTGCTGGTACGGGAATGCCACGTTACCGTAAGGCTGTTCCAGTCGTAACACAAGAAGAAACAGTAACAGTAGAGTAAAATAAATGTGTGCGGTGTGGAGTTCCACATCGCACATACAAATTTATTTGAATCTGCGGTTGACAGATAAAATCGTAGATGATAATATATTCAAGGTTGCTCCTATTATTATTCCTGTTACTTTGGAGGATATGAACAATGTCTTATGAAAAAGTATCGCAGGCTAAGCAGTTAGTTGTAGGGACAAAGCAGACAGTGAAAGCTATCAAAGCAGGAGATATCCAACAGGTTGTGATCGCAAAGGATGCTGATTACAAAGTAGTTTCTAAGCTTCTGCAAGCCTCTAAGGATATGAATGTTGAAGTGCTGTACGTTGATTCTATGAAAAAGCTCGGCAAAGCTTGTGGAATAGATGTCGCAGCAGCGACTGTCGGTATTATGAAGTAAATCAGTTTTTGTAGGAGATCTTACAAAAGCTTTGTTTTTACCCATTTATGAACCACCTGGATGTGTGGGCTTAAAAAAATGAAGGGAGGAAAACTCAAATGCCAACTATTAATCAGTTAGTCCGTAAACCTCGTAAGAGTGCGGTGACGAAATCTGACTCACCAGCATTAAACAAAGGTTACAACAGCTTCCAAAAAGCACAAACAAACCAATCTTCTCCACAAAAACGTGGTGTATGTACTCGTGTTGGTACAATGACTCCGAAGAAACCGAACTCTGCATTACGTAAATATGCTCGTGTTCGTTTAACTAACGGTATCGAAGTAACAGCATACATTCCTGGAATTGGTCACAACTTACAAGAACACAGCGTGGTACTTATCCGCGGTGGACGTGTAAAAGACTTACCTGGGGTACGTTATCACATCGTTCGTGGTGCACTTGATACTGCAGGCGTTGATGGTCGTATGCAAGGTCGTTCTAAATACGGAACTAAGAGACCAAAAGCACCTAAAAAATAATACAATTAAACCAACAAGTTTATAAGCTTCGTTGAAAGGAGGAAAAAACATGCCACGTAAAGGTCCTGTAGCAAAAAGAGACGTATTACCAGATCCAATTTACAACTCTAAGCTAGTTACAAAATTAATCAACAGAATCATGGAGGACGGTAAAAGAGGTAAAGCACAAAAAATACTTTACTCTGCTTTTGACCTAGTCCAAGAGCGTTCTGGAAAAGACCCTATGGAAGTATTCGATCAAGCACTTAAGAACATTATGCCAGTTCTTGAAGTTAAAGCACGCCGTGTAGGTGGAGCTAACTACCAAGTACCAGTAGAGGTTCGTCCTGATCGTCGTACAACTCTAGGTCTTCGTTGGTTAGTAAACTACTCTCGCCTTCGCGGAGAAAAAACGATGGAAGAGCGGTTAGCTAACGAAATCCTTGATGCAGCAAACAACGCTGGTGCTTCCGTTAAGAAACGTGAAGACACTCACAAAATGGCTGAAGCTAACAAAGCTTTCGCTCACTACCGTTGGTAAGATTTATTTTACCTATAAATTAAAACTCATTTGAGGAAGGAGATAGAACAGATGACTAGAGAGTTCTCCTTAGAAAAGACACGTAATATCGGTATCATGGCTCACATCGATGCTGGTAAAACAACAACTACTGAGCGTGTTCTTTACTACACTGGTCGTATCCACAAAATTGGTGAAACTCATGAAGGGGCTTCACAAATGGACTGGATGGCGCAGGAGCAAGAGCGTGGAATCACAATCACTTCTGCTGCGACTACAGCTTCTTGGAACGATCACCGTATCAACATCATTGACACACCTGGACACGTAGACTTCACAGTAGAGGTTGAACGTTCATTACGTGTACTTGATGGAGCAGTTGCTGTACTTGATGCACAATCTGGAGTTGAGCCTCAAACTGAAACAGTTTGGCGCCAAGCAACTACTTACGGCGTACCACGTGTCGTATTTGTAAACAAAATGGACAAAATTGGTGCAGACTTCTTATATTCTGTCTCCACTCTTCATGACCGTTTAAATGCTAATGCAGCTGCCATTCAATTACCAATCGGTGCTGAAGACGAGTTCGAAGGTATCATTGACCTAGTTGAAATGAAAGCTACATTCTACGGCAATGACTTAGGAACAGATATCCAAGTTAAAGAAATTCCTGCTGAATTCCTAGACCAAGCAGAAGAATATCGTGAAAAGTTAATTGAAGCTGTTGCTGAATTAGACGAAGAATTAATGGAAAAGTATCTTGGTGGAGAAGAAATCTCTAACGAAGAGCTGAAAATTGCTATTCGTAAAGCTACTTTAACTGTTGAATTCTACCCAGTTCTATGTGGTTCAGCTTTCAAAAACAAAGGTGTTCAAAAAATGCTTGATGCAGTTATTGACTACCTACCAGCTCCTACTGATGTAGCAGCAATCAAAGGTATTATTCCTGATACTGATGAAGAAGTAACTCGTCCTTCTAGCGACGACGCTCCTTTCTCAGCGCTTGCATTCAAAGTTATGACGGATCCTTATGTAGGGAAACTTACATTCTTCCGCGTATACTCTGGTGTACTTAGCTCAGGATCTTACGTGCAAAACTCTACAAAAGGTAAACGTGAGCGTGTAGGACGTATCCTACAAATGCACGCGAACAGCCGTGAAGAGATTTCTCAAGTATTCGCTGGAGATATCGCTGCTGCGGTTGGACTGAAAGATACAACTACTGGAGATACTCTATGTGAGGAAAAGAACTTAGTTATCTTAGAATCTATGGAATTCCCAGAGCCAGTTATCTCTCTATCAGTAGAGCCAAAATCTAAAGCTGACCAAGATAAAATGACAACAGCTTTACAAAAACTACAAGAAGAGGATCCTACATTCCGTGCACATACTGACCAAGAAACTGGTCAAGTAATCATCGCGGGTATGGGTGAGCTTCACTTAGACATCATCGTTGACCGTATGAAACGTGAATTTAAAGTAGAATGTAACGTAGGTGCTCCTCAAGTATCTTACCGTGAAACATTCCGCGCTTCAGCACAAGTTGAAGGTAAATTCGCTCGCCAATCTGGTGGACGTGGACAATTTGGTCACGTTTGGATTGAATTCTCTCCAAACGAAGAAGGTAAAGGATTTGAATTCGAAAATGGAATCGTTGGTGGGGTTGTACCTCGTGAATACATTCCAGCTGTAGAAGCAGGTCTTAAAGACGCGATGGAGAACGGTGTTATCGCTGGTTACCCTCTAATCGATGTTAAAGCTCGTCTATTTGACGGTTCATACCATGATGTTGACTCTTCTGAAATGGCGTTCAAAATTGCCGCTTCAATGGCACTTAAAAACGCAGTTTCAAAATGTAGCCCAGCAATCCTTGAGCCTTTAATGAAGGTTGAAGTTGTTATCCCTGAAGAATATTTAGGAGATATCATGGGAGACATCACTTCTCGTCGTGGACGTGTTGAAGGTATGGAAGCTCGTGGAAACGCACAAGTTGTTAAAGCTTTCGTTCCACTGTCTGAAATGTTCGGATATGCAACTTCTCTACGTTCTAACACTCAAGGTCGTGGAACTTATTCTATGCACTTTGATCACTACGAAGAAGTACCAAAATCAATCTCTGAAGAGATTATACAAAAAAAATAAAGGTGAATAATTGAATTATTCCCTATAATCAAGTATAACTACTATTGTAAGTTATAGATGCATAAGGGGTTTTACTATCCCTTATGTATAAAATATACTTAAATTCTTTTATACAATATAAGGAGGAATTCCGAATGGGTAAGGAAAAATTCGATCGTTCCAAAACGCATGCGAATATTGGTACAATTGGTCACGTTGACCACGGTAAAACAACATTAACAGCTGCAATCACAACTGTTCTAGCTAAAAGATCTGGTAAAGGTCAAGCTATGGCATACGATCAAATCGATGGTGCTCCAGAAGAGCGTGAGCGTGGAATCACAATCTCAACTGCACACGTTGAGTATGAAACTGATGCACGTCACTATGCACACGTAGACTGCCCAGGACATGCTGACTACGTTAAAAACATGATCACTGGTGCTGCACAAATGGACGGCGGTATCCTAGTAGTATCTGCTGCTGACGGCCCAATGCCTCAAACTCGTGAGCACATCCTTCTTTCTCGTCAAGTAGGTGTACCTTACCTAGTTGTATTCTTAAACAAATGTGACATGGTAGACGACGAAGAATTACTTGAACTAGTTGAAATGGAAGTTCGTGACCTTCTTTCTGAGTACGATTTCCCTGGAGACGATGTTCCTGTAATCCAAGGTTCTGCTCTTAAAGCTCTTGAAGGTGAAGCTGATTGGGAAGAAAAAATCATCGAGCTTATGAACGCTGTTGATGAGTACATCCCAACTCCAGAACGTGACACTGAAAAGCCATTCATGATGCCAGTTGAGGACGTATTCTCAATCACTGGTCGTGGTACAGTTGCTACTGGACGTGTTGAGCGTGGAGTAGTTAAAGTTGGAGACGTTATCGATATCATCGGTATCGCTGAAGAGAACAAACAAACGACTGTAACTGGAGTAGAAATGTTCCGTAAGCTTCTTGACTATGCAGAAGCTGGAGACAACATCGGTGCGCTACTTCGTGGTGTATCTCGTGAAGATATCCAACGTGGACAAGTTCTTGCTAAACCAGGAACAATCACTCCACACACTAAATTCCAAGCGGAAGTTTACGTTTTATCTAAAGAAGAAGGTGGACGTCACACTCCATTCTTCTCTAACTACCGCCCACAATTCTATTTCCGTACAACTGACGTAACTGGAATCATCCAATTACCAGAAGGTACTGAAATGGTTATGCCTGGCGACAACATCGAAATGACGGTTGAGCTTATCGCTCCAATCGCGATCGAAGAAGGTACTAAGTTCTCTATCCGTGAGGGTGGACGTACTGTAGGTGCTGGTGTCGTAGCAACTATCACTGAGTAATTTGTAAGGTGAGCAAAAAGTCAGCGAAATTTTCGCTGGCTTTTTTTCTTGGCCTATTCAACTATGCAGCATCGTAAAAGCTTATGAGAATGCAATTCCATTTAGGAAAACAAACCTATAAATTCATTTAAATTTTGGGTTGAATCCTTAGTAGGAAATATGTATAATAGAACAAGTGCGGCTCGGATGTAATAATTTTATTAAGTTCTTGCATTGGGCTCAAGTTTTTAGTATAATAGACAATGTTGGTCTTTGACTGCGATGATATGGAAGGTTGCTGACACACCCGGCCGCTTTGCCATGGCGAGTGTGTGGGAAATTTCCGTGGAGAATGTCTATAATGAAATAGGCGATAAAGGAGGGAAAATAATGGCAAAACAAAAAATTCGTATCCGTTTAAAAGCGTATGATCACAGAATTTTAGATCAATCTGCTGAGAAGATTGTTGAAACAGCTAAGCGTTCTGGGGCGTCAGTGTCTGGTCCGATCCCATTACCGACAGAAAAGTCTGTATACACAATTCTACGTGCGGTTCACAAGTACAAAGATTCTCGTGAGCAGTTCGAAATGCGCACTCATAAACGTCTAATCGATATTGTTAACCCAACACCACAAACTGTTGATGCGTTAATGCGTTTAGATTTACCGTCAGGTGTAGATATTGAAATCAAACTATAATTAATAAACATTATATTTTCAGGAGGTGTGACTTATGACCAAAGGAATCTTAGGTAGAAAAATCGGTATGACTCAAGTTTTCGCAGAAAACGGAGATCTTATCCCGGTTACAGTTATCGAAGCTACTCCAAACGTTGTTCTTCAAAAGAAAACTGCTGACACTGATGGCTATTCAGCAATTCAGTTAGGTTTTGAAGATATGCGCGCGAAGTTAGCTAACAAACCTCGCACAGGCCATGCAGCTAAAGCAGAAACTGCTCCTAAGCGCTTCATTCGCGAAATTCGTGATGCAAACGTGGCTGAGTACGAAGTTGGTCAAGAAGTCAAAGTTGATACATTCGCTGCAGGAGATGTAGTAGACGTAACAGGAGTTTCAAAAGGTAAAGGTTTCCAAGGTGCTATTAAACGCCACGGACAATCTCGCGGACCAATGTCTCACGGTTCTCGTTACCACCGTCGTCCTGGTTCAATGGGACCAGTTGCTCCTAACCGCGTATTCAAAGGTAAATTATTACCTGGACGTATGGGTGGCGACATCGTTACAGTTCAAAACTTAGAAATCGTTAAAGTTGATGTAGAGCGTAACTTACTTCTAGTTAAAGGTAATGTACCTGGAGCTAAGAAAGCACTAGTTAAAGTTCAATCAGCTGTTAAAGCAAACTAATAGAACTTCGTAAGAAAGGAGGAAATTAAGATGCCAAAAGTATCTTTATTGAACCAAACAGGCTCCCAAGTTGGAGATATTGAATTAAATGATTCTATTTTCGGAATCGAACCAAATCAATCTGTAATGTTTGATGCGGTAATCATGCAAAGAGCTTCTTTACGTCAAGGTAACCACAAGGTTAAAGGTCGTTCTGAAGTAGCAGGCGGTGGTCGTAAACCATGGCGCCAAAAAGGTACGGGTCGTGCTCGTCAAGGTTCTATCCGCTCACCTCAATGGCGTGGAGGCGGTATCGTATTCGGTCCTACTCCAAGAAGCTACAGCTACAAGCTACCTAAAAAGGTACGTCGCTTAGCTATTAAATCTGCTCTATCTACTAAAGTAGTAGAAGAGAACATCATCGTTTTAGATCAATTAACTTTTGCAGCACCAAAAACAAAAGAATTTGTTGCAGTTCTTAAAAACCTTTCTTTAGACAACAAAGTACTTGTTGTAACAGATGGTTTAGATGAAAATGTAGCTCTTTCTGCTCGTAACATTCCTGGAGTAACAGTTGTTCCTTCAAACGGAATCAGCGTGCTTGATGTTTTAGGTCACGACAAACTAGTTATGACTAAAGCTGCTGTTGAAAAAGTAGAGGAGGTGCTTGCATAATGGATGCTCGCGATATCATTAAGCGCCCCGTTATCACTGAACGCTCAACTGACTTGATGGCAGACAAAAAGTACACATTCGAAGTGTCTACTACTGCTAACAAAACTCAAGTTAAAGACGCTGTAGAAGAAATCTTCGGTGTTAAAGTTGAGAAAGTAAACATCATGAACTACAAAGGTAAGTTCAAGCGTATGGGACGTCACGCAGGTTACACTAACAAACGTCGTAAAGCTATTGTTAAATTAACTACTGATAGCAAAGAAATCGAATTCTTCGAAGCATAATAAATAACTATTCAAGAAGAGGAGGGAAAATAATGGCGATTAAAAAGTATAAACCTACCTCAAACGGCCGTCGTAACATGACAACTTCTGATTTTGCTGAGATTACAACTAGCACTCCAGAAAAGTCTTTACTTCAACCACTTCCTAAGAAGGCTGGTCGTAACAACCAAGGTAAGTTAACAGTTCGTCATCATGGTGGCGGTCATAAGCGTCAGTACCGTGTTATCGACTTCAAACGCGATAAAGATGGTATACCTGGACGCGTTGCCACTATTGAGTATGATCCAAACCGTTCTGCAAACATTGCATTAATTAACTACGTTGACGGTGAAAAGCGTTACATCATTGCTCCTAAAAACCTAGAAGTAGGTATGGAAATTATGTCAGGTGCAGAGGCTGACATTAAAGTAGGTAACGCATTACCACTTATCAACATCCCTGTGGGTACAGTTATCCACAACATCGAATTAAAGCCTGGTAAAGGTGGACAATTAGTACGTTCTGCAGGTACATCTGCACAAGTACTAGGTAAAGAAGGTAAATACGTTCTTGTACGCCTAAACTCTGGTGAAGTTCGCATGATTCTTTCAGCTTGTCGTGCAACTGTAGGTCAAGTTGGTAACGAGCAACACGAATTGATCAACATCGGTAAAGCAGGTCGTTCTCGTTGGTTAGGTAAGCGCCCAACTGTACGTGGATCTGTAATGAACCCTAACGATCACCCACATGGTGGTGGTGAAGGCCGTACACCAATCGGTCGTAAGTCACCTATGTCACCTTGGGGCAAACCAACTCTTGGTTTCAAAACTCGTAAGAAAACAAACAAATCCGATAAATTTATCGTACGTCGTCGTAAAAAATAACGTGTTTGAACTACGGTTCCACAAAAGAACCGTAGAACAATCACGAAGGGAGGTTCAAACATGGGTCGTAGCTTAAAAAAGGGACCTTTTGTTGATGATCATTTAATCAAAAAGATCGAGAATCTAAATGAAGCTGACAAGAAGCAGGTCGTAAAAACTTGGTCTCGTCGTTCAACAATCTTCCCAGCATTCATCGGTCACACAATCGCAGTATATGATGGTCGTAAACATGTACCTGTATTCGTTACAGAAGATATGGTAGGTCACAAACTTGGTGAATTCGCACCATCTCGTACTTACAAAGGCCACGCTGCTGATGACAAGAAAACAAGACGCTAATTGAGAGGAGGGTATCCTAATGCAAGCAAAAGCTGTTGCAAGAACAGTACGTATTGCTCCTCGTAAAGTACGCCTAGTAGCTGATCTTATCCGAGGTAAGCAAGTTGGAGAAGCAATTGCCATTTTAAAGCACACTCCTAAGGCTGCTTCACCAGTAGTAGAAAAAGTTTTAAACTCTGCTTTAGCAAACGCTGAGCACAACTACAACATGGATCTTGAGAATCTAGTTGTATCTGAAGCTTTCGTAAATGAAGGCCCAACTTTAAAACGCTTCCGCCCTCGTGCAATGGGTCGTGCAAGCCAAATTAACAAACGCACAAGCCACATTACAATCGTGGTATCAGAAAAGAAGGAGGGATAATTCGTGGGTCAAAAAGTACATCCAATAGGTTTGCGTGTCGGAATCATCCGTGACTGGGAGTCAAAATGGTACGCAGGCAAAGATTATGCTGATCTTTTACACGAAGACTTAAAAGTACGTGAATATGTTGCGAAACGTCTTTCTGACGCATCTGTTTCTAAAGTAGAAATCGAGCGTGCAGCAAACCGTATTAACATCTCTATTCACACTGCTAAACCTGGTATGGTAATCGGTAAAGGTGGTACAGAAGTTGAAGCTTTACGTAAAGCATTAACTGAGCTTACTAAAAAGCGTGTACACATCAACATCGTTGAAATTAAAAGAGCAGATCTTGATGCTAAATTAGTAGCAGAAAATATCGCTCGTCAATTAGAAAACCGTGTTTCTTTCCGCCGTGCTCAAAAGCAATCCATTCAACGTGCAATGCGCGCTGGAGCAAAAGGTATTAAAACACAAGTTTCTGGTCGTTTAGGTGGTGCGGATATCGCACGTGCTGAATCTTATTCTGAAGGAACTGTTCCTCTACACACACTTCGCGCTGACATTGACTATGCTCATGAAGAAGCTGACACAACGTATGGTAAGCTAGGCGTTAAAGTATGGATCTATCGCGGGGAAGTCCTTCCTACTAAGAGAAAATCCCAGGAAGGAGGAAAATAATTATGTTATTACCAAAACGCGTTAAATATCGTCGTCAACACCGTGGAAAAATGCGCGGTAATGCTAAAGGTGGTACAGAAGTATCATTTGGTGAATTCGGTCTACAAGCTACAACAGCTGGTTGGATTACGAACCGTCAAATCGAATCTGCACGTATCGCAATGACTCGTTACATGAAACGTGGCGGTAAAGTTTGGATTAAAATTTTCCCTCACAAGCCTTATACAGCTAAACCTCTTGAGGTCCGAATGGGTTCAGGTAAAGGTGCTCCAGAAGGTTGGGTAGCTGTTGTTAAACCTGGTAAAGTAATGTTCGAAATCGCAGGAGTATCTGAGGAGGTTGCACGTGAAGCTCTTCGTCTTGCGTCTCACAAACTACCAGTTCAAACTAAGTTTGTAAAACGAGAAGAAATTGGTGGTGAATCAAATGAAAGCTAATGAAATTCGTGACTTAACCACTGCTGAAATTGAACAAAAAGTTAAATCACTTAAAGAAGAGCTTTTTAACCTACGCTTCCAATTAGCGACAGGGCAACTTGAAAATACAGCTCGCATTCGTGAAGTACGCAAAGCGATCGCTCGTATGAAAACTGTAATTCGTGAAAGAGAGATCGGCGTTAACAATCGATAAATGAGAGGAGGTTTGCACAATGAGTGAACGCAATCAACGTAAGGTTTACACTGGCCGCGTAGTATCTGATAAAATGGATAAAACGATTACGGTTATGGTTGAAACTTACAAAACACACTCACTTTACGGCAAACGCGTAAAATACTCTAAAAAGCTTAAAGCTCATGATGAGCAAAACACAGCTAAAACTGGCGATATCGTTCGCATTATGGAAACTCGTCCACTTTCAGCTACAAAACGCTTCCGTCTAGTAGAAGTTGTAGAAAAAGCGGTTATTATCTAATAACAATACGTTCGGACTGATGTTCATTCCGAAAGGAGGTAACCTAAATGATTCAACAAGAAACTCGTTTAAAAGTTGCTGATAACTCTGGCGCTCGTGAAGTTTTAACAATCAAAGTTCTTGGTGGTTCTGGTCGCAAAACTGCAAACATCGGTGATGTCATCGTATGTACAGTGAAACAAGCAACACCAGGAGGCGTTGTTAAAAAGGGTGACGTTGTAAGAGCAGTTGTAGTTCGCACAAAGAGTGGTGTACGTCGTAAAGATGGTACTTACATCAAATTTGATGAGAATGCTTGCGTTATTATCAAAGACGATAAAACACCTCGTGGAACTCGTATCTTTGGACCTGTTGCACGTGAACTTCGTGATAACAGCTTCATGAAAATTGTATCTTTAGCTCCAGAAGTACTTTAATCGATAAAAAGATTCGACCATTCAAGGAGGTGCAACAAAATGCATGTGAAAAAAGGCGACAAAGTGATGGTCATCACAGGAAAAGACAAAGGTAAGACTGGTACAATTCTTGCTGCTTATCCTAAAAAAGACCGTGTGCTAGTTGAAGGTATTAACGTCGTGAAAAAACACGCAAAGCCTTCTCAAGCAAATCCACAAGGTGGAATCATTAGCCAAGAGGCACCTATTCACGTTTCTAACGTTATGATCCTTGATCCTAAAACGAACGAACCAACTCGCGTAGGATTCAAAGTGGAAGACGGAAAGAAAGTACGTGTTGCAAAAAAATCAGGTGAAATTCTAGATAAATAGTTATGATAAGAAGGGAGGTACAAAAACATGAACCGCCTAAAAGAAAAATATGTTAAAGAAATTACTCCTGCTCTTGTGAGTAAGTTCAATTACAGTTCTGTGATGGAAGTACCTAAAGTTGAAAAAATCGTTGTAAACATGGGTGTAGGTGAAGCAGTAGCTAACTCTAAAGCTTTAGACGTAGCTGTTGAAGAACTACAAACAATCACTGGTCAAAAACCAGTTATCACTCGTGCTAAAAAATCTATCGCTGGTTTCCGTCTTCGTGAAGGTATGCCAATCGGTGCAAAAGTAACTCTACGCGGCGAGCGCATGTATGAGTTCTTAGATAAATTAATTTCTGTATCTTTACCACGTGTACGTGACTTCCGCGGTGTTTCTAAAAAAGCATTCGACGGTCGTGGAAACTACACACTAGGAATTAAAGAACAAATCATTTTCCCAGAAATCGATTATGATAAAGTTTCTAAAATCCGTGGTATGGACATCGTTATTGTTACAACTGCTAACAGTGACGAAGAGTCTCGTGAACTTTTAACACAAATCGGAATGCCATTCCAAAAGTAATCGCTAAATAAGGGAGGCGAAAACGTGGCTAAAAAATCTATGATAGCGAAACAAAAACGCGAGCCTAAGTTTAAAGTTCAAGGATATACACGTTGTGAACGTTGCGGACGTCCACACTCTGTAATCCGTAAATTTAAACTTTGCCGTATCTGTTTCCGTGAATTAGCGTATAAGGGTCAAATTCCTGGCGTTAAAAAAGCTAGCTGGTAAAACCCATTTCTGGGAAGGAGGTAAATTAACATGACAATGACTGATCCTATTGCAGATCTTCTAACTCGCATTCGTAATGCGAACATGGTGCGTCACGAGAAACTAGAGGTTCCTGCTTCTAACATGAAAAAAGAAGTGGCTGAAATCCTTAAGCGTGAAGGTTTCATCCGTGATGTAGAATACATCGAAGATAACAAACAAGGTATCATTCGTATTTTCCTTAAATACGGTTCAAACAACGAGCGCGTTATCACTGGTCTTAAACGTATTTCTAAGCCAGGTCTACGTGTTTATGCAAAATCAACTGAGGTACCAAAAGTACTGAACGGTCTTGGTATTGCAATCGTTTCTACTTCTCAAGGTCTTCTTACTGATAAAGAAGCTCGCGCTAAGCAAGTTGGCGGAGAAGTTCTTGCTTACGTTTGGTAATATTTTATACACGAATGGAGGTGCAAAAGAATGTCTCGTGTAGGTAAAAAACCTATTGAAATTCCATCTGGCGTTACATTAACAATGGATGGTAACACAGTTACAGTTAAAGGTCCGAAAGGCGAACTAACTCGTTCTTTCAGCCCAGAAATTACAATCGCGATCGAAGAGAACGTTATTAACATCTCTCGTCCATCAGATAAAAAAGAACACCGTGCACTTCACGGAACTACTCGTGCCCTTTTAGCTAACATGGTTGAAGGTGTATCTAAAGGTTTCGAAAGAGGTCTTGAGTTAATCGGGGTTGGATACCGTGCTTCAAAGCAGGGTTCTAAGCTTGTACTAAACGTTGGTTACTCTCACCCAGTTGAGATCACACCAGAACAAGGTATCGAAGTTGAGGTTCCTTCTAATACGAAAATTATCGTTAAAGGTATGGATAAAGAGCGCGTTGGTGCTTTAGCAGCAAACATCCGTGATGTTCGTCCACCAGAGCCTTACAAAGGTAAAGGGATCCGTTACGAAGGTGAACACGTTCGTCGTAAAGAAGGTAAAACAGGTAAATAATGCCGCTTAGGTAAAAAGAAAGGAGTGACCGCAGGTGATTACTAAAGCTGACAAGAACAAAACTCGTAAGAAAAGACATGCACGTGTACGTTCTAAGATCACTGGTACTGCAGAACGCCCACGTTTAAACATCTTCCGTTCAAGCAAGCATATTTATGCTCAACTGATTGACGATGTTAATGGCGTGACAGTAGCAAGTGCTTCTACTTTAGATAAAGAATTATCACTAGATTCTACAAGCAACGCTGATGCAGCAACTCAAGTAGGTGCTCTAGTAGCAAAGCGTGCAGTAGAAAAAGGTTTTAAATCAGTAGTATTCGACCGTGGAGGTTACCTATATCATGGCCGAGTTCAAGCATTAGCAGATGCTGCTCGTGAAAATGGTCTAGAATTTTAATCGCAAAAGGAGGGACAAATCAGATGCGTATTGATGCAAACAAACTAGAACTTGAAGAACGCGTAGTTACAGTTAACCGTGTTGCGAAAGTTGTTAAAGGTGGACGTCGTTTCCGCTTCACTGCACTAGTTGTAGTAGGTGACAAAAACGGACACGTAGGCTTCGGTACTGGAAAAGCTCAGGAGGTACCTGATGCAATCCGTAAAGCGATCGAAGACGCGAAAAAGAACTTAATCGAAGTTCCTGTTGTTGGAACTACAATTCCACATGAAATAATCGGAGTATTTGGTGCTGGTAACATCCTTTTAAACCTGCTTCTGCCGGTACAGGAGTTATCGCTGGTGGTCCAGTACGTGCGGTATTAGAGCTTGCTGGTGTAGCTGATATCTTATCAAAATCACTAGGTTCTAACACGCCAATCAATATGGTTCGCGCTACTGTTAAAGGATTAAGCCAATTAAAGCGTGCTGAAGACGTAGCGAAGTTACGTGGAAAAACAGTAGAAGAACTGTTAGGATAAGGAGGGAACATTATGGCAAACAAATTAGCAATCACCCTCACTCGCAGTGTCATTGGTCGTCCACAAGATCAACGCGATACAGTAACAGCTTTAGGTTTGCGTAAAGTAAATCAAACTGTTGAAAAACAAGACAATGCTGCAACTCGCGGGATGATCAATAAGGTTGCCCACTTAGTTACGGTTAAAGAAATTTAAGAACTCATTTTCTTAAGTAAGGAGGTGCCAACATGAAATTACATGAATTAAAACCTGCAGAAGGTTCACGTAAAGAGCGTAACCGCGTTGGTCGTGGTACTGGTTCTGGTAACGGTAAGACTGCTGGTAAAGGTCACAAAGGACAAAATGCTCGTTCTGGTGGTGGCGTACGCCCTGGTTTTGAAGGTGGTCAAACTCCTTTATTCCAACGTTTACCTAAACGTGGTTTCACGAACATCAACCGTAAAGAATTTGCTATCGTGAATTTAGATGCATTAAATCGTTTCGAAGACGGTACAGAAGTAACTCCAGAACTTCTTATCGAAACAGGTGTAGTTAGCAACGAGAAATCGGGTATTAAGATTTTAGCTAAAGGTTCTATCGAGAAGAAGCTTACAGTAAAAGCACACAAATTCTCGTCAGCTGCTAAAGAAGCAATCGAAGCTGCTGGTGGCCAAACCGAGGTGATTTAATGTTTCAGACTATCTCCAATTTCATGCGCGTGGGTGATATAAGAAATAAAATAATCTTTACCCTTTTAATGCTTGTTGTATTCCGTTTAGGAACATTTATTCCTGTACCAGGAGTCGATGCTGATGTGTTAAAACTAGCAGATCAGCCTGGCATATTAGGTTTCTTAAATACTTTTGGTGGTGGGGCATTATCTAACTTCTCTATTTTTGCAATGGGGATTATGCCTTACATTACGGCATCCATTATCGTTCAATTACTTCAAATGGATGTCGTTCCAAAATTCACTGAATGGTCTAAGCAAGGTGAAGTAGGTCGTCGTAAGCTAGCGCAGTTTACACGTTATTTCACAATTGTATTAGGCTTTATTCAAGCCTTAGCGATGAGTTATGGCTTTAACCAGTTTTATGGTGGTGTATTAATCACGAACCCTGGAATCGGTAATTACCTTGTTATCGCGTTAGTGTTAACAGCTGGTACTGCGTTCCTAATGTGGTTAGGTGAACAAATCACTGCTAAAGGTGTAGGAAACGGAATTTCCATCCTGATCTTTGCTGGTATCGTTGCTGCAATTCCTGGTGGAGCTGTACAACTTTACGCTCAACAAATTGAAGGAGCTGGAGAACAACTGTTCATTCGAATTGTTATCCTTGCTTTAATTGTGTTAGCAATCTTAGCAATCGTTGTCGGAGTCATCTTCGTTCAACAAGCACTTCGTAAAATTCCAATCCAATACGCTAAACGTATGATGAATCGTAGTCCTGTTGGTGGTCAATCCACTCACTTACCGTTAAAAGTAAATGCGGCAGGCGTTATTCCAGTAATCTTTGCTGTATCGTTTATCATTACACCACAAACGATCGCATCGTTCGTTGGAAGTAATTCTGTTACAGATACGATCACGTATATATTTGACTACACACAACCAGTAGGAATGCTGATTTATGTAGCTCTTATTATTGCTTTTACTTACTTCTATGCGTTCATTCAAGTGAATCCTGAGCAAGCTGCTGAGAACTTGAAGAATCAAGGTGGGTACATTCCTGGGATTCGTCCTGGTCAAGCAACTCAAGAATATTTAACACGTGTGTTATATCGACTAACGTTCGTTGGAGCTGTATTCTTATCTGTTGTTTCTGTCCTTCCGATTCTCTTCATTAAGTTTGCTGGCTTACCTCAATCTTTACAGATTGGCGGAACTAGCTTACTGATTGTTGTTGGGGTAGCTCTTGAGACAATGAAACAATTAGAAGCTCAATTAGTAAAGCGTCATTATAAAGGCTTTATTAAGTAATTACCTGGTTTTAGAGGCATGCGTCTCTAAAACCAGTAAAGATACTCGAGGGGGAATTAGAGTGAACATCCTTTTAATGGGACCTCCAGGAGCTGGTAAAGGCACACAAGCTGAAAAAATCGTGGAGGAATATGGGATTCCTCATATTTCAACAGGTGATATGTTCCGCGCTGCTATTAAAGCCGGTACAGAGCTTGGTTTAGAAGCAAAATCGTACATGGACAAAGGAGCGCTAGTTCCTGATGAAGTGACGATTGGAATTGTTCGTGAGCGTCTAGCATTAGCTGACTGTGAGAAAGGCTTTCTATTAGACGGCTTCCCTCGTACAGTAGCTCAAGCTGAAGCACTAGAACAAATCTTATCAGACTTAACTAAATCGATTGATTATGTGATAAACATTCAAGTAGATCATGATATTCTGATGAGTCGACTAACTGGACGCAGAATTTGTAAATCCTGCGGTGCCACCTACCATCTTGTTTTTAATCCACCAGCTAACGAAGGTGTTTGTGACCGCTGCGGCGGAGATCTATACCAACGTGCTGATGATAATGAAGAAACAGTTGGTAATCGATTAGCTGTATATACAAATCAAACTCAGCCTCTTCTTGATTTCTATCAAGAAAAAGGGTACTTAAAGAACATCAATGGTCAACAAGATATCTCTGATGTCTATTCTGATATTGATTCTTTAATCGGGAGTCTATAAAGCATGATCATATGCAAAACTCCTCGTGAGCTTGAGATTATGAAGCGTGCTGGTCAGATTGTTGCGTTAACTCATAAAGAGTTACAACCACATATAAAGGCAGGAATCACAACGAAAGAATTGGATAACATTGCTGATAAGTTTATACGCTCATGTGATGCAATTCCATCTTTTAAAGGGTATAATGGATTCCGTGGCAGCATCTGTGCTTCTGTTAACAACGAGTTAGTACACGGTATTCCTGGCAATCGAATGCTTAAGGATGGCGATATAATTAGTATCGATATCGGTGCGAACTATAATGGCTATCACGGCGATTCTGCTTGGACATATCCTGTTGGTCAAATTGATGACGAAACCAAAAAGCTACTTTCTATAACAGAGGAATCTTTATTCCTTGGTTTAGAAGAAGCAAAGCCTGGTGAACGTCTTTCCAACATCTCTCATGCCATTCAGACATTTGTGGAAAAGAATGGATTTTCCATCGTTCGTGAGTATGTCGGACACGGAGTAGGGCAAAACTTACATGAGGATCCTCAAATTCCTCACTATGGTCCGCCTAACAAAGGTCCACGCTTGAAGCCTGGTATGGTATTAGCAATTGAACCGATGGTGAATGCAGGTAGTCGCTATGTCAGAACCCTTGAAGACAACTGGACGGTTGTTACAGTGGATGGTAAAATGTGTGCTCACTTTGAACATACCATAGCCATTACTGAAAATGGATTTGAGATATTAACGAAAGCCTAAGTGAAGGTGATCTAATTGAACGAGTCAGACTCGACTCCCTATATAGGTCAAATTGTATTAATTAAAAAAGGTAGAGACGCTGGTCAACTAGCGATTGTCGTTGATCGACTAGATGATAAATTCTTCCTTCTCGCTGATGGTGAAAAACGAAAGTTTGATCGTCCAAAGAAAAAGAATGCTCAGCACCTACACTTTTATGATTATATTTCTCCAGAAGTTCAAAGCAGTATCCTCGAAACTGGGCGAGTCACAAATGGGAAAATTCGATTCTCGATACGCAAATTTGTGAATGAAGTCCTTGATGAACTGAAGAAGGGAGATGAGCTAGATGGCGAAAGACAATGTAATTGAAATTGAAGGTACAGTTTTAGAAACGTTACCTAATGCTATGTTCAAAGTTGAATTAGAAAATGGTCATACTGTGTTAGCTCACGTTTCTGGTAAAATCCGTATGAACTTTATTCGTATTCTTCCTGGAGACAAAGTAACAGTTGAGCTATCTCCGTATGATTTAACACGCGGACGTATCACGTACCGTTTTAAATAATCTTTGCACTCCGGACTATAAGGAGGTTAGAACAAGATGAAAGTAAGACCATCTGTGAAACCAATCTGTGAAAAATGTAAAGTCATTCGCAGACGCGGTAAAGTTATGGTTATCTGCGAAAACCCTAAACATAAACAAAAACAAGGCTAATTTTAAAGGAGGTGCTCACCTATGGCACGTATTGCTGGTGTAGATATCCCTCGTGAAAAGCGAGTTGTGATTTCTTTAACTTACATCTATGGTGTTGGTAAAAATACGGCACAAAAAATTCTTGCAGAAGCTGGTGTTTCTGAAGATACTCGTGTACGTGATTTAACTGAAGAAGAACTAGGTAAAATCCGTGATATCGTTGACACTTACAAAGTTGAAGGGGATCTTCGTCGTGAAATCTCTCTTAACATTAAGCGTCTAATGGAAATTGGTTCTTTCCGTGGAATCCGCCACCGTCGTGGATTACCTGTTCGTGGACAAAACACGAAAAACAATGCTCGTACTCGTAAAGGTCCTCGTAAGACTGTAGCGAACAAAGAAAAAATAATTAAAGTAAGGAGGTAGTATCTAAATGGCACGTAAAACTAATACTCGTAAGCGTCGTGTGAAAAAGAATATCGAAGCTGGTATTGCTCACATTCGCTCTACATTTAACAATACGATCGTAACGATCACTGACGTTCATGGAAATGCAGTATCTTGGTCAAGTGCTGGTGCTCTTGGATTTAGAGGTTCTCGTAAATCTACTCCATTCGCAGCACAAATGGCAGCTGAAACTGCAGCGAAAACTTCTATGGAACACGGTATGAAAACTCTTGAAGTAACTGTAAAAGGCCCTGGTGCTGGTCGTGAAGCAGCTATCCGTGCTCTTCAAGCAGCTGGTCTTGAAGTAACGGCTATTAAAGACGTTACTCCAGTTCCTCACAACGGTTGCCGTCCACCAAAACGTCGTCGTGTTTAATTTTACTGTATAGTTTTTGTATCATTGTCTATAATGGGATATGATATGATTAACTTACAGACCGTAGCTCCAGTTGTTGTGCACAAACGGGAATGTAAACATGGGGAATTTCGATTAGATGTCTAGTCGGGATTTCGACGTTTTGAAGGAGGGTAAATTAGAATGATCGAAATTGAAAAACCAAAAATCGAAACGGTTGAGGTCAGCGATGATGCTACTTATGGGAAGTTCGTCGTAGAACCACTAGAGCGTGGATATGGTACAACTTTGGGTAACTCCTTACGTCGTATCCTTTTATCTTCACTCCCAGGTGCCGCTGTCACTTCTATTCAAATAGACGGTGTACTGCATGAATTTTCAACAATTGAAGGCGTCGTAGAAGATGTAACATCTATGATCTTAAATATCAAAAAGCTAGCTCTTAAAATCTATTCTGATGAAGAGAAAACGCTAGAGATTGATATTAAAGGGAATGGTGTCGTTACAGCTGCAGATATCACACATGATAGTGATGTTGAAATCTTAAATCCTGATTTACACATTGCAACATTATCCGGTGACAGTCATCTACGTATGCGCTTGAATGCTCAACGTGGTAGAGGTTATACGCCGGCAGATCAAAACAAACGTGAAGATCTACCAATCGGTGTAATTCCAATCGACTCTATTTACACTCCAGTTTCTCGCGTAAACTACCAAGTGGAAAACACTCGTGTTGGACAATTAACGAACTACGACAAGCTTTCACTTGACGTATGGACTGATGGAAGCATTGGACCAAAAGAAGCGATTTCTCTAGGTGCAAAAATTCTAACAGAACATCTTAATATCTTTGTAGGTTTAACAGATGAAGCACAAAATGCTGAAATCATGGTGGAAAAAGAAGAGGACCAGAAAGAAAAAGTTCTTGAAATGACCATCGAGGAATTAGACCTATCTGTTCGTTCATATAACTGCTTAAAGCGTGCTGGTATCAACACGGTTCAAGAGCTTGCGAATAAAACAGAAGAAGATATGATGAAAGTTCGTAACCTGGGACGTAAATCACTTGAAGAAGTGAAAGCGAAACTAGACGAACTTGGCTTAGGTTTACGTAAAGACGATTGATAGATAGATTGTAGCAAATTTAAAGATTCAACAAAGGAGGGAAACTTCATGGGTTACAGAAAGTTAGGACGTACTAGCTCTCAACGTAAAGCAATGCTTCGTGACCTTACGACAGATCTTATTATTTCTGAGCGTATCGAAACAACTGAAGCACGTGCGAAAGAATTACGTTCTGTTGTTGAGAAAATGATTACTTTAGGTAAACGTGGTGACTTGCATGCTCGTCGTCAAGCAGCTGCATACATCCGTAACGAAGTAGCAAACGCTGAAACTGGCGCAGATGCACTTCAAAAGTTATTTGCTGATGTCGCTCCTCGTTATGCTGAGCGTCAAGGTGGATACACTCGTATTATGAAACTTGGGCCTCGTCGTGGTGACGGTGCGCCAATGGTTATCATCGAGTTAGTTTAATAGGATGATTCCAGGGGCAGGATAGTGAGACATAGTCAAACAACCTGCCCTTTCATTCTATATTGGACATATGGGAAAAGCGAGAGCGTTACGATGAGCAAATACGTTTGTCTCGTCTAGCTCTATGCACCTCTATCAACACCCTTAGGGGTACACATGTTGCGTATTAGATCCTGCCGATCTCTTGATAGAGGTGCAGGCTTTTTTTATACTTAAAAGGTGATTTGAAGAGAGAAGTATTTTGAGATCAAAGAATGACATCAATAAGAACCCTTTCTTAAAATCAAATACAGAATAGAGAGAGCTTAGATGAGTTTAGTTTGAGGAGGAATTAGGATGGAACCACTTCTTAAGATAGAGAATGTTTCATTTCGATATAGAGAAAATGCGAAATGGGCTCTAGAAGATATATCCTTTCAATTACAGAAAGGAGAATGGTTAGCCATTGTTGGTCACAACGGTTCAGGCAAGTCAACACTAGCCAAGATGCTTAATGCTTTACACTTTCCAACAGAAGGACAAATTACAGCAAATGGGACAATTCTTTCAGAGGATACGGTCTGGGAAATTCGTGACCAGGTTGGAATGGTGTTTCAACATCCAGATAATCAATTTGTTGGGACAACGGTAGAAGACGATGTGGCTTTTGGTTTAGAAAACCACGGAGTTCCACATGAAGAGATGAAAACTCGTGTTAGAGAAGCTTTATTAGACGTGGGCATGAGTGATTTTCTTACCCAAGAGCCTCACCATTTGTCAGGTGGACAAAAACAGCGTGTCGCCATAGCCAGTGTACTGGCATTACGACCGAATCTAATTATTCTAGATGAAGCGACTTCTATGTTAGACCCTAAAGGGCGCAAGGAAGTCGTAAAAACGGTACATGAAATGAAAGAGCGAGAGGACTTGACGGTCATTTCGATTACTCATGATTTAGAAGAGGCGGCGAAAGCGGACCGAATTGTCATGCTAAACAAAGGCAGAATATTTTTTGAAGGAACTCCCAAAGAGCTTTTCAAAACATGGCGACATGTTAAAAGAATTAGGTCTAGACCTTCCCTTCCCTGTTCGATTAGCTTCAGAGTTAAATAAAAGAGGGCTCACAACCTCTAGTGGTATGTCAGAAAAAGAGTTGGTGGATGAGATATGGAACTTACACTTGAGCAAGTAAGCTATAAATACGGAAAGGGAACACCTTTAGAACGAAAAGCTCTGGACGGTGTATCTTTTACTATTCCAGAAGGCTCCTACACGGCGATTATTGGTCATACGGGTTCAGGTAAATCCACCGTTCTTCAGCATTTAAATGCTTTGTTACAGCCCACAGAAGGTAGAGTAACGATAGGTAACCGCGTCATCACGAGTAAGGTCAAAGCGAAGAATTTAAAGGATGTAAGGCGCCAAGTAGGAATTGTGTTTCAGTTTCCAGAGCATCAGCTATTTGAGGAGTCTGTACTTAAAGATATTATGTACGGCCCTATGAATTTTGGGATAACAGAACAGGAAGCGAAAGAAAGAGCAAAGAAATATGTAAACATGGTAGGACTAGATTATGATGTGCTTTCTTCGTCTCCATTTGATTTATCTGGTGGGCAAATGAGAAGGGTCGCCATAGCTGGTGTACTCGCCATGAATCCAGATGTTATCGTCTTAGACGAGCCTACGGCTGGATTGGATCCAAGAGGAAGAGAAGACATCATGAATATGTTTCAAGCATTACATCGTGAAGAAAAGAAAACGACCGTCCTCGTAACACATAGTATGGAGGATGCTGCTAAATATGCTGACCATCTGATTATATTAAGTAAAGGAAAAGTCATGCTTGAAGGAAGTCCACGAGAAATTTTCACAATGGACGAGGAGCTCAGAAAGCTTCAACTAGACATTCCTGAAACGGTTCGTTTTCAACGAGAACTAAGAAAAAAAGTAATGGACAGCCCTTCGCTAAACTATGCTTAACCGTAGATGAACTTGTTGAGGAAATTCTCTCTGTTAGGAAGAAGGTGAAGTCCTTATGATGGATAAACTGTTAATAGGACGGTATATTCCTGCTGATTCCTTTGTACACAGACTAGACCCACGATCGAAGTTAATTTTTATCTTCCTTTTTATCGCGGTCGTATTTCTAGCGAATAATGCAGTTTCCTACGGCGTATTGATTATTTTTACGTTGGTACTCCTCTTACTAACAAAGTTACCCTTAAGGTTCATAGCAAAAGGATTAACTCCTGTGTGGTGGCTCATTCTGTTTACATTCTTTCTTCATTTCTTTTTCAATACAGAAGGAGAAATTATTTTTTCTTTCGGTTTTATTACAATCCATGAAGAAGGATTAAGGCAAGGGATTTTTATCTCTCTTCGTTTCTTACTATTGGTTGTCGTGACCACATTATTAACCTTAACGACTACACCTATCGCTATTACAGATGGACTCGAGACTCTTTTTAACCCCTTAAAGAAGGTTCATTTCCCTGTCCATGAAATCGCGTTGATGATGAGTATCTCTCTTCGATTCATTCCGACGTTAATGGAAGAGACGGATAAAATTATGAAGGCCCAAATTTCAAGAGGATCAGACCTCGGAAGTAAAGGGATAAAAGGAAAGCTAAAAGCTATTGTTCCGTTATTAATCCCGCTATTTGTGAGCGCATTTAAGCGAGCAGAGGATTTAGCCATCGCGATGGAAGCAAGAGGATACAGAGGCGGAGAAGGACGAACAAAATATCGAAAGCTCCAGTGGAACACAAAAGACACTCTCGCTGTCGGTTCTCTTTTCATCATAGCTGCTCTCCTAGTTATAGTAAGAGGATAGGGTGATAGATATGCGTAGAATTAAATGCACAGTACAGTATGATGGAACTTGGTATGCAGGCTACCAGGTACAGCCGAACAGTAAAACGATACAAGGTGAGATAGAGAAAGTACTAGAAAAGATTCACGGTAAGCCAATTCGAATCTCGGCATCAGGTAGAACCGATGCAGGAGTTCATGCAATTGGTCAAGTCTTTCACTTTGATACGGATACAAAATTTCCTGTTGAAAAATGGCTCCCGATTTTTAATTCACAGCTTCCAAATGATATTGTGGTCATCCATGTAGAAGAAGTAGCAGGCTCGTTTCATTCTAGGTTCGGAAGTATAGAAAAAGAATATCGGTATAAAGTATACAGGGCTCCCCATAAAAGTCCCTTTCTCATTCATCATGCGTATCATGTTCCTCATTCTTTATCTGTTCAAAAAATGGAGGAAGCTTCACGTTATTTACTTGGTACTCATGATTTTACAAGCTTTTGTTCAGCAAAAACAGAAGTAGAAGATAAAGTTCGGACAATATTTACCATTTCTATAGAAGAGGAAGAAAATATGCTAACATTCTCTCTCGTAGGGAACGGATTTCTCTATAATATGGTACGTATTATTATTGGAGTATTAATTGAAGTTGGACAAGGAAAACGCGCCCCTATTGAGGTGAAGGAAATACTTGAAGCGAAAGACCGGAGAGCAGGGGGCAAAACCGCACCAGCACAAGGTTTGTATTTATATCGAGTAAAATATTCTAATGACAACTAATCCAGGTGTAACATTCTCTTGACATTAGGAATAAGAAGTTATATTATAGCATATGGTATGAATTTTAACCCCACGATAAGCCCCGGAACTTATTGTGATGATAATAAAAATTCTGTGATACTGATTTATATAATTATTTAGGAGGGTAACTCAATGCGTACAACGTATATGGCGAAAGCTAACGAAATCGAGCGTAAATGGCTTGTAATTGACGCAGAAGGCAAAACGCTTGGTCGTCTTTCTTCTGAAGTAGCATCAATCTTACGCGGTAAACATAAACCAACTTACACACCTCATGTTGATACAGGTGATCACGTAATCATCCTCAACGCAGAAAAAATCGAGTTAACTGGTAAGAAGTTAACGGACAAAATTTACTACCGTCACAGCCAACACCCAGGCGGTCTTAAATCTCGTACGGCTCTTGAAATGCGTACAAACTACTCTGAGAAAATGCTTGAGCTAGCAATCAAAGGCATGCTTCCAAAAGGTTCTCTTGGACGTCAAATGATCAAAAAATTACACGTATATGCTGGTGCAGAGCACAAACACCAAGCACAACAACCAGAAGTTTACGAACTTCGCGGATAATAATTAGAGGAGGGAATTACCTTGGCACAAGTTCAATATTACGGAACAGGTCGTCGTAAAAGTTCTGTTGCTCGTGTACGTCTAGTACCTGGTGACGGTCAAATCATCATCAATGATCGCGATGTAGAAAACTACATCCCATTCGCAGCACTTCGCGAAGTAATCAAACAACCTTTAGCAGTTACTGAAACTGTAGGAAGCTACAATATCTTAGTTAACGTTAATGGTGGTGGATACACTGGTCAAGCTGGAGCAATTCGTCACGGTATCGCTCGTGCGTTACTACAAGTTGACCCAGAATTCCGCACACCACTTAAGCGTGCGGGTCTATTAACTCGTGATGCACGTATGAAAGAGCGTAAGAAATACGGTCTTAAAGGTGCTCGTCGTGCGCCTCAGTTCTCAAAACGTTAATTTCTTATTACGTTTCCAAAACTCTCAACCATATTGGTTGGGAGTTTTTTTGCACCTGCAAAATTTTTCGATTCAAATATTCATAAAGAATATCTTCATACACTTATAAAATGAGCATGATGTCTTTACGCCTGATGACGAAATGAGCCCCCTTCTAGCGTAAAGGATATATTACTGGCCGGAATGATCAAAGAAGAATAGAGTATGGGCTTAATCGCTACTACATTGGACTGACGATATATCAAAATGTCATAAAAGCAGGTCAAGAAAAGGGAGAATTTAGCAAGCGGTTTGATAGTGAGTTGTTAGCGAGAAGTATCATTGCCTTCATAGATGGCCTTGCCCTTGACCACGCAATACTGCCTAAAGAGGATATCCGGTTAAAAGAGAAATCCGAATTATTTGTAGAGTATTTACGAATGGCTTTACATTAAAATGCGAAGCTAAAATTGGGAAGTTTTATCACCGTCAACTAAAGTATGAGTTCTCTTCATCTGAGGAAAATAGGGGTAAGGGAGGAATCTTGAATGATGGTGATTACAACCTTTGAAGAAAAACGTAAAGATAAACAAATGAAGCTTGAACGCAAGCTATTAAAAGAGCTATCCATAAAAAAACTTACAGAAAGCGTTCAAAGCTATTTCGGCAACATACGGATTCGTTCTGCAAGCTTTTATCAAGAAGGTTTTAACGAAGCCTGCTACGATGTAGCGGTTGAATCCTACCTAATTGGGGGAAAGATTAGCCGACTTGGTCGTTATGGTGAAACAGCCGAACAGTCGAAACTTCGAGTGAATAAAGAATTAAAACATTTCTCTGACACCCTATTTAATTTTTGGCTATATTGGAGTGAAATGGGTGTGGCAGGTCAAATAGATGAAAGCTTATATTATACATGCGAGCAGTTTGTAAATCACTGGTGGCAAGAAGGATACCAAGCAGGTATACAAAGACAAAAGCTTCGTTTGCATTAGGAATTGTTCTAAAAACACTCCTTGTCCCATATTCTTAATTGAGGATGTGGGGAGGGAGAGCGGTGTTTTCGAGATTAAAACTGATTGGGTTTATTACAGCCTTTATTGTTCTGTTGTCTTTTTTTCAGATGACCTGGCTTATTAATGATTCTTGGAAATCGTGGAATTTGCCTTTATCCGGTAAGGTCATCTATTTAGACCCTGGTCACGGTGGGCCAGACGGCGGGGCAGGAGATACAGAGGCACTAGAGAAGGATATTGCCTTAGAGGTTTCGTTAAAGCTACGTGATTACCTACAAGAACAAGGGGCACTCGTGCTCATGACAAGGGAAGAGGACAAAGATTTAGCTGATCCAAATACATCCAGTTATAGCAGAAGAAAGTCAGAGGACTTAACCGAGCGTATCCATCTTATTAATGATTCGAGTGCCGACTTGTTTTTAAGCATACACTTAAACGCTATACCATCTGCGAAATGGAGCGGGGCGCAGACCTTTTACACCCCGTACCTTGAAGAGAATAAGCGGATTGCGACACTAATTCAAGATGAGCTTATCAGAAACTTAGAGAACACAACTCGTGAAGCGAAGATTATAAATAACGTCTACTTAATGAAGCATACGAAGAAACCTGGTGCGTTAGTTGAGATTGGATTTTTATCCAATCCTGAAGAACGAGCCAACTTGCAGGACCCAGGCTATCAAGAATCTGTAGCAGCGTCTATATTCGAAGGGGTTCTCCGTTATTTTTCAGAAGAAGCTGACACGTGATGTTGGCTTCTTTTTTGTGCTTCTCATTATTCTGACAGCTTAGTTTATGTTATACTAGTATAAAATGTAAACGAATACAAAAGGGGATGGGGTCTATTATGTTAACAGAACAAACGGTACAAGCTGTACTGCAAGAAATTAAAGATCCATTTTTACATAAAACGTTAGAAGAAACGAATGGTATTCTTGAGATCAAGGTGAAGGAAGAGAAAAACCATGTGAGCGTGAAGGTAGCGATTGCTAAAACAGGTACAGGGGAACAGCTTCAACTTCAGCAGCTAATAGTGAATGAGTTGAAAAAGCAGGAGCAGATTCAGTTGGTATTCGGTTTGCTGACTTGCCTGAAGAGGAATTAGAGAAGCATCGTGGCAGTGGTCAAGGTGGATCAGGTGATCTTTTATCTCCTACAAGTAAAACTACGTTTATAGCGATTGCTTCTGGAAAGGGCGGCGTGGGGAAATCGACGGTTTCAGTTAATATGGCCGTCTCCTTAGCACGTTTAGGAAAGAAAGTAGGATTAGTGGATGCTGATATTTATGGATTTAGTGTTCCAGATATGATGGGTATCACAAAGCGGCCTGTTGTGAGAGGAGAGAAGATTATTCCAGTTGAACGTTTTGGAGTGAAGGTCATTTCAATGGGCTTCTTTGTGGAAGATAACGCACCGGTGATTTGGAGAGGTCCTATGTTAGGAAAAATGCTTACGAACTTCTTCCAGGATGTTGAATGGGGTGACTTAGATTACCTTCTACTAGACCTTCCGCCAGGAACTGGGGATGTTGCATTAGATGTTCACACGATGCTGCCTTCTTCAAAAGAAATTATTGTCACTACACCTCATCCTACAGCAGCTTTCGTCGCGGCGAGAGCAGGTGCCATGGCGTTAAGTACGGAGCATGAAATTATTGGTGTTGTAGAAAATATGAGTTATTACGAGAGCAAGAAAACGGGTGAAAAAGAATATGTATTTGGTCAAGGTGGGGGAGAGAAGCTTGCCGATGAGCTACGTACAGACCTGTTAGGTAAGGTTCCACTTCGTCAACCTGACTGGGATGAACATGACTTTGCCCCTTCTGTATACGGAGAGGACCATCAAATTGGACAAATTTACTTAGATATGGCCAAAAGAGTTGTGAACAAGTTATCGTAAGTGAAATTTGTGATAAAAGAAAGACCGCTTGGTCGTGACTATTCCAAGTGGTCTTTTTTGTTGTCTTTTACGCTGACTCCCCTTCTGAACCGCCTTCGCTTTCAGAACCTCCACCAGCTTCTCCGCCGGGTTCGGATCCACCGCCACCGGATTCTTCTCCGCTACCTTGCTGCTTAGTACCTGCCCCCATCTCTTCCGCTGCTTTTAATAGCAGTTCTTGAATCTTGGCTTTGAATAGTGGGCTATCAAAGGTCTCTAAAATCACAGTTTGAAGATGCTCTCGGTATTCTTTGCTTTTTAATGCTTCAGAAATTTCTTTTTGCATTTCAGGATCTTTTAGAATATCCATGAACATTCCTTGATATTCAGGGTCTTTCATTAACCCCTTCAGTAACTCTTCATTTTCTTTTTGCATACTTTTTCCCATAGCCTCAGCGAATTTTGGGTCTTCAAAAGACTTTGTCCAAAATTCTGTTCCTTTATCAGAAGTAAGAGTGGTGGAGATGGTGTCTGTTACTAAGCTTTCATTCATCACCAATTGTTGTTTCATTTCGTCGTCACTCATTACTTCCTGTATCGCTTTCTTTCCATCATCGGTTTTTAATATATCAACAACCATTTTTTTTGTTTGTTCATAGTCTACCTGCCCGCCACTCGACTCTCCACCTGAACATGCACTTACAAGTAGGACTAATAGCAGGAAAGGAGAAAGTAATTTTTTCATGTGTGAGCTCCTTTTAAGAATCTTTTTCTATTCTTAATATGGAGTTTTTCGCTAAAAATATTCAGCGCGCGTAGTTAGTGTAGATTTTTACTAAATGGGTTGGTACAATCATAGAAGTATCATACCTTTGGTAGTAAGGAGATAATGATTGTGACATTAAGAAGTTGGAGTAAATTCTTTTTAGCCACACTTCTAGTAGGTGGGATTATTACTATGGTAGGTTCATTCCTTTTAAGATGGGATGAAATAGCACCGTATATAGCAGAACAACAATGGAAGCAAGCGTTAGGCTTTGCCATATTCCACTTAGGAGTTGGCTTTACATTTAGTGTAATTAGTCAAATGGGATTCTTTTCTTATTTATTTATTCATCAATTTGGACTCGGGTTGTTTAGGTCGCTTTCGTTATGGAGCGCTGTGCAAATCGTTATAATCGCCATTGTTCTATTTGATCTGGTGTATTTCCGATTTCAATCCTTCTCAGCAGAAGGAGATTCTCTAGGGAGCTATATTTTACTTTCAATTGTCGTGCTAGTCATAGGAGCGGCAGTAAGCTATGTCAAGACACAGCAAACAAAGAAGAAAATTTTTATATCCACTTTATTCTTTATGACCGTATTTACGATTCTTGAGTGGATACCGGTCCTGATGGCAAATAACGGAACATGGTTATTATTGACACTATTACCCTTAGTTGCGTGTAATGCCTATCAGATTCTTATGCTTCCAAGATACAATGTAAAAGCAAAGTGAAACGAGACGTCCAAAAAGGGCGTCTCGTTTTTTTTAAGGCACTAATTTCGTTTTGACTTTTCCTGCATTGATTAAATCTGAAACGGAAACAAACTCCCCTTTATTTTCTAATCCCTTTAAAATAACAGGTAGAGCATCCTTTGTTTGTTTTGCCGAATCAGACGCGTGGAATAACAGTATATCTCCATTTGCAGCATGCTGCACATTATGGACAATGTTCTCAACGCCTGGGTTCGTCCAATCATGTGAGTTGATACTCCAATGGACAAGTGTAAAACCTAACTGATCAACTGTATCTATCGTCGCTTTATTAAAGTGGCCAGTTGGGGCTCTTACTAATGATATTTCTTTTACCCCTAGCTTCGTAAAGACCTCTTGAGCCTTTCCGATATCTTTGCGAATCTCACCCGTTTCTACTTCACTATAATTCACATAATCGTACCCGAGAATCCCGATTTCAAATCCAAGCTCTTGAATCTTTTTTGTTAAATCAGGGTGTCTTTCTGCCCACGCCCCAGAAAGAAAGAATGTAGCTTCTTTTACATTGTTTTTTTCTAAAAGCTGAATAATAGGCTCAGCCTTTGTATCCCCCCAGCCAATATTAAACGTCAAGGCAATACCATTATTCCCTTTATATACCGCCCTTGGACCATCATCTGTTGAAAATACGGGTAACTCTAAGCGACTTTGGGTAAAAAGTAAAATGGCTGTAAATAAAGATAAGAATACAATCAGAGAAACAAACTTAATTTTTTTACTTATTGATGACATAAAAACGAACCATACTGCCCCTCCTTTTGGACAAACTTATTACATACGTATGCTTAGAAGTAGAAAATAGACGTTTATAATTACGGTTAGAATGGAAAATACTACATTTACATTAATTAAAGGGGACATTAACATGCTTGGATTATTAATAAAAGAAGTAGAAATGAAAGAATTAGAATACCTACTGAAAAGAGAGATGGATGAAATACTATTAGACTTAACGGATTCCCGTATTGATTCTACTGTAAAACGTGCTATGAAAGAGCGATATACCATTCTTTTCTCATTATTTAAGAGAGTGGCGCCTAAGAATGAAATCATGAGCTATATGCTTCAAACACCCTATAATCAAAATAAAAGAAGAAAAAGTAGAAAAATAGTATTGACGCTGATATTGAAAGCTGATATATTAGTAAACGTCGCTGATGCGGCAACAAATTAAGAAGCATTTTAAGTATTACTAGCAAAAAATAATAATACAAAAAGTGTTTGACACTAAATCAACGCTGTGTTATATTAATAAAGTCGCTTTTGAACAGCGA
>NZ_ABFU01000006.3 GCF_000171615.1 Bacillus coahuilensis m4-4 | reverse complement strand
TTTTTTTTTTTGTATTAAAAAAAGAAAAGAAAAAAAAAAAAAAAAAAAAAAAAAAAAAAAAACCAAAACCCCCTCCCCCCCCCCCCCTCCCCCCCCACAAAAATTTTTTTTTTTTTTTTTTTTTTGTTCGGCCCCCGGGGGAAAACGGCCCTGCTTTTCCCCGTTCACAGGGGGGGTTTGGAGAAAAAAGGGAAATCTTTTTTTTTTTGGGAAAAGGGGGGCCCGGAAAATTCCCTTCCCGCAAGGGAAAAGGGTTTGGGTTAAAAAAAAGAGCTATAAAGTAAAATTTTTTCCGGGCGGGGGAGCTAGGAGAAGACTTTTTTTCACCAAAGGAGAACCCCAGGTTGGAGCGGGGAAGAAAGGGGGGCTCAAAATTGATTTATCTTTGTAAGATGACTTGGATTATGTCCCATTCCCAAGATAGGAGCTGAGTTACTGTTCCAATTTTTTGCCGGACGATATGAAAGGGCGAGCGTAATGATCACTTCTAATCTAGAATTCACAGAATGGGCTTCCATCTTCGGAGACGAAAAGATGACAGCAGCTCTGCTTGATCGACTTACCCATAAGGCCCATATTCTCCTACTCAACGGAGAATCGTACCGGTTTAGACAATCTATGAAACAAAAAGATGAAAGTAATAAGTAAGAGTGCGGTGCGAGGGATTTAGGGGGGGGTTGCCCCTTGGGGCCCCCCCTAAATCCCCATGCATCCCTCATATATGGTAATAACTCAGGAAGAAGTGGCTCACTTTTGAAGTGATCGCTCTGGCTCAAATCAAAGTTGACAAATACAGAAAGTTCAAAACAATTAACATCAAACTGCTTTCATCCGATATCATCCCTGTCATTATTCAGATAGTTTCCCTAAAAGACTGGTACGTTTATCAAGAGGTTCATTTAGATTTATCCTTAATTGTTTGCTAGCTAATAAGTGTTTGAACAAGTATAGAAAAACGCCAGAATCAACCCCAAACTCATTACCTAATCTTATGCATATATCGAGCGGAGATTTGTCTTCCTTTAATAATCTGCTTTTCAACCATTGGGACATTTTTACTAAGTTTTTCTTTCTTTAAGTCAAATTCATGTAAATCCTCTAAAATTTTATATGTGTACAATTCTTGAAGATTATCTACTAATTGATTTGAGTTATTCTCTTCCGTTAAAATCGCCCAATCAATTCCAAGCCTCTTATAGTAAATACGTTCGATTTCTAGATGAATAAGTTTCCATCTAATTTTTAATGCATTAGAATGCCTTACTGTTCGAATGATAGTTTTCTGTTTCCCTTCAACCATCTTTGTTATACAAAAACTACTAGTTAGTATCTTTGGAACCTGAGTATGTTTATCTTTTGGATACTTAACATTTAATCTTTCAGCTATAGCCATTACTTCGATTAGGTCTAAGATAGGGAAATGCTCTCGAATATCAATAATCGAGTCATCCCAATCTAGCATTAAAAAATGTTGGTACTCAAGTGTTGAAAGTAAATGTATCCTGTTCGTTTTAATACCAGGTACTCTTTTGATTGTTTGTTTTGATGAAAAATCAGAAACCTTCTTCCAAGGTTTATAATTCTCAGCCTCGCCCTGTCCACGTCCTTCTTTTACATATCTATAATATTTATTTAGAGTCCAAGGCGTTTTCCTGCCCAAATTTAAACACCTCCATTTTTTTGTATATACACGGTATATACAAATGCCCATAAAAACAGGAAAAGAATCCACCTATCAAAGTCAAAAAAACTTTGGATAGGGGATTCCTTTTTATCGTCTAGACAAAAATATATTAAWTAAAGCTTATTTTWRTAAWATARTTTAATAAGAAGYMAAAATGAATTCAATCSTCTTTTTTCCAACAATAATCATTCAAATTTTTTCTCCAWTTTCCCTAAAAGCAGCAGAAACAATCTTATTAAATATGATGTTGATTACTCGATATGATAATGTGCATATTTCAAGGAAAGGATGATTCAGTTTGAAAAGAAAAGATTTCATAATTTATCCTAAAACGAAAATTGATATCAAAGATGATATGTTCAAAGTAGTTGATGCACCAATTAAAGTCCAATTACAAGCTTTTATCACTGGATATATTGAGGACTATGGAGAATCTCCTTCCATTAAATATCTTCAATCCGTATTTCGTATAACAGAGCAAGATGCCGAAATAGCTTTATATTTGTATGGTAAAAAGTGACTTATAAAGTCCCTCTTTCCGGGGATTCCTAGATATGCAGTTTAGGTTATAAGTAGCCCAAAATAAGACCTAATATAATTCTTCGAACTTTAAATATTACTTGAATCATACTTTAGATAGGGATTCCTTAATTGCATTGTCCATTCTTCATTATTACTCGTAAAACAGACCCCAAAATTATTTGTAAACTTATCAAACGGGAAATCCTTATTAACTTCAACCTTATCTATAAAAGAATAATCCGGACTACAGAGAAAAGTATTCCCATCATAGCCCTTAGCATTTAAAACTTTACTATCAATGGAGATACCTTCTTCAAGGGTAAAGTTTGGAATTCCCACCATTTTATTTGTAATATTGGTTTCATTGAATTTTAATAATGATACCCAATGGAGTGTATTCTCGGTAATTCCAGGAATCTTATCAACCGAATCAATAATATACTGCTTTAAGCGTCTAACACTTAGTTCCTCATACTCTGAGTCTAGGGTAGTTCCTAACTCAGTTGATGCAACTCTTGAATGAATACCTGCCAAGTATATTTTAGCAGCAAACAAGGTGGGTAATCCCATTTGAATCAATACAGCTAATGTTTCGTATTCTTTAGCTCCCTCATCATTGTTTAACTCAGACAACATCCTAGCTATTGCATGTATACCCCAAGGTAGTGTATAGCCAAAGTATTCGTTAATGATTTTGAGAGTTCTCTCATCAAGAGAAGAAATTGATTGCCCTGTTATCCATAATTCCCTTACAGAATCGTTTATTTCATTATTTTCAAATTGCTTTGACGGGAATCTTGATATAAATATTTCTGTATCCTTTAAAAAGGCTAATAAATCTTCATTAGCTTTATTTGATTTTTGATATTTTTCCAAAATTTCTAGTACAACTTGTAATTCATTTCTAATAAATAACCCTGAACGAATTGGTATACTGGATGATACTAATCCCTTCCAAAATTGAGGTTCGCCTGCCAATTTTAATACCCCTTTATTTCTTGCCTTCAAAAAGGAAATAATGTCTTCCTTATCTAAATCTTCAAAATAGTCGGCTTGAATATAAGCTAATGAATGTCTAAAATAATCATCTATCCATTCGGAAGAATTTTCACATCTATAGCTTTCAAATTCTAAATTCAACGCCAACATTGTATCGTCTAACCAATCAAATAGGGTTAGCAAGTCATCTGTATACCTTTCTTCTAAAGGGGAATAGTCATTTTCCGCAATCATTTGGAGCAGTACCTCAAAACTTATATCTGTTTCTTTTGCAACATGATAAACATAATCAATAATATGTAGTAATCCACTAATAGCTTTATCTTGATTTCCACTTTCGAAATATTCAAGTGCCAATCTTCTATCCCTTCTTGCACTCCATGAACCGGAACCTCTACTAGCGTCAACTACAAAGAGGATTTTGCCTTCTCTATCTACAAAACTTCTTCCAGCTCGTCCAGCAATATTCCAAAAGTCATTACTACTAATTTTATTTTCACCGTCATACCAGACATTAGAAAAAATAACAGTTGATACTCCTATGTTAACACCTTGCCCTAAAGTAGACGTAGCAACGATTATCTTGGGATTACCCTTTCTTATTAATCTTTCCATAGCTAATCTTACCTCAGTAGGCAAACCAGAATGGTGGCATAATACTCCAAACTTTGCACATTGGTAAACCTTCGATTCTTCACCGTATGCTTCATCACAAGCTAATTTAAAACCATTCCAATCATTTATACTGGTCCATATATGTTCTGCTTTATCTTCCCCCATTGCAAGTATTACTTCCTCAGCTTGAGACAAGACCATATTCTTTCTACATACAAAAACTAATACTGAGCCAGAGTTCCCTAACTTTAATGCAGCGGCTGCAACTGCTTGCTTTTTGTCCCTAGGAAATCTATACTCAGACCTAGCTCTCTTAACAATAAACGGATTAATGAAGTTTCGATTAAATGACTCAAGTTCACCATTCCAAGTAATATTAACATTCCTACCATTGTATTCAAGTAGACCAAATCTTTGAGAGGATGGTCGCCAATTTGAATTAACCTCCAATGTTTCATTCCCGGAAATCCAACTTGCAATTTCCGATGAATTCGGCAACACCGCAGAAAGTAGAATCATTTTACCCTGGTTTCTATTTATATGAGTTCTTAACTCTTCTATGAAGACTTCACTTAAAACCTGTCTCTCTTCCGGTCCAATTAAATGTCCTTCATCAATAATTACTAGTTTTATTTTCGATTTAACTTCTGAGTTGCTTCTTAAAATTGCTTTTGCCTTCTCAGGAGTTGCTATAATAATATTTGATTCATTTATTACCGTCTCATCAAGCTTACTAAACTGTGAACCACCATAAAGATGAGATACTTCAAATCCTAATGGTCCAAATATTTTTGAGATTGAATCCTCTACCTCATACGCTAATGACCTAAATGGAGCCAAGTAAAGTATTTTATTTTCAGACCCTTTAACTAAACAATCTAATATTGCAAACTCCGCAATTCTTGTTTTTCCGGCACTTGTAGGTAGACTTATAACTGCGCCTTTATCTTCTAATACCACAGGTAAAGCAATTTTCTGGGAATGAAAAATCTCTACCACTGGACTCTTTTGGAAAGCCATTAATTCTATATAATTTCTTACTGTATTGTCTTCCCCGTTTATATGAGGCGGTATTGCCTTCCACAAAGAATTCTCCTGGAACCCATCTACAATTAACATAAATAGCCTTATAACCCACCACATAGATGGTTCTGCATCAATTTCCAATAGTTCTAATAAGTCTTTTAGATATTCCTTTGCCTTACTTAACCATAACTCATCTCCAGAAAAGATAAATTCTAGCAAACTTGATAACGATTTTGAAAGGATTAGAACGTAGACCTTATTGTTTGCTAATTTTTCATCATCTAATTCTGAAATGGTTTTATCACTATATTCACCGCTCAAAAATATTTCAGAAAGGGATTTATCCAATTCAAAATACTGTCTTCTTAAGAATTGTGATATTAATGTTGCAATTATTGTATCAACGCTAATATTTTTCAATATAATAAACGACTTAGAGTATTGGTTAGCAGCATAAAATGCAAGAGAGCTTGTTAAAATGAAATATGTACTAAACTCATTTCTATTGGCAATTGGACTATATATGTTTTCCAAGATAGCGGCACCCTTTTCTAAGGGAAAAATTGATTGACTAATACTTTTATTTTCAGCAAATGAACATCCAATTGACAAGTAGGACATAGCTATACCAGTTAATTTTTCATCTAAATCAGGTGAGTAGTTCGGAAAATTGGCGACCGGTTCCTGAACATTAAAAAGGATGTAGCGTGAATCACTTTGGGCAAAATAGTTTTGAATGAGTTTATCACTTTCTAGCCGCTCCAATACAGCCTCTGCTTTTTCAATCTTCATTCTCAATACCCCTTTTCAATTTCTCATTTGCTAAGGCAAAGCTTTGGGATAATAATTCTTCTGGCTTTTCTAAACCTAAAGAAAGAAAAATAAAACTAGGGTTTTCAGAATGCAAATGGTTTTCAACGTTTGTAGCTGTATTATGATTACTTAGAAGAAACCCAACATTAACCACCGGAACTTTCCCCTGTTTAACATCAATATTTAGTTCTTCTAATTTGTCTGCGAGCTCTTCTTCACCCAATTCACTAAGTCTATTTGCAACAAAGAGTATTGATAATGGTAGTTTTAGATTTTTTCCAAATTCCTCTGTTATCTCCTCAACAGCAGCTTTATTTGGTGTTTTTCTGAACTTCGATTCACCTAGAATAACCTTATCGATGAGATTTTCCTTATTGAAAAGGAGAACGTCATCCCCCTTGATGGATTGACTCACATTTGGGTTATACCGTAATTTATATAATAATAATTGAAGTTGGGTTGATGCCTGGAGATATTCAGCAAGAACTATTTCCGCACCATTTCCCCTCATTGTTTTTTCAGCCACGGGTAGCATTTGCTGCTGGTTTAAATACTCATTAAGTCCATATTTTCTTACTATCATATCTCTTTTTCGTTTTAATCTAGCAATTGTTGAATCAGCAATATGATGGGTAATTATCCAATCAGAAATTTGTTCAACTGCATACTCACGCATTCCCTCAGTTTCAATTAATTTCCTATGTATTTTATTATTTGAGACAGGTAAGTCTTCGTGAGACAACCATTCCGCAAAAGGGATTTATTAGGGTGTTCTCCTATAAGTACACATTGACCTGAAATTGATTCATTCAAACCGTTTTCCCCCAGTTATCCAGCAATTTTTTCTATATCAAATAAGTGTTAATCCGCTAAATTTCTATTAAATAATTACATTATCAATAAACTAATCAGAGCAGAAGCTAACTTACTTCTGCTCTGATTAATTAGTTATATTACAAATACGGTTCATGCTCATACGATAGTGTAAAATTCATTTCTAAACCACACCGTTTATAACCTTCGGTCGATACCAATGATAGTGTTCAAGTTCTTAATTTGGATAAACTCAGATATTTAATTCAAACTCCATCTGTGCCATTAACTCAGCCTGTTTAACTACCGTCTCTACTGCTTCCTTCTGTAAATCTGGTGGATAACCGTATTTCTTTAAAAGTCGCTTCACTGTTACTCGCATTTTAGCTCTTGCGGATTCACGAAGGTTCCAGTCAATGCTCATATTCACTTTAATCGACTTTGTGAGCTCGTGTGCGATGAGTTTAAGTGTATCATCACCTAATACTTGCTCTGCTGTTTCATGAGAAGCTAGGGCATCATAAAAGGCAATTTCCTCTTTAATAAGACCTGCTTGCTCTCCTCGTTTATATGCCCCATCCACTTCCTTAGCCAACGCAATCAATTCTTCAATAACCTTCGATGTTTCTATTGCTCGCTTATTGTATTTGTTGAGTGCTCCTTCAAGCATTTCGGAGAATTTACGTGCTTGGATTAAGTTCGTTCGCTGCACACTTTTCACTTTGCCATTTAATAAACGGTTCAGTAACTCGACCGCTAAGTTCTTATGTGGCATTGCCTTCACATCTTCTAAGAACCTATCCGATAAAATCGAAATATCTGGGTTCTCTAAGCCAAGTGACTCATAAATATCTACTACTTCTTCTGAAATGACCGACTTCGAAATCAACTGATTGATTCTTGCTTCCATTTGAGCGTTCGTTTTCTTCTTGCTACCGTCACCAATGCTCTTTACAAGACTTGCTTTTACAGCTTTAAAAAATCCAATTTCTGCATTCAGCTCTTGTGCTTCCGGTGTAGTGGCACATAAAGCAAACGCTTTCGAAAGTTCTGTTACAGTCGTTAAAAAACGTTTCTTTTCTTCTTCACCCATACCGAGAACAAAGTCCATTGTTGAAATAATAGCATTCATTCGTTCCGTTGCCTTATCAGATAGATAACCACTATAATCATGCCCATACAACATTTCAACGAGCACTTCATACTTTTCTAGCAAGATATCCACCGCAACAGATGTATCCACACCAGCAGTATTTTTGTCACTTTCTGTGTATTGATGCAACGCTTCTTTTAAGCTTTCTGCAATACCAATATAATCAACAATCAATCCACCCGGCTTGTCTTTAAACACGCGATTCACACGAGCAATTGCTTGCATCAAATTATGTCCCTTCATCGGCTTGTCGATATACATTGTGTTCATTGCTGGAACATCAAATCCTGTTAACCACATATCCCGCACAATGACAATTTGTAACGGGTCATCATTATCTTTCATACGTCTTGCTAAATACTCACGTCTCTTTTTATTCCCAATGAATGGTTGCCATTCTACAGGGTCACTCGAAGCTCCTGTCATTACAATTTTTATTGCGCCTTTATCATCGACATCGGAATGCCACTCTGGACGCAATGCCACAATTTCTTTATACAAATCAATCGCAATTCGACGAGACATCACGACCACCATCGACTTCCCGAACATCGCCTGTTGCCGTTCTTCATAATGTTTCACGACATCCTCAGCTAAACGTTTCACTCGTGATTCAGCTCCGGCTAATGCTTCAAGTCTTGACCATTTAGATTTCAAACGCTCTTTCACGGATTGTTCTTGGTCTTCTGTAATTTCTTCATACTCATCATCTAGTCGGAGGTCATTCGGTAAATCTAGTGGGATAATACGACTCTCATAAAATATTTTCACAGTTGAACCATCTTCTACAGCTTGCGTCATATCATAAATATCAATATATTCACCAAAAACAGCAGGTGTATTTTTATCTGTTGCTTCCACAGGTGTTCCAGTAAAACCAATAAACGAAGCATTCGGAAGAGCATCACGAACATATTTTGCAAATCCATACTTTGTTTCTGCTTCGTTTCCACGAACGGTTGCCCCAAATCCATATTGGGACCGGTGGGCTTCATCCGCCATTACAATTACGTTCGAGCGGTCGGTTAAACACGGCATGATGCCTGTATCTTCATCAGGGGAGAACTTTTGTAGCGTAGTAAAAATAATACCTCCAGATTCAACCGAAAGTAATTGTCGAAGTTCATCACGACTATTTGCTTGGCTCGGTGTTTGACGTAAAATATCATTCGAAATCGAGAACGTATTAAACAGTTGGTCATCTAAATCATTGCGGTCAGTCAATACCACAATCGTTGGATTGTTCATAGATTGAATGAGTTTGCCTGCATAGAATACCATAGATAAACTCTTTCCAGAGCCTTGTGTATGCCATATAACCCCTATTTTACGGTCTCCTTGCACTGCTACTTTCGCTTTCTCTACCGCTTTATTCACAGCATGGAATTGATGATATGCAGCTAAAATTTTGTATGTATTCTCTCCATCTGTTTGGAACAAAATGAAGTTACGTAAGATATCCATAAATCGACTTGGTTCGAGTATTCCTTTTAACAAAACTTCTAATTGTGATAGAGAAGTAGGGGCTAGTTCAAGCCCATTAATTGTCCGCCATTTCATAAACCGTTCTTCATTTGCCGTTAATGAACCGACACGAGCGTTTACCCCGTCACTCGTCACTAAAAAAGCATTGTAACGGAATAATGAAGGAATGGTTTGCTTGTACGTTTGAAGCTGATTATAGCCTTCTGATATGCCCGTAGCTTCATTTGTTGCATTCTTTAACTCAATCACCACTAAAGGTAAGCCATTCACGAAAACAAGTACATCAGGACGTTTATTTTGATTTCCTTCAATAATTGTGAACTGATTAACTGCCACAAAATCATTATTTTCTGGATGTTCAAAATCAAACACCCATACTTTTTCTGTTGGATTATAACCATCTGTGCCTTGTAATTCAATATCTAATCCGTCTGTCACCATACGATGAAACTTTTCATTATTTACAACCATACTTGGTGATTCATTTGCTTCAATCTTCTGAACTGCTAACTCAATCGCATTCATTGGTACATTCGGATTAATCCGACGTAGTGCATCCTTCAAGCGTTCATTTAACACTACATCTTGATAGCTATCACGTTCAGGATACCTTCCTTCATGAGCTATATCAGGACCAGCCAAGATGGTAAAATCCATCTCAGCCAGCCATTCCAACGTAGCTTCTTCTAAATCCGACTCTAAATACTTGAACATCTAAACCACCACACTTTCGTCGGGGATTTCTATTTCTCCTGAGAGAAGTTTTGGGAGTAGAGTATCTCTTAAGATTTGTAAGTTAATGTTTTCAAATTCTAATGCACTCATTTGGTCAAAAAAGGTAATAGCGATTGCTTCATATTTATCTATTAGTCCTTGCTGAGGCATTGCTAATCTTAGACGATTCAAATCACTTAAATTTATTGCGTTAAAAACGGCTCCGTTTGCCCCCTGAATAATCTCTCTTAATAATGTTTTAATTGCACCGTACAAATAAAACTGACATTCATTTCTACTTTTTAATGCGAAACAAGATTGATTCATTGCCATATCTCTGTTTGCTAAAGCTACCTTCCCTACAGTACCTCTAGCTGTAATAAATACCGTATTCTTCGGATAAAGTCTGCTGTTACATTTACTTAATCCTAGCTCGGTAATTGTTTTCTCTGTATTTGTCGTATAGACACTTGAACCTACATCTTTCGGAGTAAAGAATGGAATATCTCCGTTCCAATATGTTGATTCTTTTGTTTTAGGGGTACCACCACTTAAAAATTCAGTTGATGAAGATAAATATTCAATATTCCATCCTTCAGGTATCTCTCCGAACTCACTATCCACCATCTTTCCACCACTTGATTTATACGGCATCCCATCCTCATTAGGAAATTCAAAATCAATGAACCATTGTTTAAACAAGATTTGGGATAGTTCCTCTAAACCCTTTATCATTGAATTATTATTGTTATATTTAGAATCAATAGATTCTAATAATAATGTTATTTTCTTTTGAAGCTTAATTGAAGGTACACTAATTTGCATCTTTTTTAACAAGGGTATTCTAATATTACTGACAACCGAACCAGTTCCTTCATTCATCATGATTTGATGTCGCATACTTGATGTTTGTAAACTGTAGTATAAAAATTCCGGTGTAATAATTTCCTTTTTCACTTTCAGTTGAAGCATTCTTTGACCTAAGAAAAATTTATATTCCTCGTCTTTTAGTATAGCTACTTCCCCCATAGGTGCTTCCCTTGTTAATATCACGTCACCATCTTCTAAATAACCTCTAACACTCCATTTTTTATAAGTTTCTTCAGTGACTGATTTCGTAGTTTCTATATCTCGTAATCTCCCATCACGGATATTTACAGTCCTCAACATCCTATATTCTGTTTCATAATCAACTGCTGGTGCAGTGCTATGCTGACAATCTGTAACTGTACATACATCATCAATCGCGAGCACTTCCCAACCATTAGATTTCATAACCAATTCCCCCTAATGCTCGGCGAATCTGGTCTTCTAGCTCTTTTGATTTCTCGAATTGCTCTGATAGCTCAGTTGTTAATCGAACTATTTTCGCTTCAAATGGTTCAGTGTCATCCTCTACTTCTTCTAAACCTACATAGCGACCCGGAGTTAATATATAATCATTGTTTCGTACTTCTTCAAGCATTGCTGCTTTACAGAAGCCTTGCACATCTTCATATGCTTCACCTAATGTCCCACGCCACGTATGGAATGCTTTTGTAATCTTTTCAATATCAACATCCGTAAATTCTTTATGTGTTCGGTCTACCATGAAACCAAGTTTACGTGCATCAATAAATAGAATCTCACCGTTCCGAGTGCGTTTCCCTGTTTTTGATTTGTTTTTCGATACAAACCAAATACAAACAGGAATTTGCGTTGAATAGAACAATTGCCCTGGCAAAGTAACAATACACTCCACTAAGTCAGCTTCAATTAGGTTTTTACGAATTTCCCCCTCACCAGAAGTATTTGAAGACATTGAGCCATTCGCTAAAACAAAACCTGCTGTTCCTGCTGGTGCTAACTTTGAAATCATATGCTGAATCCATGCATAGTTGGCATTTCCAGTGGGTGGTGTACCATACTGCCAACGAACATCTTCACGTAATTTATCCCCACCCCAATCTTTAATGTTGAATGGTGGGTTGGCTAAAATATAATCTGCTTTTAAGCCCTTATGTAAATCATTATGGAAAGTATCAGCATTGTGTGTACCAATGTTGCCATCTATACCACGAATAGCTAGGTTCATTTTGCAAAGCTTCCATGTTGTAGGGTTTGATTCTTGACCATAAACTGCAATATCCCCTAGTTTACCTTGGTGTTCTTCAACGAACTTTTCACTTTGCACGAACATTCCGCCTGAGCCACAGCAAGGGTCATAAATGCGTCCTTTATATGGCTCTAACATTTCAACAAGCAAACGAACAACTGATGATGGTGTATAGAATTCTCCGCCGTTCTTGCCTTCTGCACTAGCGAACTTACTTAAGAAATATTCATACACTCGTCCTAATACATCTTTTGAACGACTTTCTTCATCACCGACTTTAAAAGAAAATAAGTCAATCGTTTCCCCAAGGCGAACTTTATCAAGAGCCGGACGTGCATAGTCCTTCGGTAGAACCCCTTGCAAAGAAGCATTCTCTTTTTCAATCGCAATCATCGCTTTATCGATAATCTGACCAATCTCAGGCTTCTTCGCATTATCTTTTATGTATGACCAACGAGCTTCCTTCGGTACCCAGAAGATATTGTCCATCACATATTCATCACGGTCTTCCGAATCTGCATACTCGTCAGCCTCTAATTCCGCATGTCGTTCTTCAAATGCATCTGACACATACTTCAAAAATAATAATCCTAATACAACATTTTTATATTCACCAGAATCCATTGAACCACGTAATTTATCTGCCATACTCCATAATTGCTCTTCAAAACCTATGTTAGCTGTTGCCATATGTATTTCCTCCTAGTCAATCCTACCTTTATAGTGTCAAATATGATTATAATTGTAAAGTAAAATACATCTTTTGGTAATTAAAAAACAGTAGCTCAAAATTGCTACTGTTTTGATTATTTACAACGCCTATATAGATATTTAAATATTCAAAGGTGGAAGGTAAAAACAGATTTAGAAAATAAATTCTGAATTGAAAATCAAAGAAAAAAACCCCTATCCAAATGGATAGGGATTTGAACAAATTTGGTCCGATTTACTATAAACCTTTAATGTTCACTATACAACTTTAATGTCTACTATACATCTATAATGTTCACTATACATCTTTAATGTACTTGAACAATTAGATGTTGCTTTGAAATAAAGTTTGATCAAAAACACCTCACAAACCTGTATTTTATGATAAATAAGAAGAATCCATTTTAAAAAAAAGATTGATCAAAATGGATTCTTCTCTACAAGATTTAAGTTTCGGTTTTATAAAAAAGTTTAATCATTATTAAAAGCCTTAATCTAAGCCTATCATTTTAATGAACCTGGATGGATTTTGGTATTTCATATCTCCCCAAGGCATAAGTTTATATTGAGGATATGAGAGATAACATATTCTTTTCGCTCTAGTTAAAGCAACGAACATATTATTGAGTTCTTCATTGTATTCTTTGGTACTTCTAGCTCTATAGTCAGGAAAGGTACCTTCATTTAGACCTATTAAAAAAACTACTTCGTATTCTAAACCCTTTGACATATGGACTGTCAATAGTGAAATGCCCGAATTATTATGTGTCTGAGTCCTTCCAAGAGATACTTGATTTCTAAAATGAGATAAAGATCTCTGCCCTGCCACAGATTGACTACAATATTTTTTCCATTGTTCTTTCCACATATCAATATCCTTCTGAATTAAATATTGTTCATTTTCAACATTATCATCTAGGTTATACATTTCGGCTGAAACAAGGCTTTCACTTAATATTTTTAAAGCCTTTGAAAAATTTTCTTCGTCTTCAATTAACACTTTCCATGCTTGTTGGATAGGTTTAAAATATTTTACATACTCTTCATCTATTGTGCTGTCACTTATGCTAGACAACATCTCTAAATAATTCTTTTGTTCTGACCTATTACCAGATTTATCTTTATAATTTAACAGACTCAGAATTTGATTAAAATGGACATTATCAAATGGATTAATAATGACTCTTATCCCTGCTTCAAATATTTTAATTGCTATAGATTCACTTTCTACACTTCTTGACGACGGACCATAATTGTAAGGTATTTTTTCGTTTTCTAACTTCTCATGAACTTTTGACAAAACATATCGGTTCCTTGCAATAATAGCGATCTTTTCATAGCTTACATCTTCGATCCATTGGCTTCCATTTCTTATTTAAGTTTTTTATTTTTTTAACTATCCAATCTGCTTCTTGATTCTCGTTTTCGAAACATTGGGCCAATAATTCTCCTTCTAGTGGATAAACTGCACTACTATCTGTATCTTTTTGTAATTTTTTTTGGCTGCTTCAATAATTTTTTTTGTAGAACGGAAATTCTCTATTAATTTATGTTCAATAGGATTAAAATCCTCCTTAAAAATTGTGGTCATATACTCACTTTCAGAGCCATTAAATCCATATATTGACTGCGCGGGATCCCCTACCATCATAATGTTGGAAAACCATTACACAGAGCCCTTATTACTTTATATTGTGCAGCATTTAAATCTTGAGCTTCATCAACAAATATATATTTATACAGTCTTGTATAAGAACTCGCTATTTGTGGCCTCTCAGAAAAAATCCTATATGCATAAAAAAGGATATCGTCAAAATCAAGTACCCTTTGAGATAACATCATATTATTATATGCTTCAAATACTCTTGCAAACTTTATCTCATTTTCATTATTAGAATCCATTAATACTTCCGGTGAGATAAATTTTTGTTTATAATGACTAATCTGTGATAAACAATTTTTTAATATCTTACCTTTGTCGCTTGTACCTAAAAATTGATTTTTCACCTCTGGTATTTCAGAGAAAACTCTCTTTAGAATTGCCATTTTGTCTGCTTCAGATTCAAAAAGTACCATCCCAGAAGGTAATCCTATTAAATTGCCTCTATTCATTACTACATCAAGACAAAAACTATGTATAGTTCCAACAAATACATCTTCAAAAACATCTTCTGTTAAATTTTGCTCAATTCTTTCTGAAATTTCTTCAGCTGCTTTATTACTAAAAGTTAATGCAAGTATTCTTTTTTTATTCAAGTGCAGCAGATTTATTATTCTTTCTGTAAGCACCCTTGTTTTTCCACTACCTGGACCTGCTATGACTAAAAGCGCTCCATCAACGTGATTAACTATTTTTAATTGACTTTCCGTAAGTGGAAATGCCATTATACAGTCACCCCCTCTGTATCTTTTACTTCATCATTAATTTTTAAATCTTTATTAATTTCTTTAAATAAAGTACTAATTATTTTTGGTATTTTATCATCGGTTCTTTGATTAATGATGATGTCGGCAATAACCGATGAGTAAGCAGTCTTATTATTATGTATACAATCAAGTAGTGCTTCCTTTTCACCCTCATCACCACTATAATCTCTATAAATATCTAAATATATATTTTGGTTACAAGAATCACAAATGTCGGGAGTTCGTTCCCTTCCTTTACTTGTATGGTCTTTCTTTTTTATATACGTATCTAAATAATCTTCCCCAAGAACATTCTGCATAGCAATATTAAGTTCTCTATCGAATCCTTCATTAAGCAAATACATTTCAAAATCACACTCATTTGGTAAAAACTTAATATTGTTATATTCTTCCACTTGCTTTTCTTCACCAAATATCTTTTTTATATCCTTTTTGTACCTTTTTTATTGTCTCTTTCTCACCATCACTCAAAAGATAAAAATTGATATTAAAATCTTTTGCAATTCTCAAAAAAGGTTTATATTTCCCTTTTCCTCCTACACTGATAACATTTATTCCTGCCTCAAAAGTTTCACATTCAAAATATTCTTTAAAGAATACAGGCAACGCTTGCTCTTCTGTTTCCCCTTCGCATAATATTATTGCGTTGGCAAACAATAAGTCTCCTCTTGTTTTAAATATTTCTTGACGAATTTTTCTTATTTCTTCGTAATCCAATTCTGTAGTGTCTACATAATTAATTTTAGACATCCCCTCTTCCTTGGATATATGTCTTATATCATCGATATCTACTTGTCCAACAATCATAGGGGAGTGTGTACTTACAATTTTCTGCCCTGCAATCCCATTTATTTGATTAAATATTTTTCTCTGTGCCTGCGGGTGTAAGTGAGCTTCCGGTTCTTCAAGTAAAATTAATGGATGATAAGGAATTTCTTCATCTTTCATTTGTTTATTTTTCCATGCTATATATGCCACTAATGTCAAAAAAGTGATCCAACTTCTAGTTCCCATACCATGATTAGAAATTGGGAAGCTTTCAGAATCTTGATCTTTAAAGGTAATATCAATACCTCTATTTAAATCCCTAATCTTTCTTGATACAGGATTTATCTTGATACTCTCCTCTTTTGTATTGACGGTTTTGGAAATCTTACTGAGATATTTTGTCAAATGGTTTAATACAGAGCTACGTTCTATAATTGTGTCGTTTATTTCATCAAGAACGCCCTCAATTTTTTCAATTTCTCCTTCATCTAAACCTACATCTTTAACTAGTTTACCCCAATATGAATATCTATCTTTCATTTCACTCGCTATATCTCTTTTTGCATCCATGTAAAAAATGGGGATAGACTGTAAAACGCGATCCGTTATTCGATTCCTATTATACTTTGAATAAGACTCAACCTCTTCTGTTTTAGGCCATTCGATTAATGCCTTTTTTTCTACCTGATATTCTCCTTTAACAATATCGAATGCTATAACAGTCCTCATTGCAAAAAATTGGCCTAAATCAGTTGGATTTTCACTTCTTAAATCACCGAAGTGCTCAAACCATTTATCTTCAAACTCCATTACCTCATTATTTTGTTCATCTGTTGGAACTATAAGTAAATCGATAATCGCTTTTCTATCTTTAGGTAAGGATTCACCATTATTAATATAAATATCATCACTACCTACCCTTGTACCCCTTACAAAAGCTACTTGAATCGCCTGTAACAAAGTAGTCTTTCCAACATTATTTGCACCGATTAAAACACAATTGTCTGAGAGATCAATATCTGCAGATTTATAAGATCTGAAATTTCTTATCCTTAGTTCTTTTATTCTTATCCCCAAAATGTATTTCCCCTTTTTTAATCGATCCATTTAAATGAATATTTACAATGATCATTGAATAGTTTTACTTTAATTCACTTTCTATACAAACCGAAACAGCACTTTCCACATCTTTGCACCACATAGGCTTTACCTTGCCATTATTCAAAAACCAAACAGTATAGCCTTGCTTACCACGTTTGGTTCTTTCATCATCCCATTTACCTTCAGTTACAAGGCGAATCTTGACTGGTTTTCCAGGTCCAATTGAGTCAAGATGAAAAAGTTTGGTAGCTGAATCTTGAGAAATCAAATGATCTCCTTTTGTATCTATAGCAATAATTGAATTTTCACTCCACACAATAAAATCAGGATTAAAATTATTATTTCTTGCTAAATCAAGCAATGGTATTTCAAAATAACCCCTGGATGGGTTTCTAAGCCACTTTAACCCACAGTTATCTATAGCTTTAGCGAATGTTTTTTCTAAATTATTTAGACCACTATATCCTTCATGTACTGAGTTTCTATATCTAATCATTTCCCCTTGGTTTATTGGAATAGAAGATACTTCTAGTAAATTATAGTTATTTTGCATCACACTAGAATAATCAATATATGTTTCAACAACCTTATTTGCTGATTCTCTTAGATGCTCTGCTGCATTACTGCTATACTCTACTAAGGCATCTAATTTCGGATCTTCAATATCACATAGATTTACAGCTTTTCCATACGTTTTTTGGGCTTCTCTTATGAATACCCATCTTGCGGATACACGGTTACTGTGGTCCACTTCAATCCATTCCTCTTGGGTATCACTATCAATACCTATTGATTGTAAAACCTGAATTCGGCCACCTTTTCCAACTGTATTAACAGCATCATATCTGAAATCTTGTATTCTATCAGTTATTTCTTTTTATTGGTTTTTGAGCACTTTGTGAGTTAATTGATATTTCAGGAACCTGCAATTTCCATTTAGGCTTAAGAATCGGATTATCTTGACTAGTACCTTTTTTATAATAAGTAAGATTGATTTCAGGAGAATCTGCGGTTATCTTCTCTTTAACTTCTCGTAATACTTCTTCAAAAGTATTTTTTTCATCAGTCCTTATAAAAAAATGCGCAGTATTTAACTCTTCAGATGCGTAATGAGTAGCACCAGGTTGTCTTAGTACTCGTCCAATAATCTGAGTAACTTGTATTTGCGACCCCATGTCTTTATCAATATATGCAAAATAAACTGAAGGATCGTCCCATCCTTCCTGTAAGGTTTGATTAAATATGATATGAGTAAAATTTCCAGATATAAAGTCATCATAGTCCGAATCACCACCTGAAAAAAGATGGAAATTTTCTGGAGAAGGGAATTTTTTATCGAACTTCAAATTACAATACACGGCTATATCAGAAGGATTAACTCCTTTGTGCTCAACAAGATATTTCCATATTACAATCGGCCTAGCTTTCCTATCATCAAAAGGTTTTTTAATATCATCTTTTTCTACACCAGATATAACATTGGTATTAGTAACATAAATCGCTTTTGGTCTAAAACTCAAATTAAGCTTTTGACACTGTTGCTCAACTTTTTCAATATTTGACACCATGTCATCTATAGCAATTTCCATTGGGGTTAAATATCCTCCCAATAACAAGTTTTGTTTTATCAAACCTGATTCAACAACACTTGAACTTTTTACACTTGTAATAAAGTCTTCGTCTTTCCAACCTTTATCTGCCTTAAGTCTATCAATAGTATTTGATAAAGACTGTGGCACTTTCATTGTTGCACTCGCTGCAATTAAAGCATCAGGATTCAGTTCTAACAATAGATTAGTTTGCTGATCAGAAAGGTTATGCCCTTCATCGTATACTATTATTAACGGTCTTTTAATACCTTTCGTATTCTTTCGTTCTTTTAATGAATTCCATAAAGAATCATCAGCACTATCTAGCTGTACCCTGAAAATTTTTCTATCTCCTTGTTCTTTATCTTTTTGATTAAATTTACCTACAGTTGCTACTAAGAGTAATCCAGAATCTGGTGATTCTATATCTCTCTTATTGGCATCTAGAAGGGGTTTGACATTAAAACCTCCAAGTAAATTTGAATACTTACCTGATGATAAATTGGCATAGGTTTGCCAAACAACGACTTTTCCTTTCGAAAGCCAAAGTACTATGGGTTCCACAGGAAGTAGACATCTTATTTGCTCGATTGCATCTGCAAGAATTAACGTTTTTCCACTCCCCGTAATTGAAGACAGGTTCTGATAAAATGGTACTATTTTAGTTCTAGTAACTGTAAGTGGGTCCACCATATATTCAACAAATCGATTTGCAATTTTAGTTGATGCCTCTATCTGAAATGGTAAAAGGTTCAATTTTTACTCCTCGCCTTCTGCCTCATTATATGGATCACAATTTTCATTTAATCCTAAATGAGCTAGAATTTTATCTGGTATTTTGTAGAACTTAACACTATTTGATTGAAAAACTTCATACCTTGCATAAACATGGTATGGACCATTTAATTTTTCTCTCTTAGCTTCTTCAATAATTGTTCCATATGTTTCTAAATCTAATTGCCCTACCTGATCATCACCATTCCAAATAATAAAATAGCCTTCGTTGTCATCATTTTTCCCTACCAAATAGCGACATTTATTATTTTCTATTCTTATCAAATTAGAACTGGATCTTCTTTCATTTTCCCAATGGGATGTAATTACCAAATCTACTAATTCATCTTTTTTCATCGTAAGTACAGTGCTAGCATCAATCTGTTTTGTTAAGATTCTAAATTCAAAACCACTATTAATCGGTTTGCGTTTTTGAACAAGAACTCCATTCTGATTAGGACGTTCACCAGTTATTACTCTACGTATTCTCTCTTGAGTTAAACTTCTAGCATATTTGTCCCCTTTTTCAGAGTTACCTTGTTCAATTAAAATAAATTTCCTTTTTGCCTCAGTTTCTTGGTTTAATTCCAATACTGCATGTCCAGTTGTTCCTGAACCAGCATAAGGATCAAGTACCAACCCTTCAGAAGGACACCATAGTTGAATAATTTTTTTCATTAACTTTAAGGGTTTGACAGTTTGAAACTTATGCCCCTTTCCTATTACTTCATCGAGCTCATTTATACCAGTCTGACTATGACCAGATTCTTCATAATTCCAAGATTGAGTTCCTAGTTCGAAAGGCGTATCATAATTATCATCCCCCCAATATGTTAGAGGGACTTTTCCCTTTTTAACTATTTTTTAAGTATCTTTTGATTGCAGGCCTACCATTTCCATTTTTAGGGAAGTATAATATTGGCCAAACATTGTTTTGCATGATATTCATTGCTACTTCTCTTGATAATTGGATAACTGGTGAATGTAATACATCTTCACTTTCAACTACTGGATTATTCTCTAAATTTCTATCTTCAGGAACAGTTGGAATTGGGGCATCTTTTATTACTAATGCACTAACCCTACCATCTCCAATTGACTTCTCAATATACTTTGAGCCCCATTGTTCTAACCATCCTTTCATTGTTTTCTTTGGGAAGGACCAAGCTCTCGCTCCAGGATAATGTAAAGCTCCTGTAAAAGGTGATTGAATTGCATAAATATCTTTCTCAACCACTGTTGCTACAGTAGCATTATCATTTCTCCAAAGCCCTTCAGGATCTTTATCTGGATTCTTATACTTTGAATTAGTCATACTCTCCCTTGGTAGTAGTCCTGTCTTGGCTAATGATTTATCTTTTGCATATACTAGTACATATTCTGTACCGGTAGACATGTGTTTGCTATCACTTTTGGGAGCATAAGATTTTTGCCAGTTAATTATCCCTATTCTATTTTCCTCACCAAATACTTCATTCATCATCATTCCTAAGTGAAATAGTTCATTATCATCAATACATATGGCTAAAACTCCAGTTGGTTTAAGCATTTTCCACATCATATGAAGACGTGGCATCATTGCTTTCATCCACTTTGTATGTTTAGAACCATCTTCTTCAGAAACTAAAGTCCCTAAGTCTGGGTCATTTGGATCACTATCCCACTTATCATTATATCGGAAATAATGCCCAGTATTATACGGAGGATCTGTCAAAATTAAATCTACTTGTTCTCTATATTTATACAAGGTGACCATACCCTGAAGATTTTCGCCCTCAAGAATTATATTTCTAGACTGCTGTTCTTCAGTCCCTACACATAATTTTCTATTAACTCGAGTTACTCTTGGTCTTACCTTTTTATAAATTTCTTCTGCTGTTCGCTTTCCATAAAAGCTTAGGGATACCCCTCCATTCACCATGTTTTTTAGTATCTTCAATAAGTCTTCTTTATCTAAAAAATCTAAATTGCTATCATTCAAATCTATATTTGTATTCATTTATCTATTCCTCCTATAAGAGTATTTGTTAATTTCAATTATAGAACATACGTTCTTATTAGTCGATTGTTTTTCAAATACTCTTAAATCTATGTTGTTTTATCTCAGAAGTTTTTCAATTTTATTTTTTAAAATATTTCATCAAGCGGTAGTGTCTAGTAATCTAACTTGCTCAATATAACCTCTGCCCTATGCTGAACCCCTTTAGAAATGTGTTTAGCTTTCACTACTGTAATACCCTGATCTTCAATCTTTTTTAATGACTTACTTGTCCATGTTCCACTATCATTCACAAGATTTGTAAGCAGGGGATCATAAATAGTTTTCCAATCTCTTTTTACAAGCGATGATAAAATTAACATCGACAAAGAGCGGTTTTCCCGTTCAATTTCTATTATGTTAAATTGTTTTTCATTCCCCAAAAATATTTGAGCAATTACATAACGCCGCTTAGTCATATTATCACTCAATTTCGTAAATCTACGTTCACCGTGACCATCTGGCAACACATCCATAATTACTTGTATTGTTCCTATTATCGGATATTGCTCAAGTACTTTTAGTACATTAATAAAATCTTGAAGTTCACCTTGTGCTTGAATTTGATGTAGCATTTGATGCTCTAATCCTCTAACGATTTGTTGGCCACCACTATCTGCGGTTGATCGGATAGAATTCGTGTTAATATAGTATTTCTTTGTGTTTTCATCTTCCTTCGATCGTTGCTTGGAAATGCTACCTTTAATACGTTCAATTTTGGGAACTAATGTATATTCATGTTTTAACTGATTCATTTGTACGAGATCAAAGTCTTCAGTAGAACCATCTAATTGTTCATCTAATGTAAAGCCGTCTTCATCACCCTGTTTATTTAGAGAACGATAAGTGTACTTCTTCGCTTCATTGGATTTCTCTGGATCTTGTATTTCTGGATGTGAAATAGAAATATGCTTGTACGGAATATCTTTATTTTTCACATTAACAATTTGTAATATTGTATACGTATTAATCTTCTCCTTTACACGAGCTTTTATAGTTATCGGCTGTGTGAAGGTCCATTCGAATCTCAAAACCTTTTCCTGCAACCACCTAAATGCTATATTTTCATAAACTTGTCGTATATCACGGTTCGTCAGCAACCACACTAATTGATATATAAACGCTGTCTTTGTATATTTCAATTCATATTGCGATGAAAAACTAAGATGAATTTTATTTGGTTCGAATGTTTCTGTGAAAAACTGAGGAAATGAATTCGATTCAAACAGACGATATAAAAGAAAGCCATTTGGAGCTAATATGCTACGCAAAACTTCAATGACTGGTAAAAAAACATTCTTCCCATTGAAAGAGAACACGAAACTACGGGAAGTTGCAGGATCACTGCTTCCTTGAATAGACCAAGGTCGTTCATGATATTTAACTTTATTAGGATAAATAGTCATGTCTATCTCTTGTACACCCTCAGGGGCTTGACTTGCCGTTATGATGCCATCAGTATAAAAATGCTGGATTGCTAGGCTTGGTAATGTACCCCAATCCATTAATATACCTTCAGTACGGCCTTGTGAGCGAAAATAAGTTTTAATCATCATTTTATGATCAAATCGGAATGGTTCACCAATCCATAGCAGTTGTGCTTTTTGAACTTTTGCAAAAGGCCAAGCTATTTTAACCTGTTGTTTGCTCATAACTTTTCACTTCCTGTTTTGTTCGTAAATATTCTTCCAAATACGGTTTTATTTCATGAAAATGATGTGACTTTACAGCGCCGATACGCTGTACTTTCCATAATACAACTGGTTCTTGCCCCTGTAATATTCGATCAATAATCTGACAACAACGTCTGATTTGGAATTGCTGAGTAGATTCCGTAATTTCAGATAGGAGCCTTTTAGTCTGCGGGAGCTTATCAAGATGTTTCTCCAAGTTTGATAATATTCCAAGCCGTTTTCCAATAATCGATATTGTAATTCGAAGGGGTTTATCTAGTTCGATTAGCTCCTTGTAAAGCTTCTCCACTTTAGAGCAGTATTCTCGATCACGTGAGGCCCAATCGACATTTGATTGGTTATTCTTCTTCTCCTGAACTTTAGGCAACTGTTTAAACAGCCATTCTTTATCGTGACGATACAAGTACATATATTCTTTTGAGAAGCACTTACGAATTTGTGTTCTTAAATAAGTTGGGTATTGCCTCATTCCTTTTAATAATTGTTTTCGATAAATTAGCAGCATCGATGGAATATCGTTTTCTGATAATCCTTCCATTTTCATCTCTGAAGAAAGATATTTTTTAACCGTTTTCGAATCTACACCAAGCATTTTAGCTAATGTTCTTGTACTGTACGTCCCTTCGGCTACCAACTCACGTAATTTAGCCTTCCAGGTCTCCCCAAACGATTTTACACGTCCAATACAATATTTATCTTCAGATAATCTATCAGGTCCTTTTCTAGCGTACATAAAGCCACAAGAGCATTCAAACGTACCAATGGGTGCTTTTGATTTAAAATCTCTCGTAACATTTACTTCGGGAATCACATATTCCTTATAATGATTAGCTGCTTTATTTAAACAAGGCCATGGGCCACTACCGAAAGGACCTGTATCAGCTTCAACTTGTAAAAAGGAATCTACATCTTGTTCTAATAAATAAAGCATAAGCAAATGGCGGAAAGGATGTGCATGACGTTTTAGATTGCGTGTAAGGACCTTCAGCCAATTGTACTCATCATCAACATCGATCGCTGATTCATACTTAACTAAAAATCCTTTTGGGAACTTTGATTGGAATGCTTTGTATAGCTCATTTTGCCGAATTCGATTAGAAGTTGTTATTAATTTACGTTCTCGTAAAAGAGCGCGATATTTAAGGTTAATAGTTTCTCTTGAAAATTGATGTACTGGAACTTGCAACAATTGATAAGCCATCTTTGCTAAAGCGATTTGAATGGTTATAAACTCTTTAGGCTCTACTTCTTGTAGTATCGATAAATTCATCAGTTTTTTATCAAATCGAATAAACTCAATTCGACTTGACTTTGAAAAATCAATAGGATACTTCTTTAATATCAGTTCATGATGAGCACAGTAAACAATTCCTTGTAGCTGGTGTTCACGGTGTATATAAGGTTCACCGTATTGCTCAAAATCGTTAGTTGCACACTTTGGACAATAATATAGTCCATCCCTTTTACAAATCCCTCCTGCAACCATTCCAAGTCTTGTATAAAGCCCTTGTCCATCTCCTAGAACATCTTTTAAAATTTCTTTTTTACGATTCTTAGATAAAAACGGAGCATAGTAAGGATAAATTGTATATTTTGCTAATAAACCTTCAACAGTGTAATTGGGGGCTAGTTGGTCAGCTAATGTAGAAAAATGGCTACCAATCTCTACACTTGGGATTACAGAACGACTTTGAAAAACTTCTTCTAATGTGTCTTTATAATCAATATTTCCACTATAAAAGTGATAACGAGCTATCGCTGAATATATCAATTCATCTGGATATGGGTCCGTAAAGAAGGGTAGCATCCAAAATCCCCCTGGTTTATTCGACATACTTCTATCATGTCGATCAAACTATGTTTTTAGACGCCTCATAACTTAGTTTCTAATTTACTTATAGAATTCTTTTAATGGGCTTTTAATAAATCCTTTTAATTTTAACAATTCGTAAGGGTGTTGTTTTTTTCTAATTGCTGCTTTTCTCAATGTTAGCAATGGTAATAATTCTCCCTTTGGCATCTTAGATTCTTTTTTCAGTTTCTTTTGTTGATTTAGTGTAATAGCTTGTTGAATTGAATCTGTTTTCAATACATTAAAATCCGTATCTATTGGGTTAGTCTCTACAATTTTAATTATAATTTGCTTTATATCATTCGTACCCAGATTTTCAAAAATACCTAATGAAGCTACCTCTAGAGTTAAACTCTCAATTGTATCCTGTCGCTTATACTCCATAGTATTTTGTCGTTCTTTCATCGCCTCTTTGATTTTACCTTCATACTCTATATTTTGCTTATGGTTAATCATCAGATCATCTAGATTAATCATAATATCCTCATACTTATACATCGCTTTTAAATCGTTTTTACGAATTGCATTGAGCATTGGTTGAATTATTCTCATATCCTCTTGTGCTGTCTTCTTTAGAACACGTGTAGTAATTTGTTCTTCCTCATTTGATTCATCAAATAAAGCCCGTTCCTGAGCTAAGATAAACAAGTTCACAGCAACCGAAGTTATTCCCTGAGATTCCTCATAAAAGGTCGTTTTTACATCTTCAGTGAGTTCTGAACGTGTTCTAAGGCATTGTAATTCCCATAAAGTTTCTATAAAGAACTCCCATTCTTCACTGCCCTCAGCCATTCGGTCCCAAATAATCGCTCCGTCACTTGCTGCACGACGAGCTTGTCGGAAGTTTCCTTTAAATAGTTGCTGTGCCTTTGAAGTACCAATCAATACTGTAGGAATACCGACCGTATTTGATAAAGTTACAAAGAAATTGAGCATTTCCTCTTGGTCATTTTTAAAGTGTAGTAAGTGCTGTATTTCATCTATGACCAGCACACCAATACCATACATACTGGCTAATGAGGTCATATGCAAAAGCATTGTTGACGTAACACGATTTAAATAGCCATACTTCTCTAAATAACGTGTGCCAAGTAAATTATCAATTGCTTTGAAAAAGCTTTTACAAAGCGTTGATAAGCTGCCATCATACGGGCAATCAATTTTCAGCCAAACAATTTGTGTACGATTAAAAGGATGGCCTTCATATGTTTCATGTTTAATAACTTGAGGATACATAAGCAACAATCGCTCAATTGCTGTTGTTTTACCAATACCAGAGATACCAATAATTGATAAACTATCTGCTGTAGAACGAAGGTAATTCAAGCGCTCGTCAATGTATTTATGAGCTTCTTCCTCATCTTCACGCAATTGGTGTAATACTCGAATACGTTCTAAAAATGCCTTATCCAAAGGATTTCGAGCTAAATAACCTCTACGAATTAGCGTAGAAAGTCTTCGTTCTACTTCAAAATGGATCGGTAAGGGCTGAATAAAGTTCTTCACACGTTTTAGCACATGATATCGGATATTCGTTTCACTTTGCTTTTCTTGCTGAGTAATACGTGGTGTTACCATAAATCTCTCTAGCACATTGTCTTCACTGAAAATAGGGGGAAGAGCTTCAATAAATGGATTTTTATTGTACTCTGATAAAGCTTGTTCCTTATACTTAGCTTCCTCAAAATCTCCTTTAAGAACAAGGCTATTCGTCATTTCCAAACGTCTCATCTCTCTTCTTTTTTAGTTTTTCCATTAGACGTGAACTAGATTTTTTAGGTTTGTCATCTTGTACTTTTTCTTTTTGTTACAAAATCAATAATATATGCTTGATCACTGATTACAGCTGGTGATAGATCAAACTTCTCCTCTTCACGATTTAACTGTTTTTCCATATGTTTGTTATCTCTTATCGAAGCAATTTTTTCTTTCTTACTTGTTGGTTGATTGAATGATTGCTTTTTCTTCTTCTCTGCCTTTTTTATTTATTTCATTCATCATGGCATCGGTATTAATGGTTAGCTGTACTTGATGAGATCGTTCGACTTCTTCCAACTCACTACGCAGCTGTTGATGAAAAATAATTTCCTCTAAGAAGTCGTTTCGATACTGTTGGCTTGGTTCAAGTAATACACACGCTTCAAAATCCAAACCATTATCATGAGGAATATATATCTTCTCAACATTACGAGGATCATATACAATTTCAATACTGCGATTTTTAAGCTTAAGATACCACTGTTCTTCAATTGCTTGTCGTGAACCATATAACAAATTTTTAAACTTAATACCGGCTCTAGAAATGGTTGCCTTGCCACGTGGTAACACATTTAAGCGTAGAATATTACGATCAATTGCTCTTAAACGTCCTTTACGATTTTGAATTCCCCAGTTCCATAAATTAACCGGTGTTGGTACTAAACCTTCTGTAACCATCTCTTTTTCCATTGGATATTTTTCAATGATTTTATGATTATGATGAAGGACTAACGTAATAATTAATGTTGCAAATTCTTTAAGATTCAATGTGGCATCTAAACGATAATCTTGATCTCCACGTTCTCGATATTCCTTTTGAATTGCACCAGGAGCCTTCTGCTTTATCTTCCCGTTAAACGTACGAAATTTGCGTTCAACAATTCCTTTTAAATCTCCTCGGTAAGCTGTCGTATTTTCTATTTTAATATTTAAGTTATTAATCAAATTTTCTACAGAATATCCCTCAAACTCTCCTCGGTCTGCAATAATTATTTCGGGTAAATGTTTTGTTGGCCATTGTTCCTCTGTAATCTCAATCCCATATTGCTTACAAAAATCCACCTTGTCTGACACCATATTATCTAAAGCCATCATCGCTCCAATCCATGAAGGCCCTTCTAATCCAACATATAGTCCTGTTATTATTCGTGAATACACATCAATAACAGCATAAATAACAGGACGACCAATGACTTTATTTACATCCAACGAGCTCACTATATATATATCTGCAATGGTAGCATCAATTTGAAACCGAGTACCTGGACCATTTGTTTCAGACTTTGAGTCACTTAAAATAGGACGATGCTTTAGTTCATACTCTTTAGCACTTTTACGAAACTGAATATCTTTCTTTGGATCTTCTATTTTCTTAAACCAATAGTAAAACTGATTGTAAGACGGAATTCGGTTTGCTTCAAATACTCTGTATTTCATTTCACCACTTTCTTTATAACGGTCTGAATAAAAATCACGCAATATGAAGTGATAGACATCTTTTAATGAGTAGTTGTTCGTCTTTCGGTAATATTTATTAATGGCATGCTCAAACTGTAGTTTCACTTCTTCTGTTATATTAATACCAGTTTGATAATTGCCACTAATGTTCACTCTACGTGGACGACCTGTTTTGGCTTCTGTAAGAGACTTTGTTTTACCCTTGCCACCAGAGTTTGCATAGTCTGGTAACATGGCATTTTTATTCATACCACGCTGCCAATATCGACTAAGTAGCTTTTTCACTTTAGTTGGTGTTACATTAAGCTCTTCAGCAATTTCTTTAATCTTGGATTCTCTTCCACGTTTCAGAATTAATTCATTCATGTGTAGTAGACAATTCTCTTGAATGGTATCCCAATCTTCTTCACGTTTTTGAATCTGTACAGCTGTTAGATCATTGTCTGCTATAACACGTCCAAATGGATCTGCTATTACTAGCAATTCATTCTGTTCAATTTCCGTAACTAATGTTGTGTATAGTTCTTTCTTAGGCATGGACGTATGAGCATCTATATCAACAATAAACACATACGATTCCTCTATTTCAATTACACGAATTCGCTTAGAATCTTTCACATATTGAAGTACCTGATTAATAAAAATCATCCGTATTTCACCTTCTTCACCTTACTTTCATCAACCGATTTAATACTAATTGGCTGTTCTAAATCTATCGGTCTCAACATATTTATATTGATAATTTTTTGAGCTAATAAATGATAAAATAATGTAACACCACTACCAAAAGGTAAATGCGTGTCTTTATCAAATTCATTTGTGATTTTACGGATGCTATCATTAGTGTCTAAAAACCTCTGCATTAAAGAAATAGATAAATCTTCAATATACTGGGCATTCATTTCACGAAATACATCATAATCTCTAATGTCGTAGTAATCGTGGATATAACTGATGTTTCTTGCCATTGTTTTATGTATTTCTTCTTCTGTTACAATCCCCCAATCAATTTCCTTTCTATGCCAATACTCACGTTCAACCTCAAACTTTTCAAGTATACGCTCTTTTAATAATTCATCCTTCATTTTAATTGTATGAGCGATTTCAATTAAACTTTGTCCATTATTAATCGTTAATAAAAAATCCGTTGTCATCACAATCGGTTCTCCCGTTTTAGGATCAGTGGGATGTTTAATACCTAACTCACTTGCAATGACAATTGTTTCTTCTACTGGTAGTAAAGGAAATTGCTCACGAATATCAATAACAAAATCCGAAAATTCAGTTATATAAAAATAGTTTCGTTCTAAATCTGATAAAAACTCATGCTGCCTATTTGTCTTTATTCCTTTCAAGCGGGTAGATCTACCTAACGAAGATACATCCTGAATTTTTAACCATGGTTTATATTCTGAACCAATACCTGAGCCACGGCCATCTTTTATCCATTTCTCAATTTTAGATGTTCTTTTTCTTTTTGACATAAAAACACCCCTTTAGACAATTATATCCAAAGGGGTAAAACGGTACAACTTTATTATTAACGGTATAACTTTCTTTAAAACGATACATCTTTCTTTTAAACGGTACATCTTTCTTTTAAATCTACATTAGAAAAATATTCCTAACAATAACTTACTCCACCGTAACACTCTTCGCTAAGTTACGCGGCTTATCAACATCACAATCGCGGTGAAGAGCTGCGTAGTAAGAGATTAATTGTAGAGCGATAACAGAGATAAGAGGTGTTAATAAAGAATGAACCTCAGGTAATACAAATGCGTCTTCTTCTTCTTCTAAGCCTTTCATCGAAATGATACAAGGGTTTGCTCCACGAGCCGCTACCTCTTTCACATTTCCTCTGATGCTTAGGTTTACACTTTCTTGAGTAGCGAGGGCAATCACTGGTGTACCGTCTTCAATCAAAGCGATCGTCCCGTGCTTTAATTCTCCTCCTGCAAAACCTTCTGCTTGGATGTAAGAAATCTCTTTTAGTTTAAGAGCCCCTTCAAGACCTACATAGAAGTCAATTCCACGTCCGATGAAGAAGCAGTTACGTGTCGTTGCAAGGTAGTTACGTGCAAGCTCTTCCATTTCTTCTTTGGCATCACATAATACTTCCATTGCGTTAGCAACAATTCCTAGCTCTTGAACGAGATCAAAGTTTACATCTTTTCCAGTTGCTTTAGCTGTTACATTAGCAAGGATCGCAAGAACGGCTAACTGAGCCGTATAGGCTTTCGTCGAAGCCACAGCAATTTCTGGACCTGCGTGAAGTAATAATGTGTAATCTGCTTCACGAGAAAGTGTAGAGCCTGGAACGTTCGTGATCGTGATCGCTTTGTGACCCATTTCTTTTACCTGTACAAGTACGGCACGGCTATCAGCTGTTTCACCGCTTTGAGAGATGAAAATGAATAATGGCTTTTCCGAAAGAAGTGGCATATTGTAGCTGAATTCACTTGCTACGTGAACTTCTACTGGCTTTTTCGCCATCGTTTCAATAAACTGCTTTCCTACTAATCCTGCATGATAACTCGTTCCACAAGCTACGATGTAAATACGATCCGCATTGTTGACCGTTCGAACGATGTCGGAATCAATCGTCAAGTCACCATTAATATCTTGGTAAGCTTGAATAATTTTACGTGTAACAAGTGGCTGCTCATCAATTTCTTTTAACATATAGTGAGGGTACGTCCCTTTTTCAATGTCAGAAGCATCTAACTCAGCGGTATACGGAGCACGCTCTACTACTTCACCTTCAAGCGTTTTAATCGTTACGTTTTCTTTCGTGACAATGACAATTTCTTTATCCATTAACTCAACAAATTGATCCGTCACTTGGAGCATCGCCATGGCATCACTTGCTACCACGTTAAAGCTTTCACCAAGACCAACTAAAAGTGGGCTTTTGTTTTTCGCAACATAGATCACTTCTTCGTTTTGGTTATCAAGCAACGCGATCGCATAAGAACCTTTTAACGATTTAAGTGCTAAACGGAATGCAGCTTCTACTGAATTTCCTTCATTCACACGTTTCTCAATTAATTGAACAATAACTTCCGTATCGGTTTCACTTACAAATGATACGTCAGAAAGCTCTTCGCGTTTGATCATGCTGTAGTTTTCAATTACGCCGTTATGAACGATTGTAAAACGACTAGACGTAGATTGGTGAGGGTGTGCGTTCACCTTACTAGGAACGCCGTGCGTTGCCCATCGAGTATGACCGATACCAGTTGTCGCTAGTACATCTGTATCCACATGCTCGCGTAGGTCTGCAATTCGGCCTTTTTCCTTAAACACCGTTACGCCGTTATCATTTTGAACCGCTATCCCTGCCGAGTCGTATCCACGGTACTCAAGCTTCTCTAAGCCTTTAAGAAGAATTTCTTTTGCATCTTGATTTCCAATATATCCTACAATACCACACATGGTGATAGTCCTCCTTTAAGGATAAGGAGGCAAGTACGGGGGCACTTGCCCCCTTATCTCTGTTTAGTTTATGATGTTTCGCGTGAGTCCATTCTTTGTGCATAAAGTTACCTCTATGTTTTAAAATGACCCATTCGACTGCGCGATATCAGTCGGGAGGTATCCGCCGAACGATCGATACTCCTCCTCCTCGTCAACTAAGGCAACTCCTTAGTTCAGGCGCTTTTGGGGTTTAGTTTAAACAATGCTCCTTTCCATTTTAAATGTCTCTTCAGTTTTCCCTAAAAAGTTTCAAGAAAACATCCCTATCTTACACCTTTTAAAAAACATCGTCAATAGAAATGTAAGAATATGCAACCTGTTCCTATCTGTAGTGCTACTATAAAAATATGCATAAAAGGCTTTCCATGTGCCTCTTATGCATACTTTAACACCTTATTCTTCTAAGCCCATTTCAGTACGAACAACGTCAGCAATGCGCGTTACATATTCTTCACACACTTCTTCAGTTGCCGCTTCTACCATAACGCGTACTAACGGCTCTGTACCTGAAGGACGTACTAATACTCGTCCATTTCCGTTCATTTCTGCTTCTACTTCAGAAATAACGCTTGCTACTTTTTCATTATCTTTAACACGGTGCTTATCTGTTACTCGAACGTTGACAAGCTTTTGAGGAAACTTTTTCATTTCTCCTGCCAGTTCAGATAATTTTTTACCAGTTACTTTCATAATATTTACTAATTGAAGTCCTGTTAAAAGACCATCACCTGTTGTGTTGTAATCAAGGAAAATGATATGACCAGATTGCTCTCCGCCTAGGTTATATCCGTTTTTCTTCATTTCCTCCACAACATAGCGATCACCAACAGCTGTCGGAACGCTTTCGATTCCTACTTCTTCTAATGCTTTATAAAAGCCTAGGTTACTCATGACAGTAGATACAACAGTCGATTGCTTTAGACGTGCTTCTGTTTTTAAGAATTTAGCACAGATGAACATGATTTGGTCACCGTCCACAATCTCTCCATTCTCATCCACTGCAATTAATCGGTCACCATCACCATCAAACGCTAACCCAACATCTGCTCCCTTTTCTTTCACAAGCTCAGCAAGTGGCTCTGGGTGAGTAGATCCGACACCATCATTAATGTTTAGACCATTTGGTGATGCCCCCATAGTGGAAAGATCAGCATCTAAGTCTGCAAATAAGTGAGTCGCAAGTGTTGACGTAGCTCCGTGAGCACAGTCTAATGCTACATGAATGCCTGAGAAATCTTCGTCTGCGATTTGCTTTAAGTATTGAAGATATTTTTGTCCACCTTCAAAATAGTCGCTCACCTGTCCTAGAGCGGCACCAATCGGGCGTGGAAGAGTATCTGTATCTTGGTCTAGTAATCCTTCTATTTCTATTTCTTGATCATCAGATAGCTTATACCCATCTGGCCCGAAGAATTTAATTCCATTGTCTCCCACAGGATTATGGGATGCAGAAATCATTACACCCGCCTGTGCTCCTAAAGCCTTTGTTAAGTATGCAACTCCTGGTGTAGAAATGACGCCTAAACGCATAACCTCTGCACCAATCGATAGTAACCCCGCAACTAAAGCTCCTTCTAGCATATGTCCAGAGATTCGTGTATCTCGTCCAATAATAACTTTAGGTCGTTCTGAATCCTTTGTTAAAACATAACCGCCCAATCGACCTAATTTAAATGCAAGCTCAGGAGTTAGTTCAGTATTGGCTACCCCTCTCACTCCATCTGTTCCAAAATACTTACCCATAATATCGCTCCTTCTTCACCATTTATGTTGTACTGTTCTCATTTTCAATTGTAATTTTTGCGCTTGTTTCTTTTAAGGTCCAGTTAATTCCTTCTGGACTATCCACCTCTATGTTCACATCATACTCTCCTTCTTCTTCATAGGGAGAAAGGTCAACAAAAAGAATGAAGTCCTCTTCTGAAAGCCCGTCTAATACCTCCTGAAACGCTACAATCGTTAGATTTGTTCTTTCTGAAGTGGGGGAGAGGAAGGTCACTTCTTTCCCTTCACTCACACCCCTAACTTCAATAGGTATATCTAATAGTGTTTTTTCTTCTTTCTCTTCAACGTCGATAATGACCTCTACGACCTGTGGTTCGCTTTGATTTATCCCGTCTGGAAGGGAAACAGGTACCTCTATCGTAGTATCTTCCTCTATGTCCGTAAGATCAACGTCTACATTTAAAGTAGAAATTCCATTGAGAATGCTTTGGTTACCAAAAATCGTGATGTTTTCTGGTGAAGTAGTAATTTCCTTGATTTGTAGAGATTCACGAAGTGTTCCTACTTCATTTACCTCTAATCCAACCTCTTTTTGTGGATTAAATACACTAATCGTAATATCTACTAGTTCAGGTTCTACTTGGACATTTAACTTTGATAGCGATTGATCTAATACTTGTACTTGTGCAGCTCTAGAAACAGTTTGGCTAATTGAACCTTTAAGGTCAACCGTTGCTCTTACAAAGGCAATCTTGTCAATCACATTTTTAGCCCCTGTAATCGTCACTTTATTTGGTGATATAGTCAAATCTCGAAGTTCATACCCATCTTCTAATAACTCTTCATTAAATTCAGGCTCCACTGTATATTCTACTGAGATTTTTTCTTGAATATCTACGGTAACGAACGATGGATCAATCGTCACCTCTAACTTTTCTGAAAGATCTTCATATTGTACTTGTACCGTATGCTCACCGATTATTAACTCATTTAAATCAACGAATACGCTAAAGTCCTTTAATGCTTTGGCCGACTGTACAATATTTGTTGGACCCGAAATCGTCACATCAACCGTTTGCGGCAATCCAGTTACAACAAGATTTTCTGAATCATAATACGCTTCTAAAGGGACATCCTCAATCACTTCGATGTCTTCTGATGAAGCACTTTGAAACAATGATTTGGATGCACTGTCATCAAACTTAACCGTAATGAATAACAATAAGGCGAGCAATAAAGCGACGATCCTCATAAACCAAACACTATCCATAAATTTATCCATTGCTCTTTTTCCCTCCCCATTTCCAATTTGCTGAGGAAGTAATCTTTTGACGATTCACTAACAGTTCTTTCTTAAGTAACTCGTCAAAGTCATCAATTGATAAATCACGGAACAAATCGCCGTTTCGAGTAACAGAGATTGCACCCGTTTCTTCTGACACAACGATTGTAACACTATCCGTCACTTCACTTATTCCAATGGCCGCTCTATGACGAGTTCCAAGCTCTTTTGATATAAAAGGACTTTCTGAAAGCGGAAGATAGCACGCTGCTGCTGCAATCCGGTCTTTTTGTAAGATTACCGCTCCATCATGAAGAGGAGTGTTAGGGATAAAAATATTAATAAGTAGCTCAGATGAAATAGTTGAATCCATTGGAATTCCTGTTTCTATGTAATCACTCATTCCAGTCTCACGTTCTATCGATATCAATGCCCCTATACGCCTTTTAGCTAAATAGCTAACCGCTTTGGTCAAATTCTCAACCATTTGAAGTTGCTCTTCCTCTTCTTGACCACCTGTTCTAGAGAACAGCTTTCCTCGACCTAATTGCTCCAAGGCTCTTCTGAGCTCCGGTTGGAAGATAATAAACACTCCTAAAAACCCCCAACGCAAGGTCTCTTGCATCATCCAGTAAAGCGTGTGAAACCCAAGTAGACTACTGACCCCTTGGACAATTAAAATAACAAATATTCCTTTTAACAATTGTACAGCCTTTGTTCCTCGAATAAGCATAATTAACTTATAAATGACATACCAAACAAGAAGGATGTCTATAATGGCAACAAAGACAGTTAACATATTGATATCTAATAAGTATTCTGAAAACGGCATCTTACATCCTCCAATACATAATCGAAAGCGTCAGCCGTGTTACTGGCTTTAAGATTTCTAACTTTCACATTATACCATAATCTTTTATGACAATGGAAAATTGTATAGTGGAAACCTCCTACTTCCTCCCTATAAAAAAAGCAACACCATTGAAGGTATTGCCGCGTTTATTGTTTTAATTAACCAATGAACCAAAGAAATCTTTCATCTGTACCCATAACCATGTGAACGCTTGATCAATGACCTCGACTTTTCCTGTCACTTTTCCAGCAGAAGCTAAATACTGTTCTCCATCACTTACTTCCCCGTTGATGATTCGAACATCTCCGTTCACTTGACCTTCTATAATAAGATTTCCGTTTTTCACAAAAATATCTTGATCTATACTAACACCTTCAGGCACAATCACGGTTTGTCCTTCTACTCGTAGCTCAGGATGATTAGTAAAGGCTAGCTGGTCTTGGTTTGAAAAAGAAGAAATGAAGCTTCCTCCCATTAATAGAAAGAAGATGGCAGCAGCAACGAGCATTGGATGATTTTTAAACCACCTCTCAACCCCTACCTTTCGTTTTTCTTTAGGCAGACGAGCCATGACACTCTCCGTAAAATTCACTGGAGCACTCACATGGGATGTACTTTGTACTAGGGCAATCGCCTTTTTTAAATCCTGAAAATATTCTTTGCAATCAGAACAAGAATGGAGGTGTTCCTTTAACGCACTCTCATGCTCCTTAGTGATATCATCATCTAAGTAATCATGCATGTAATCTATGATGTGTTCTGGACATTTGCTCATGAGTCATCACCTCACTATATGGTTTTTAGTTGTTTTCGTAATGCCTCTCTACCCCTATGCACTCTGGTTTTAACCGTTCCTAGAGGTAAATCTAAAATATCACTTATTTCTTGTAGCGACAATTCTTCTATATATTTCAAAATAATGACCGACCGGTACTTATCTGGAAGCTTAGAAATTTCACGCTGCAATTGCTCCTCCATCTCCAGTGTTTCTACCTCTTCCTCTGGTAACTTCCCTTCAGCGGCGACCTGCGAATATAGCGTCAACCCTTCAGTTCCAGCCACCTCAGCATCTAAATAATAGTCTGGCTTCTTCTTTCGAATTCTATCGATACACAGATTCGTCGCAATTCGGAATAACCACGTAGAGAATTTCCGTGTCTGTTGAAATGTATGGATATTCACATACGCTCTAACAAATGCTTCTTGAGCGAGATCTTCTGCTTCGTGACGGTTCCCGACCATTCGATAGCAAATTTGAAAGACTTTATCTTTGTAAAGCTCCACGATTTCCCCAAAAGCGTTTTGGTCTCCCTTAAGGACTTGTTTAATCCTTTTATTTACCAATTCATCCATTCTCTATACCTCCGCTCTATGCGGTTACTTGTTATACGTTTTACCTTATAATAAGGTTTCATTTTTTTCTTCTTTGTTCCTATTAATTTTAACTTTCTCTTACCAATCCAATGAACAGAGTTTTTATGTAAAATGAAGTAACCTTTCTCCTGAAGGAAACGTTCCTCATGCTAAATTATAATCTTCCCCGGGGAATCTTTTTAACTATCTATAAAAAAGTAGATAGGAATTAAGTTCGTTATTTCCATAATTACATCCTAATTTTAACAAAAAACAAGACAAAATGTTTAATTTTTTTCTATTATTGGGTACATTGACTTCAAAAGAGGACAAAGGAGATTTGGGGATGAAGGCTCAACAAATGGATTTATTAAATAAAATTGAAGATTATCGATCAAGGATGGTAGCTCTAGCATTACACTCTTCTTTTTCAGATGACAAGGTGGTACGCATTAGTACAGAATTAGACGAGCTACTGAACCAAGTACAACCAAAAAGACATTAAAAGCAGCCCATTAAGAGCTGCTCGAAGACTATAACAATTTCTCACCGAATAATGAACCCATTAATGCAACGGCTACTGAAGCCGTTTTATTTTTTTCATCTAAAATAGGATTTACCTCAACAAACTCAGCGGACGTAATTAATCCAGCCTCGGCTAGCATTTCCATCGCTAAGTGACTTTCTCTATAAGAGATGCCTCCGATAACAGGCGTACCTACTCCTGGAGCATCTTGAGGATCTAACCCGTCTAAATCTAGTGATAAATGAACACCGTCTGTACGGCCACTTAAATATTTTATCGTTTCTTCCATCACTTTTGTCATTCCCATACGATCAATTTCATGCATCGTATACACCTTAATTCCTCGTTCTTTAATTAGAATTCTCTCACCTTCATCTAATGAGCGTGCTCCAATAATAACGATATTTTCAGGACGAACTTTCCCTACATATCCCCCGATAGTAGTTAAACTTTCATGCCCTATTCCTAAGCTAGCAGCAAGAGGCATACCATGAATATTACCTGATGGAGAAGTTTCTGCCGTATTTAAATCACCGTGAGCATCATACCAAATTACCCCTAGATTATTATACGACTTTGATACTCCCGCAAGTGTTCCAATCGCAATACTATGATCTCCTCCGAAGATTAATGGAAAGGAATCTTCCCCTATAACTTTTTGAATAGACGTACAGAGCTTTTCATTCGCTTCGGTAACCGCTTTCAAATTCTTTAAGTTTGTATCTTCTGATTGAACTCTTTCAGCTTGCCCAATTTCAATGTCGCCCTTATCGTCAATCTCATAGCCCAATGCTTCTAATCTGTTAACAATTCCAGCATAGCGAATAGCACTCGGCCCCATATCCACTCCACGTCGAGTTTGTCCTAAGTCCATTGGCATTCCAATAATACTAATTTTCTTATTCATTGTCATTCCCCCTATTCTTCTCTTCCTTTATTGTAAGGGGAAACTACGCCGTGACTCAACTCGACAACTTTTTGTATCTTTATACAGAATTTCATAACTGTTTAGAATTAAGTGATAGTTTGTTGACTGTGAACTTAATTGTCTCTATTAAACAACGGTACTTGATTTCAACAGGACATTGAATACGGTTCACAGAATAGGCACCGCACGTAGAAAGTGCTTTAACGCTTTCTAGAAGTCTTCACCATTTCGCTTCAATCACTTGCTGAAAATTAGCATATAACCTCAATAAGTTTTAATTAAGCCAAACACAAAAAAACTGGTGTCTAGTAAGACGACACCAGTTACTTAGTATTCACATGAGCAGGAAATAAACCATTAATCAGGAATTAATACACTGTCAATGACATGAATCACGCCGTTTGAAGCTTCAATATCTGCCTTCACTACGCTAGAATCATTCACCTTTACAGGATCTAGAGAAATTTCTACGTCCTCTTTCGCTAATGTTTCAACTTCTTGCCCATCCTTTAAATCCGTTGATAATACTTTTCCTGGAACAACATGATAGAGTAAAATTGTCTTTAAATCATCTCTAGCTAACAACTCTTCTGCTGTAATGTTTAACTCTTTAAGCAGCTTTTCAAAAGCCTCGTCAGTAGGAGCAAATACAGTAAAAGGACCTTCACCCTTTAACGTTTCCACCAAACCAGCCTTCTCTAGTGCAGCTGCTAAAGTAGTAAAGTCTCCTGCTTCAACTGCTGTATCTACTATATCCTTTTGTTCTTCTCCAGCCAACACACCAGTCGTAAACCCAATCATCATAAGTAACATTAACAAAGATCCTACAAAACTCTTCTTTTTCATGATAAAAACCCTCCTTTTTAAATAACTCCACAAAACTCCAACTGACCAAACCTACTTATGTAAATACTCTAAGAGATAGTATCCGTAGGTTTTGTGGAATTATCCCTATAAATTAAGATTGAGTTCCCTCTGACTTTTATAGATAGGATAAAGGGATGAGAGATTTATAAAAAGAAACACAGATTATTAAATAAGTTCAATGTTTTTTAGATGAAAAAAATTGCTCTTATTAGAAATATAATATATTTCGAGTAATTGCCAGTCTCTAGTATTTACAAGCACCAAAATAAAAAAAGAGCCTTCACCTAAGTGAAGACTTCTTTTTAGCGGAAC
>NZ_ABFU01000007.3 GCF_000171615.1 Bacillus coahuilensis m4-4 | reverse complement strand
TCATAACTGATGCATTCGTTACCGCAGGTAACGTTCACGATTCGGTTCCTTACCTTAATCGCTTAGACCGTCAAATAGGACGTTTTGGTTTTCAAGTAGAAGCTGTCGCACTGGACTCTGGATATCTTACAAACCCTATATGTAAGGGGCTAGCCGATAGGAAAATATTTGGTGTAATTGCACATAGAAGGTACCGCCCTACAACTGGTTTATTCCCAAAATGGAAATTTACATATGAAAAAGACCAAGACATTTATGTTTGCCCCAACAAGAAAGCATTAACTTACCGAACAACGAATCGAGAAGGATATAGAGAATATAAATCTGATCCAAAATTATGTGGCAGTTGTCCACTTCTATCACAATGTACAAGATCTAAAAATAATGTGAAAGTGGTAACCCGTCATGTATGGGAAGAACATAAAGAGAAGGTAAGGATAAATAGGTTATCAAATCCTGGAAAGAAGCTATATAAATTTAGAAAAGAAAAAGTGGAGCGAAGCTTCGCAGACTCAAAAGAGCTGCATGGGCTTCGCTATTGCAGGTTTAGGGGAATTAAAAACGCAAGTGAGCAGGTTCTTCTAACTGCAGCTTGCCAGAATATAAAAAAGATTGCGACCCACCTAGCGAAGCTAGGATAAATGGGAAGCAATCTTTTTTTATACTTATCCAAAGATATCGAAGCAAAAAAACCTTTGAATAACTATGAAAAAATTAACTTTCTCGACAAGCTGACCGAGTACGATATGTACTCGGTTTTTTACTTTGTGGTATATTCATTTATCTACTGCAATTTCCTTGATACTTCAACCTTTATTTATTTTATCTTCAAAATCGTACTGTAGGGAAGGAATGGCTCTGTACCATTTGAACGATAGTGTGTTGAAACCTCGGTGGGTTCTTTTTCTCTTCACTTGCTACAGCCATATAGTGTGAATCAAATAAAATAATGAATGTAAACGCAATAAACATATTACGCCAATGGTTGTTCAACTAAAATCGTTTCTCCTTATTAAAATATAATAGGTTAGAAATCGATTTTCTTTTACACTCGCCTTCGCCCTTTCCTGTAAATAGTTACGTAGAATAAATGGTTCGTTAGATCGCTTTAGACTTAGCACTTGAAGCGTGCTTTTCTTCGATGCGCTGTTCAATTCTTTCAAGCTCTTCCTTATTGCGAAGAAGCTCCTCTTTATTTTGCTTCATGAGTTCTAATAGGGATACCTTTACTCGTCTCATCGTTTTCTCTCCTTATTATTTTATTCAGCTGAGAAGCGTTTCTCACAAGCTGGTAAATGATATAAAAATAACCCTTACCAGCATAGGTGGTAAAGGTCTTAAAAACAGGAAAGACCTCTACCAATTGGTAAAGGTCTTGCTAACAACGGTAAAGTTGCCAACAAAGCCGAGAGTGGTTCACTCCGTAATGACGACTTTGCTGTTAAAGCTACTCCCCTTTAGGAGAAACGATATCAAGCTTATTGAGAATAAAATATAGTATTTTAGTAGAATTGTCAAGAAAGAATGAAATAGAGTGATTCTATTTTTATATGAAACCTTAACATTACCACTTCGTAACTAATAAAGAATATACTGGAAAATGGTTGGTGCTCTTTAATTCCTTTACATAAAAGGAGGAAACTCTATGAAATTATCTCATAAGCTCCTTATTGTTTTACTCTTCTTATTCATAACTGCAAACTTTTTTAGTGAGGTCGTTTACTCTAAATCGTATACAATTGACAGTGTTCATATTAGGGGTTGGATTCAATCTAACGGGGATTTACTTGTTAATGAGAAATTCACTTACACATTTGACGGAGAATTTGATACGATATCTCGCTCCATTCACCAAGAACACCATGAAGGAATTGAGTATTTTGAAGTCTATGAACTAAAACAAAATGATGTTGAGATTGGATTTATTTCTTTTTGCTGACCTTGTTCCTCTGACTGTTGAACAAGATTACACGACCTATAACGCTAGCTATCCCATTAAAGATACAACGAAATCCTTTTTATTTGTATATAAATTAAAAAACGCTGTAAAAACTTATGAAACATATAGCGATCTTACTGTTCCTTTTTTTGGGACGGGTTACAATCACGACAAAGATATCCATAATGTGACCATTGATTTTGTTTTCCCTGAAGCAATAGAACCAAAAGACTATCGTGCTTATTTTCATAGCCGAGAAGGGAACGTAGTGGAAAAAGGTGAGGAACTGGTCCGCTATTATACTCCTGTTTCAAAGATGTACAATTTAACTGAAATTCGACTGCTATTTCCTTCTTCTATCATGACTAACCAAGAGAAACGGAAAGCTCCCTATCCAGTTGAAGACGTCATTTTAACGGAAACGAACCAACTGGAGCAAAGATCTTCCAAACTAGTACACTTACAAATATATGAAAAAGGGCTGAGATTGGTACTAATTTTACTAGGTTTTACTCTTTTCATGCTTACATTCTGGAGAGTGTTAGGAAAGATTAAACGTTCGAAATCTTCCACAGACTTACTTAGTATGGATCCTCTCCTTCTGTATGTTATTCAAAAACGAGGACGTCTAACCAACAGGGCTCTCCTAGCTGGATTGTTTTCATTAGTTGAGAATGGAAAAGCAAGTGTGATCCTTCAAGCTGTTACAAATCGATTTTTTAGAGACCCTAAATCACCTAACGAAACTCTTCATTTCACTTTATTAGCAAAAAAGAAAGACCTCACACCGACAGAACAACGGCTTGTATCTTGGACATTTAAACACAGAAAAACCCCATCCTCCTCATTTAACTTGACAGAACTAGCAGGTGCCACTCATAAGGAGAAAGAGGGCAGGAAAAACATGAAAAGGTACTTTTCTTTTATACATTTCTATTATTTTTGCTTTTTCGTATGATTTACAACCAACAACCTCGATTGGATTGTATGGAGTTGTTGCGGGTACTCTTTTAATCCTAGGATGGGTTCAAGCAGAAAAACGCTGGCCTTCAATTCTATTTTTACTGACTACTTTCTATTCCATCGGTGAAATCTATAGTGAAGGAGTTGCGGTTAAGCTATTCCTCTTAACCTTGATTTCTACTATTTTATTTTATTTCACTCCTAGGCATTCTTTATCATTAAAAGCTAGGGAAATAAAAGGACAGATCCATTGCTTTAAAAAGGAGCTTTTGCTTTTTGACACGCACCATCTTACTGAAGAAAATCTCGATCGTTTCCTTGTTAGAATTCTATTATTCTATCCAAAAAGGAAAAGAAACAAATGGGTAACTGAAAGTTTTAGTCAAAAAGAGATTTCTTCTTCCACTCCACTTTTGCATCTTTTTCTAACGGACCAAGATCCATTTGAATTTCTCGCACTTTCTTGGAAATGGAGCGTTCCACCCGGTAGCTCGTCTGATGGTTCAGGTGGCTTTTACTCAAGTGGAGGCGACGGTGGTGGCGGTGGAGACGGAGGCGGCGGAGCTGGTGCTGACTAGGGGGACAGGGACTTTGTCCTCATCAAAGTGGCTAAGGTCCTTTTTACATATCCATCTAGCATTTTTTATTCCAATATCATTTAGGACTAAACTAGAAAAGAATGGGTAGATAGTAAATGTTTATTTTTTGGGATTTATACTTTCAAAGAAAATTTACCCAGATAACTTGGCATGGTGACCGAGCTCGACGATTTACTCTATTCTTATAAAGATATCTCTTCTAGAAGGTAAATCAACTATAGAGAATTATTCGGCAGCTGCCTTAGGAAGTGCAACTGCAAGTAAAATAGAAATAAAGATAGAACCTCTTACCTTTTGGTTATCTACTATTAGAAGAATGATTTGGAATCGAATACGACCCTTTTTATATAGGAGCAGACCTTTCCTAAGGTAGTATCAAAGTTAGGGGGTCAGTTGGACTTGAAACACGTGTCTATTTGCGCTTGGCATTGGAGTTGGAGTAAAAGGTGGGTTAGAAAAAGATAAAAAATAAATAACGTTTAGGGGGATCACGTCATGCCAACCTATAATGAAAAATTTAAAAAATAAATCAGCTTCTCTCTCTTGTTTTTCCCAATTTTAACAGGTCTTATGGGAACAATCACTCTCGTTGTCTTAGTGTCTTGGGTCATACCTAAAGAGCAATTGCAGGCTGAACTCCCCTATTTACTTGTGGCGGTAGCTTTTATATATGGACTATGCGCTATCTCACTATTTCTACGATCGATTTTCTTAAAAAGGGGTAGCTTTAAATGAGTGAAGAATCTTTAACATTACTTCCTATTGGGACTGTAGTGAAATTAATAAAAAGCGAAAAGCCCATCATGATATATGGTAGAAACCAAAGGACAAAAAAGAACCAATGTTACTTATGATTATATTGGCGTCCCTTATCCAGAAGGGAATTTAACAGAAGATTTCAATGTGTGTTTTTTATTGCAATCTTGTTGTGCTTACCTAAACGATAAATACGAAAAGATCTGTGACGAAGCGCAATAAATACATCATTTCCAGCAGGAGGGTTCTATATGTTAAAAAATCCTAGTATAAGAAGGCTCATTCGCATTCTTCTCCTTGTGTTTGCTATTATGTCTATGATTAGTGGGACGTTTCTTCTAGCAATCACGGGGGTTGTAATGGTTTCAGAAACACCAGTACCTAATCAATCCCCAGCATTTCTCTTGATTGCCCTCGTCTATTACGCAATTGCCATCATATTCTTAGTTGTTCGGATAAAAGTTTTCAAGCCTTTGACATGAAATGGGGGACAGGGACTTTGTCCTGCGTAAGCGGACAAAGTCCCTGTCCCCCCATTGATAAAAAAATTGATCCTCTCCCCTTGACCTCAACTTAGGTTTAGGTTGTATCGTATTTGGTGTAAGAAAAAAAGGAGGAAAGATGTATGAAAAAATATGCATTTGTGACAGGTGGAAATAAGGGAATCGGGTTTGAGGTTGTAAGAGAATTAGCGGAGCGTGATGTTCACGTGTTCTTAGGAGCCCGCAATGAAGAGTTAGGAATCCAGGCTGTTGAAGTCATTGGCTGTGATAATGTACGCTTTATTCAAGTAGATGTGACGAGCTCAGAGTCTATTCAGCATTCACTGGAGCAGATACGTGAGGTCACTGATCACTTGGATATTTTACTTAACAATGCGGGGATTGCCCCTGATTTTGGTGTAGCTCCTTTAAAGATGGAGCTAGGAATGTTAAAGAAGGCTTTTGATGTTAATTTTTTTGGAACCTTCCAAATGATTCAAGCCTTTTACCCACTACTCCAAAAGTCTGAAAGAGGCAAAATCATTAATGTAACCACAGATATGGCCTCTCAAACGAGGTTTGCTAACGGAGAGGCTGGTCATTTGAACTTGCTTGCCTATAATTCTTCTAAGACAGCCGCCAATTCATTAACCTTAACGTTCGGAAGAGAATTCGGTGAGGACGGCCCGGAAATTTTCAGCGTAACTCCTGGTTTCACATCAACAGATTTAAACGGCAACGCACCTGGTGGAAAAACTCCAGCTGAAGGCGCTAAAATCATTGTAAACTATATAGAAAGTGAGGAAAGCTATAACGGAAAGCTGTTAGACACAAACGGCATAATGCCATGGTAATGGAGAAGGGTGTACGAAGGATGAATTATACAATAGGCGAGGCGGCCAAGTTGAACGGATTAACCATCTCTCAACTACGCTATTATGACAACCAAGGGTTGCTTCCTTTTTTAAAAAGAACACCGAAGGGCGACCGAGTGTTTGACCACGATGCACTGAAGTTTTTAAATTTGATTCTTTGTTTAAAAGATACGGGTATGCCCATTAAAGAAATCAAACAGTTTGTCGACTGGTCCATGGTAGGAACCCAGCACACACCCAAACGACTGGTGATGATCAAACAGCATGTACAGAATGTTTTGGAGAAGGTGAGAGAAATGGAAGAAAACGTAAAGAAGATCCGACAAAAAATAGCGCGACTCGAGAGTGAAATACAGAGGTAAACAAGGGGACAGGGACTTTGTCTTGTTCTAACAGACAAAGTCCCTGTCCCCTCTTTAGCGTCCCTTTTGGATCTCGCTTGCGACGGTCCATCCACTCAAGCTGCTTCCCAGTGAGCCTGCTCCGGGGAACACGGTATCCCCGCAGAACCAAAGGCCGTCTAGCCTTGAATTTGGTGAATAGGCTTTTAACAAGCTATACTTGCTCGTTGGTGCGTAGCCGCCCACTAACCCTTTTCTCCGCTGGGTAAAGCGCTGGAAGGTAACAGGGGTACCAGGTAAGAGTGTTTCAATATGATCAGAGAACAGAGGGAACTTTTTTTCAATCTGGCCTACTATACGCTCCACGTATTGTTCTTTTAAACTCTCATACTGATCACGATTCCACCACTGATGAGGCTCTGTGTGTGTAGAGAGGGTAATGGCTCGTTTTCCTGGAGGCGCGAACAACGGATCCCCCGGATGTGATACGGAAAATAAAAACTGATTGCCTTCGGATAGGGGTTTTTCGTAATCTCCTATAAATTGATGAAACGGGACGTGTGCCTCTGAATCATCCAGAAAGCGTTCATCAGCCCCTATATAAAGGGTGAAGGCTCCCCAAGACCTCTGTTGCTCTTCCTTTTCTCTTTTAACAGGTAAAGAGCTCGCGTCTTCTTCTGACAGGAGAGAAAAGATGTTATGAAGGGGGGCGTTTACGATGAGGTGCTTCGCATCAAACGTGTCTCCTCGTTTCGTCTTGACCTCCCAGCTGTTTGCTTTCCGTTGAATGGAATCAACCCGCGTACGCTTTTTTAGTTCACCCCCATGGTGTAAAAGGGTGTCCGATAACGTTTCAATAATCGAAGCTAATCCTCCCTGTACATAAAAGGCTCCTCGGTGAAAAACGCTTAGTGCCATGTACCCTAGTAAGGACGGACTATACTCCGATGTGGTTTGAACACTATCCATGAGCTGCCCATTTAAAAACGTTAGAAACGGCTGATTTCGGTGGAGATCATATTTTTTTAACCGGTCATGTACGGACTGCGTCACGAAGGGCGCTAATGAGAGCGTATGGAGATTGATAGAGGATACAATATTCTTCCATTCACCCATTGTAGCAGGAGGAAATACAACCTTTCGATCAATAAAAGGGTACAAACGATCGGCAACGCTAAACACTTCATTGAAAAACGCCTGAATATTCTCCCCTTGGCCAAACACTCGGCCTGCTTCTTTATACCATTTGTCCTGATCCGCGTAATACGTGACGTCTCTGTCAGGCAGGTAGACGTTCATGATAGGATCCAGTTTGGACATGGTTGGCGGAGAGACCTCCAGCTCTTCAAACAGCTTGGAAAATACTCCACCCTGCTCAAACCCCATTCCCACCGTTGCTCCAGCAGCGAATCTAAAGCCGTTTCGGTCAAACTTCCCAGCACTACCACCAAGCTCATTGGCTGCTTCAAGTGTCAGCACCCTGTACCCCTTTTTCGCTAACACAGCCCCCGCTGTAAGTCCCCCAAATCCCGTACCTACTACGATAACATCATACATAGAATCACCTTCTCTTTTAGATGTGGTTGATGGGATTTATTATAAGGCAGGGATGGTCATTAGGATAACTTGGGTGTGCATTTAAGGGGAAAGGACCCGGTCTTATGTTTCCAGGACAAGGTCCCTGTCCCCCTGGTTCACTTTTACTTTGACGATTTTTCGTTCGGTTACTTCTTGGACTGTAAAGAGAGTGTTATGATATTCTACTGCTGGTCGTTCTTCTTCGCTTGGAATGTAGCCAAGCATACCAATGACAAAGCCGCTAAGTGTATCATACTCATCCACTGGTAGTTGGATTTTTAAGACATCCTCTAATAGATCAAGACTTGTTGAACCGACAATGATAAAGGTGTTGTCATCTAACTCTTCAATATATTCTTCTAGCTCGGGCTCATCGTATTCATCTGTAATGCTTCCGACGATTTCTTCGATGATATCTTCTGTGGTGACAATCCCATCTGTCCCCCCGTATTCATCAATCACAATGGACATATGAGTGTTGTGCTTTTGCATTTCTCTAAATAGATCATCGACCCTTTTAGAATCTGGAACGTATAGAGGTTCTCTTGCTATTTCTTTTAAATCAAAGGGAACGTTTTTACCGTGTTCTAGACATTGAAGAAGATCTTTGACATGGAGAATCCCGACAATATTATCTTTATTTTCTTCAAAAATCGGAACGCGCGTGAACTTCTCACTATTCATAAGACGAAGCGCCTCGGTAAAAGTGGCCTGTGCAGAAATGGACACAATGTTCGTTCGATGGGTCATAATGTCTGAAACTACTTTGTTATCCAATTCAAATATATTGTTAATCATCATTTTCTCGTCTTCTTGAATCGTGCCCTTTTCTTCCCCAACATCCACCATCATGCGGATCTCTTCCTCTGTGACATTTTCACCTTCATCATCTGGATCTACTCCAAATAGCCTCACAACGGTATTCGTTGAAAACGTTAAGAGCTTGACGAAGGGGGCAGACACCTTAGATAAAATAGTAAGGGGACCAACAGCAACTCTTGATATCCCTTCTGCTTTTTGTAACGCAAGTCTTTTAGGGACCAATTCACCTAACACTAGCGTAAAGTAGGACAACAAGAGAGTGATGGCAATGACGGATATGACTTCAAGTAGCTGAGGGGTGCCGGGTACGCCAATCGCAACAAGCCACTCTGTCAATCTGCCTGCAAAGCTTTCAGCAGCAAAGGCACTTGCCAAGAACCCTGCGAGCGTGATCCCTATTTGTATAGTAGCTAAAAATCGGCTCGGCTCAGCTAAAAGAGACTGAAGTAATATAGCCTTGCTATCGCCATTTTCGGCTTGTTTCTTAACCTTGTTATCATTGAGGGAAATTAACGCAATTTCCGATGCAGCGAAAAATGCATTTAAAAAGATGAGAAGTATAAGAACTGCTATCTCAATACCCACAAAAACTCCTCCTCTCACGAGTCCATGTTATTTTAAAAAGGCTTATTCTATGCCTTACCCACAAACCCTGCCGAACTAACGATACTTTCAGCATTCTCATTATCAGCAGGAATTATGTAGGGAATTATGTAGGGGACAGGGACTTTGTCCTTTTAATAAGAGGGTCTGAAAAAACAAAAGAAATATGAGGGGTGTGGGGTTGGAGCACTGATATGTGTTTCTGTAGCTGTTCGTATAAGGAGGTAGTTGTTAAAATTTGAAGAATTTTGGGTGGATAATGTTACACGTACATGGGCTGGTAGGAGGGACAAGGTCCCTGTCCCCCTTAAAGTGAGTGCCAGAGGTAGAAGGTGGCGTAGGCTTCCCAGCCCTTCCAGTTCTCACCCATTGCTTTTGTCTCTTCTATGGTCGGCTTTCGATCAAGGCCAAGCTGGTTCTTTAATGCGTTGTGTAGTCCCACATCAGCGACGGGAAATGCAGTGGTTCGATGCAGGCATTTCATCATGGCGTAATCTGCCGTCCACGGTCCGATGCCTCTTTTACTTGTTAGTGCTTTTCTAATGAGATCATCATCTTGTATTTCAAGCAACTCTTCTTTCACTAATCCTCCACTCGCTAACGTTTTCGCAAGCTCTATAATGTATGCAGCTTTTCTGTTCGTAAATTGCAGCGTTCGTAAATCCTCTACGCTAAGTTCAGCAATTGTTTCAGCTGAGGGGTACAACCAATATGGTTCTTCTTCAAAGGATAAGTACTCGCCATATTGCTCTACAAAGCGTTTTTTTAACGTGTATGCAAACGTTAAGTTTATCTGCTGACCCATTATAGCCCACGAAAGCACCTCAAATAGATCAGGAATACACATGATGCGTAAGCCTGCGTACTTTTGTACAAGGTCTCTAAGTATATCGTCCTGAGTGGCTAGTTGATAAAATTCCTCCAAATCTTGATCCATATCAAACCACTCCCAAATATACTTGGCAACTTGTTTACGAGCTACTGTATAAGGGGGAGCCGTTGGAAATTCCACCACAAACCTCCCGTCTAAGAAACTTATTTTACAAAGTAAAAGGACGTCTTGTACCTGTAGCAATTTATACACCGTCTCTCCTTTTACCCTATGAAGAATTTCTAGTGGAGACCTGTTTAAAAATTGTAGACACTCACTAAAGTTAAATTCTTTCGGGGGAAATAGTTCTATATACGTTTCACAATCACTCCAGTTCATCGCTTTGTTCCTTTCGAAATTCATTTGGGGAATAGCCCTTCACTTTCCGAAACGTTTTATAAAAGTTAGACAGACTCTGGAATCCTGACTCATAACAAATGTCGCTGTTTTTAAGCGCAGTGGTTTTAAGCAGATGGGCGGCCCGGTCTATGCGAATTTTCTCAAGATAGGAACGGGGTGTTTCGTTTGTTTCCTTTTGAAACAAACGCTCCAAATAATAAGGGCTTACCCCCACATGATTAGCTACGTCCCCTAACCGAATCGACTGCTTCAAATGATTCACCAGGTAGGCAATAACCTTTCGTATCAATTCAGTTTGAAGAGATTGACTCGCACGGGGCTGACATCTCTTACACGCTCGGCATCCAGCTTGCTCCACCTCACTTATTTCATCTTAAAATAGGACATTCACCTTTTTAGGCTTTCGAGACCTGCAGGATGGGCGACAGTAAATTTTTGTGGTTTTTACCGCGGTATAAAATAACCCATCATATTTTCGATCACACAGAATAATCTTCTCCCATTTTTCTTCAAAGGAAAGGGTTACTATACTGTTGGTCATATTGGTCTACCAGCCTTTCTATAAGGGGATTCACTCCGTTCAATTACGTTTATTGTAGCAAACATGCTATCTAAAAATCGTCCTCGATTTTGCTGTTATGGTCTGGACGGGAGGACCTTGTTTCGTAATGGAAATGTCCAAATGAGGAGCGGGACAAAAACCCTGTCCCTCATTTCTGCCTCATTTCTGAGACTCCAGAGGGATTGAAGGGACAGGTGAAACCCAGCAGAAAAGCGAGTGGAGATCAACAGGACATATTGTTAATTAGAAACAAACTTTACGAAAAGAGCCAAGCAAAAAGAACATAACATACGTATGTGATTACGCAAGCTATGTTCTATGTTCCTAATGTTTATCGTAACTTATGATGAAAAATTGGCTGTTCTATAAAGTTAAGTCTTCACGGGTTTAAAATGTTTTCTTCAAGGCGTTTGCTTTTTCCGAAGTCTCATTTAAATTTTGTGAGACTCTTATAAAATCTTCCCCTAAAGATTCGATTGTAGCGCTGACTTCTTCAATACCAGCAGTCGTCTGTTCAATAATAGCCGCTAATTCATTTGTCGAGCTTTCTATATTCTCTGATTTGTTTGTTACACCTTTTGATAAATCCTGAAACGTAAAAAACTCTTCGTTTAGATTTTTTAAGATGGTGCTTAAGTTTAGAAAATACGTTAACACTTCTGTTGCCGATTCGACACTTTTTTCTTATTTTCATGCTACTCGTATTCATATTATCAAGTGCATTTGAGTTGCTGTTGTTCACTTCAGCTAAATTTTTGGTAATTTTAATGGTCGTTTGATTGGTGGTTTCAGCGAGTTTTCTAATTTCCTCTGCAACAACTGAAAAGCCTTTACCAGCTTCCCCCGCCCTAGCAGCTTCAATAGAAGCATTTAGCGCTAACAAATTCGTTTGTTCTGCAATTTGCATGATGCTATTTGTAAATGAATTGGTTTCTTCTATTTTAGATGTTAGAACTTGGAACATAGTATTTAAATCTTGAATAACCGTGTGGAGTTCTGAAATTTCATCTGTAAGCTGTTTTACCATTTGTTCTCCATTAGCAGAAATTTCAGTAGCTTGTTGAGACTCGTGTGCTAGCTTTATGGAGGACTCATTCAACCTTTGCATATCTTTCAATGTATCGTTTGCGTTATGGGCAATCTCATTCACCTCTTCGCTTTGAGCCTGGCTACCAGAAGATATTTCTTGCACAGCAACTCTCATCTCATGATTAACCTGCAGATGGCTCTGCATTTGAGTATTAACCTGGTGAAGGTTCCCCACAATGCTTGTCACATTAGATTCTAACTCTACTTTCTTTTTCTTCTTTTACTTGAGCTTCTTTATTAATATCCTTTACAAATTCTTGAAGCTTTTTAAACTGAGCTTCGTTTAATGAGATTAAGACACCGATCGTCACTCCTAGTAAAAGGTACGTCATTAAAATACTTGGAAATGACTGTTCCATTAATTCTTTATCTAAACCGGAAGCAAAAAAGGAGTTAGTCCATAGAGCGATGAATCCCAAAGGATACCCCAATAAAAAAAATTACCTTTTTTAAATGGGATGGCAACATAAACAGTTATAAAATAAACTATGGCTAAATAATGGACAGAGCCACCAAACATAAGAATTCCGTAAAATACAGATCCAAGAAAAATAAGAATACTTACATATGTGAAGGCGCTATATTTTTTCCACACTTTCGTTAACAAAACGTATGCAACTGTGGCTATCATTAGCTGAAACCCGTAAATCATTGTTCTCGCAACTTCTCCACCTATTAGTGTATATACTGCACCCATAGTCGCTATTGCCATAAGTAAGCTATACATCAGTAGGTTTTTCTTTTTTATATCTTTTGTAACTAATTCAATGATTGAATTCATTTTTTTCCTCCAAGGAACTACAAATTTCGACACTAATCCAATTGTATAACTATAGTATTAAGTGATCACAGCAGGGATGTAAAGAAATAATAATTCAGAGGACAAAGTTCCTGTCCCCTATTGACAATGTTCTCTGGAGCGTTTACATTATTAMCTAGTGATAATCATTATCAACTAAAATCTTACAAGGCAGGTATTACATATGAAAAAGATCTCATTATTCCTTACTGTTATAATGTCAATGCTTCTTGCTCTTGTTGGGTGTGCTCAAGAAGAGCCGTCAACAACAGACACTTCAAATAATGAAGGCACAAATACGGAAGAAGCAGCAGACGCTTCCGGTTATCCAATTGTGATTGAACATGCTTTTGGTGAAACAACCATTGAAGAAAAGCCAGAACGTATTGCAACGATTGCTTGGGCAAATCATGATGTCGTGTTAGCTCTAGATGTTGTACCCGTTGGTTTCTCTGCGGCGAACTACGGTGTAGAAGAGGGAAGCAGCATTCACCCTTGGACACAAGAAAAATTAACAGAGCTTGGTGAAGAAAATCCGAACATCTATCAAGACACAGACGGTTTAGATTTTGAAGCCATTGCAGATTCTAATCCAGATGTTATTCTTGCAGCATATTCTGGTATCACACAAGAAGAGTACGACACGTTAAGTGAAATTGCTCCTGTTGTTGCGTACCAAGAAACTCCTTGGGTTACTTCTTGGCGTGAGCAAATTACGTTTAACTCCATGGGTATGGGAATGGCAGAAGAAGGCGAACAGTTAATTGCAGACACAGAGAAATTGATTGCAGATAAAGTGAGTGAATACCCTGAAATCGCTGGAAAAAAAGCGGCATTCGTGAGTATGGATGCAGCGGATCTTTCGAAGTTTTATATCTACTCAGCAGAGGATCCACGCGGGGAATTCTTAACTGAACTAGGGATGCTATATCCTGAAAGTATCTCAAGTCAAATGAGTGAAGATAGCTTCTACATTGAAGTAAGTGCTGAAAATGCAGATATGCTAAACGATGCTGACATTTTCGTATCCTACGGTGATGAGAATACATTAGCAGCTCTTCAAGCAGACCCGATCCTTGGTAAAATTCCAGCAGTAGAAAGAGGTTCAGTTGTCATCATTGGAAACGGAACACCACTTGCAGCTGCATTAAACCCTAATCCACTTGCGATTGAATACTCCATTGACGAGTACGTAACGTTAATCTCAGAAGCAGTGAACAAAGTAAACTAAATGGATACATCTTCCGTTACAAAACATATGCAGTGGCATGTACCGAAGAATTTCATGAAAGTACTCGTACTTTCTCTCGTTTTACTCGGTATCTGTATAGTAGCTTCACTTGCTTTTGGTTCTCGTACGGTTGGATGGAACGAGCTTGTCGATGGTTTGTTCTATCCTGAAGTACAGTCCCACGGAGCATTAGTCGTGCGCCAAAGAATCGCTAGAACTGTCTTTAGTCTTATGTGCGGAGCTGCACTCGGGGTTTCTGGAGCCTTGATGCAGTCGGTCACGCGCAATCCTATTGCAGATCCTAGTATTTTAGGAGTGAACACAGGGGCGGCGTTGTTCGTCGTGTGTGGCATTTCCTTTTTCCAAATTGGCTCAGCCAGTGAATATATTTGGCTTGCTTTGGTAGGAGCCATACTAACTGCCATATTTGTATTCGGAATTGGTTCTATGGGGAGTGGCGGTGCCACGCCCCTTAAACTCGTTTTAGCGGGGGCTGCCACGAGTGCGGCGTTATCGTCACTTACGATGGCTGTCATGATTCCGCGCACGAATGTTATGGACCAATTTCGATTTTGGCAGGTTGGAAGTGTAGGGGCTGGCAACTGGGATTCGATCACTCTCTTTGTTCCGTTTCTACTCGTTGGGCTTTTGATCGCACTTTTCACAGGACCTGCTTTAAATGCCTTAGCCTTAGGGGACGAGGCGGCCTCTGGGTTAGGCGTACGAACGGGCACCCTACGACTGGTTGCTTCGTTTAGTGGCGTTATTTTATGCGGGGCGGCAACAGCTTTAGCCGGTCCGATAGGCTTTATTGGGCTACTCGCCACCCACTTAGTTCGCCTAGTGATTGGTCCTGATCTACGTTTTGTGATTCCCATGTCTGCACTATCTGGTGCCATTATTTTAACCATATCAGATGTATGCGGCAGACTTCTTGGCAGTCCTGGAGAGCTTGAAGTCGGCGTCGTTACCGCATTTATTGGCGCTCCAATCCTTATCCTACTAACTATGAAAGCGAAAATGCGTGCGTTATGATGAACGAATCCCTAGACCTAATTATGGTAGGTCGAAAAAAGAGAATACGTCGTTATGTCGTCGTGACATCTTTACTTGCCCTCATTGCCTTTGGGCTTTGCTGTGCAATGCTCATGCTTGGGAATACGATTTATCCTATTCAGGATGTGATTCGTGTTTTACTTGGGGAGGATGTAAAAGGGGCCACGTTTGCCGTTGGGACGATCCGTTATCCACGTATGGTGGCAGGATTGTTCGCTGGTTTTGCCTTCGGAGTAGGTGGGACGGTGTTCCAGACAATGCTACGGAATCCGTTAGCCAACCCAAATGTGATTGGCATTACCGCAGGTTCTAGTGCCGCTGCTGTGTTCTGTATCATCGTTTTACACGCAAGCAACACGGTCGTATCCTTTGCCTCAGTGCTTGGTGGACTTGGAACGGTTTTTATTATTTTTCTATTATCGAATCGCACCGCGTTTTCCATTGGACGATTAATTTTAATTGGAATTGGGATTCAAGCGATGTTGAATGCCTTTATATCGTATTTGCTTCTGATTGGCCGGGAACATGATATACCTACAGCGATGAGATGGTTAAGTGGAAGCTTGAATGGGGCGAAAATAGAGCAACTGACGCCTTTCATCATTACGGTCCTTATCTTTACGCCTATTATTCTAGCGCTTGGGAAGCGATTAGAGATGCTCGAGCTTGGGGAGCAGGCGGCGACGTCTCTTGGAATTCATACCAATCAAACGAGATTGCTGCTTATTGTTAGTTCCGTCCTCATGATTGCCTTTGCAACGGCGGCGACAGGTCCTATTGCCTTTATTGCTTTCCTTGCAGGTCCAATCGCTAAAAGGCTTGTGGGCGCTGGGTTTTCTTCTATTTTACCAGCGGGTCTTGTAGGGATCATTTTAGTGTTAGCGTCTGACCTAATTGGACAATTTGCGTTCACTGCGAGATATCCTGTTGGGGTGATTACTGGAATTGTGGGGGCTCCGTACTTACTCTATCTGCTAATTCGAATGAATCGAAAGGGTGACTTATAATGAATCCGACACATATATTTCGATCTGAAGGCATTACGGCTGGATATGATCATAAAACCATTCTCCATAATGTGAGCTTAACGATTCCAAGTAATCAAATCAGCATCATTATTGGATCCAATGGGTGCGGAAAATCAACCTTGCTGAAGACCATGGCTAGGCTGATAAAACCGACGTCTGGTCAGGTAACCCTTGACGGGAAACCCATTCATCATATCCCTCCTAAGCAATTAGCTCGTGTGTTGGGGCTTCTGCCTCAATCACCGATCGTACCGGAAGGAATTACAGTAGCTGACCTCGTCGGACGCGGACGCTATCCTCACCAATCCTTTTTAAAAGGCTGGAGCAAAGAGGATTATGCAGCCGTGACGGAAGCGATGGACATGATGAACATCACAGAATTTGCGGACCGGCATATTGATGAGCTGTCCGGTGGTCAACGTCAGCGCGTCTGGATTGCGATGGCTCTTGCTCAGCAAACCGACATTCTATTTCTAGATGAACCCACCACGTATTTAGATATTACGTATCAAGTGGAAATTCTTGATTTGCTGACAGACATCAATTGTAAGCGCGGAACCACCATTGTCATGGTTCTTCATGATATCAACCTCTCTGCCAGATACGCAGATCATATCTTTGCCCTACACGAAGGAAAGCTAGTCTCAGAAGGACACCCTTCAGACATCATCACAAGCTCCCTCATCCAAGACATATTTGGACTACAGTGTATGGTCACAGAAGACCCCGTATCCGGCTCACCGTCTGTCGTCCCAATCGGCAGACACCACACGCAGGACGTGGGGACAGGGACTTTGTCTCGTTTATAAACTGGGAAGACGAAAGAGACCGAGGGTGGTCTCTTTTTTTATTGGAAGTCTCCTTGCATTTGCTGTATCCTGACTAAAAATACGTGGATTACTGTGTAGAAAAGTGAGATCAATTGCTCAAAGTCTCATAGAAACGTTTTGGCAAACTAAACTAAAAAAGAAGAGGTTGCCCCCTTCTTTTCCTTTAAAATATAAACCTTTCAAAACGAAAAAATGAATACTAACAAGACAAAGTCCCTGTCCCCTTCAATCTACTGCTCCCAGAAAGGTGATTTGTAGTTTGTTTACGGGATGTTCTACGATTTGAGCATTGACACGAAAAACGCTTTTAAGTATATCTTCCGTTAACACCTTACGAGGAGATCCTTGTGTAACAACGCTTCCGTTATGCATGACAATTATTCGATCACACACGCGAGCAGCCAAGTTTAAATCATGCAAGGCTGCAACGGTTGTCAGTTGAAATCCTTTGATCATATCTAATAATTGAAGCTGATGATGAATATCTAAATGGTTGGTAGGTTCGTCTAACAACAAAATACTAGGCTGTTGAGTAAGGGCTCTTGCAATCAGGACCCGTTGTTTTTCTCCACCTGATAGCTGACTATATGGCTGCCGACGTCTCTCCCATAGTCCTACAGACTGAATAGAATTATTCATACACTCCACATCTTCTCTAGAATCTCCCTCGAACAAGCGCTTATGTGGAGACCTTCCCATCATCACCATTTCTTCTAGTGAAAAATCATAATTCTCATCATGCTCTTGCATCAATACAGCCATTTCTTTAGCAAGATCTTTTATACGTATAATAGAAGTGGGTTTATCATGAATGTAAACAGAACCAGAGCTTAACAATTTTTCCTGATACAAGGACTTTAATAAGGTTGTTTTACCGCTTCCATTTGGCCCAACAATCCCGACAAATTCACCCTTCGCTACACCCAAAGAAATATCGCGGATAATGGAACGGCTTTGAAGGTTCACATCGACATGTTCACACCTTACCGTCATTCCCCTCCACCTCCAAATGAATACGAGCCTCTTCTCAGTAGCCATATGAAGAACGGTCCACCGCATATCGCCGTGACTATGCCTATCGGTAATTCTTGAGGATCCAACACAATTCTTGCGACTACATCACACCATATGAGAAAGATTGCTCCTATTAACATACTAAATGGCAATACACGTATATGATTCGACCCAACTAGCAATCTCGCTATATGAGGGATCATTAAGCCGACAAACCCAATGGACCCACTGACAGCTACCAACACACCCGTCATAAGAGATACGATTAAAACGAGCACTATACGGAATCTCTCTACATCAACGCCCATACTCCCAGCCGTCTCTTCTCCCATTAAAAGAAGATTTAAATTTCTATACTGTAAAAGTAAATAAATAAACCCTACGCCTATGACAACACTTGGGATTGGGAGGTATATCCACTTTGCCCCTGACAAATTCCCTAGCATCCAGTAAAGAGCATTCTTAATCGCTTCTTCTCGAGGGGCGGAAATGACAATGTAATTGGTAACAGCTGATAATATCATCGACACCGCAATTCCGGCTAATAATATACGAGTAGTCGACATTCTTCCCTTTACTCTCGACAGAAGTAAGACGAGGAAAAGGGATAGTAGTGAACCTAAGAATGCAGCCATCGAAAGCGCATATTGACCGAATACCGAAAACGCCCCGAGTAAAATAACAAGGGTCGCACCAACCGAGGCTCCAGATGATACACCTAAAATATATGGGTCAGCTAATGAATTTCGAACAAGCGCTTGAATAGCCACTCCACAGATTGAAAGACCAGCACCTACAACAGCAGCTAACAGAACTCGAGGGAACCGGATGTCCCAAATGATATGGTAATGCGCAACAGACCAATCAGCCTCCACAAGTGTTGTCCCACCAGGAAAATGAGAAAGGACAATTCGCCATACAGTAAGGGGATGGATATCCACGGGCCCTGCTGTTATAGCAAATGTGACGGAAAGCAGTAATATAGCGAGCAGAACTCCATAAAACACTGATAGGACTCTAAATGAATAACGATTTTTTAACTATTTTTCGAGTTCCTTAGAAATTTTCAGGATAAAACCCTTTAGCTAAAAGCTCTACTGCATCATCATTTTGAATTCCTTCAAATACAGTTGAAAGGGGTAGAATAACAAAGCGCTCATTCTTAACAGCTTCGATACCTTGAAGCGCTGGATTTGTTAGAAGCTCTTCAATCTTATCTTCCGTTGGCACTTCAGAGTATTCATTAATGACAATCACTTCAGGATTACGCTCAACAAGCTCTTCCCAGCTTACTTCCGCCCATGTTTTTTCAATATCATCAAACACATTTTTTCCACCTGCTAGTTCAATTAAATGAGTTTCTAACGATTGAGCAGAAGTGAATAACGCTTCTCCCCCCATATCCATTACGGCAACCTTTAAGGGCTCCTGTTGATCCTTTACCTTTTCTTGAACAGAGGAGATGTTTTCATTCATTTCTGCGATAAGCTCTTCAGCGCGCTCTTCAATACCAAAAATGAGCCCTATTTGACGAATATCTTCATATACATCTTCCATCGTTGCTCCTGGCGTATACGTCCCTTTAGAAACAAGAACATCCACGCCATACTCTTCCAGTGCATCTGGAGTGCCAATAGCTGTATCTGTAAATGCGCTTTCTCTTCCGAACAAGAAGTCTGGCTCATATTCTAAAATGGCTTCTAACACAGGATAATTGTGATCAGATTGAGAAATCGTTGGAATTTGCTCATACGCTTCCTTTACCTCTGCTGATACTTCACTTTCATGACCCACTACTTTTGCCACTATTTTATCTTCTAATCCTAATGCTAATAGGATCTCTGTTGTATGATCATTCGTACTAATTATTTTACTTGGCGTTTCTTCCACAACAAATTCACGGTTATAGTTGGTAATCGTGACTCCCTCTTTTTCTTCTGTAACGGTCGATTCAACAGATTCCATCTCTACTTTTTGCTCTACTTTTTCCCCTTGACCACACGCTCCAAGTAAAAGCGCCGTGCTCACAGCCATAAATAATACGTTTCTTCTATTCATTTCTACTTCTCCCTTATCCTCTATTCTTTTTTCACATAGAAGAAATTATAAAATGAAATTGTGAGAAAAGAATGAAATTACTGTGAGACAAATGAAAAATAGACACAGGGACAGGGACTTTGTCTTCAGATAGACACAGGGAGATAGACACAGGGACAGGGACTTTGTCTTCAGATATTCACATACCTGCCGGACAAAGTCCCTGTCCCCTAAAATGTCCCCTAAAATTTCTTAATCGGCAAAAATGTGTTAAAAATGCCTATAAATTTCATTTCTTTTCCCTTAAATTCTGTGCTATGTACTGTAAAAAACAGATAGTCAGCATGTTCTGTATTAGTATTCACTAATTGTTCTCCAAACATTTCTAAAGCAAGCTCTTCTAGAGGCTGATCTGATCCAATTCTCTCGCTCATTACCCCTAAAACCCATAGGGTGTACCTATCTTCTGTTGGTTTTGTAAGGTACATGCTTACTAATAGTATCAACACTAGAGAACCAACGATTAACCACTTTTTCAACGATTTCCCTCCTAAGGAACAGGCAGAATGGACCATTCTGCCTGTCAGAGTATTATCCACTAAATGGATTGATTACGGTTGTTTTTGGTCAACATTCTTTTAAACTGCAAAGGCATCTAAGCATCGTTAGGACAATCTTCTCCATTTACCCACAAGGCTGTACAGGACTGGTATGAAGATTAGGGTGAGTAACGTACTGGTCGTAAGTCCTCCGATCACGGTAATGGCTAAGCCTTTGGAGATCACTCCTGATGAAGAAGTGGATACCGCTAGTGGAACCAGTGCTAAAATCGTCGCAAGTGCTGTCATGATAATTGGACGGAATCGCGTTTTACACGCTTCAACCACCGAATGCTCTAACGCCATTCCATTCTTGCGATTAGCTTCGACACGATCTAGCATGACCACCGCATTCGTTACGACAATTCCAATTAACATCAGCATCCCAATCATGCCACTCATCGATAACGTTTCACCTGTGATTAATAAGGCTCCAAGTGAACCAATGGGCACAAATATGAGGGAGGATAGTATAACAAATGGTGTAATGATCCCGCCGTATGTGATGGTTAACGTTAAGAACACAAGAGCTACCGCAATCATCATGGCCTGACCGAGATCACCGAATCCTTCTGTCATCATTTCTTGTCCACCACCAACGACCCATTCCACTTCTTCTGAAAGGGCTAGCGCCGCTAAATCCTCTTCTACTTGTTCCGTAGCTTCTCCAACCTGTTCGCTTACACTTTCTGCTGACAATGTATAAGCTACCTTCCCATCTTTGTGCTGAATCGTCGCAGGAATTAGTTGTTCCTCAATCGTTGCCAGCTGTGATAATGGTTGAGGTCCTTGTGATGTTAGGATCTCTGTACTCTCTAATCCCTCTAGGTCTTGAACTAATTCCTCATACTTCACAAACACTTCCATCTCTTGATCCCGAACGTCCATCACACCGACAGACACTTCATTCATTTTCTCATAGATTTGCTGATAGATCGTATAGTGATCCACCCCAAATTGAGCGGCTTCCTCTCGTAATTCAATCGTGTATTTCGTTTGGAGCTGCTCAGCACTACTAGTGACCTGTGTTAATTGGTCATTTTCACGTAATACATCCTCCACTTGATTGGCGGCATCTAGTAAGGCTTCTCCGCTTTCACTATATAGTGTGACATCAATCGTTTTTCCAGAAGGTGGTCCCTCCTGCTGGATCTCTTGCGTTCGAACGGTGCCGTCTTCGTATTGATTCACCACCATGGCGGAAATCTCTTGTTCTAGTTCTTCTCTTTCTGTTGTAACCGTATATCCTTCTTTTAATTGGATATAAAATGTGGCGTTATACTCTGTTGATGCTTTTAGATTTAATGGATTAGAAGACTGGGGTAACCCCACTGAACCTTGAACATACTGAACGGAAGGATCCTCCATGAGCATTTGTTCAATTTCTTTAGCTAGCTCATTTGTTTTTTCTAAGGTTGTGGAAGCAGGAAGTTCAACTTCTGCTTCTAATGCACTAGCAGGGCCACTCGGTAAGAAGGATTTCCCAATGGAAGGTACCATCAGAAGGGCTCCAGCAAGTAAAATAAAGGCACTTACCATGACCATCCATTTCCGGTTCATCGACCCCTTTATTACAGAGTGATAAGCCTTTTGAATCCGTCCTTCCTTTTCAAAAGAATCGTGATTTCCTTCTTTTAATAGTGCTAAGGCCAAAACTGGTATAAGCATAAACGCTACTAATAGTGAGATCGTAATGGATGTGACGACGGCAATGGAAAAAGGTTTAAAAAACTCTCCAACAATTCCTCCTACAAATGCTAACGGTAGAAACACAACAATCGATGCTATTGTGGAGGAGGTAACTGCGCCAATCACTTCATTTGTCGAACGATAAATCAATTCCCTTTTGGTTAGATCTTTCTTCTTTTGCATCCACTGGAATATGTTCTCAATGACGACAATGCTATCATCAACGATTCGTCCAACGGCAACAGCCATTCCCCCAAGGGTCATGATATTAAGCGAGTACCCAAAATAATCAAGAACGGCAATCGTCCCCAGAATGGAAATAGGCAATGAAATGATGGCAATGATGGTTGCCCTTATATTTCTTAAGAATAATAGAATGATGATGATTGTAAATAGAGCACCGAATCCTCCTTCTTTTACTAAGGATTCGACCGATTTCTCTACTTCTTTTCCTTGATCAATAATTTCATACGTCGTGTAATCGTACGAACGATTAAACGCTCCTACCTCTTCTTTTACTAGCTCCACGACCTCTGCTGTATTGGCATCCTGAGTTTTTGTCAAGCTTACCATAATGGCCGGCTCCCCGTTATAACGAGTAAGACCATTTTCTTCTACCACTTCCTTGACCTCTGCCACTTCACCTAATGAAATAAACGTCGGTTGCTGTGGCACGGAACGATTAGAAGTGGCACCATTTGGTGGAACCACTTGCTGAGAATTCGTTACAGGAAGTTGAACGTCTTCTATGCTTTCAATCGTGGCTAGCTCTCCTTCTATACTGACGGGAATCTTACCTTCTTCTTGATCTAGACTACCAAGAGGTAACACGTAGTTCTGTTCATTCAAACTATTTTTAATACTTGTAACGGTTAAGCCCTTCTCTGCCGCTTTTTCCTCGTCCACATCCACTACTATTTTCGTTGTGGATGTACCTGAAACTCTCACATCACTTACTCCTGAAACAGCTTGAAGATTCGGAACAAGCGTGTCAGAAATCGTGCCTTGTAATTCGTTCAGTTCTTCAGCTGCAAATGCCACCTGATAGATTGGCTTCGCACTAGATGAAAGTCGTTTATATGTGAGAGTCACATCATCTGGAAGGCTCAGCTTGCTAATAGCGGACTGAATATCCCTTTCTTTTTCACCCATATCTTCATCAAAATCATAGCTCACCTGAACCATGGCGCTATTCTCTTGAGTGGTGCTCGTTAATTCTTCATAGGGTGCACTATTCTCAATCGCTTCCTCTATGGGCAGCGTCACATCCTGCTCCACTTCTTCCGAAGAATGATTCGGATAGACAGCTTGAATCATCAATGTCGGAATCTCTACATTTGGATAGGTTTCTAATTTAATGGTAGTAGTGGATAGTAAGCCTGTTGCCATAACAAATACGGCTAAAACAATCATGGCCACGCTGTTTTTTAAGTTAAACTGGATAAATTTTTTCATACTCAGCCGGTCTCCTTTCGTGTATGAGTTCACTTTAAAAGAGAAATGTGACCTGGATATGACCAAAACAAAAAAAGTCAAACTCCATTAGCGAGTTTGACGTTACTTGGGCAGCACTATATGAACCGAAGTACCCTTCCCTAGATTACTTTTAATTAAAATATCTCCCCCATGAATATCAATGATTTTCTTCACAATGGCTAAGCCTAATCCACTTCCCTGCCTTGTGGGCGTTCTCGCTTTATCCACCATATAAAATCGATCAAAAATATGGGGAAGGTCCTTTTCTCCAATACCAATTCCGGTGTCTGAAAACTCAACGTGTACCTCTCCTTGAACTTCCTTCACGTCTACTTTAATGTTGCCACCCTTATTGGAATATTTGATACTATTGGTGAGAAGATTGTGCCAAACTTGTTCTAACTGCAAACGGTCTGCGTGGATTTCAACCATTTGAATACCTTCTAAATCGAGTTCTAATTCTTTTTCAAGCCATTGTGGCTGGTGACTTAAGAAGACCTCTCGAATTTGCTGATCCAATCGGTAGGTTTCCTTTTCAACTAACGAGTCCATGTTTTCTAACACAGAAAGCTTTAACAAATTTTCACTAAGCTTGGCAAGCCTTTCACTTTCTTTTTGGATAATCGTTAAATAATGATGCTGTTGTTCTTTTGAAAATTCGTTTTCCTTTAGTGCTACAGCAAATCCTCTAATAGAGGTTAAAGGAGATTGTAGATCATGGGAGACATTGGATATAAATTCTTTTCGCATGGTTTCAAGCTTCGTTAGTTCTGCTGTCATCACGTTAAAGCTTTTTGCCAATTCACCGATTTCATCTTTAGACCGGATGGATTCAATTTGCTTGAATTCACCCTTTGCTATTTTAGACGTTAAAGCGGTCAATTTTTTTATTGGCTTCACTAAAAAGTAGGCAGCCCCTAAATAAAGTACACTACCAATGAGTAACACATATGTTAAAACCGTTATAAGACCCTCTCTCAAAAAATTAACACGATCCACTATTCTTGGTTTTAAAAATAGGGCATATCTTTTTTCTCCATCTTTAAAAGGCAAACCAACATGAACCTTCTGCACTAGTCTTTTTTCTTTTTCATCCACCCGGTAGATGCCTCCGTTTAGAACTTTTTGGACATCCGCAGGGTCCGCTAATACACTCTCCTTATTTGGTCCAAACACCTTCACATCCCCGTCCTCTGAATAAAGAGCAATGTTAAAGGTAATAGTAGACACTCCAGCTAAGTAACCTTCTAGACCCTCTTGGCCCATGGACTTTTGGAGCTGAATCATGCCTTTGCCCGCTTCAATCATCTCTTGTTCAAACTCATTTAATATACGCTCTTGATAATGATTAAACGTAATAGAGAAAGCCGTGGTTACACTTATAACTACAACGAAAATGAACGTGATAATGACTCGAAAATATAATGAATTATGCATCCTTTGATACCTCTAATCGATAGCCCAGTCCCCTGATTGTGACGATATCAAAAGCCGTTTGCTGACTCAGCTTTTTTCTAATCTTTTTAATATGGGAATCCACCGTCCGATCAAAGCCATCAAAGTCACTTCCCCAAATCTCTTCAATTAACTGTTCTCGAGAAAAAACTTGACCTGGATGGCTAGCGAGCTTATGCAGGAGCTGAAACTCTTTTAACGGAAACGCTATAGGCTCTTGATCTATTGTGACTTCAACGCTTTTAGCATCAATCACTACATTCGCGATTGTCACTTTCTCATGTGTATTGATTTTATATCTTCTTAGCAACGCTTTGACCCTCATGATTAATTCATGAGGATCAAACGGCTTACTAATATAATCATCGGTTCCTTGCTGAAACCCTTTTATTTTATCTTCACTCTCGCCTTTTGCCGTTACCATTAAGATTGGCAAGTCATAAAGATCCCTAATTTCTCTACAAAGCTCCCACCCATTTTTGTTTGGCATCATCACGTCGATAAGACATAAATGGATGGTCTGCTGGGATAAAATAGAGGATGCTTCCTCCCCATCATTTGCTTCGAAAACGGTATATCCTTCTTTCTTTAAATATAAAGTAATCAGTTCCCTTATAAACTGGTCATCATCAGCGACTAAAATCGTGGCCAATTCCAACACCTCATTTCGTTCAAAATCATCCACCTAAGACAAGGGGGACAGGGACCTTGTCTCTCAACTTTTATACACTTACTATTCTCATAGTCGAATCAGTATAACCATCCTCGTGATTCCCGCAGATTTCTTCAATCTCTTCCCACGACATGTATAATCTAATAATATCTTCCTCAACTAATTGAGTGCCGGATTGGACTTCTATTATCTCTAGTTCTGAAATAGCTTTAATCGCATGCTTAGTACCAAGCGGGATGACTAGAACGTCTCCTGATTGGACAAGTCGAATAGTACCTTCAAACGCAAATAACCCTTCCCCTTTAATAATCGTCCAAACTTCGCTTCTAGCAAAATGTTTTTGGTAGCTTAGATTATAACCAGGCTTTATACTAATTCTTTTTGTCAAAACTTCATGACCATTTACCTGTCTTGCATGATCAAGAACTTTATACCATCCCCATCGTCTTTCTTCATACATTGGCCTAAGGGTATGATGCTTAAGAACCTCTTTGATGGTAGGACTGGAATCCTTTTCAGTCACTAGGATACCGTCTGGACTCACGGCCACTACGGTATTTTCAAGTCCAATCACAGCCACCGGAATATTCAGCTCGTTTACTACATGTGTGTTATGACAATCGTTTGATACATAACAATGGCCTATTTGTCGGGACCCCATTTCCTCTGTTAACGTATTCCAAGTTCCAAGATCCTTCCAAGGTCCATTATACGGGAGAGCCACGATTTGCTTAGCTTTTTCTAAAACCGCGTAATCAAAGCTAATTTTTTCAAGGTCTTTATAGACATGTAAAAGCTCATGATAATTCGTTGGAAGCTCCATTTCTTGCATCATTCTTACTAAAAAACCTAGTTTAAAAGCAAATACCCCACAGTTCCAATAGGCATGTTCACTAACTAATCTGGCAGCCTCTTCTGTTGTTGGTTTTTCTTTGAAATAACAAATGTTCAGATAATCCTCTTTATCCATTCGTTTTGGTACCATGTATCCATACTTTTCTGAGGGAAACAAAGGCGGTACCCCTATAAGGGCTAAATCTGCCTTAGAACGTATTAACAGGGTTTCTAATTCTGCCAATCTTTCAAAAAACTTGATTCCACATAAGGATCTATAGGTAACACGACCACTACTTCCTCTGTCCCCATCTTCTGTTCAGAATACAGATAGGATGCTGAAAGAAGCACAGCAGGAAACGTATCTCTTCTCTCGGGTTCAATCACCATGGACACATTTGTGCCTAGCTGACTATGTATCATATCAATTTGCGTAGAGTTCGTAGCTATTAGGGTAGATTGATGTAAATGAGCTTCTTTTAATTGCCTCCAAACTCTCTGGGCCATAGACTCAAGTGATCCATTATGTGGTAACACTTTTAGAAATTGTTTAGAACGTGCATCGTTTGAAAGGGGCCATAACCTTTTTCCAGACCCTCCAGATAGCAATATTAATTTCATATAATCCTCCTGTATTTACGATTCATTATTCCTCATCAAAACTCGCTAATTTCATGGACTAAAGTAGAATGATGAGGTTTACCTAGTAGAAACCCCTGTCCGAGGAAAATACCGCTTTCTAAAGTAATCTGGAGCTGTTCTTCTGTTTCGATACCTTCCATAATAACTTTAGTCCCCACTTCTTTTGCAAGCTTGCTTATCCCCCGTAGCAGAAGCTTTTTTCGAGGTGTTGGTCTCTGGATGAGACACCGTTCAAGTTTTAAATAATCCGGTCGCAGAATTTCGATTAACTCTAAGTTGGTGTATCCTTTACCAAAATCGTCAATTGCTATTTTCACTCCACGTTCCCTAAGCTGTTGGATAATAGATGGAAGGGAAGCTGTCTGAATTGGGACATGTTCAGTAAGTTCAATTACAATTGTCTCGATGGTATTGAAATCGTCTAAGTATTTCAAGACATGAGTGAAGGCATCTGGATGACAATTAATAAATAAGGGGTGAGTCGATTGATAGTTCCTAAGGGCTAGGAATCTCGCTTCCTGGTCTAGCTGAATAAGTTCTCCTTTTTTCTTAGCATCATCAAATAATTCAACAGGATTTTTATTTCCTCTTAATAGCGATTCGTATCCATATATTTCATTTGTTTGTAAATGCTTTATCACTTGGTAAGCGTTGGTTAATTGATAAGTTGCAATTACATTCATTTTCCACTCCTGCTTTGTCTAGTAGATAAAGTCCCAATCCCCCATTTATATACAACCGTTTTGACTGCAGAAAAAGTCAAAAGAGTATACATCATTACCATTCCGCCTGTAAGTAGGGGATGAGTGATGTAGTGAATTACATTTCTAGGATGATAGTAAACAGGTCTAAATAAGTACCATTTTTTAACCATATTTAGAATACCGCTGTCTTCAGTTTGAGCTGTCGTTTCCATCTTTTCAAAATAATATTCTTTCTTTTTAAGAATGTGTCCTAAGGTGACATAACCCTCATCGTGAAACACCCCCGTCACTGTAGCTCGCTTAATGGATCCACCTTGTTTTATATAGCGAAGAGTTGGTTGGATCTCTTCAAAGGCAATTTGTGCTTCGTGTAATTCTCCTGATTTTTCATATTCGGATAGCCTCCAGAAACGAGCAGCTTCAATCGAATTTTGATCAAGGCGTTCGCTTCCTTGATTAATGAGTGAACGCTCGAAAATTTTTACGCGTGTAAAGAAATTGGTGGAATCTGAATAAGGGATTTCTGGAATGACAAGTGCTCCTAGTGTTGGATCTTGATGAAAATACGCTAAGCAGCTGATAAAAAAACCTTCTAATAATTGCATGTCAGCATCGATAAAATATAAAAACTCTGCTCCTATTTCTTTTGCTTTATCAATGCTTGCTTTCCGCGCTTTCCCACGCTCTCCGTGAGGAAGAGAAATAATATGTAGCTTCTCAAATTTCACTGTCATTTCACGCAATATGTCTGGTGTATGATCCGTTGATCCATCATCTGCAACAATAACAACTAAGTGTTCGTAGTCTTGGTCAAGGATACTTTCTAGGCAAGCTTGGATATGTTTCTCATTATTATAAGTAGATAATGTAATGGCGATGGTTTGATTCATTTTAGGTCTACTCCTTTTGAATATGGTGATAAAGAATTTTGTCTTCAAATTGTTCAGCAGTCTTGGTCCAATCGAGACGTTTTGAAAAGACAAACGCATTTTGCACCATATTCTCGTAGTCTTCCACTTCTTCAATTACTTTCTTCATGTAGGAAACTATATATGTAGGTCCTCTCTGCTTTACTAAATAACCAGCTTTCCCAAATGCAATTGCATCTCTAACGCCAGGTGCATCATATACAATGCTAGGTGTGCCGCAAACGGCGGATTCGGAAATAGTTAAGCCCCAACCTTCTCGGATGGACGGGAACACAAGAGCATGGGCCCTACTCATGTACTCGATCTTTTTTTACTCGAAACAAATCCCATAAAGGAAACATCAACCTTATTGTCCGGTCTCCCATCTGTGATGGCATATGAGAGGGAGGATTTTATTAGCTCCTGTTCTATTGTTTTGGAGAAATACTCTTGATTAAAAGCACCAATTACCCAGAATTTGCTTTTTGGATACTCTTTATTAAACTCCCTATAGGCTACAAGGGCATCATGTATCCCTTTATATTTGGCCATACGACCTATATAAAGAAAGGTAGGGGTTTCTTCTTTTTGATAAAAATCTTCCTGTTTAAGTGGTGGAATGTCTAATCCTTCTGGTAGAATCGTCACATTATGGTCTCTGAAACCTATCTTCAACAAATCATGTTTTGTTGATTCTGATACCGTAATACAACGATCGTTTCTGTTTAACCATAGGAGGAGGGGTTCCAACACAAATCCTAAATAGTGAAAAGGAAATTTAGCATGGTAAAACCAAATTTCTCTAGTAAGTTGGTGGATAAAAAATACTCTTTTAGATCGTTTCACCCATAGGAAGGAAAAAAATCGATGCGTGTTACACTGATCAACAACATAGTGAATAATCTGATGATTTCTAAAATAAAAGTTAGCGCTATGATAAAGAACTGTGAACATATTACCTTTTCGTCTATACTCAATCCCGTCAATGACTTCAACTGAAAGTGTTCCAGAGTACTGAGGAGAAAAATGAGTCACTTGATGTCCTTTTTTAACTAGTCCTTTCATTAATTCATGGGTAAATGTTTCTGCTCCTCCTTTTAAGGGAGAACGAATATCTCTCCAAGAAAGAAATAGCAACCTATACTGTTTCATACAATCTTTCCTTTCTAAATTGTTGAATTAAAAGAGCGATAAAAATATACAAATTTAATCCTAAATGCGCTATGATTATGGATCTCATTGAACTATGACTGATGATTAGAATCATGAAATAAAGCAACAAACCCATAAAGAAAAGTTGAGTACTTCCGCTATGGCGCTGAGCAATTCTCGATTGAACGATTGTTTGAGAAAAGATAAAAAGTAGATAGGATGCTGCCACTACTCCTAATAGAGAATCTCCTTTCCCATACTGCTGTCCAAACAAAAAGGGAATACTTAGAGGCAATATCCATTGATAGACTAGTAGAATCGCACCACTTAGAGTTGCAATAAGAAGTACACTTTTTTGGGATAAAGAGGTTAGGGTCGGCTTATTAACAAAAAACGGAAAACAAAAAAGTACAAAGAGCTCGTCCCTAAAAAAAGACAAAATCTGAGCATATTTTTGGTAAATAGCATACTCACCACTTAAAGATGGATGAAGAATATGGATAGTAATCATATCAATAGCTGGAATCAAGTGAAAAAATAACTGCTGATAGAAAACTCCATAGTTGTCTTTTAAAAACTTTGGATAATGGTAGCCGTAAGTATACTGAATAATAGCAGGCTTTGATGTCCAATATTCCGATAGCAACTGACCGGCTAAGATGGCCGATAATATCAAATTAGGTTCACGAATCCACCAAATCGTACAAAATATGAAAAAAAGTTTAAAAGCTGATTCAATATACAAACTAACGGAAAAGGATAGGAATCTTTTTTCTCCTTGCAGATACCCTCTTTTATGACATAATACGATATGACTTAGAAATATAGTAAGGAATAGCAGGAAGGTAACCAGGATGGAGTCAAGTTCTACTACCCACAGAAGACAAAAAAAGTAGAACAATTAATCCTCTAAGAATGCGCTTCACATAGAGTTGAAGAAAATAAAATGCTCCTAAAGGCTCCGCCTTTTTCTCCACCACATACCGAGACGTGCTATATTGTACCGTCAAACCAATGATGAACATGACACTAAGTAGGGCTAAATAGAACCCTACTACTCCATATTCAGTTGGTTGAAACAATCTACTTAACATGATATGCATTAGGTAGTTTAGGCCAATCAGCGCCACATCCAAAAAGAGAAATAAGGAAAATGATTTTGTGTATTGTTTCATAGTCATTCCAGCTTTCTCTTCTTTTTTTTCTGCATCATATCTTTTCTTTTTTCAACTAATAGAAAAAATAATAAGACCATGACCATTATAAAATAAAGGATAATACCACAAATGTAAGGAATAGTTAACATTTTGGTTATAGTATAGGTGTACGAAAATTCTCTATTTCCTTCCGATGAAAAAAATCCATTAAGAAAAAAGTTCACCTGAAAAGGTTTTTCAGTTGAATCTTCTATTCTCCAAATATCTTGGTAAGGCTCTGGTAGTATATAATATCCATCTGTTTGGTCTATAGAATTGAAAGGAGTAGATGGTAGAAAATGCATTCCCTCAACCTTTGTTATGTCAGACATTCTGATAAAATGAGCATCCTGAATAGAAAACTCACCCTCCATGTCGGGAGAGCCCTTAAATAAGAACGTAGGTTGAAGATATCCATCTTTTTTAACATCAATAATTGCCTTTACTCCCTCATCCTCCTCCATAAAATAGCTATCATACAAGACTCGTTCAGTATCTAGAGCATGAACTTTTCCATGAAATTGACGTAACCCCTTTTGCTCTACATCTGTTTTGAAGATATATTGTTCCCCTTCTTTAACCTTCACTGGGTCTAAAGTGTAAATGATCCATTGTTCGCTAGATGTTGGGCTGTTTTTCATCACTTTCTTCCCTTTAACACGATGAGTAGTGATTTCAATATAATCCTGCGCATATCCAAGATTTCCAAAACGCGTTGCTTGGTCTGTATTCTCAATCATATTGGGAGGCACAATGATTTCACCTGCACTCAGAACATGAAGACTATCTTTGTTTAATTGATCTGTATAATTTGAATTCACACTTATGTCAATAAAGTATGACCCCTTTTGGAGGGTAACTTTAGGAAATACGAACTGGACCATTGGTTGATTTTGAGAGTTTTTGACTTCCAAATAATATTCATTTGGCTGATATGTCTTTTCAGCCATCATTTTTTGTTGGTTTCTTTCTATAGGAAGAACACTTGATACACTTCTTTCATACACGACCCTTTGGTTTTGAATAATCTTCAACGTAATTGATGGTTGACCATCCTCTATCGCTGTCATAATAGGGGTGAATGTCTGGGTTTGAAAAATATCAAGTTTTTTTGTTAACCGTCCATCTACAATAGGAAGCAAAGATTGATCAATGCTCGAAAGGTAAGAATACCTGTCAAAGTAAAAGCTTGTATCCACAACATCCTCGCGTGAATAATCTGATTTTACTAAGGAGAGATCGAGTTGTTTTCCCTGCACTTTTTTTTCAGCGTTTGATAAAATGTGCTCCGCTTCACTAGCTGGCAACACAACAAAAGCATTAATAGCGGTTAGAGAACTATCGGTTTCTACTGAAAGAGAGCCATCAGGTAAGTGCCATTCACCTAAATCCACCCATGTGAATTGATTTCTCAACGACTGGGTGTTGTATTCGACTGTCTTATCGAGGTCACTAAATCGAATATGTCCACCTTTTTCTGAATGAAAGAGGCGGGCAAACACCTTAAATTTCTTGTCGGTTGCAGAAGGTTCAACTAACTTCATTTTAAGTATATTTTCACTGCCAAGCTGAGAAATATCTTCTATTTGAAAATCATGCAACCAAAAATAGGTAGGCTTATTAATGTCTTGGCTTGATAATATATCAACTCTAAACGAATGAGCGTTCTCAGGAACAAAGAAGTCATTATCCATGTCTGCTTCAAAATATTCACTTAACGGCTCACCTGGAGAGAGGTAGCCAACTTGTAACTCGTTTTTTTCTTGATCGTAGAATCGCACTTTAAAATGAACACTACCTGCGTTGACACCTGACATGGTTGCTTTGATTCGAAGAAACCTTGGCTTGTTTCCATCAAAAACCATTTCTTTGGATTTCGCTACCTGCCAAAGAGGATTATTTTTCTTCGGTGTTACTGTAGCTTCCAAACTCTTTCGGTGATTACGATTGGGATACACCGTCATTTGAAATAGCTCTGGATTATCTGGAATGAAAAAATTATCCAATACATCTTCCATCGTTATGAGAGGGGGACCTTGAATGTCTCCCAACCTATGAGGAGGAACATCCAATTTATAGGGTACATAAGTATATACAATGCCTTTTCCAAGATCCAGATCCCATTCATTTTCTAAATTGTTCGCCCGTAATGCCCAAAACCACGAGGCATCCCCACTTCTAGTTTTTGCCCAACCTAGATAGGGGTTACCCGTGTCAATATCATCAAAAAGGAAAATGATAATAGCTTGAATCAACATATGGGAGAAGAAAATCTAGCTTATTATCTCCAACTAGGTAGGTTTGCTTAGGTAATGGAATAGGATTCAAGCTAGTTTGCAACCACAGTAATGCCGTATCTTCAGACGATACATGTAATTCTTCACTAAAGTCTAGTAAGCTTGTTAATCTATTCATTGGCTTTGTCAACACGACAGACTTTGAAACAAATTCATCTGGACTTTTAGCTTTCACTTCAAATAAATGAAAAATGTCATTTTCGTAGGTTACATTCAAATCTTCTTGCTGATGTAAAGTTTCAAGGTTAAAACGTTGCCGCTTATCCTGGTAGTAGACATCTTCATGGAATCCAATTTCGTTAAAGCCCATCCAAGCTGCCATCTTGCCAATATGCTGTGCGTGGCCTGTATCGAGCATATTTTGCATAAAAGCATACATATAACTCACCATATAATTGTTATTCTCATGCTGAAATACCGTTTTCTTTTCGCTAGAATACACATGAAAATCGCCATTAGCTTTAGTAAGATTCAACTCACTCTCAGGTACATTCCATGAATAAGAAGAGATTCCACTAGACAAGGTCATATTATCCATAGTAGGAATCCACAATATCTTTCCTTTGTCGCTCGTATTTGATTGAACCGTTGTATATTCTTCCGGAACTGCAACAGCTTTATAATAATGATCTAAAAATATATATGCAAATGGTCGGATATAAAAATAGTAGCTTATTGTTAAAAGTAATAGGAATGAAACAGTAATAAATTTTGAAAACCCATTAGATTTTAGAGAATAGATAATCCTATCAATGCTGAATCCTAATAAAATAGAATAAAACAAGGCCATAGGGCCAATAAGCTTGTTAGGATCCCTAAATATATGACCGATTACAGGAACCTTCGTCACGAGAAAAATATTAAATTCGCTAATAATACTCGTATTAACTCCAAGGGCTGTAGTCAATGTTAAACCTAATAGAATAGTGAAAAGTCGTATATAAAAATGCCAACCAAATCTAAAGAAAATAATATAGAGAATTAATAGGATAAAAATAGAGCCGCAAATCCAAAACATCCAGTCTAAATAATCCGTAAGCTCAAACATAGGCCACCAATAGGAAACCATTAATAAAACATTGGGAATAGAGCTAAAACGGGAAAACATAGATAACGTGTCCACAACATTAACATTTTGAGGCTCAATAGACGTTACGAATAGTGAAAGAATATACGTAACAAACCAATAGCCATTAAATAATAATACAGTTATGCTAAGTATCATTGTTTTCTTCGTAACAAATTGGATATAATTTTTTTTGTCTGTAGACCACTTTACTTCTTTAATTACTATCATCAGCCACATAAAAGCTAATACAACAGCGATATAGAAAAAATAATGAATGGCAGCTGAACCGATTGCAATAAGAAAACCGATTTTCAAAGAAAGAGAGTAATGCTCCCAGCTTAGTTTTCTTTCAATTGTAGAACCTGATTCATTTAAAGGAAACAGTCTTAAAAAATAGAGAAGAATCCATGGAAAAACGGCATACCCTACTAAAAGAAAGACGTGCTGAATCCTAAGCACAACCCAAGGATTGATCGTATAAAAGACAGCTGGTAAAGTAATTCCAATATAATGTGTCCAGGAATGAAATTGCTTAAAATGTATAGTTAGTAGAAATTCTAATAAGTAAAATATTCCGAATCCTGCTAGTAGGAATATGGCAAGTAGTATGCATCTGAGAAGCAAATGAGGAATCTCCAAATGTTGAAAAGCTTCTACTATAAAAGAAAAAGGGAGTATAAAAGCAAATCGTGATAGGTTAAAAAAATTCATTGTAGAGAATTGTTCATTATATAAACCAACAATCCTTGAAAAATAAGATTCATCTTGCAGTCCATAATCTAAATCACTAAACACAATATAACCAGGCGTAAATATGACCGGGCTAGTAATAACTAGAATAATGCCTAAAAGTAACAATAAACTGAGAAATCGTACACGTGTTATCAGAGATTGTCGATAGTTTTCTGTTCGTAACATCATTTCTCAATTTCTCCTTTCATTTAAACACTGTTACTAAAAGCGCCACCATGGCCACCAAGGAAACCAAGGCCACCACCAAGGATTTGAATTTTGACTTCCATACGTATTCACTTGGTTTTGTGAAACGTTCGAAGTTTCATCTGACACGATTATTATTTTCACACGATAAGCAGCATCCAGGCTTTTTACCCCGTTAAAAATGATAGACATGATAAGTAGTACAACCACCAATCGAGCAAATGGTTTACGGGTGCGAAGTTTCAATTAATCTCACCTCAGATGTTTGACTTTTTCTAAGCAAACGATGACGTCCAATAAGGCTATAGGAAAAAAACTTTATCGTGCTTTTAAATAAATTAGAAACGTCAACGCTAGATTGCTCAGAAAACCAGTTAATCCTGACAATACATTCTTCAATTTGAAAGCCAAAATTTAAAAGAAGGTCGGTTACCTGTAGTTCATATAAGAATCCTTTTTCATCTACATAGCTGAAGATTTCTCTCGCTATGGAGCCTTTATAAAGCTTACAGCCTAATTGAGTATCTGTGATGCCTTGATTTAGAAACAATCTTCTTAAGAAAAATAACCAAAAGGATGCCTCTGATCGTATAACACCTCGTTTCCTTCTGCACGTCTTATCACCTAATGAAGATACATAAACAGCACCAACCTGTGGATCGTCAATAAGCGTAATAATATAAGAAAAATATTTTGCTAGGTTTACTGGTAGGTCAGCATCTACTACTAGTACCATTTCTCCTTTGCTCATTAAGACGCCCCGTTTAACTGAATATCCTTTTCCGTATTGATTATTATTCTCTAATACTTTTACATTCCTATATTTTCTTCGAAGGTTTTTTGCAACAGTAATAGTGTGAGAGGGGTTTTGTTCGACTGTAATAATAATCTCGAAATCTTCAAGTTTTAATATATTTTGTAGGGTTAGCACTGTTTTTTCCAGTATCTTTTCTTCTTTATAACACGGAATTACCACACTGTACTTCAACGAATTCATTCCTTTCTAAATGATAAATTGTTAGAAGATTTTATTTGTCTAAATGATTACTATATGTAAATTTCCAGTAGTTGAGAGGAGTGGAGTAAAGGGCATAAACTCCTTGAAGGTGTAACAATACATTCGACGACCGGTGCATAGTCGATGATAGTGTAACAATGTCCTGCTAGAAAGATTCAATCAGACCAAACAAATCAGTGGCTATGACAGTTTACTGACTTAAAATAGTCCGCTTGGATCATCATCACAGAAAGAAAATGGTCTGCTTTTTATTAGGGGCTGATGGCAACGTTCTGAGAAAGAGTAAGTATTTTGTTAAAACTAGGCAAAATTGCTTACCATAGAATTATAGAAAAAAGCCACATCCTAAATAGGATGTGGCCGGTTGCACTATAAGCTAAGGTTTGACTAAGTGCCCAGTTGCCGTCAAATCCCTCATCGCTTCCACAATTTGTCGAATAATGAATTATTTACTCTATTATATCGACATTTTTTGACTGGAACAACGGCGGTTTTACTGAACATTCTAATTTATAGAAGAATATTAAGCTAAAGTAAATAATTCGAACTTCGAAGCGTCTAATATTCTTGAGAAATATCCTAGAAATCTAACATAATTGTATAATTTTGTAATCTGAAATGGATATTAGTAACATTAAATCCAAAATGAGTCTTCAGACAACCCCCTCTTTTTTTTATTTTTTTAACATAATATTTACATTTAAGGGGACAGGGACTTTGTCCTGTAAAAAAGATACAAAAAAAAAGAAGAATAAAATTCTTCTATTCTCTTTGCCTGAACAATTTTATTATCATATAGTTATCCATCTAGTAATTTCGCAAACATATGAAAAGATGCCCCCTTTTAAACTAATTGCATAGTTACCCAGACAAAGTCCCTGTCCTTATGGTTCAGTAGAACAGGATTATTAAGAGAAGACTTCTGATTGACTAATGCCTTCCAAGGAAATGAAAAGTTGATAGAAAAATATGATGATAGCGTCATTGGAACCGTTCCCTCGATTCCTTGATTCCGGGCTTTGAAGAATAGAAATGGTGGTATCTAATGTTATTATGGTTATTTGCTTAACAAAATAAAGGGTAAATAGCGCATACATTTTAAAGGTGTTGTACGTACTATATAATTCGTAAAAACATAATATGTGGATTTAAGACGTTACTTATATTCTCTGAATAAAAAATGACCTATGAGTCACTAGATGGCCCCACCACAAAAAAGAAACCTTGAAAGGCACTTTGCCAATCAAGGTTTGAAATTCATTTAATTTAAGGCACATACACAATAATTTCACCAATAGGGTATGTCCCCTTCCACCCACAAGGCCAACCACCTTGCTTATAAACTTCAAAGATTTTTTCATAAAAATTATCTGTTTTCCCATTAACTAATCGATTTAATGCACACATCGTGAGTTCTCCCTCAACTTCCTCATTAATATCAATATAATCAAAAGGTAGAAAGTCATTCGAGTAATTGTCATGGTTACTAAAAAAATCATATAAATCATCTTGCTGAGTTACTAAATCCAAATCATATACCTTTTCAACAATACTTTCTGCTTCCTGTGATTTAACATATTCCCATACAGTATCAACTTCACTTGAGTCCTGAGACCAGGCAAGGTTTTGGGCTTCGTTAAAATCATTTATTACCTCTAAGTTATTTACATGAAATTTATTCTTATTAAACATCTTATCATTACGAATAAAATCCATTACTTCTTCTACTAATTGAGTGTTTTCACCAAATTTCATTTAGATAACCACCTTTCCCATAACTCTTCGGTTGCTCCACCGCCTCTGTTCCAAACAGGCAGTTTATTATTTTTACCACTTTTGTAAAATTCCTCGATATTATTTATTTTAGTCTTATATAACGGTAATCCATTTTCCACTCCCTTTTTTAGTCTTTTGTTTTAGTTCATATACTTGTTTTTCTAACACTGCTATATCTTGATTAACATCCATTTTATCAAGCTGTTTTCTTACAACATTGTTATAAACGCTATGAAAGCCTCTATGTCTAGATAGACTACTAACATCGTCAGAAGGTATAGGTAAAAATATACCGTTTGTAGAGTCATTCATTTCCATTCCTAATTTTTTTTAATAACTGGATGTTTATTTATTTGAGAAGGAATTATATGTTGTGCTTGATAACCTTTCCAACTTGTAGAGCGAGGTAACCCCATTGACTCTAGTAAGTTTTTACCTAATTTAGTTGGGTCTCCTGAGGTAGGGTTTCCAGGTGTACCTGGAATAAGTCTATTAGCATTATCTATACCCTAGGGCATAAGTTTTAATGATATTGTACGTACTAAAGAATTTGTTAAAACATCAAATGGGGCTTACAAGGTTTATCTATATTCTATAAATAACTAGCGGTTCATTCGGCACTAGGTAGCCCCTCAAAAAATAAACCTTGAAAGGCACTTTTGCCAATCAAGGTTTCTAATAAATCACATCATACCTTAGGTATATCAATCTCTTTGCCCGGAGACTTATTAATTAAAACGTCAGGAAGGTCTGGGTTACTCTTTTTTAACTTATACTTTTGGTATTTTTGTTTAATTCAGGGTCAAAGGAAATGTCTTGTGATTTAAAGTCTAAGCTTAATAGTTTATTATAAATCTTTCTCAAAAAAACTTTCCATTCCTCTAATGAAGAACTCGAAATTTCATCTGAACTCTCTAACAAACGATAGCCATCTGCATAATGGAACATTAGTAAACCTGTCCCTAAATCACAAGCCTCATTTTCTAAGATGACTGTTGGTACATCAAACCCACTATTCCAATTATAATTTGCAGCAAAGTAGTGGAGTAATAAAGGGTTGTCTATATTCTTTAACTGGCTTACTACATAATCTTCATCTGTATTATAAAGTAACTGTTCAAGGAAAATAATATCTTTTTCATCCATAAATACTTACCTCCTTACCATATTTTCACATACAATTATTTTTCCAACTGTTTAAGCTTTCTTTCCCAAAGTTCTACTGTTGCACCTTGGCTTGGGTACAAAGGTAAACCTTTCTCCTGTAATTTTCTTAGATTACTTTGTAACTCGTATACTTGCTTTTGTAAATTATCAACGTTTTGATTTATATCCATTCTGTTTAATGCTCTTTCAACTACTTCATTATAAACAGAATGATACCCCCTATGCCTAGACATGGTACTAATATCGTTATCTGGTACTCTTAGAAAAATTCCGTTTGTTGAGTCATCAAAATTTATTCCGATTTTTTGTATAACAGGATTTTTAGCCATTTCAGAAGGAATAATATGTTATGCTTGATATCCACTCCATTTTGTAGAGCGTTTAAGCCCCATATCTTCCAACATACTTTTTCCTAACTTATTAGAATTACCTCCTGTAACAACACCAGGTGTACCTGGAATAAGTCTATTAGCATTATCTATACCCTTACCAAAAGCCTCATCCACAAACCCCTTCGCTCTTCCACCAGCCATCACAAGGGTATCTTTCGCCCCTTCTACGGCATCTCTMMCCGTGTACGAGTGAATTCCATCCGCTGCTCCCGCTGGCACCCACCCCATTCCGGTTGGTAGATGGATGTTGCCAATTTCTCGACGTATCTTTTTTAAGTAGTTGGCGGTGTCGACGAGTGGGCCTTTGACTACCTGTTGATAGGTAGCGTGGATCATGTTCTTCACTATCGTTGGATCTAAGGCGTTGTATACTTTCTTAAACAGTTGGACGGCGTCATCACCGAAGCGAATAATGGTCTTTGTTCCCATTACGGCACCCTTTATGCCAAGTCCGACTAATTTGGCTAGTGGGAATACTGTAAGAAGCAACAAGCCTCTCGCGAGAGCACGGTCCCAACCACTCAGCGCTTTTCCTGTAAAAAAGATCAAAAAAAAGAGAATAAAACTCTTCTATTCTCTTTGCCTGAACAATTTATTTATCATTTAGTTATCCATCTAGTAATTTCGCAAACATATGAAACGGTGCCCCTTTTATACGATTTGCATAGTTACCTAGACAAAGTCCCTGTCCCTTATGGTTCAGTAGAACAGAATTATTAAGTGAAGACTTCTGATTGTTGAATGCCTTCTACGAAACTGAAAAGTTGATAGAAAAATATGATGATAGCGTCTTTGGAACCGTCCCCTCGATTCCCTGTATCTGTATCGTTTAGCACTACGAGCTTTGTCATTGTTGTCTTTAGTTTGTGGTTTTGTAGTATAATAAGTCCTCTTTGCATGTAAAATGTAGTCTCACCTATTTATCTTATTATTTTTACAAACACAGTATTAAAACAGAATGCCTTGATGGTATAACCATCAAGAGTTATGAATTTTCATTAGCATTTTTCATGTAGACCAAAGCATAAATTTCTCACAAAAAACAAAAAGCACCTGTTGCCTATTAGACAATCAAGTGCTTAAAGTAAATTAAATAAGTGTTACTAACTTACGGGCATTAAATCAAGGTTTAGATACTACCAACAAGTATCTATTCTGTTAACATATTTAGAAATTCTTCAAAGCTATTACTTACAATATATGTTATAGGATTTAAATCTGAAGACTCTTCATGATTCCAAACGCATACAATAGGCTCTTCAACATTGTTACGATAGTCTAAGCAAACAAAGTCACCTGCAAATAAAACAGCTATTGGTAGCAGTTCAGTACCTACTAAATTTTCATCAAAAACAATTCTTTCGTCTAGTTGTGTTCTAACTACTCCTATATCGTAATACTCATCATCCCTTTCACCGGTTACTTTTAAAATACATAAAAATCTATCAATCGCATAAATATAGCTATTACACTTAAAACTATCCTTTATAGGAGTACCACCATTATATTTTTTTATAAATTCTTTATACGTCTCTGGTAAATTTATTCTCCACTTACCTTCCTTTTCAGAAAGCAAAGTATCGTCCGGCAAGGGATAAATTATTGAACCATCCTTAAATTCCATTTCTATACCTCCTCAATATTATTATCTTGGAGCGTCGCCCCACATACCTTTTGTCCTTCCACCATTATGAGGTGTAATATTATGAATGCCAAAGGGGACTAGCTCCATTTTACCAGGTACTTCCGTATGATGCCACGTCATCCCTTTACTTGTACCACCTATTTGTTCGTCTAACCACTTAAACTGTTCTTTATCCGATAACTTCCAAAATCTCTCTGGTAGCTGAACAGTCTCTTCTACAACACCTGCACTTGCAAAGTCGGCAAATCCATACCTCATACCATCTGCTTTTGTAACCTTTATTTCAGGAATATGTCCTTTTTCTAAAGCCATTTCTTTTATCTTCCTTTTTTGAGCAGTAGACAAGCTATCTCCACCCGGAATAGTATCATCCCAAGACCAAGGTTTGTTTAAATCAACATGTTCTTTATATACTTTTGCATAGTCTTCAATGACTTCATCAAATTTCTTGTTACCATTTATAAAATCATCAATATTTCTTAAATTAGTTTCACTAACTCCCTTATCTTTAACCGTACCCTTACCAAAAGCCTCATCCACAAACCCCTTCACTCGTCCACCAGCCATCACAAGGGTATCTTTCGCCCCTTCTACGGCATCTCTAACCGTGTACGAGTGAATTCCATCCGCTGCTCCCGCTGGCACCCACCCCATTCCGGTTGGTAGATGGATGTTGCCAATTTCTCGACGTATCTTTTTTAAGTAGTTGGCGGTGTCGACGAGTGGSCCTTTGACTACTTGTTGATAGGTAGCGTGGATCATGTTCTTCACTATCGTTGGATCTAAGGCGTTGTATACTTTTTTAAACAGCTGGACGGCGTCATCACCGAAGCGAATAATGGTCTTTGTTCAGACAACGTGGACAGGGTTTATCTATCTATATTAGAAACGGTATGCAAAATGTTAGACATCGACATTCAGGAGTTAATCGAGGTGGAGTAATCCTCACTCTAGTAATCGTTCTATGTACGTCATAGTTGCGAAAAATTTTAAAAAGTAGGGGAAAGCAAAGGTATAGTATTGGAGAATATGGATGGTGGTAGCTGACGATTTTGTGACTACTTTTAAGAGGTAAAATACATTAAATAGGTTATACGTTTTATAGCTATTGTACGTACTAAATAATTCGTAAGAACATAATATAGGGCTTACAAGAGTTACTCATATACTCTGAATAAAAAATGAACTATTCGTCACTGGGTAGCCCCACCCACCAATAAAAAAGAAACCTTGAGTGGCATGGAGCCAACCAAGGTCAATTTTTTCTAATACTTAGCTATCAATTTCATCATATGCATCACCTAGAGAAATAAAATCATCTTTTAACCAATACCAATACTGACCTTTATTATTTAATAGTCGCTCTAGTAAATCAGTAAAGGATGTGGCTATTATTTGAGACTCGCCTATAAGTCCATGACGGTCAAAAAAACTATCATAGCATTTCCCTAACCTGTCTTTATTGAGGTCAATAGTTAAGTATTCATCCGTTCCATCATTACAGATAATATACCAATTAGATGAAATATCTTCTTCGCATAATTCTCCCACAATTATTGGATTGGCTAATATAAACTTTTCAGGAGACACGAAATAGATTGGATAGTCCTCATTTTCAAATAGAACTAAGCCACCACAGAGACTATAAAATTCTTTTAAATCATTAGGTAAAATATGCTTTGTTTCGTCAATAATGGGTAACCCAGTAGGTTCAAAGATACGACAATTTGGTAAAGTTTTTATTTGTGTGAGTAACTGCTTTATCTTTTCCATTAGCTTCACTCCCTAAAATTATATTTATTAAAGGAATTATAATATTCTTTTCTGGCAGATATGGGAACATTTGCAGCAGCAAACATTCTTTCTGTCAGTTCTTGCTTTTTTAAACAGCTGGACGGAGTCATCACCGAAGCGAATAATGGTCTTTGTTCCCATTACGGCACCCTTTATGCCAAGTCCGACTAATTTGGCTGGTGGGAATACTGTAAGAAGCAACAAGCCTCCCGCGAAATAGAATCACTGGAACCGTCCGAAACCACTGAAAAAGTACCCTTTAAAACTTATATTTACTCAATAAAATTATTGATCTTGGGTCCAATTATCCTAAATGTGGTAAAAACCAAAAGATTATTAGTGTTTTTAGAGGATAGTATGCTTGCTACCCTCTTTAAGTTGACCGCTAACGCGGTTAATTTTGCTTGTGTGGTCATGCTTTTAAGACCGTACCCTCTGGCACGATCTAACCCGTGAAAATTCTTCATTTCACCATTTTTCCATTCTTGGCAAGCTCTTTTCTTATATCTCTCTTTAAACTCGTCAGTCTTTTGAAGTTGACTGTACTCATAGAACTCAGGAGTATTAAGTCCAACAGTTAACACTCTACCCACTGTTTTTTTTGCACAGGACTCTCGAAGAGGACATTCTCTGCACACTTCTTTTTCAAAATAGTATTTATAGTATTCTTGATCTCTTTTATTCTTGTTCGTTTTCTTTTTTCTAATAGTTTTATTCCCCTGAACACAAAACCACTCATCTGAATCCTTGTTATATTGAAACTTATCTTCGTCTAGCCTATACGCCATGGCACTCACAGGTATGTAGGGACTTGCTCCAATCTTCTTTATATCATCTAATATATGTTTTCTAAAGTATGCTCTATCACCATAGACCTCTGGGATAACTAACCCACTTTTCTGAGTGAGTTCCAATAATTCATGGAACTGCGTTCCATCTACGTATGCTCCATCATTTACTCTTACTGCTGTAATCAGTCGTTCCTCCGTTGTCATGATGTATTCCATTTTGTACCCAAAGAAGTTTGTTGTTTTGCTTTTTCTTCCTACTCTCGCTTCTTGATCCACTATTGAACGAACACCTTTTTGTTGAATAAATTTAGGATCGTTTAGAATCGCTTTCGCGTTCTCTATTACTTCTTTTGTTTTTGGTGTGTGTTCTGGATGAATCGTTTCCTCTATTTGAAGAATTGTTTCTTCTAGATAATTCTTCATTATTGATTTTGCTTCTTGATGATCTTCAATTACTTTGTATTCAGGAACATCTTGATTAACCGTTGAGGGGATTTCTCCTATTTCTTCTCTCATGGTGTTAAAGATTTTATAAGCCAATTTTTTCATAACTCTCTCAGGAGTCGCTTTAAACGTATTTGCCTCAGTATGCGTAGTATCAATAGTTACTCCAGTTTCTTTCACGATACCTTTTTCCACGCATTGTTTACTAACCTCAGTGATGATTTCATCTGTGGTTAGATCGTTAGCTTCAAGTTTTTTGACTCTAAACTTGGCCAATAAACTAGGGTGAGGCAGCTCTTTCTCTGGGTTAATATCTAAAAAGTACATATAAGCTAAATTTAAAGAAGCATCTTCGATGACTCTCTCGTCAGAGAGATTATAAAGTCGTTGTAAGATTAATAGCTTTAGCATTAATTCTGGTTCTTTGGCAGGTCTCCCGTAGTATTTGGAGTATGTATTTTCGAGAAGTTTATTAATAAAACTGAAGTCTAATTCTTCCTTGAGTATGCGAAGCGTATGTTTCTTAGGGATTTTATAGTATAATAATGAGTACATGCTTAACTGCATATCTTTTTCTTTAAGCATAAAGAAGAGCCCCCTTTGGTTTTAGTTTCTAGTCAACTCTATTATACCAAAATCGGGGTTCTTCTTTATTTTATTTAGCGACACCCTTACACTTCCATTTTTATGGAAGTGTTTTTCAGTGGTTTCGAACCGTCCCCTTGATTCCTTTACATTAGTTAAGAATTGCTCGTTTTAAGAGTTTAAAAGAATAACGGTGTTCTATATAATTTTAGGAATTTCTTGGTGTTATATTGAAATATTATATTGAAATTATTCCAAATATTGATTCGTTTACAACCTGAAAATCCTGATATGCCTCCCATGTACTATCAGAATGTTACTGTATTAGGTAAAGTCATCGGCAATATACGCAAGGTTCATTGACCACAAAAAAACAAACCAATTAAGGTTTGTTTTAGGATTCTTAAATTTCACTTTGAAGAGTACCAACAATTAATCGCTGGTACTCTTATTTTTATTTTAAAATACTCACTTCAAAACATTCCAAGATTTTTACGAAAGCTGACCATTACTATATCAACTTTGGTATATAATACATCCAATTGCATCTGGATGGTCTTCCAGAAGTGCTTCGTTTGGAAACTTATATATTTTTCTAAACACGATCCAATCTCCTATGCCTCCTGCAATCAGAAACACTGAAATTGAAATTAATAGTACATTTCCAATCGCTAAACTCCAAATTAACGGTATTATCCCTGTTACTATCACAGGTAACAGCAATGCTATTTTGTACGACTTTACTGTAATTGGTACTTTACAATGTGCGTAAGGCGTCAGATGCTTTAACATAAAACCAAACTTAACTTCACTTAACTTGGCTTTTCCAAAAACAATAAACCCGATGGCATGTATCAATTCATGTAATATTATGCCTATCATATACCCAATATAGAATTTCAATAATAGTCCCCAACCAAAAGAAAATGTTGAACCCCAAATCAAAATGTATAGGATAAATACTATAGCTACAAGAACTAATGAATAAATCATAGCCTGATTATTCATATATTTTGGATCTACAGTTACTTCGTACTTTTTTTTGTCATCTCTGATGCTCCTTTTTTAAGTATCTCTTAAGTTTAATTTTGAAAGGACATACTGTAGTGAAGAAATTTTATTAGTAACAATTATTGCTTTCCCTTGAATTCCATTCGGCAGGGTTATTGAATCTTCTATTTCAGCACGAGCATAATATGTAAATACTTTCCGCTCATTATCAACAATAGGTTCTTTACTTATAAATATAACTTTTCCTTTTAATGTTTCGTGCCCATTGGTTTTGTCTGAGGGCAATTGTATTTTAACATTTTGATTATACTGTATTTTACGAATATCATCATTGTTTATAAAAATTAAGATTTCCTGATGCGTATTTGTATCTTCTGGTATTATTTTAAATAGTTCCTGATTTTCTTGTACGTGATGATACTTCCCCCACATTTTATCTGTTTGTATTACACCTGAAACAGGTGATTTTAATATATAATTTTCTTGCTTATTCAGCAAGATTGCCTCTTGTAATTTTAACTCTTTTAAGTTTTGCGTTATATCTTCAATTTTCCCTTGTATTTGTAATTTAGAATTTGCCTGAATTCCTTTAATTTCTTGTGTTAACGATGTATCTAAATTCTCAACTTTTTGACCAATATCAGCAGATTCTTCTCCAATAGAATTTTTCAATGAATTAATTTGTACATCATATTTTTTTATTGCGGATTTGTTTATTTCTATTTTCTCATCTATCAAAGTAATATCAGCTTTTGTTTTTTTCTTAATTCCTTTTTTTGTTCGTTCCAAATTTCTATCTGTTTTACAGCTGTATCTTTTTCTGCTTGTATTATTTCAATTTGACTACTTGTTTCCGATGATGACATTGATTTTATTAATTCTAATTCTAACTTTTGGTTCGAGAATTTCATTTTTGTTTTGGTTCACTTGTTCCTTATGCGAAGTTAAAAGTTCTTCAGCCATAGTGTCGATTATGTCAATACCTTCAAAATTATTCGAACTAATAGCTTCATAAACTGATTTAAATGAATTTTGTTTAGTTTCTAATTCCTTAATTTCTTCTTTTATATAAGCTATTTCATTAATTTCATTTGATTGTGCAGCTAATTCTAATAGAATATCTCCCTTTTCAACCTTCATTCCATCTTGAATATAAGACTTATCTATCACACTACTAATTTCGGAAACAACAGGTATTGATTCTTTTCCTGGTTCTACTATAACCGAACCTTTTACCGTTATATCCACTTTACTAAATAAAAGCCAACAAAATGTTGTACCTAAAAGCAATAATAAAACAGACACAAATATAGAGATGAATCTTGGTGGTTTTTTCTCTAACATTTCAACACTATATGTAATTTCAGATATGTCTCTTATTGGTTGTTTCATACCAATGCCCCCGTTTCTGAAATCACTTTTTGCACAGGATGTTGTTTTATCCATAATTCATAATATTTACCTTCATATTCAAGCAATTCATTATGCGTACCCATTTCAATTACATTCCCTTTATCAAATACAAAAATTAGATCACAATTCATAACAGTAGATAATCGGTGCGCGATTACAATCATTGTTATAGTTCGATCGATATTTTCAAAGGACTCACTTACCAAATGTTCTGTAATTGAGTCTAAATGACTAGTGGCCTCATCCAATAATAAAATATCTGGATTGCGAAGTAATGCCCTCGCTATCGACAATCTTTGTTTTTGTCCACCTGATAAATTGCTACCATTTTCTTCTAGTATTGTTTCATATCTAAGAGGTAATTGTTCAATAAATGACTTAACTTGTGCTTTATTACAAGCTTCTATTAAATCTTCCATTGTAGTATCTTCTGGTGCCCCTAACATTAAATTCTCTCTAATTGTTCCACTAAAGAAAAAAGATTCTTGCGAAACATAAGAAATGTGATCCCTCAATGCCTCTTTATGAATATCGGATAATGAAAAATCCCCAATTTTTATATCTCCCTCATTTGGTTGATAAAATTTCATCAGTAATTTTGTCAAGGTTGTTTTCCCTGAGCCGCTTTCTCCAACAAAGGCGACACGCTGACCTTTTGAAATTTTTAAAGTAACATTTTGCAATACATTTCTTCTAGTGCCATAGCGAAATGATACATTTTCCAAAACTATGTCTTCTAGAAGTGACTTAGGATTAATCTTATGGGTCTCTTTTTCGTTCGTTTCCAATTCTAAATCTAAGATCTCAACTAATCGTTTTGATGCGACTACCGCAGACTGTATTGTCGGATGTAATTGAATAATGTTTTGGATAGGATTTATAAAGTAAGCTAGTAAAGCATGAAAAGTAATTAATTGTCCTATTGTTAAATCTCCCTTTAAAACTAGTGTTGCCCCTACCCATAATACAATTACTCCGCCGATTAATTCTAAAAAAGTACGTATAGATTCCTGTATATTATTTATGTTACCATTTTTAAATGTATGGTGTAATAATTTAATAAATCGTTTTTCAGTTTCATTAATTGCTTGAGTTTCAGCATTATTGGATTTAAAAGTTTGTATACCTGATATAGATTCGACCATATAAGAAGTAAGGCTTGCGTTTTCTTCCATTATCTTCTCATTTACACTTTCATAAGGTTTGTGAAATACTAGTATAATTAGAGTATAAAAGGGTATTAAACATAAAGTTACTCCAAATAACGTAGGACTTTGTGCGTATAGAATCCAAGAACCAACTGCTACCATTAAGACGTCAATCATGACTGTCAAAGTTGCACTTGAAATGGCATCTCTTATTTTAGAAGCATCCATAAATCTCGATATAATTTCTCCGACTTTACGTGTATCAAAAAATCTCATAGGCATTCCCATTATATGTTTGTAGTAACCTAACATAAGTACGATGTCTATTCTACGACTCAAATAAAGCAGAAGATGCATGCGAAGATATTGTAAAATCACCTTAAATAGATATAGTACAATTATCCCAATAGAGACCGTGTGCAAAGTTGATGTTAAGTCATTTACTAAAATGTCATCTATTAACCATTTAAAATAAAAGGCCCCTATTATACCAAAAAATACAAATAAAATAGACGCTAGAAATATCATCCATACTATGGGTTGGTGTGGAATAAGTAGTTGGATAAAACGGGATAAGTTACCCTTAACGTGATTWCCTTTTTTAAATTCTTCGTTTGGTACCATAAGAATTAGGATGCCTGTCCAAATTTCTTTAAACTCTTCATGACTCATTTTTTTAAGACCCGAAGCTGGATCTGCTATTAATATATTTTTCTTATCTACCTTATGTATTGACGACATAATGAAGTAGTTTTCCATCAATGACTACGTGAGCTATCCCTCGAATCAAGGGGACGGTTCTAGTGATTCTATTTTAAGAATATTCAAACTTCAGAATCATGAGAACCGTCCCCTCGATTCCCAGAAGAGAAATACGAGATATTAAAAGAATTAGATGAGCATTATTCAACATATGACCTTGAGTCAAAATATAACGTGCATCATTCAACGATTTTGGACTGGAAGCACAAGTATGTTAAGTATGGTTTGGAAGGTCTAAAAGAGTTCTCTACTTGGAAAAAGTATTCTAAGGAATTGAAGCTAGCTGCCATTAGAGATTGTCTGTCTGGGAAGTATTCTATACGTGAGGTTGCTAGATTGTATGAAATATCGGATGCTTCTGTCCTCAGAGGTTGGATAAAGAAGTATAATAGTCATAGAGATTTAAAGGATACGTCAAAAGAAAGGACGAGCTCTATGACTAAGTGAAGAAAAACGACTTGGGAAGAACGAATAGAAATTGTACTTGATTGCTTGGGGAACGGAAAAGATTATCAAGAAGCAGCTAATACTTATAATGTTTCTTACCAACAAGTCTATCAATGGGTTAAGAAGTACGAAGATGGTGGAGATGAAGCGCTAAAAGATAAACGTGGTCATAAGAAAGAAGAAGCTAAGCTAACTCCAGAAGAGAAAATCAACCTTCAAATGAAAAGGTTAGAAAGAGAAAATGAACGGTTACGTGCGGAGAATTTGTTCTTAAAAAAGTTAGAGGAGATCGAAAGGAGGCGAAAATAAGCCAAATCCGATTTGAAGATAAGTATATCGCTATTCAGGAGCTTCATGAAAAAGAGAATTTAAGCATTAGTTTACTTTGTCAAATTGCCGGTATTGCACGATCTGCATACTATAAGTGGATAAATCGTACTCCTACATTCAGAGAAATACTGAATAAAGAAATCATCAACGAGATGAAAACTCTCCATGAAAAAGTTGATGGCATATTTGGTTATCGTCAAATGACCTTCACATGAATAGAAAGTTCGAGGAGAAGCTTAATCATAAAAGAATCTATCGGTTGATGAAAGTGGCTGGATTACGCTCTGTCATTCGTGTCAAGAAGAAGCAATATAAACGCTCTACACCTCAGCATGTGGCAGATAATATATTAAATCGTGAATTTACAGCCGAAAAACCAAATGAAAAATGGGTAACGGACGTTACAGAATTTAAGTATGGCCAATCAAAAAAGGCCTATTTAAGTGCGATTCGTGATCTTTATGACGGATCCATTATAAGTTATGTTCTAGGACACTCCAATAATAATCAACTCGTATTCAAGACACTTGATCAAGCCACAGTACTATTGAATGGAGAACACCCTCTTATCCATAGTGATCGTGGATTTCAATACACATCTAAAGGGTTCAAACGTAAGATAGATGCGGCAGAGATGACACAAAGCATGTCACGAGTTGGTCGGTGTATTGATAATGGACCAATGGAATCTTTTTTTGGGACATTGAAATGTGAGAAGTATTATTTACATAAATATAAGACATTTGAGGAACTTACGACTGCGATAGATGAGTACATCCATTTTTATAATCATGAAAGACACCAAAAAAGATTAAACGGCCTTAGCCCTATGGAATATAGAGTTAAAGCCGCTTAAATCATTTTTATTATTTCCACTGTCTACTTGACAGGGGGCAGTTCAAATTGTCGAGTGGGTCTTTGTCTATGTGGATTTCGGGTGGATTATTACCTATATCCCACAGAACATAACCGCTACTGTATGCGGATATATATATATTATAAACATAACTTTTATACTCTAATCCACTAATTATAACTAGCAGTATTTTATTTTTTACTTAATAAGTAATAACCGCCTATAACTATACGACATTACCTGCCCACTATATCTTAATATTTCATGAACAGTATATTTGTACTATGCAGTAGATGACTTTGTTTTGCTATTTGTTCTTCTTCAAAAAAACCCTCATTTGTTCAAGCAGGTATTTATTGATTTAAGCAAATTTAAATTCCCATTCACAAATCATAGTTAATTGATTATCCCTTAACTCAGCATAAATATTCCCGTTCATTTTTTCCATCAAGCTTTTAGCGATTGGTAAACCCAGACCAGTACCTTTTCCCGTCCTTGTCTGGTCAGCCTTATAAAAACGGTCAAACATTTGCTTTACATCTTGTTCATTTAGAGAATCAACAGAGTTGCTAATCTTAAGTTGAATGGAAGTTATACAATTTTGAAGGAGAATAGTAACCTCTCCACTAGAGTATCTAATTGCATTTACTAATAAGTTTTCAATTACTCTTTTGACAGCGGATGGGTCAAGCAACATGATCATATCATCTTCTGGAATGCGTATTGCAGGCTCTATGTTTCTCTTATTAAACTCCTCATAAAAGCCAAAAAGCACTTCTAAAACTAGATCATTAAACTTAACCCTCTCCATTTTCAATGGATAATCTGCTTGTTCGATGATCGATAGCTCGAAAAAATCCTCAAGTAAAACCTTTAATCTTCCTGCACTACTTTTTATTGTTTCTATGTATTCCTTTTTCATCTCGCTACTTATTTCATCTGATTCTAGAAATTGAATATACCCAACTATTGAAGTCATAGGTGTACGAATGTCATGTGCAATATGAGATATTGCCTGCTTTAACTCGTTTTCGGTCGTTCGTTTTTCTGCCTCCGCCTTTTTCGTTTTGTCAATTTGGCGATTTATTTCCTGTGCTAATTCCTCAAAATCACGATTAAGAAAACCAACATCAATCTTCTTAGCTGTTTTATGTTGGTTTAATTGAATGAGTTGCCGAGTTGTACTCTTAATTTCCTTTTTGAGTTGATACAAACGAGTGAGGACATATACGAAAGCGATCATAACAGTTAGGAGCAAATAGAGCATATGACCTCACCTACTTTCTGTTTACTTAATTTCTTTTCTTTGAAAAATAAAGCTTCCTAAAGCCCCAAATGCAAAAAATGTGACAATCGGAACAACAACAAGGGTTAACACTTCAGCACTTTCCAAGGTGTTAACAATGATAATATCGTAAATTAACTTAAAAACAGAATGATATAGAATAGGTTCAAAAAATGGCACTTTTGCCGCTAAAACTTGCAGTGGCCAGTCGACAAATATAAAAAACATAAGCAGAAATCCAATCGTTTTCCCACTGTCGGTGAAAAGGATAGAAAAGACCGCCATAATCGACGCAAAGGCTGCCCCATATAATATGATAAGTCCTACTGTTTGGAAGTAATATGTCCATTCAGGCATCTCTTGAAAGCCAAAATAAATCGCACTAGCACCTGTCATAAAAATCGGCAGTATTAACGAGATGATAGTAGTTCCAACGGAGAATACGATAAGCTTAGCGAAGTAGATTCGTACCCTGCTATTCCCAGAAGAAACAATGCTTTTCATTGTGCCCATCGAGTATTCGTTTGTAATAAAGAATCCAGCTAAAATACTAGGAATAAGCTTGACGATATTCCCATGGGTACCTAGGACATTTTCCAAATAATAGTCCTTTACTGCAGGTAGACCAGGAGAACCGTTATCAAATTCAATTAAAGGAAACAAAACAGCAGCAGCGAGTAACATCCATGTTAGAAACCGAAATGAGCGGTCCCTCTTCAATTTATACCATTCAGTTTTCAGTAAATTACCCATGCTGCACTCCTCCAATACGATTACTAAAGTACGTTTCCAAATCTTCTCCCATTGGCATAAATTCTTCGATGACCAATCCTTCATTGGTTAGGATTTTGGAGACTTTACCTGGCACATCTACATAGGCATACAACTTCATGGTTCCATCTGGCATTACTTCAAACTCTTGCGTTGCAAGGAGACTTTCAATAACTGTTGCAGCTTTGTTTGGATTATCTACTTTTATATGCAAATATTGCTGGCACTTTTCATTCAGTTCTTTTGCGGATAACTGCTCAAGCAATTCTCCATTATGAATAATTCCATAATGTGTAGCTAATAAATGCAGTTCACTTAAAATATGACTTGAGATTAAAATCGTAATATCATACTCTTGGTTAAGCTTATTTAATAATTCTCTGATTTCAACTACTCCCATTGGGTCTAAACCATTAATAGGTTCATCAAGAATCAAAAACTCTGGATCTCCTAATAAAGCTATAGCAAGCCCTAGACGCTGTTTCATTCCTAAAGAAAAATTCTTTGCTTTCTTTTTTCCTGCACCTTGTAATCCTACTGTCTTAAGAGTTTTGTCAATACATTCTTTCCCCGGAATTCCTTTTAGAAGCCGATGTGCTTCTAAATTTTCAGCGGCTGTCATTTGTGGGTATAAAGCAGGGCCTTCAATTATTGTTCCAATTCGTTTCCTGGCTTCAATTAACTCTCGTTTTCTATTTTCTCCAAACAATTCGAATGTACCTGTTGTTGGATAAGAAAGACCTGTGATTAATCGAATTAACGTGGATTTCCCAGCACCATTTTGTCCAATAAAACCATAAATAGAGCCCTTTTTTATTGTTACATTTACCTTATTAAGCGCCATTTTATTTTGATATTTTTTAGACAATTGATTCGTTTTTAAAACATAGTCATTCATCAAGGTTTTCCTCCTTATTTCATTATCTAACTTGTCCAAAATGATATCTGTTTGAACACTCTTATACTATAAGAAGGAAAACATAAGAAAGTCTTAAGTCAATTCTTAAGAAAACCTTAAGTTTTGAGCTTGTACCCCATTCCCCAAACCGTTTCAATGTACACTTCATTAGGATTTGCTTTAGAGAGCTTATTTCTAATATTACTCAAATGGACATTAATCGTATTGTCGTCCCCATAAAACGGTTCATTCCAAACGCTCTCGAATAAATTAGCTTTGGTAAAGACCTTATTTGGGGAAGACATTAATAGAAGTAAAATCTCATATTCTCGCGCTGTTAATTTGAGTACATTTCCATTCACAGTCACTATTTTTGCATCCGGATCCAAAACAATATCTTTATTGCTCATCAGATTGGTTATCGACACACTCGGTATATCACGATACCTTCTAAGGCAAGAATCAATTCTGGCAGAAACCTCTTCAATATCGAAAGGTTTTGTAATGTAGTCATCGGCACCAGCCCTTAAGGCAGCAATTTTTGATTGTGTTTCGAGTTTAGCCGAAATAATAATGATAGGAACATCGCTCTCTTTGGTTACTATTTTTAAAATATCTTCACCAGACAAACCAGGAAGCATTAGATCGATGAGGACCATATCCCATCTCTCACTATCTAGGTAAATCATTGCTTCCGTCCCTGAATAAGCTGACTTGGGGGTATAACCACTCTTACTAACAATATTACATATTAAGCGATTAATATCTTCATCATCTTCAATTATCAATATTCTTAATGAATCGTTCATCCAATCACCCTTACTATTATTAACATTATCATTTATATAAATAAAATCAATGTCAAGCGGTTGAATATATTGGATGGGGGAAAGGGTCCTCCTCCAAGTAGAGTTATTCAACAACCTTGCTCATTTGTTGAAACCAATCATCTAATAAATAAAAAGATCCTTCTTTACTTTTAGTTGACTCTTTCAAGTTATTTGCTGCACAGTAATCGTCTACTACGCAATATACAACAAATACCCCACAATTTACCCTATTGTTAAAGAATCACTAAAAAAGCAGAGACCCTTATTTAGTCTCTGCATCATTACTATTTAAAACTATTTGTGCAACCACCTCACAATGGCTTGAGAGGATAGAATGAATGTCATTTGAGTGTGTCCGTTCTCGGAAACATATCCACTATATCCGTAACAAAACACATAAGGCTCATGAATCAAGGGTGAATCAAGTGGAATCAAGGGGACGGTTCTAGTGATTCTATTTTAAGAATATTCAAACTTCAGAATCATGAGAACCGTCCCCACGATTCCCACGATTCTCGTTTAATTTCATATTGTGTAAGATAGTTATAAAAATATATTTCAAGAGTCTCCTTCCAAATTTATACAATTCCCTTTTTTATTCTTAACATCCGACACAATATTACTAAGTCCTTCTTAAGAGAATCATTTTATACATCTTAAATAGCAACATCGGAATCTTCTATCGAAAGGGTTTGTTTATACTCTTCTGCTAACATAGTTGTCACAAACTCAACAGTCGGATCAATCTCCTCCACAATCTCTCGTAGACTATTAATATCCGTTTTGAAGAATTCTTTACGATAATTTACCTTATTTACTCTTTGGTCATTTAGGAGAGAATGGAGTTTCTGTTCTAAGCCGACAGCATCCTCACTGGTGATCATGGGGACGGTTCTTCAGATTCTATACACTGAGTATTCTTAAAATAGAACCGCTAGAACCGTCCCAAAGATTCTCATTTTTTCTATTTGTCTACAGTGTTCCACCCTTTGTGTTCCAGTATATTGTATATTTCACCTTTATGCCTACTTGCCTTGTCATTTGACCACTCCCTCTCTCCCAATCTTGTCATTTTTTCATTACAATTAATTCATGACTTTGACTGATTATACTTGGATAGGAGTTAATTTTTCCAACACTTTTTGATTAGACTCTGCCTTTCTATATTCCTCAATCTATTCTAAACATTTAGTTTGTAAAGCAGCTGGATACTCTTCTTCAGATAGACTCCTTGTCGTATAAGATTTCCGAATGATGCTGGTCGCACTAGTTTGTTATATCTCGACATAGCCATGTCGTCTCTTAATCGATAAAAAAATTTAGAAGAGTATACCTTTTTCCTCTATGTTGTTTTAACGAAACCTTTTCCCAGAAATCCGAGCCATCACCTGACAAAACCCTTCCCACTCAGCAGGAAAATCATTACTTCCAGACCTTCTCAATGTCCTCCCTTCTCGATAAATCTCCACTGCCCATTGAGTTCCATCAAGAATACTTTCATCTATATATTGTCTCCTCCAATTAAGCACATTTAGAAACAAAAGCTCATTTCTAAATCTATCCAAGGTTTTCAATCCTAGCCGTTTTCGTACCTTTTCTCCCTCATTAGAATAGTTCCATTTGACTTCAAGTGTAGTAAAATTGACGGTCACCTCATAAAATCCTTCATGGAAACCACCAACACTAGCTTTCAATCCACGAATGCTGTCATAAGCATATTTTTCTGCTTCTATGCGACTCCACTTATATGCACAATCTTTACAATGATATTCTGGATCATCAGTAGAAACTAAACAGCCTCCAAGCTTTACCTTCCCTGCTTGTTCTTCTTCAAATGCTTCCACAGAAGGCATTCCATAAATAAT
>NZ_ABFU01000008.1 GCF_000171615.1 Bacillus coahuilensis m4-4 | reverse complement strand
CCATTTTCAATGGCTCTTTTTGTTTGAAACAATAAGGAAGAGAATTGTCGTTTTTTTCTCTAAACACTGAACATATTGAAAGATTATGACGATATAGTCATAAAGTAGTAGTATTAGACAATTTAATAGTGAGGAGAGAGAAACGTGTTTATGAGTAAATTTCGACTTAAAGGTAAAAAGAACTCTTCTAAAGAGAGAAGACCATCTAAAATTGCCTTTACCATAGGAAAAAAAATTAGTAGTGGATTTCTTATTGTCCTAATTATATTTGCTGGAGGAAGTATTTTTAACTTAACTCAGCTGAACTCCTTTCGTTCTACTATGAATAATATGACCGAACAAGCTGTTCCTTCTATTCAGTTAGCATTAGAAATTAAAGGGGAACATGAACGTTCATATGGTATTTTAGTAGATTATCTGGAGTCCCTTAGAAGTGAAAATACTTCTAACCAAGGTAAATACCAAAAAGAATATGCGGAAGCTTTATCTTTATTGGACTCCTATTACAGTGAGTATGAACCACTATTAACGAGTGAAGAAGAAAAATCATTATATAATCGACTGTCTACTCATAAGGAGACGTTCTATATCAAGGGAGAAGAAATTATTACTCTCACTACTTTTGATCTCGTTAAGATAAATCGATTGCGTGACGAAATCGAAATGGCTTTAACTAATATTCAAGCAAACGGAACGCAGCTTGTAGAATATAATGAAGATAAAGTAGCAAGCGCAAGAGAACAGGCAAAAGGTTCTATGGAATCTATATGGATAAATACGATTGTTCTTTTAATCGTAAGCTCTATTCTAGGAGTTTCTATAGCATTCTTTGTGTCTACTTTTATTTCACGACCAGTCAAAAAAGTGACAAGTGAACTAAAGAAAGTATCGACAGGGGATTTATCTGGATCAACCATTATGTACAAAGGGAAAGATGAGATAGGAGAAATGGTGCATGCGTTAAATGACATGCAGCGACAATTATCTTCATTTTTAAAAACCGTGAGTGATTCATCTATGCAGCTCGCTGCTTCCTCTGAAGAACTGTACGCGAGTTCAGAGCAAACAACTAAAGCTACCAATCATATGGCTTCTTTAACTCAGGAATCTACGGTAGGGGCTGAAAACCAGTTAACAAGTGTAAGGAAAGTGTCTGAATCAGTAGATCAACTTTCAATGGGATTACAGCAAGTGGCAATAAAAGCAGTGGAAATGTCAGAAGTAGCAAATCAAGCTAATTCTGCAAGTATGATAGGAAAAAATCACGTTCAGCATGTGGTTGAACAAATGCAAAAAATACGAGATACTGTTCTTCATTCATCTGAAGTAGTGAATCAGTTATCCTCTCAAACAAATGAAATAGGTAAAATTACCCAACTTATATTAGAAGTAGCAGAACAAACGAATCTATTATCTTTAAATGCAGCAATTGAAGCTGCGAGAGCAGGAGAACATGGAAAGGGCTTTGCTGTTGTTGCGGATGAAGTAAGAAAGCTTGCGGATCAAACGAGAGAGTCATCACAAGAGATTACGCGAATGATTGAATCAATTCAAGAAGAGACAAAACGTGCCATGACAGTGATGAGAGAAGGGACGTCTCAAGTTGAACAAGGAATGTCATTAACGAATGAAGTAGAGGATGCTTTTGGGACAATTGAAGGCAACATGGGAAGTGTAACAGATAAGGTTCAAGATGTTTCTGATGCAGTAGAACAGATGGCCTTCATTAGCAGTGATATTGTTAATTCCGTAGATGTAGTGCGAGAAGTTGCTGAGCTAAGTGCTTTATCCAACCAAGAAAGTTCAGCAGCCAGTGAAGAACAACTTGCAACGATGGAAGAAATAGAGAGTTCTGCTAAAGGATTAAGTCAATTGGCTGAACAACTCCAAGAAGAAATAGCAAGATTTAAAATGGAATCGTAACCTTGGCTGCTATTTTTAACTGTTCAATTTCCTAATATAGGGATAAAATATATCTAATAGTCTGTTAGAGAGGATTAAGATAAATGCCAATTACACTATTAGAAAATAGTCAAACAACCTACTATGATTATATAGTATGTGAACAAAAGGACGCAGAGACATTTCTATTTATACACGGGCTAGGATGCGATAGCACTTTGTGGGACGATATTATTCCGTTCCTAAAACCTAAATATAATCTTGTTGTATTCGATCTACCAGGCCACGGAAGAAATAAACTAAGCGAGAATGTTGGATTTTCTTTATCGTTAATATTTTCTGACATAGAACATATTCTCTTTACAGAAAATATTCCTTCTTGTCATGTAGTTGGCTATGCTGGAGGAGGAAATATAGCATTAGAGGCCGTTTTAAAACAAAAGAAATGGGTTCGATCATTAACACTTATTTCTACCCCGATTTTTATGCCTTTTCAAATCGGTGAACAAGAAATGAGAAAGAGGTTCGCTACTATTGAAGAAGGTAAGAAACAACAGGTATTTAAAAGCATTATCGATGGAATAACGGTGATAGCTTCGGAGGAAAGAAAATCTCGTCTCGAAGGTATGATGAATCGAGTGGATATAAGATCCTATAAAGATTTCTATAAAGTTTGTAAAAATTCCGTACAAGAATATTCTCCGGAGAAGTTTAAAAATGTAGATCTTCCAATTTTTCTGTTAGTTGGTGAATTCGACGCTACTTTTCCACCGAAGCTTCACTTGTTTGATGATACGTATCTAAATTCTTCAAGATTTCTTATCATCCCGAATGCGGGGAATGCTGTAATGGTTGATACACCTAAACAGTTAGTAGAACTCCTCGATGATTTTGTAATCCAATACGTATTAGGCTCTCCGCCTTCTTTAAAAGGGAGAGGATACGTAGATAAATTAAATTTTGAATTACAATCAATAGTCAACTTAGGAATAAGACAAGTCAACAGTAGAAACACGATTGAGCTTCATTTTCTTTCAAGCTTTAAAGTACTGTTAGATGGAAAAGAAATAGAAGGAAAGTGGAATCAAAGGAAAGCAAAACAAATCTTCAGTTACATTTTATATCATCAACAAGTTACAAGAGATCAGCTCTATGATGTATTTTGGCCAGACCTAGAATTAACCAAGGCTAGGAACCAATTAAGAGTCTCTCTTAACCATATAAAATCGATTATTGAAGGATTTACAGGTGACGATTTATCTAAATATATTGATATTGGTAGAGACCTCATTGTCACATCTGTTCGTGTTAAATCCGATGGAGAAAATTTATTAAATGAGATTGAACAATTGAAGCTTGTATCATACTCCGACAGAGCGGCTAAAGTTGTAGAACTTATTGCGAGGCTACCTGAAGTGCTGTTTCCTGGTTTATATGATGAGTGGGTTCTTGAATTACGTTCTTCTATAGAAATGGAACTCACTAGTATAATTGAAGATTTATTAGACGAAGATCTGGATCCTTCTGAAGAGATTAATATGCTAAAATATTTAATCAAGATTCATCCAAATGAAGAATTATACTACGAGCAAATCCTTTTTGCCCTAGAACAAGAAAGAAAATATTCAGAGATGGATTTTTATGAAGATAAATTAAATTCATTGAAATAATATTGTCAAAAAAAGCGATCTAAAAAAATTTTTTAAAAAATTTTTACAGATTGCTTTTTTTCTGTAATGCTTTTGTAATGAGCTGTATTGTATGATGAGTACGTAAAATCATATCACAGCTTAGGAGGTAAATGACATGACCAACTCCCTTTTAGTTACCGCACATGAACGAAGTACATTATACAATCTACAGCAGAGAATTCAATCGAATACATATGAAGAGAATGATTTTAAAGCATTGTTCAGTATGCTTTTAAATTATTCAAATGAACTATCTATGGCTCAAACAAAAAAACTTTGTGAATTAGTCGAATACTTCCATGTCGTAAAGAGGGAAGATCGTTTACCTGAAATCATAAGCTCAATGGTTGATTTTATTGTCTCTTCTACTATTCATGATGAATCAACTTCTCAGAGCTTTGTTATATCATAATTCATACTACTCGTTTATTCGAAAGGGTCAATACTTTCAATTTGATGATGGGTTAAGGACATGACTGACTTTTGGTCATCATTATAAAATAGTATATTTTCCTCTAAGAAAGAAAAGTTTAAAATTCTACCCGAGAAATTTTGCCTTCCTACTTTTGGGATGACGTAAACTACATGTACTAAGGTGTTGTGTACCTGCCAATTTTCTAGCATTTTTGTCATCTCAATCATTCAGTTTTGCCTCACTTTCAACATTCCTAGCTACAATTTTAGACTAACATATCTCTAAGATACAAGATTTAAATTTAGGAAAATATCTTCTATTCAATTTCATCTAGACTCGTTACAATAGACTAAAAAAGGTTGAGTATATTGAATAAATCACTGCCTATCCTATCCCTTATTATTGGAGTCATATCTGTTTCAACCTCTGCTATATTTGTGAAACTATCAAGCGCTGATGCAGGTACTATTGCTTTCTATCGTTTGTTATTTTCTACAATATTATTACTTCCGTACTTTTTATTTAAAAGTAAAGCTGACTTAAATCACTTCAATAGAAAAGATTGGTGGCTATCCTTACTGTCTGGACTATTTTTAGCTGTACATTTTATATTGTGGTTTGAATCCTTAAACTATACAAGTGTAGCAAGTTCTACTGTATTAGTTACATTGCAACCAATCTTTGCTTTCATCGGTACATATATATTTTTCAAAGAGGTTATTTCAATAAAATCTATCATAGCTGCAAGTATTGCTATGGTGGGTAGTTTCATTATTAGCTGGGGAGACTTTAAAGTAGATGGACAAGCATTACTTGGTGATATGTTAGCACTAGCAGCTTGTGCTTTAGTAACGGGATACTTGCTTATCGGTCAATCTCTAAGAAAGAAACTTACTTTAACAAGCTATACATTTATTGTTTATGGATTTAGTTCAGTGATTCTTCTTATATACGTACTACTTAATGGAGAGATGCTAGTAGGTTTTTCTAACGACAATTGGATTTATTTCTTGTTATTAGCGATTTTCCCTACACTACTTGGACATAGTCTCTTTAATTGGTCTATAAAATATATAAGTACAAATGTTATTTCTGTAGCTATATTATTGGAACCGGTTGGGGCCACAATACTTGCTTATTTATTGTTAAATGAAAGTATCTATATCTATCAAATTGTTGGGGGAATGATTATTATTGTTGGTATACTCTTATTCTCCATTCCCGTTCGGTTAGTAATTAAAAAGAAACGATCCATTGAGAATCATTCATAATGATTTAATAAGTCTTATTTAGTTTCTCTAAGACACTCTGCTATTTAGAGTGTCTTTTTGCTTAAATAGAAGTCATTGGTAAGCCATATAAATGCTTTTTATATAAAAATACAAAAAAAGTAATTAAAAAAGTATTGCCTTGGTTTCGCTATCGTGATATATTATTCCTTGTCCTTAAGAGGACGACAACTTATCAAAAATAAACTTCTTAAGCTAAACAGAAAAATGTTTGACAAGAGATTATAGATAAGTTATGATGTAAAAGTCGCCTTGATGAG
>NZ_ABFU01000009.1 GCF_000171615.1 Bacillus coahuilensis m4-4 | reverse complement strand
TGATTATTAGAAAACCGCGGCCGACTGGTTAGGGACGGAGCTGGACATAGAGAAAACCGCAGCCGACTGGTTAGGGACGGAGCTGGACATAGAGAAAACCGCAGCCGACTGGTTAAGGTGTTCAATGTTGACTGGCATAAATTTCAACTTAAAAATTAAGAAAATATAGATTCATTTTATACAGAAAAGGAGCTTTACACTATGGAAAAAGAACGACAGGTATTGGTCATTTTCCCCCATCCTGATGATGAAGCGTTTGGGGTGTCTGGAACCATTGCAACGCATGTACAGAACGGGACCCCTGTAACGTATGCTTGCTTGACACTCGGACAAATGGGGAGAAATCTAGGGAATCCTCCGTTTGCTACACGTGAGTCACTTCCAGAAATCAGAAAAAAGGAATTAGTTGAAGCGGCGAAAGTAATGGGGATTCAAGATCTTCGTATGATGGGACTTCGAGATAAAACGATTGAGTTTGAAGATGATCGGGAAATGATGAAAATGATGCTGCATCTTATAGATGAACTTAATCCATCTCTTGTTATTACGTTCTATCCCGGCTATTCTGTTCACCCCGACCACGAAGCGACTGCTCGCGCGGTCGTTCGTGCTGTGCGTAGTTTGCCTAAAAATGAACGTCCTACGCTTCATTGTGTGGCTTTTGCTAATAACACGGAGGCTGAATTAGGAAAGGCTGATGTTCTTGTGGATATTCGTCCTGTGCAAAAGACAAAGCTTGCTGCCATGAGAGCACATATTTCTCAAACGGCATGGATGTTAAAAGATATTGAGGAGCAAATTGAAAAAGGCTCTCCTGAAGCATTAAAATGGGTAACATACGAACGTTTTTACACGTATGATTGGAATAAAGATCAAGTGAGTCCTCTAGCATAATGAGAAATGGGAGACCTTCCGTTAACGGAGGGTCTCTTTTGTGATGTTTTCAAAGGAGTAAAGGTGTCAATTTGATAGGCTAAAAAATTTACGGGCAAAGTTTGTTGGGTTATGGGCAATTTAGGATAAATACGGGCAGATTTTTTAAAATATGGGCAATTACCACATACTTACGGGCAAAATTTCCAATTTACGGGCAATTCATTATATTTTCCCAAAAAAGTCTATTCAACTCTTTTTATCATTTAACCTAGTTTACTATTTTTGGTATAGTGGTAGGTAGATAGATTTTATGAGGGAGTGAAAGGATGAATCAATTAGGGAAAATTGTTGTATCTGGGATTGCTGCATTGATGTTAGTTGTTTGGAGTGTGCCATTTAGTGCGGCTGCAAAAACAGATCAGAAGCAGATATCGTGTAAGGTTTCTACTGAAGCGGGTAAAAATCCTGAATATCAGGAGATCTCTTGTCTTTTGAGTGCAGCTGCTTTTAAATATGGAGTGCCTCCAGAAATTGTGAAAGCGGTCGCTACTACTGAAAATGGCGGTTGGGAACAATTTAATTCAAATGGGGATGCGGTGATTAGTCCAGATGGTGGTATTGGACTTATGCAAATCACGAACTATGACTCGAAGGATGAAAAGCGTTTAAAGGAAGATATTCTGTTTAACATTGAGACTGGGGTTAAAATGTTAGCCTATAACTTTTATAACAGAACCGATCTACCAACGATTAATGATGGAAAAAATAGTCCTATGATTCTAGAACATTGGTATTTTGCCGTGATGGCGTACAATGGAACAAAACCAGTCAATAGTCCAACCGTACAGGCAACAGGAAAAGAAACGAGGATGCCTATCAAGAAAAGGTATTCGACAAGATAGAAAGCGAGGCTTTCCAAGGTATTGATACACTCGTGGAGTCTCTTCCATTTGCTGCGAAGGATTTTGACTATGATCCAAATAAAAACCGAAAACATTAAGTTTAAAACCATGAATTTTAAAGTGAATACCTCATTAACTGAGTCTACGTATGTATGGGAAACCAATGATTATGTTGTGAGCAATGATGAGACGAGATTGCGTTCAACAAATTCAACGAGCGGTGCATATACAACCATCTATAACAATCAATTAATGAGGATTACAGAAAATTTTAAGCAAGATGCCGTTGAGTCTAGTACAAACCAATTTGTATGGTACCCTATGACTTCACTAGATGGACAAAGTGGTTATGCAACAAACAAGTATTTTGAATACGTCGGTACCCGCCTTGAAGGGGCAGGCCGATACAAAACAGCGGTCGAGGTTTCAAAAGAAGGATGGAATAAGGCAGAAACGGTTGTCATAGCGACAGGTGAAAATTTTGCGGATGCCTTAGCTGGGGTTCCTCTAGCCGTAAAACAGAACGCCCCCCTTCTTTTAACGAAAACGAACGAACTTCCTTCTGAAACGAAAAATGAAATTAAGCGACTAGGAGCTAAGAACGTGATTATTTTAGGTTCTGGTGCGGCTGTTTCTACTGAAGTGGAGAAGGAATTAAAAAGCGTTGTAGCGAGTGTGAAAAGAATTGGCGGGAAGGATCGGTACGACACTGCCGCCAAAATTATGACGGCGTTAGGTGGCTCTCCTACACAAGCAGTTATCGCCTATGGTGGGAACTTCCCTGATGCACTTTCTATCGCTTCGTACGCAGGAAGCAAAGGAATTCCAATTCTTTTAACGGATACAAAAAAACTTCCGTCCTCTACTAAAAACGCGTTAAAAGGATTGAAATCTAGTATCGTTGTGGGAAGTACGGCGGTAATCGATACGAGTGTAGTCAAAGAACTTCCTACTCCTACACGTTACGGGGGAAGCGATCGGTATAAAACGAATTCTATGATTATTGACGAACTAAATCTTCCAACAGAGCATGTGTATGTTGCAACGGGTACGAATTTCCCTGATGCTTTAGCTGGAGCCGTTCTTGCTGGTAAAGAAGGTGCGCCTATTGTGTTAGTAGACACTAATGTAAAGTCTAGTACATCCACCCTTTTAAAAGGAAATCTAGAAGAATTCACTCTTTTAGGTGGTAAAACGGTTGTTTCTGAACATATCGCTGAGCAACTTATGGAATAGTATGGAAAGAGGTTTTCATGCGGGCATGAAGACCTCTTTTTCTATTCAACCTAGCGTGTCGCATAGTCACGTACTTAAAAATTTGGATGACCGAGTGAAAGTTTGGTTCGATCTAGCTTAAATTTAGGTGTACCGAGCGCAAAGCCGCCTCGACCGAGCGGAAATTCATGCGCACCGATCGCAATGCCTCCTCGACCGAGCGGAAATTCATGCGCACCGATCGCTAAGCCGCTTCGACCGAGCGGATATTCAAGCATACTGAGCACTACGCCTCCTAAAAAGGCGAACTTACCATAAGTTCGCCCTCTTTTATCCTACTCTAACCCGTACTTCTCAAGCTTCCCTTTCACTTCACCGCGTGCCATAAAACGTACACTTTCATCTTCGGGGGACGGGAAGAAGCGGCAGGTGAATACCTCAGCTCCATCATTGATAAAAGCCTCCACAGAAGAATGATCCACGTACACTTGGAGTTTGGTTAACTGGTGTAACTCACATTGACGCTTCTCACGTGAGCCGTCGACGTAGCTTGTTCTTTCCATGGTGAATACGCCCTGTTTACGATTGAAGGAGAGGAGCACATCTCCGCCAATCCTTACCTGAAACTCTTCTTCAATGGCTAATTCTTCTACAATAAGCTCCATCGATTTTCCAGCGACTCCTTCCAATACGCGTTCTTCATCTAGTAGCGTCACATCATAGTACACGGCACTGCCTTTACGAAGCTGCTTTAACTCCTCCACTGGTTGCTGATAAATATGGCCGTTCATTAGCTTTAATTCTCGTGGAATCGTCATATTATGAATCCACTTATAGGGAATCGTTGGATGATCTTGCTCATTTTGATCTGGCACACTCATCCAGGCAACTAAAAGTCGTCGTCCCTTTTCATCTTCTGTTGTTTGCGGAGCATAAAAATCAAATCCGCGATCGAGCTCTACGAACTCACCGTGGGAGAGACTCCCTGTGCTATAATCCAACTCACCCATAAAATAGCCTGCTTGATACACGTTTTGATAGTTCATCCCCTTTGCCTCTAGACCTTGCGGAGATACGATTAACACATCATTTCCATCTAGTTCAAAAAGGTCAGGGCATTCCCACATATAACCGAAATCTTGAAGTCCACCTTGATAGGACCCAGCTGCATTGCCCATAAGCTCCCAGTCCTCTAAATCAGAAGATCGAAATAATGCTACTTTACCGGTTAACTCTTTGCTCTGAGCTCCCACCACCATATAGTACAGACCATCCTTCTTCCATACTTTCGGATCGCGGAAGTGAGCTGTATAGCCCTCTGGTAAGTACACCACAGGTCCTTTTTTATCAAAGTCTATCCCGTCTTCTGAAATCGCCACACATTGATAGGTTTCACGATTACCCGCTTCGTCTTTTACATTCCCTGTGTAAAAGAGATACAGTTTGTCATCATGATCAATGGCGCTTCCTGAATAACAACCATTCTTCTCAAACCACTCAGAAGGTGTTAAGGCAATGGGTTCATGCGTCCAGTCTACAAGGTCTGTAGAGGAATAGTGCCCCCAGAATTTAGCACCATGGTCCGTTTTAAATGGAAGCCACTGATAGAATAAATGATAGGTCCCCTTCCACTGGATGAAGCCATTTGGATCATTCAGTAATCCAACAGGTGGCATCAAGTGATAGCTTAGACGATACGGGTCTTGACTGACTAGCTCTTCGTTTTCTTCTACCATTTGAAGAGCATCATCACGTAATTGTTCATCTCGAGTTGTCATTGCATCCCCTCCTACTTCTCTAATCTCATCTTAACTTCTTCAAGCGTTGGTAACGCCGTCATAGCACCCTTCGTTGAAGCTGCAAGCGCACCCAATACGGACGCAAAACGTGCCATTTCCTTTGCTTCTTTTAACGTAAGCTCTTCTAATGAACCATTCCATTCATTTAGACGGTATAAAATACCTGAAACAAACGCATCTCCTGCGCCAGTTGTATCCAATGCCTCTACCTTCATGGCCGGCACATGAGTGCTTCCTTCTTTGGTAAACACATAGCTTCCCTCTCCGCCTAGTGTTATAAGGACAAGCTTGATATTGTAGGAAGAAAGGATGCTAGCACCTTTATCTATATCTTTTTCACCTGTAATGAACTCTAGCTCCTCTTCAGAAATCTTAAGCACATCGGCCATGCCTAGCATAGAGATGATTTCCTCTTTTGCCTTCGCTTCGCTATCCCATAGTACTAAGCGAAGATTAGGATCATACGAAACAATCATTCCGTTTTCTTTAGCTAATTGAACCGCTTTCTTTGTAGCACTTTTTGATGGTTCGCTAATTAGAGAAATACTTCCGAAGTGTAAAATTCGATGTTCCTGGAACCACACTTCTTCTAAGTCCCCAACTTCAAGGAACCGATCGGCGCTTGGGTTAATGTAAAAATCAAAGCTGCGCTCTCCGTTCTCAGCTAGCGTCACAAATACCACGCCTGTGCGAACATCCTTTGTAAAGGCTAGACCTTTAGTGCTTACACCATAATTCAATAATGTTCTCTCTAAAAATCTTCCTAAAACATCATCTCCGACCTTCCCTAAAAACATGCTTTTACTTCCTAAGCGAGCAAGTCCCACCGCTACATTAGCCGGCGCACCGCCGGGGCTTTTTTGGTACGATATATTTTCTTTATCTAATGGTATAAAGTCGATTAATACTTCCCCGAGAGAAATAATGCCTTTTTTCATCATCATCGTCCTCCTTATACGTTCATGTTCCCCAATTGTATCTATACATAAGCTATCTTATCAGATTAAGGAATCGATTCCATATCAGAAACATAAATATTTCATGACTTTTTATTCTTTTTTAGTACGACGCTAGACTTGAATAGTTCACATGCCGTTCTTCCCCAGAATTCGCCTATCCTATGTCAAAATGAGCATCATACCCCACTTTTTTGTTTCATCTCAACAAAAGTGAGTAATCACTCACATAACACTTGCATCCCACTCTTGGTTGGATTATTATATAAGTGAGTAATCACTCACTTACTTTTGTGCAAAGAAAGGAGATCGTATCATCATGCTAACCATTAATTCTGTATCAAAATCTTTTGGAGAACAGAAAGTATTAAATGATATCTCTATCACCTTGAAGAAAGGTGAAATATTTGCCTTACTTGGACCTTCTGGTTCGGGTAAAACAACGTTAATCAAAATGATGATTGGGTTAGAATTACCTACTGCTGGGACGGTATTATTTCAAGAAGAGCCTCTAAAAAGTAGAACACTTTATAAAAACATTGGGTACATGGCTCAGGGGGATGCTCTTTATAATGAACTTACAGCCAAGGAAAACCTCCACTTTTTTGCTGACCTGTACTCTCTGTCAAAAGAGGTGAGGAAGGTACGAATTCAGTCATTAATGGACATGGTTGATTTAACAGAGCACTTAAATAAGCCGGTTCACCAATATTCTGGGGGGATGAGACGTCGATTATCTCTCGTCATTGCCATGCTACACGATCCAGATATTTTAATCCTAGATGAGCCAACCGTTGGAATTGACCCTGTACTTCGTAAAAACATTTGGGAAGCGTTTCAGCAACTAAAACTAGATGGAAAAACGCTATTTGTGACCACCCATGTAATGGATGAAGCCGAACGATGTGATCGATTAGGTCTCATTCGAGGCGGAAAGTTAATTGCGTGCGACGCACCACAATTCATTAAACAAAGCTATGATGTTTCTAGTATTGAAGACGTATTCTTATCCATGGAGGGGATGTAACATGAGAGTATTGGGACTTGCAAAACGAATCATGCTTCAGCTTGCTCGAGATAAGCGAACACTTGCCCTTATATTTATTGCGCCATTATTTATTTTAACTTTACTTTCATTGATTTTTTGATGCAGACCCTTATGAACCAGTAACAGCCATTGTTGCTGAGGAAGAAATGCTGGGGATGCTCGAAGTCCCAGATGACATAGATTATCTGCTCATAGAGGAAGAAGCATTTTCCATGCTTGAAGATGGAGAGCTTGATGGCTTTTTAATTCTAGGTTCAACACCAGAATTTGTAGTAGAAGGTAGTGATCCTACTGTAAACGGTGCGGCAATGAAGGAGTTGCAAGGATTTATGAGCACTCTCAACCAAAGTGATGTTCCTGCCCCTACCACTCAGTACCTTTACGGGGACAGTGAAATGGCCATGTTCGACTCCTTTGGACCTGTGTTACTAGGCTTTTTCGTCTTTTTCTTTGTGTTTTTAATCAGCGGGATCTCCTTTTTACGAGAACGAACAAGCGGGACATTAGAAAGACTTCTTGCTAGTCCTATGAAGATATGGGAGTTGGTTGTTGGGTATGTGATAGGTTTTGGTGTGGTCACCATTTTACAAGCTACGTTTATCGCTTGGTTTGGTATATACGTTCTAGATTTGTATATGACTGGTGACTTTTTCAACGTATTGCTGATCATATTATTGCTTTCGTTCTCTGCCTTAACACTCGGGATTTTGTTATCAGCCTTTGCTCAAACGGAGCTACAGATGATGCAATTTATCCCACTCATTGTTATTCCGCAAATCTTTTTCTCAGGATTATTTAATCTTGAAACTGTTTCAGAATGGTTGCAAGGAATCGGACTTGTGACTCCTTTATATTATGCAGCAGATGCTCTTCGTGGTGTGATGATCAAAGGGTTAAGTATCACAGATATTGGACTAGAGCTATTCCTTTTATTCTGTTTCTCTTTCGTTTTTATCCTTCTAAACATTGCAGCTTTGAGAAAATATCGTAGAATATAGGTAGGTTTTGAACTACCCACCACTTATCGACCTTACGGTCTGATTGAAGTGGGGGATTCCTAAGAACACCAACCTATCGGTTAGTTATGGATTAGGCTATCCCCGCGGTTCCTGCGGTTAATCGTAGTGCTTCGTTACGAAGATTCAAACTTGCGTTAATATCTCTTTGGTGATGCGTTTTGCATGTAGGACACTCCCACTCACGCAAAGCAAGATTTTTAACGTCTTTATTTTTGTGACCACACGTTGAACAAAGCTGACTGGAAGGGAAGTTTTTTGCTACGGTTACAACCTGTTTTCCGTACCAATTTGCTTTATATTCCAACATTGTGCGAAATTGTGACCATGAGACTTCACTAATCGCTTTAGCAAGGTTATGATTTTTTAACATATTCGTAATAGACAAATCTTCGATACCAATGATGTCGTGGTTTTTGACAATAGCGGTAGAGATTTTATCTAACATATCTTTTCTTGCGTTCGCAATCGTTTCGTGAAGCCGAGCCACTTTTACTTTTTGTTTATTCCAATTAGAAGAACCTATTTGTCGTCTTGAAAGGATACGTTGTTCTTTTGCTAATTTTTCTTCTAATGTACGAAAGAATGTTGGGTTAGCATACACCGTTCCATCTGAAAGAGTGGCGAAGTCTTTCAATCCTACATCAATACCAACTGCTGAACCTGTCTTTTTAAAGTGTTCAATTTCTGTTTCGACTAAGATTGAAATGAAATATTTGCCCGAAGGATTACGTCTAATCGTTGCGTTCATGATTCTGCCTTCTACTTCACGACTTTTCGCAAAACGAACAAGACCTAATTTCGGTAGTTTAACATGTTTATCCAAAACAGAAATATTCCCGTTTACACATTTGGTTGTGTACGATTGAACAGGATTCTTTTTTGATTTAAAACGAGGTTCACCATTTTGTTTCTTGTAATAGCGAGTGTAAGAATCATTTACAATTTCAACGGATTTTTGAAGGGCGATACTATCGACTTCTTTCAAGAATGGATAGTGTTTTTTCAGTTCACGAACCGCTTTAATGGATTGGTTCTTGTTAAAGAATTCACCCTTCCAATTGTTTTCTGTAAGTTGACCGTTTTGTACCATTTCGTTGACAATATACCAATACGCATCTTTATCTTTTTGCTTGCCGACAAAAAAGTTATATACAAAGCGAGAACATCCAATGGTTTTGTTAATCAGTTCAATTTGCTTTTGATTTGGATATAGTCGGAATTTGTACGCTTTTTTCACTAACATTGATTTTCACCTCCTTTTAATATATGATATACATAGTGTATCATTTTTCGGGAGGAAAGAACAATGGAAAAGCAATCAGTTATGTTACGATTTCCAAAAACATTGTTAGACAAAGTGGATGAATACAAAGAGAAAAAAGGTTTCGGCACTCGTACTCAAACAATATTTCATCTTATTCAAGTAGCACTCGAACAGTCGGACAATCGAGATAGCTAAAGCTATCCCTTGTCCGAAGGCGATTCATCCCCCACTTACTCATTGGGCTTCACCCTTCACATTCCTTGAAGATGGGGGTTTTCTCGCCTATTTTCGATAAAAAGGAGCGTTAGCATGGACGAATTCTCTACGATTTTAGATACACTCATTGACGAGCAAGAATCTCTAACGCAGAAACAACGAAATATATTAGAAGCCGCTGTAGAGATTTTCTCTGAAAAGGGCTTTGCGGCAACATCCACAAGTGAAATTGCCAAAAAAGCCGGCGTCGCAGAAGGAACCATCTTCAGACACTATCGCACGAAGCAAGATTTACTTCTAGCCATTGTCGCGCCCACCATGGCGAAGCTGATTGGTCCCTTCGTGTTAAAAGATGTGTTTAACATCATGGATAATCCAAATCATTCTTACGAATCTTTAGTTCGAGCTATTTTGGTGAACCGACTTGAATTTTTACGTAAAAATAGGATTTTAGCCAAAATCTTAATTCTAGAAATGCCTTACCAAGAAGAATTAAAGCGTCAATTCATGGAGCATATTATTGAAAAAGCTCGAGTACGACTGGAAAAAGCTATTGGGCATTACAAACAAGAGGGTGAAATTGTTGAAATGCCAAGCCAGTCTCTTATGCGCTTTACCCTTTCCACCGTGATTGGCCATGTTGTCTTTCATGAGTTCCTTTTCAGAGACCCTTCATTAAATGAGGAGGAAGAGGTTGACCGCACCATGAGTCTTCTAATGTATGGGGTAAAGGGAAAAAGGGAGTAAGGATGGATAAGTAGGCGGAAAACCAAGTGCGGTATGTGCTTGGTTTTTTTGTTGGTTTGGTGGTGAGGATTGAAGGTGTGAAGGTGGTAAGGTCGTGGTACTTCGAGCGAGTCTGATGTAGATGGTGCGGGTGACACGCTTTCTCGGGCGGCTACTCCCCTTTTGGTGCGGCTTTCCACTCATCCTGTGCGGCCCCACCCATCTCGTGCAGCCACCAAATTCATTCCCTTCATATATAAAGGATCCCTCCGTCCTAAAAATACCACAAAAAAAGCCTCCCTTTTAAAAGGAGACTCTTCATCCTACACTATTGATGTACCTTCAATACTATGCTTTCGATTGCTCTTCCTACTCCGTCCTCACGATTGGTAAGGGTAGTGTACTCGCAAAGAGCAAGAACGTCCTTATGAGCATTGCCCATTGCCACTGGATACCCTACCACCGACAGCATCGAAACATCATTTAAATTATCTCCTAGTGCTAATGTATCTTCTAATGAAATGCCCTGCTCTGCTACAAAATGAGATAAGGCGATGCCTTTTTGAGCATCACTGCTATTGATTTCAAGGTTTTCTTCTCCAGAGGAGCTAATCGCAATATCTTCAATCTCCACTAATACTTCATAGGCTTCTTTTAGTACTTCTTTTTGTTTAGAGAATACGAGGAATTTATACACGTCATATTCACTCGATGAAAAAATGGTTTCATAATCAGAGATTTCTTCAAATACTCCAACTTCGAGGCGCTCCACTGCTCGCTTTCTGATCAGTTCTTCAGGAATTTCTGGATTGGCTGTATGGAAGATATCGACAATCACATCGACTCCTAGCTGATAATTTTCAGAGAACGACCCTTTATTCGTATAAATTTCGAAGTAAATGTCTCGTTTTTTAAGCTCTTTGGCTATAAAGGATGCTCTTTCTTTCTTCATTCCTTTGCTGTATACAACTTCTCCCGCTGTGTTTCGAATTTCAGCTCCGTTTACACAGATAATTGGAAGAGAAAGGTTTGCTTCCTTTAACACGGTAGCCGCTTCAGGGTACGATCTGCCTGTTGCTACGACGACTTTTACCCCTTGCTGAATAGCCGTTTCAATCGCTAGTTTGTTTCGCTCACTAATTCGCTGTTCATGATTTAATAATGTTCCATCCATATCTGTAGCGATACATTTTACCACTCTTTGCACCTTCTCTCTCTGACTTCCCCTCCATTGTAAAAAATACAAAAAGGAAAACTCAACCAATACGGTAGCTAGCCAACTTTTTTATATCGCTTTAAAGAATCCTCGTCTATCTCTTTTGGCTCTACCTGTCCTGATTTTTCATAAGATGCTTTGAACTTCTTATAGTAGTGTGACTTTCCTGAAGTAGCACGAACATACCCCTCAATCATAAAGGCCACCGCAAGCATCGTGATGGAAAAACAAGCAATGGGTGCAAGTGGAATCCAAGGGGCTGTTTCTATCCATCTAAAGGAATTTCCAATTAGACCAGACCAGTCATTAGAAAAGCTTTTAGGAGGATCCTGCATCATTCCAAAGCTCATGATGGTTCCACCAAGGAAGATTTGAACAACCCCAAGGTGAATAAGTAAGATAAGGGTTTGCATGACTTGCTGACCGAAGATGACGAAGAACTTTTCTCGTAGCTCTGGATAAATATGCTTCCTCATAATGCGTAAAGGCCTAGCACCTAACGTTTTGGCACTTGCTATATATTCCTTTTTATTCACTTGTCCTACTTCATTACTGATTAAAATGCTTAGAGTTGGTATTGCTAGAATAGTCATGATGATAATTTGTAGTAGGATTCTTTCCCACAGAGAATTCTCAAAGCCTTCGGGTGTGCTAAACACCACAGGTCTCATTAAATAAATCGCGAGGATGGATAATGGAATAAAGTAAAAAGGGTCAAACATGCCATTCACATATTTTTTTTGTCTTTGTGAACACTGTCCCAAGCACCATCCCTATCGGAATTGAGACAAGCATTCTTAATCCAGCAACCACGATTGTCACTAAAATGGTATATTTGGCTCCTACAAGAATAGCTCCTAGCATACTGTAGCCTAATGCATTTGATCCTAGTGGCATTTCACTAAAAGGGGCTAGAGGAGCAGCTGCGATGAGCGTCCCGCTTGAATCTCGTAGGTATTGAATTTGTTTAATTTCATCATTATAAAGTGCCCAATAAACAAAGCTTGCTGTAACAAAGCCCACCAATACGAAAAAACCAAGGAGAAAGAATGGTTGCTTAAACGCTTTTCTCATGTCAGGACCTCCCCTCTATTGGCTTTACGTTCTACTATAAGTTCTAACAAGCTATACACAATGAACACAGGTACAAAGAGACATAATAACGCCATGGCGAAGGATGACGGCGACATATAGCTAACTAGCAGACTGGTCACCCCGTTAATATTAAACAACAATTCTAAGATAAATAGATTGGATAGCATAAACCAAAGTATCTTCTTAGATTGAAAGAATACCGATAATACGGCATTTCTGAAAATATGCATAGTTTGCACATACCATTTACCAAATCCTAAAGACCTAGCCAATTCCACATAATTTAGAGTCTCTTCGCGTTCAAAATTTAACATGTTTAAGCGATAGAATTGAACCATCGGAAGAATGGCTAGACATAGGATAGGGATAAAATAGGCTCGGTTTTCTCCTAAAGTTGCGATAGGGAATAGAAGAATCTCCGTTTTTTTGTAAAAAAGACAATAAAGAGTTGAAATCCAAGGATGATGAGGATATCTGGGATGGATTCGAACAGGAAGAATAAGAATTTAAACCGCTGCCTTCCTTTTAAGGACATATTCATCGTTAATAGCGTTAATAAAATAGCTAGAACACTTGCTATCAGTAGCGCTCCCACAAGAATAGTTAACGAGTAAATGACAGCATCCATTAGAAATGGAAATAGAGGCCTTTCCTCAAACATTTTATACTAAAATAGGTAAGTTCATTAGGATTTTGTAAACTGGAGAATACATTCTTCGTCTCACTCCAATATGCTTTCCACTCCAAGTTCCAATGACCAATATCCTGCAAAAGGATGGGAATACCTGCTACAAAAATAATACCTATGCAACCTAAAGCAAGCTGCACTCCTTTGTCTAAAAGTCTCTTTATCATGTTCATCTTTTATCCCCCATTTATTTCGTTAATCGTAATTTTAACACATTACCAATATTTTGTTAATTTAGATTTTTTCGTTATTTTAAGATGAATTGGTATACGTTTATGATGCTAAAAACGAATCCTCGTTAAAAACCACAAAGAGAAAAGGCTCTTTGTGGTTTGGTTATGACTGTCTATACTCTTGTCTCCTTAAACATAAAGCAATTCTTCTTCCTGTTCGCCAAATGAACAATTTCGACCATTTCGCTTGGCACGATAAAGGAATTTGTCTGCGCAGGAAAGTACATCCGATAGTTCATCCGTTGTTTCTGGATAGGAAGCGACGCCTAAAGAGATTGTTAAGTGAATTTCTTTCTTAGCTGGTATGTAAAAATTGGCGGTTTCAACTAATTCACGAATTTTTTCTGCCACTCGTTTTGCTTCTTTGTGAGGAACGCTCTTCATAACGATACAGAATTCTTCCCCTCCGTATCGGTATAGTGTTATATGCTCTTGGTCTTCCAAGTGATTCTCAACTAACCTACTCATTTGCCATAGTATTTCATCTCCGCTTATATGACCATACGTATCATTAAACTGTTTAAAATAATCTACATCAAACAGGATGACACTATACATCGTTTCATCACCATTTTGAATATCTGCAATAATCTGATAAATCATTCGATCAAGACTCCTACGATTTTGTAACCCGGTTAAATGGTCTGTAACAGACTCTGCTTCCTTGCGCTCTAAATCTACCAACGTTTTAATATGGGTTTCACTAACGAAAAATAGGATATACCCAATAGTAAGGAAGATCATACTAAAGAAGATCAAGCTGGTCATTTGCTGTGTTGAAGCGAGATAACTACTAGCTATACTAAATAGCCAGGTAGAAAGAATAGATAGATGAAAGACTATTTTTTTGAACGTACATACTGAAGAAGAAGACTAGGAACCAGACTTGAGAACAGAATGATCATTCCATTTAATAGATCTACTAGCATGAGGAGGTGTAATCCTAGAAGTAAAAAGGTAGCGAAAAGACTAATCGTCCTACCAATAAATAGACTTGAAAGTAGAAATACAAGCGGGGCTAAAGATAACATCTGTAACTCATCTACCGAAACGGATAGTATATGTAATTCAAGAGCAACAAAGCTTGTGGTCATGGTAAGCAGAAGCTTAAAAATAAAAGACTTCTCTTTATTTCTCATTAAGAACTGAACGACGAAAACGTAAAATACTAACACTGACACATTTAAGAAAATAGTTTGAAGCATGTTTACAACCTTCTATTCAATTTTAATAGTTCGTTAGACATAGGAACAAAGAAATAATTACATAGATTATTTTACCTTCATATCCATTTTCTTTCAATCTATTTCCTGCTCTCTTTTAATGAAAATTTCAATATAGTCTAGCTTATTATATCAAAATGAATTAATATTAAATGTATTGTATATTTATTTCACTATAATTTATTGGGGTGTATTTTTATGAAGAATGATACAACGAAGCATTCAGTTAAACATATTATTCTATTTCTTATTCCTTCCTTACTAGGTGTGTTCTTTTTTATGACACCTATTCCAACAGAAACCGGTTTTACTATACCGGTGGCCGTTCTGTCAAACTTTGTACAAGATCTTATGGGGAATAGTATTCCAGCTATTATGACAGGGTTAATTAGTATAACGGCATTGTTATCCTTGTATACTAAATTCACTCAGAATAAAGCTATTATGCAGAATGATTTTCTCCGTAATCTCTTTAATGTTCAGTGGATTTGGGTATTCATAAGAGTACTGGGAGCAGTTTTTGCCCTATTAACATACTTTCAATTAGGACCAGAGGCGATATGGAGTGAATATACGGGCGGGTTATTGTTAGAAGCCGGTGGATTACTATCCATTCTGTTCTCTATTTTTCTATTTGCAGGCCTACTATTGCCACTTTTATTAAATTTTGGATTACTAGAGTTTTTTAGTGCTCTTCTAACAAAAATTATGCGTCCTCTATTTAAGCTACCAGGTCGTTCTTCAATTGATACTCTAGCTTCATGGTTAGGGGACGGAACGATTGGGGTTTTATTAACAAGTAAGCAGTATGAGGATGGGTATTACACCAAGAAGGAGTCTGCCATTATTGGAACTACTTTCTCTGTTGTATCCATAACATTCAGTCTTGTTGTTATCCAGGAGATAGGGTTAGAAGATTACTTTGTTCCTTTCTATGCTACGGTTGCTCTTGCTGGTTTCTTGTGTGCGATTATCATGCCGCGTATCCCGCCATTATCTAGAAAACCGCGCACGTTCATTGATGGGACCACACAACCAGAAGAAGATCGCATCCCACCAAAAGGGCAAGTGGTGAAGGCTGGCTTTGACGCAGCGATATCACAGGCAAAGCAAAATAAAAGTGCCGTCGGATTTTTCCGAGATGGGGTTAAAAATATTTTAGACATGTGGCTCGGAGTGGCACCAGTTGTTATGGCCATCGGAACGACTGGACTAATTCTTGCTGAGTATACTAGCTTATTTGTATTCTTAGGGACTCCGTTCGTTCCAATTCTGGAGTTATTCCAGCTTCCAGAAGCCGAGGCAGCTGCCCAAACGATGGTTGTAGGATTTGCTGATATGTTCTTACCTGCAATAATCGGAAGCGGAATTGAGAGCGAATTAACACGATTCGTTATTGCTACGGTTTCTGTTACACAGTTAATCTACTTATCTGAGATTGGTGGATTGCTACTTGGTTCTAAGATCCCCGTAAACTTTATTGATTTATTATCTATTTTTATACTACGTACGTTAATTGCTCTACCTGTAATTGCACTTGTTGGGCATATAATATTTTAAGTTATGAAAGGCTCTCATCACTGTGATGAGAGCCTATTTTTTAGTTATCTTCCTGTCTTAACAAATTGGAATGACGATTGAGATTGAATGGAAAAAGGGATAATCACCCCCAATGGATTGATTATCCCTTTACTATGAAACACGTTCTATTGCTGTCTAGTAAAGTTAGCTTGATGCAAGATTATGAAGTGTGAGAAATTGCTTTTCAAATTCTTCACAAGGAATGGGACGACTAAAATAGTAGCCTTGTACATACTGACATCCATTCATTTGAAGCCACTTGAGTTGTTCTTCTGTCTCTACACCCTCTGCGACAAGATCTAATTGTAGATGCGTTGCCATCACGATTATCGCCCTCACGATCGCTTGGTTCGATTCGTTGGTTAGCAACTCACGAATAAAGCTTTTATCTACTTTAAGTGTATCTACGGCAAATTTCTTCAAATAATTTAATGAACTATATTCAATACCAAAATCATCAATTGTAATCGTAATGCCTAATTCCGATAGTTCCTTTAGGATTCTTTCCGCTCTGTACACCTGCTCCATTGCAGTGGACTCGGTAATTTCTAATTCTATCTGCCTGGGATTTACACCGGTTTCGATTAGAATGTCTCGAACTGTTTGGAGGAAGTGGTCATCATGAAACTGTCTAGATGAGACGTTTACTGAAACAATTATATCCTTATGCCCTCTGCTTTCCCACTCTTTCAGCTTTAAGCAAACCTTTCTAAGAACATGTGCTCCAAGAGGGATAATCAGCCCTGTTTCTTCTGCTAAAGGAATAAAATGGCCTGGTGAGATAATCCCTTTATGTCGATGCTTCCACCGAACTAATGCTTCCACACCTATCATCCGCCCATTTATAGTAGAAAATTTCGGTTGGTAGTAAATGAGAAAATCCTCATGTTTAATGGCAGAGCGAATGTCCTCTTCCAATTGTATCGGGTTGATTTCCTTGGCATGTAAAGAATTTGAATAAAAGAAGGTCTGAGCCGCCCCTTTCTTTTTGGCCGTATACATTGCGACATCTGCTGTTTTTAGTAAGGTGGTTAAATCTTCACCATGATCCGGATACATAGCCACACCTATGGAAGTAGATGTGATAATTTCGTGGTCATTAATGAGAATGGGTTGCTCTAAGCTTTTATGGATATGGTTAGCGATATGGAAGACATCTGCTTTTCCTCTTATTGTCGGAAGAAGAAGAATAAACTCATCTCCGCTCATACGAGCTACATGATCTTGTACTCCAATCTTATCATCTATCCTCCTAGCTATTTCTATTAAAAGCTGATCACCAGCGGCATGACCAAGCGTGTCATTTACCACTTTGAAACGATTTAAATCCAGCAACAAAATAGCCATTTTCATAGGTTGTCGTTTTATAATTTCGGCCGTAATTTGTTCGAAATACCTTCTGTTCGGTAAACCGGTTAGATCATCATGATAGGCCATATGGTGAATTTTCTTTTCTGCCTCTTTTGAAGTGGTAATATCCGTTACTAAACAATGCACTCCAACCACTTTATTTTCAATCAGAACTGGAACCATGACAATCATCGTTTGGAGAATCCTACCATCTTGATGGATCAATCGAAGTTCAAAGTTACTACCTACTCCCACTAATGCTTTTTTAAATTCTTTGTAGATGATTGGGTGGTCCTTATGGTGTACATAGGGCTTAAAAGAATGTTCTACAACGTAGTCTTCTTGGTAGCCCGTTAATTCAAATATTTTTGGGTTCGTGTGCTTGATATTTCCCCTATGGTCGAACGTAATCACCGCTACCGGATTATTCTCAAAGAGCGAATGATACCAGATTTCTCTTTCCTTTAATTGATCATACTGTTTTTGTAGGGTTTCTTCTGATAAGATGTCAGGAATAAACCACGATAAAAGCATAAAACAAAGTTGAACGAAAAACGGAAGAATCATACCTATCTTATTCTCGGTATAAAATGAAAAAGCCACCTGCACATCAGGAACTACGGATAACAACGAGAGTAGAGGAAGGATGGAAAAGGAAAGTCCGTTTACAAGACTACCAGTTATATATTGTTTACCTTGCCTATAGGTTGTGTAGTCTCTTTTGTACTGAGCTATGTATCGAAAGAAAGGAAAGCAAGCTCCCATAATAAATAGAATGGTACCTGCAAATTTAAGTGGATGAAATTGAGGTTGACCTAAAGCCAACTGATAGCCCCCAATATAGATAAATAGGAGAAGAAGAGTAAAGACTATACCGTTACTAACAAAAGAAAATGCACGAGCCGCCTGATATTGAGAATAACGAAATACTCCCTTCACAATAAAAAAGAAGGTCATACCGATGACAAAGAAACTGATACATAAACGGCTAATCGTTATAGATGGAACTAGTAAGTAGAGAGTTAAACTCCAATTAAAAGTCAGAAATACCGCTAGGTATAATGATTTCAGGGAGGGGGGCTGAACTAGTAGCACCTTTTGATTGAATAGGTGAAATCATTGAAAACGCTAAAAAACTAGCTGAGATAGTGGTAATTAAGGATACCATAAATTGTAGGAAATAGAATGATAGCATAGAATTAGACATAGGAAAGCCTCACTTTATATTCTTAAAAAAATTATACCATATGGAATAGAGATTGGAACAAAAGGTATAAAATGAACAAATTTCACCTTAAAAAACCTGATGAGAAGAATCTTCCCATCAGGTTATTATTTATCCTAACTTTACCTTCAGCTTTTCAAGCATATCTTCTGTCATTTTATCTAAATCGTACGTCGCGTGGAAGCCCCATTCTTCTTTCGCTGCTGTGGCATCAATGGAGTTCGGCCAGCTGTTGGCAATTGTCTGTCTGACAGGGTCCACATGATAATCCATTTCAAACTCAGGTATCACCTTTTTAATAGAAGCTGCTATTTGCTCCGGTTCGAAGCTCATTGCCGTCACGTTAAACGCATTGCGGTGCTTTAGCTTGGTTGGATCTGCTTCCATCAAATCTACAATGGCTTGCAAGGCGTCTGGCATATACATCATATCCATATACGTACCTTCAGCAATATAAGAAGTATAACGACCGTTCTTCCATGCTTCATAGTAAATCTCCACTGCATAATCCGTTGTTCCCCCGCCCGGAGGTGCCACATACGAAATCAAACCAGGGAAACGTACTCCACGGGTGTCTACTCCAAATTTCTCGTAATAGTAATCACATAGCAATTCGCCAGCTACTTTATTCACACCATACATCGTGGTTGGGCGTTGAATGGTGTCTTGTGGTGTTTGATCCTTTGGTGTAGATGGACCAAACGCTCCGATTGAACTCGGTGTGAAGAACTGTAGGTTACATTCTCTCGCTACTTCAAGAGCGTTCACTAGCCCTCCCATATTTAAGTTCCATGCAAGGAGTGGTTTCGCTTCTGCTGTTGCTGATAATAGAGCAGCTAGATGCATAATCGTATCTACTTCATACTTCTTCGCAAGCTCGAGCATTTTCTCATAATCCATCACATTTAATAGTTCAAAGATTCCTTCGGTGACCACTGGGCTATCGGTTTCACGAATATCTGTAGCAATGACATTGTCTATTCCATATTCTTGTCGTAATTTTACGACAAGCTCCGATCCAATTTGACCAAGCGCACCTGTTATTAATATTTTTTTCACGTTACTTTCCCCCTGATGCTCTCTTAAATTAAGAAAGAATTCCTAGTTCTTTTCCTACTTTTTCATATATTAAAATGGCTTCATCTAGCATTTCTTTTGTGTGCGCTGCTGTTGGCATATTACGAACTCGTCCTGTTCCTTTTGGTACCGTTGGGAATACGATCGATTTTGCGTAGACACCCTCTTCGATTAGACGCTTACTAAAAGTTTGGGTAAGCTTTTCGTCTCCAACGATACATGGAGTAATTGGCGTTTCACTTTCTCCAATATTAAAGCCTAGCTTCTTAAGTCCGGCTTTTAAATAATCTCCGTTTTCCCAAAGCTTGTCATGTAGTTCCGTTGATTCCATTAAAATTTCGATTGCCCGTGTACACGCTGTTACATCAGCTGGCGTTAGGGCCGTTGAGAATAGGAACGGACGTGAACGTACCTTTAGCCAGTCGATTAAATCATGCTTACCGGCTACATATCCACCAACTACACCGATGGCTTTTGAAAGTGTTCCAATTTGGAAATCAACTCGATCAGATAATCCAAAGTGCTTAACCGTTCCAGCACCCTTTCCAAGGACACCTGAACCATGTGCATCGTCTACATACGTGATTAAATTAAATTCTTCAGCGATGTCAACAATTTCCGGAAGCTTCGCAATATCTCCGTCCATGGAGAAGACTCCATCTGTAATGACCATCACTTTATTATAAAGACCAGATTCCGTTGCTTCTTTCGCTTTAGAACGAAGATCTTCCATATCTGAGTGGTTAAAACGAATGACTTTCGCTTTAGACAATCGACAGCCATCAATAATGGAAGCATGGTTTAATTCATCTGATAAAATAGCATCATGTTTGTCCATAACAGCTGAGATGGCTGCCATATTACAGTTAAACCCTGATTGATAGGCAATAGCTGCCTCTGTACCTTTGAACGTTGCAATGGTTTCTTCTAATTTGATATGTATGTCTAGCGTACCGTTAATGGTACGAACAGCACCTGCTCCCACACCGTAATGATCCACTGCGGCTTTGGCCACTTCCTTTAGACGAGAGTCTGTCGCTAGCCCTAAGTAGTTGTTTGAAGATAAGTTAATATGTTTTTTTCCACCAATCGTAATAAGGGGACCATTTGGACCTTCTACTGGATCAATCTCATTATAAAGTCCTTGGTCTTTTAATGAAGACAAATTTTCATTTAAAAATTGCTCAAGAGTTGTTGTCATTTTGTTATCCTCCCATTCATTTTTGCAAACAATTGTATTTCTCAGACGCACACTATTGGTTTATTTTCACTAGTTTCTTTTACTAATACTATAACATGTTTACTCATCATGGACAAAACATCCTCTTCCTATTTTTAGTATACTCAGTGTGGTTAATTGTAAAACTTTTGTCACTATTTGTTTGTGAATTAGTGAGCATAATAATTTATACTATAGGTACATATCCTATAACAAGGTGATGATATCATGAATATTTTAGAATTGTTAACCGCTTCAACTCCCATCTTGGCCGTGTTTGTTTTTTTAGTTATTTTACGAATGCCTGCTACTCGAGCAATGCCTATCAGTTTGCTTGCAACCATCGTTCTCGCTTTGCTTGTATGGAAAGTTCCTTTTATACAGGTGGCAGCAGCCTCTATTGAAGGAATTATTATCAGTATCTCCATCTTATGGATTGTCTTTGGAGCCATTCTTCTCCTGAATACGTTAACAAATAGTGGTGCCCTTGATAGCATTCGTGCCGGTTTCTCTTCTATTTCGGAGGACAGACGCGTTCAACTATTAATTATCGCATGGTTGTTTGGTGCATTCATTGAAGGAGCCGCTGGTTTTGGTACACCGGCAGCCATTGGTGCTCCCTTATTAGTTGCTCTAGGATTTCCACCCCTTGCTGCTGTTTCTCTCGCTCTTATTGCTGATAGCTCTCCTGTATCATTTGGTGCTGTTGGTACACCGATGATTGTTGGAGTAAAAGAAGGACTCAATGAAGGTTCTGCATTAGCACCTAGTGTTCAGCAAGCTCTTGGGGATCAATCCATTTTAGATTATATTCAAAGTATTGCAAGTACTGCGGTGTTTATTGATCTATTTATTGGTACGTTTATGCCGGTTATTTTAGTCGCGATGCTTACACGATTCTTCGGTGAAAACAAATCGTGGAAGGAAGGACTTCAAATCACACCGTTTGCTATCTTTGCGGGGCTAAGCTTTACCATTCCTGCGTTTTTAGTGGCAAATCTTCTCGGACCTGAATTCCCGTCCATCATTGGTGGACTCGTCGGACTTGCTATTGTCGTTCCGGCTGCAAAAAAAGGATTCCTTTTACCGAAAGAAGCTTGGGATTTCACTAGCTCTCCTAAGAAAACCGTACGAAATGCAGAAGTATTAAAAGCAGGAATGCCTCTTTGGAAAGCATGGCTTCCTTATATTCTAGTTGCTCTGTTCCTTGTGCTCACAAGATTAAATGTACTTCCTCTAAAAGAATGGCTTCGCTCTGTTAAGGTTGGATGGAGCAACATTCTTGGTACGAACATCAGTACATCATTTGAGCCGTTCTATTTACCAGGAACGATCTTTATTGTTGTTATTCTTTTAACGATCCTGATTCATAAAATGAAAAGGGAACTCGTTGTGAAGACGGTGAAAGAATCTGCCATGACAATGGTAGGGAGCGCCATAGCACTTGGAACCGCTGTTCCGATGGTACGAATCTTTATCAACTCTGGTATCAACGAAAGTGGCCTGATGAGTATGCCGATGGAGCTTGCTGGTCTTGTCTCTCATACGGTAGGAGACGGATGGCCATTTGTTGCTCCGTTAATAGGGGCTCTTGGTTCTTTCATATCCGGTAGTGCAACCTTTAGTAATATGATGTTCTCCTTATTTCAGTTCAGTGTCGCTGACCAGATTGCTGCTAATCCACAGGTTATTTTAGCACTCCAAGTGTTAGGGGCCAACTCAGGGAATATGATTTGTGTACTCAACGTTGTGGCCGCTGCTTCTGTCGTGAACATGGTAGGAAAGGAAGGCACGATTATTCGAATGACCCTTGTGCCGATGGTTTTCTATGCGGGATTAGCTGGTGTGATTGGGTTTCTATTGCTTTAGATCAGAATAAATGTGCATATCAAGAATCAAGATATGCACCTTTTTTTACTTCTACAAAAACGAACTGCCCCTACTGGACAGTTCATTTTTGTATAATCTTTAGCCCTTCTCGTCTACTTAAAGGAGCTAAGTCCGTTTGTTCAATGAAATCCTTTACACTTTCTGGGTTCGTCTTACTATATTCTCTTAATGCCCACCCTATTGCTTTTTGGATGAAGAATTCAGAGGAATCCTTATGCTGATTGATAAACTCATATAGCTTCGTTTCATCTGTATTCTCCTTGTATTTGAGTTGATACAAAATAGCTATTCGGTTATACCATATATTTTCAGAAACGATCCACTTTTGAATATATCGTTCCGTTTCCTCTGGATATAATGTATACATAACCCCTACTGTATTGGAAGCTAAATGATCAATCGTATCCCACCATGATTTTGTGCCAATTAATTCTTCGATCACTTGTAGAAAATTGGGTGAGGCTTGTTTAATTAGCTTATCCATGAAGGTAAGAGCGATATATTGAAATTCTCGTTCGGGTTGACTCCATAGAGTGGTCACCAATTCTTCTAAATCCTCTTGCTGCGGTTTTCCTTTCATTTGGATATATTCTCGTAATAGTTGCTTTCGCTCTGGTGTTTTGATCCCCAAAAATGGAAAGTGGTTTCTCATGTACGCTTCCATTGGACCCGCAAGTTCTCGATTTTCGTGTTCCCTAAAAAACATCACTAAATCTGCAGCATAACGGCTCATTGCCTTCATTCCCCCAACTTACTCCCTATTATTATTTTGCTCGTCTACCTTCTCCTTTATTTTACGAAATTCCTTACTTGGCGCCATTAATGTCACGACCACATCACCCGCTTCACCAGACTGATCATAATCCGTCGTAAAGAATCGAATCTCACCCGTACTTTTCACGATATACAATAGAATCGACGTATCATCCCTATTGGTTAAATAATCATGAAACGTAAACTGTTCTGATAGCTTTGTTTTACGTAAAACATAACCACTATTAACGAGTTTGCGAAGATCATATAAGCATGTTGGTGGCTCAAATAAAATCCTTCCACCAATTGTATGAACAAGTTCTCCTACATCTTCTGATTGATGTTGATTTAAACTAATCTGATACTGATTGTTTCGTCCGATCGTAGGAACAAAATTCGTACACACGAGAGCATTGTATGAATCAAGTTCTGTTGCACATACCATATATTCGTATGGAGTCATATCTAAACTGTACTCTGTTTGTTCAGCAAGGATCTCTCCATGATAAAAAGGGATCCCTTGATTTCTCGCTAAAGATAATCGTTCCCACGAAGAATCAACGAGAAGAACGTGGATATTTTGTTGTTCAAAGCTCTTCGCTAATTCAATAGTGAATTCGTTCGAACCTACAATGAGAACACCCGGTTTGCTTTCTACTGCTAAATCCAGCTTATGAGCAACAAGTCGTAATGAAAATCCGTGAGCACATACGGTCGCGAATACTAACGCAAATGTAAGAGGCATTAACCTTTCCGCATCCCCGTATCCTTCTTCTGATAATAACGAAACAAAATAACTCGCAACTGTCAGGGCAACAATACCACGCGGAGCAATCCAGCCAATTAAGGTTTTCTCTTTCCATGACAAATCTGTACCAATAGTGGATAACCAAATAGATAACGGCCTAACCGCAAACATCATCAATAACACAAAACCAATTATATTTATATTTAATACGTTAATGAGTGTATCTAAGCTAAGAGAGGCGGTCAGCATGACGAATATGGTAGAGATCAATAATATACTAATATTCTCTTTGAAATGCCTCATATCCTCTATAGACGATAACTTCATGTTCGCAAGTGTAATCCCCATCGTTGTAACGGCTAAAAGACCTGTCTCGTGGGTGACTTCATCTGCAATCGTAAAACATAAAATCACGAGTGAAAACACAATCGGTGATTTTAAGAACTCAGGAACATGACCTTTTTCAAACATCCAGCCTACAAGCCATCCTATAAAAATTCCAAGCATGACAGCAAATAAGCTTGCCAGAATAAAGACTAAAAAAAACAACGGGTGTGTTTTCACCAGTAGAAAATGCCTTAATAAATTCAAACGCAAAAACGGCAAGCAAGGCACCAAGAGGATCTACAATGATTCCTTCCCATTTTAAAATCGTTGCCGGTCTTGGCTTTAACTTTCCTTGCCGTAAAAGAGGAAGAATAACCGTAGGTCCCGTTACAATGTAGAGTCCACCTATCACAAACGAAACAGCCCACGAAAGACCTGCTACATAATGAGCTGCGAGCGACCCAAGAATCCAGGCAATGAGTGCTCCAACTGTGCTAATTCGAAATACAGGCCGACTCAACCCACGTATCTCTTTGAAATTTAAATTTAAACTTCCCTCAAATAATATAATGGCAACCGCAATCGATATAATGGGCTTGTATATATCTCCAAAAACATCTTTAGGGACGATCAAACCTAAAAATGGACCAATTAACAACCCAGCAATCGACATGACCACGATAGCTGGAAGTTTAAATCTCCAGGCAATCCACTGCGAGGCTACTCCCAAAAAACCAATTACCATCAATTGAAATAATGTAGAATCTAGCATTCCTTCCCCCCCTTAATTTTCACTCATGAAAAGACGCAGACTATATTTTATATTCTTTACCCTCTTTTATTAAAATACATGCCAGTGAATTACTTATTAGAATTCCCTACTTTGATGGGATTAGCTCAGAATTAGAAAAATTCTTTTACTAGTGTGGATAAGTTGTGGGTAAACAAAAAAGAAGGCAGATCTTCACTACCGTTTAGATCTACCTTCTTCTTTACTTTGCTCTAGTCGACGATAGGTGTTTCACCGACTTACATTCCACACTGCTAGATTTCATCAGAAGACTTTTCTCTTCGTGGTACACTGCAGAGAGGGTCTTACTTATTGTCTAGCTTCAGTTTAGCTAAAGCATCCGCTAGCGCTGTGTTCACAGGCTCGCTATCTTGCTTTTTCATAAATTGATTGACGTCACGTTTGGTTGCTTTAGAGTTAGAGCTATTCTTCTTACGCTTTTGAAAGGCCGAAAGTTTTTCTCGGTGACCACATGTGCACACAAAGATTTGTCCGTCGCCTTCCCCGCGCAGTTCAAGCTTTTTCTTACACTGTGGACATCGTGCATTCGTTTTCTTGGCAATGTTTTTCTTATATCCACAATTTCGATCCTGACACACGTGAATCTTTCCGTTCTTGCCGTTAATTTCAAGAAGAAGGCTATTACACTCTGGACACTTTGATCCTGTCACGTTATCATGTTTAAATTTCTCGTTACTCTTCTTTATTTCTGCAACAGCTTCTTCTGTATATTCTTTGATTTCATTCATAAACTGTGATATTTTTAGCTTTCCTTTAGCAATCGCTTCAAGCTTTAATTCCCATTCAGCTGTAAGAACGGGAGACGTTAATTTTTCAGGAGCTAGCTGCAACAGCTGTTTCCCTTTAGAAGTTGGGAATATACTATTTCCTCGCTTTTCAATTAAAAACGAGTTGAAAAGCTTCTCAATAATGTCCGCTCTCGTTGCTACTGTTCCGAGTCCACCTGTTTTGGACAATGTCTCTTTTAATTCCTTATCCTCGATGTTTCCCGTTGGGTTCTCCATAGCGGTTAATAGAGTCCCCTCATTATAGGGGGCTGGAGGCTCCGTTTGCCCTTCTGTCATGTGTACGATGATGCTCTTAGCGCGGTCGCCTTCATTCCAAGTAAACGCTGAAGGAGTTTGAGTAGAGGTGGATGTTATAACCTTAAACCCTAATGAGATATCTTTCGTTTCCTTAGCGATAAAGGTTTCCCCGTCTATAGCAAGTGTAGCTTTCACTTCCTCATATCGGTACGGAGGCAGTAAAATACTTAAAAATCTAGTCACGACAAGATCGTAAATTTTGCGTTCCTTATCCGAAAGCTTGGACTCTATTGGGGTCACTTCTGTTGGGATAATTGCATGGTGATCTGACACAAGAGCATCGTTCACATATTGTTTTCCTAGCTTGAACGGTCCCTTAATTTTTGATGTGTATGGTCGATATTCTTTTATTCCAGAACAAGCGGAAACTCGTTCTCCTAACGTGTCCACTAAATCAGAAGTTAAATACGTTGAATCTGTTCTAGGATACGTCACGGCCTTATGTTGTTCATATAATCTTTGTAATGTGGATAACGTTTCTTTCGCAGAGAATCCAAATCGCTTGTGAGCATCTCGCTGAAGCTCTGTTAAGTCATAAAGATTTGGTGCATACTGTTTCTTCTCTTTGCGTTGGAGGGACTGTATGGTTGCTTCTTTTCCCTTCAATTTGGTTAAAAGAGCTTCTATCCGTTCTTTATGAAAGCTTCGAGTTGATTGATTTTTACCATCTTGCCATTTAAACGTCACTCCGTCTAGCACTACGGATAATTCGTAAAATGGAGTGGGATTAAACGAACGTATTTCCTGATCTCTTTGTGCAATCATCGCAAGGGTTGGCGTTTGTACACGTCCGCATGACAACTGAGCATTATGCTTCACGGTTAGGGCTCTTGTAGCATTTAGTCCCACGTACCAATCCGCTTCTGCTCTTGCCACAGCTGAATGATAGAGGTTCTGATAGTCGCGTCCATCTTTTAACTGCTCAAATCCCTTCTTAATCGCTTGATCTGTAACAGATGATATCCACAAACGTTTGACGGGCTTGGCTATTTTAACTTTATCTAGAATCCACCTGGCCACAAGCTCTCCTTCTCGCCCGGCATCTGTAGCAATAACGATGTCTTTCACATCCTTACGATGTAACTGTGCTTTGACCGTAGAGAATTGCTTGCCCGTCTTCTTAATCGTCACTAAGCGTAGTGACGAAGGCAGCATAGGTAAATCTTCTATATTCCAGGTTTTATATTTTTGATCGTAAGCTTCAGGGTCAGCTAAGGTAACTAAATGGCCAAGCGCCCATGTTACGATATAATTTGATCCTTCTAAAAATCCATTCCCGCCATTCGTGCATCCCAGTACCTTTGCAATGTCACGACCAACAGATGGCTTTTCGGCTAGTACTAATGTCTTCATGTGTCATCCTCACTTTCTATTAAAACTAGTATAACGTATTGGGGTGTATGACTGAAAGGATAGGATGAGTGTCATTAAGGATGGCAGATTTGTGGTTGAATGGTAAACAGTTCAAACTAAACGAAAGAGCTTCTCTTTTTGTGATAAAAAGAGAAGCTCTTATGTGGTTTCTTCATCCTTTTTAGGAGGTTTGACTGGAATAACTAGTTCTTCTTCGAGAAGTACTTGTTCGAAGGCTTTGGTGACTATAGAGTCAAAGTGGATATCTGTTAATGACATAATTTCTTCATATGCATATTGAGCCGTAAATGCTTTTCTGTATGCCCGATCATTCGTCATCGCATCGAATGTATCTGCTACTCCAATAATTTGCGCCTCTATTTCAATTGCGTTCCCTTTTAAACCAATAGGGTATCCTGAACCATCAAGACGTTCATGATGTTGAAGAATAATATCATATATATCTTCATAGTAAGTTGGCTCCACCATATCTGCACCGTCTTGAGGGTGTTTTTTAATGATATCAAATTCTTCTTTTGTTAATTTTCCTGGTTTTGTTAAAATTTCTGACGGAATATTTACCTTTCCAATATCGTGGAGTCCAGATGCCAGAAATATATTATGAAGTTGACCTTTTCGCAAGTCTAATTTGCGAGCGATTTTCATGCTCATATCTTGAACTCTTCTACTATGATTGAATGTATATTTATCCTTGTTCTCAATTTCTTTTGCAATACCTAGAAGTTCTTGTATATCTTTACTTATTTGATAAAAGATAGGATTATTGGTACACCATAGAAAAGTTGCTCTCTTTAAAACTTTAAAGATTACTGTTCCTTCAAACTTATACACAGAGAAATAATCATGCTCTCTTAAAACTCTAACATCATGGTCTTCTTCATATTGAATCTCTCCTTCTAATAGATAGAAAAATTCAAAAGTTTCATCGTCTTCAGCAGGGTAAATGAAGAAGCCCATCCCTTCTGCTACTTCTTGTTTCAAAAATTCTAACGGGCCTTTTCTTGAGAGAAGTGATAAAGAACCTTGTTCTTGAAAAATAATTTCAAGTGGTTTTTCTTTACTTCCAAGTGTAATTCCTTTCATTTCTCCTCTCCCCCTAATCAACAATAATCTGAAACATTTTATAATAAATTATACTCTAACAATACCATTAAAAAAAGTGCCCTAAGGACACTTTTTAAGCTATATCAATAATTCTCAAAGGATCAATTAAATACGTATTTCCGTAAATTTCAACTTCTATATATTCACATTCTGCAATAATACCATATTTAGCAGCTTCTTCAATGGCAACTTTTGTCATTTGTTCTGCTTTAACTTGCAGATTACCTACTAATTCAGCAATTTTTGTATCTAGTTCACTTTGAAGCTCAGCTTTTTTCGTCTCATCGAATTCTAAAGCAATCTTCTTTTCGTAATCAGCTACTAGAATCTCGCTTTTCTCTACTTCTTGTTGAATGTATTCGTAGATGTCCGTGTTAGCTTCTAATAGTTCCAACACAGCAGCCTCCTGCCTTGCATCATCTGTATCCGCTGTTGCAACCGCGTTGAAGCTAAATGATAAGAATAAAATAGAAATAATTACGGCAAATTTTTGCTTCATACTAACTCCTCCTTTTTTTATGACAAGAACTCACAAACTAATCGCCCTTATCCGACACTTACACTACTAAATATACTTTATTTAACAATAAAAGACTATTACTATTACGTAGTATTACTTGCTAGAATACTAAATATTACTAAAAATAGTAATAAAGACCTAAATAAAAAAGCCCCAACTATGAAAGCGGGGCGTGGTATTCTTATTAATTAACTCTATATACTTTTGCTTCAAATGGTTTTAGAGTCAATACGGAACCTAGTTGACCACCCTCTTCGCTGTAGTTAGAAAGTAGCAACTCAGCATTTTCTAGGCGTAATTCTTCTAATTCCACTTCTGCTTCTACGCCTTTTAAATTGGCTACTATTAGCATTTTTTCGTCTTCAAGTGTACGTGTATACGCGTATACTTGAGGATGCTCTGGTAGAAGAAGGTCGTATTGTCCATACGTAAAGATTAGGTTTTGTTTTCTTAACCCAATCATTTTTTTATAAAAAGATAAAACAGAATTCGGATCGTTCTTCTGTACCTCTACATTAATGTCTGTGTAGTTTGGGTTTACGCCAAGCCAAGGAGGAGACGTAGAAAATCCGCCAAACGCTTCACTTGACCACTGCATTGGGGTACGGCTGTTGTCACGAGCAGATGCCCAAATGATGGCCATGATGTCATCATGAGACATTCCTTCTTCTCTACGCAGACGATACATATTTTTCACTGCTACATCATCATACTCTTCAATGCTTTGAAATTGAACGTTCGTCATCCCAATTTCTTGACCTTGATAAATATATGGTGTTCCTTGCATAAAGAAATACATAACTGCCATACTCGTTGCACTTTCATGCCAGTACTCCTTGTCATTACCCCAAGTAGACACAACGCGAGGTTTGTCATGATTCTCTAGGAAAAGAGCGTTCCATCCATTTCCTTCTAATCCTTTTTGCCAACGAGTTAGGACTTCTTTTAGACCAACAACGTCTAACTCTGGGTTATCTTCCGCATCCCATAACCCTAAGTGTTCGAATTGGAATATCATATCCATTTTACCGTTTTCACCCACCCATAGGTCGGCTTCGTCCGCACTTACTCCGTTCGCTTCCCCAACCGTCATTACATCATAGTTACCATAGGTACGATCCTTAAACTCTTGTAGAAACTTATGGATGCCTTCTTGATTCATATGCATATCAAAGGATGGTACATATTTTAATCCTTTAGGGTTTGGCATATCTGGGAACCCAGGACGTTTTTTAATATGGCTGATGGCATCAATTCGGAAGCCGTCAATCCCTTTGTCTAACCACCAGTTTACCGTATCATACAGCGCGTTACGCACTTCTTCATTTTCCCAGTTTAAGTCAGGCTGTCTTGTAGAAAATACGTGTAAAAAGTATTGACCTGTTGCCTCATCATACTCCCATGCCGAACCACCAAAGATGCTTTCCCAGTTGTTTGGCTCTTTTCCATTGACTCCATCACACCAAATGTACCAGTCGCGTTTTGGGTCTTCTTTTGAAGAACGTGATTCAATGAACCACTGATGCTCATCTGATGTGTGGTTCGGTACAAGGTCAATGATTAGCTTCATACCGCGATGATGCACTTCTTTCAATAGTCGATCAAAATCTTCCATTGTTCCGAAATCTTCCATAATATCCTTATAGTCTGAAATATCATATCCATTGTCATCATTAGGAGATTTATACATTGGGCATATCCAGATTACGTCAATCCCTAACTCTTTAATATAATCTAGTCTACTTGTTAACCCGTTTAAATCACCTATCCCGTCCCCATTTGAATCTTGATAACTACGTGGATACACTTGATAGGCAACAGCCTCTTTCCACCATACTCTTTCCATTACGCCACCTCTTTATATTTTTCAACTCATATATTGTTGTTGTGGATGCAAACGATTGCACATTCCATTTAAATAAAAGGTTCCTTCAAATAATTAGAAACCTACAAACTGTAGTTTAACGCTTACATATGTAATATTCAATTATTTTTTCTCTATTAGATAAATTTGTGGATAGTAGCGTTGTTAAAAGAATATATGTTAACCTATTTTAAAATAATGTTGACATATATTCCACAAAACTATTAGTCTTATTTTAAGACGAATAGAATAAAAGGAGAAATAAAATGAAACTACGTCCAATTGATTTAACCTACGGTGCACTATTTGTTGCCTTTATGGCGATCGGAGCCAATATTAAAGCGATTGCTCCGTTTCTACAATTTAACGGAATTCCTATCACTCTCCAAACATTCTTTGCGGTATTAGCTGGTGTTGTTCTTGGGAAGAAATTAGGATCGTTCTCTATGGTGGTGTATATGTTAGTTGGTTTTGTTGGCGCACCTGTATTTGCTGATTTTACAGGTGGACCTTCTGCTCTACTAAAAAGTTCGTTTGGCTTTATTATTTCATATATTTTTGCCGCCTATATTGCAGGGTGGATTGCAGAAAAAAGCCAACATGTAGCAGCCTTTATTACCGCAGCCTTTGCAGGTACGATTGTAAACTATGCGTTTGGTACAACGTGGATGTACTTTGCTTTTAAGTTTTGGCTTGAGGCACCTGAAGGATTTTCTTATGGAATGGCATGGCTGTGGATGGTTCCATTTATGCCTAAGGACGCCATCCTCGCAGTGTTTGCAGGTGTTGTGGGACAACTATTATTTGTACGAGTGATCCAGCGAAGTGCCTATTATCAAGAGCGAAAGATTGCTTCATAAGGGAATGGGGATGTAAGCAAGACGAACTTATCGTCATCCACCCGCCATATTTTCTTAACCGAGCGATATTTGGCTTCAACCGAGCGCAAAACTCCCTTAACCGAGCGGTATTTGTACCCAACCGAGCGGTCCACTTAAAAATCAAAGAGCTGTCTACCAATCTAGACAGCTCTTTTAATTTCACTTTGTCCATTCCCTATACTTCTTTTTCATCAGCTCTACTGTTAACTGACGAGTGTCCTCTACATGTAAATTGGCCTTCTTTAAGTATTCGTAAGGTCCTACTCCCACTGAAAACATATTCGTTGCTAAGATGCCTGTTAAACCTGCAAGGCCATCCTCAATGGCCACACATTCTTCCTCTTTCGCTCCTACAAATTCTGCTGCTTTCAAGAAAATGTCTGGGGCTGGTTTGCCTTTTTCTAACGTAGCAGGATCTACTATATGAACAAAGTAGTGTTCTAGGTTCAGTTGCTTTAAAACTCGCCGACCATTTGAGGACGATGAGGCCAGGACCATAGGAATACCCTCACGACGAATGGCTTGTAATAAATCTTTCATTCCAGGTAGAATATGCTCCTCGTTTAAATCGTTTAAAAGTTCTTGATAATATCGATTCCGCTTATTCCCCCATTCTAATACTTCATGAGGAGTTAGGGATAACCCAATTCTAGAGGAGAGCTCTTCTACTAAACTCTTTCTGCTTCTCCCTTGAAAATATAGGTTATCTTCTTTCGAAAAGGGGGCTCCCATTTCATCTGCTACTTTCTTAGTGCTTGTATAGTAGAAATCCACAGTATCCACAATGACACCGTCTAAGTCGAATATGACCAATTTAACCATAATTTTACCTTCTTTCTGGATAATTTTCACAAGGTTAGGGAATAGTCCACTTTAAGTGAAACTTTTTTTAGTAGGAGGAAATATATTGACTCATTCATCTAGTCCAATCCCCAATTATCCCGAATCGTACTGGCTTCATGCTGAACGCGCATCGTATCCTTCATTACTTGAGAATCTTGAAGTGGATGTGGCCGTTGTAGGTGGAGGGATTGCCGGTATCACCTCTGCCTATCTTCTAGCGAAAGAAGGAAAAAGCGTCGTCCTTCTTGAAGCGGACCAGGTGCTTGGTGGGACTACTGGTCACACAACAGCAAAAATTTCAGCCCAGCACGGTCTGATTTATGAAGAACTTATTCAGCACATAGGCGAAGAGGATGCCAAATTGTATTATGAATCCAATCGTGATGCTCTTCATTTTATCAAAGAAGCTATTGAAACAGAAGGTATTGCCTGTGACTTTACTCATGAGGATGCTTATATTTATTCGGTCTCTGAAAAGAAAGCGCATGCCATTAAAAAAAGAATGGGAGGCTTATAAAAAGCTTGGGATAGACGGAGAAATTTTAGATAGAATTCCGTTCACTATAAGTACGACAAAAGCAATTAAAATGAGCAATCAGGCACAGTTTCATCCTGTGAACTATTTGCGTGGTTTGCTTGAAACCTTTACCCAGTTAGGTGGACAAGTATTCGAGCATACTGTCTGTATAGACGTAGAAGACGAGGAAACGGCTGTAAAAGTAATCACGAAAAAAGGCCCCACAGTAACGTGTCAGCATGTGGTGGCTGCGACCCATTTCCCTTTTTACGATGGCAATGGACTTTATTTTGCTCGGATGGAGCCTGAACGTTCGTATACATTAGCTGTGAAATCTAAAGAAACCTATCCTGGTGGCATGTATTTAAGTGCCGATGATCCGAAGAGGTCCCTCAGATCTACAGAGTACAACGGAGAAAAACTTATTCTTGTGGGTGGAGAAAATCACAAGACGGGAGAAGGAATCGAGACAAGTAAGCATTATGAACATCTTCTCGCATTTGCAGAAGAAACCGTAGGTGTTGATTCTATTCCATTTAGGTGGTCGGCACAAGATCTTCTCACATTAGATAAAATTCCTTATATCGGATATGTGACAAAGAAAAAAACAAGGGTTCTTGTCGCAACTGGATTTCAGAAATGGGGAATGACGCTTGGGACTGTTGCAGGGAAGCTAGTAACGGATATTATATGTGATCGTGCCAATCCGTACAAGGAGCTTTACGATCCTTCTAGGTTTCACGCTGATCCGAGCATAAAGAAATTTATGAAAATGAACTCAGATGTCGCTTATCGATTTTTTGAGGGCAAGCTAGATTTTCTTCAGCGTAAATCTGTGGATGATGTGGGGATAGACAAAGGCTCTCCCGTTCACTTCAGAGGAAGTCGAGCAGGGGCGTACCGAGATGTACACGGAGCTGTCCACATTGTGGATACAACTTGTACCCATTTAGGGTGTGAATGTGAGTGGAATGACGGGGAGCGAACATGGGACTGTCCTTGTCATGGATCCCGATTTTCGTATAAAGGAGACGTAGTAGAAGGACCTGCTGATCAGCCTCTTCATCTATTACAATCAGATGAAGAATAAACGATATAAGAGGGTGATTCAAATGAATGACCCTCTCCTTTTGATTAAGAGTGGATTTGTTGTTTAGAAAGTAAGCCATACCCAGTTTCATACACCGCCAGAGCCATCACTTCATAGCCCCTTTCATTTGGATGTATACCATCTAAAGATAAATACTCTTCTTCCTTTCCTTTGAACGCGCTGTACACATCTACTACTTCAATATACGGCTTCTTCGTAAATCCCTCTAGATGTTGATTAAATTTTCGAATACCGAGGTCTGCTAGCTCGATTTCTGGTAAGGGATTGTACACATTCACTACTCGAATAATATACGTATCATCTCTCGCATCCCTCTTATACTCCTCCAAAACATCAATCATTTTGTCTATATTCACAATGGCCTTTTTGACAACTTCTTTTAACTTTTCCTCATCCTTGTCCACAAGAAACGCTCTTGCCCCTTGAATCAAATCGTTCCCACCTGCTGTGATGCTAATGATTTCAGCTTTCTCTAGATGACTAGAGACATTAGGTAATGACATATTGTGTAAAATTTGATCTGTAGTAGCTCCAATTCGAGCAAACTTTTGAAGCGGTACCCGGCCATGAAAATACTTTTCCGTTTTGACTGCATATCGTTCAACAAAGCCGAAGTGAAACAATGGAATACCCACTCCTACCGTTAAAGAATCACCAACGGCTACATACGGTAAATACGTGTTCATACTCTTCATCCTCTCTCCCTTTTCTGGGCTACAGTCTATGGTATGGAATTCGCTCTTAAGTGGTTACGATATATTTCAAATTCAATCCTCATATACATAAATGAAGACCTTGAAAGGGGGAAGGAAAGTATGGCTTATTACTGGGGTGTGGACTCTGCAAGTGCTGTTACGAAAGAAAGATATAATTGTGTGTTGACGAACTACGGAAAGCCTCTATATTGGGGAAGGTATTTAACGACGGTACAGAATGCTTCTGATGGGTTAACAAAAGGAGAAATTGAGCTTTTACGAAATAGTGAAACAAAGGTATTACCAATCTACAATAACTTTCGAAAGGCAGTAGGCTATCGTGAAGGGCGAGTGGTCGCGCAAAATGCTTCTTTTCATGCGAAAAGGCTAGGATTTAGAAAAGGAACGCCATTATTTGCAAATGTGGAAAAGTTCTTTGAAGTAGATGCAGACTGGTTGCGGGGATATGTGGATTATTTGTATGGGAGTGATTATAAGCCGGGCTTCTATCATGATCCAGTTAACGGTGATTTCGCTGCAGCGTATTGTAAAGCAGCTGCTGAGGATCCCCGTGTTGCCGATCAAAGCATATTGTGGAGTGCTGAACCAGAACCAGGAGCAACAAAACGAAGGAATGCTCCGCGCTATAAGCCCGTTAAACCAAACTGCCGAGCGAATGTGTGGGGCTGGCAGTACGGGCGAGATGCAACCACCTGTCCAATCGATACGAATTTAATTGATGGTCGATTATATGAGATGCTGTAAGAGGTAAGGAATAGGTTTTACAAGGGCTTCCCTATGAGAGCAATACTCTCTAAGGAGTCCTTTTTATTTTGAGAGCATACTTTCTTCCATATCTCACATACTAATACGTATCTATATCATCAGGAGGAATATATGGGATTTGTCGTCATGTTTTGTTTATCTTGGGTTACGGTGTCTGTCCTTCTCATCTTGAAACCAACGATCACACGGACAAAGCTTGCAAGCCTATATTTTATTGTGTTAATCGTGAATATTAATGTGAACTGGATTGTTATTGAGGAGTTAAAATGGATAGAAGTGACGGAAAATGGTCTTTTATATACCGGGTACTTGATTAGCCGTTCGATCCTTACTCCTACCCTTATCCTACTTTTTGTTCACCTAGTGTCAAGAAACCCGATAATAGGAAATACTCTTGTTCTTTTATTATTATTTGCTGGAATTTTGTCCTTGATTGCATCATTAGCAAGCCCATTAGACATCACCACTTTCATAAAGTGGAATGTGGTATATCACTTTGTTTTTTATTTCTGCTTCTTGAAGGAATTGCTCTGTTTTTCCTACGCTTTTTACCAGAGTCAGATGATAGGGAGGGTCAGAATCTATGATCTTATGGGAGAAATTTGATAGCAATGAATGGTACCTACTCCTATTGCTCATCCTTGCCTACGTTCTTTTTTCGTTCTACCGAAACGACTACCTTCAGGTATGACTGTATTGTTTCTACTATGGGGGTTCGCTGGCTCTACTTTTTTTGACTTCACCATTGGTGGTGGGCTTCTTGATTACTACCGAGTCAATGATTCAGAGCGGTATGAACTGTTTGACTTGGTGTTATATTTTACTTTCGCACCCGTTAGCTACTTTTATGTTTATATATGGGACAGGCTTCAATTAGCAAGGCACTCATTTATCCCCTATGTCATCTTATGGACGACGATGGGGGCTCTGATGGAATGGATTTCTACCACTACTGGTGTTATATCCTATAAAGATGAATATCAGCCCTTCTATTCCATTCCTATTTTTCTCGTTGTGCAATCTTTTACGCTTCTCCTATATTTTTGGAGTAAAGAAGACACAGACAAAAATAAGAGTATCTATAACTAAGGATTATTCTTAGTTACGATACTCTTTCTTCTAGTTGGTCATAATATAATTGCAAAGAAATCCCTCGAATCACTGTCAACATACCTTCAAGTCTTCTAGGAATGATGGTTGCAGCAAAATCCCACGCATTCTCTTCAATTTTTAACTTTATCAATACTTTCTCTTTTTCTGATGTCGCTGTGTCAAGTTGATCAATTAAATCTAGCAGCTCCACGTCCTCTGCATGACCAATTTCATGAGCAGTCACGATTGTAATAAAATCTTGTAACGGCTCTTCGGACTGGAAAATTTGTAGGCATTGCTTACGAATTTCTTCAATAAAAACCGTAACCGTATGGCTACCTACATGATACTTCCCCCCAACTAGCTTATTCTCAGGAAAATAATCTTTAATGATTATATTTACATTGCTTTCGGCTCGAAGTCGTACGGACTGTATATTCTTTTGTATGTTGTCCACCACTCTATACACCCACCCCTATACTATATATATAGAAGAATAGTATAGAGGATAGAACTTCCTATGAGAAGTTACTAAGATCCGTAAACAGGTGTTATACCCAACTTTTTTGATGGTAAAACAGGAAGATATAGGAATTACTTTAAGATTCCTCTTTCACTTAGGACTCCATCTGTCGCTTGACGAAAATCTTTTATCGCCTTTTCTCTCCATTCCATTAGCATCAACCTATACTATTCGTTCATAAAAATTATTACAATAAGATGACAAAAACCTATTTACAAATTGTTGGAAAGCGAGTATGCTCTAAGTGTACTATAACAAATAATACAGTTAATACACATTACTACATGAAAAGTACCCTATCCTAATCGGTATGAATAAGAACGACGAAAGGAGGTTTCACATGTTTGAATTAGATATTCGCAGTCGGAAGCCAATCTATGAACAGCTTGTAGAGAAAGTAAAAGAACTCATTATTTCTGGGGCTTTACGTCCTGATGAAAAGCTCCCTTCCGTTCGAAGTTTATCGAAAGATTTAACCGTAAATCCTAATACCATCCAGAAAGCGTACCGCGAATTAGAGCATGAAGGATTTGTTTATTCACTCCCTGGAAAAGGGAGCTATGTGTCTCTACTTGAAGAAAAAGTTCAAGAAAGGAAGCTGGAACGCGTGAAAGAGGAATTAACAAAACTGATTAATGAAGCATTTTACCTTGGGTTAACAAAGGAAGAACTACTTAAATTGATAGAACAAGCAGAAGAAGACAAGGAAGGAGGAAACTAAATGATTACCGTTACGAATGTCACAAAACGCTTTGAATCGCAAGAAGCAGTAAAAGGCATTCACTTACACGTGAAAAAGGGAGTATTTACGGGTTACTTGGTTCGAATGGTGCCGGTAAAACGACCTTAATGAAAATGCTCGCAGGCATTTACAAGCCAGATGATGGATCCGTTGAAATTCAAGAAAAAGAAATCTATGAAAATATAGAAATGAAGCAACGTGTTATTTTTATACCAGATGCCCTATATTATCTTCCTCAATCTACGGTCGCACAGATGGCTGATTATTATCGCCACTTTTATGATCATTGGAATGAAGAACGCTTTAAAGAACTTCAGAAGGTATTTAATATTGACTTCAAGCATAAGGTGCACCGCATGTCCAAAGGGATGCAGCGCCAGGTAGCCTTTTGGTTAGCTCTTTCTGCTATGCCAGATTATCTTATTTTAGATGAGCCAATTGACGGGTTAGACCCTGTTATGAGACAAAAAATTAAGAACTTGTTGTTCCAAGAAGTGGCAGACCGAGATATGACGATTATTATCTCTTCCCACAACTTGCGTGAAATTGAAGACTTATGTGATCATGTTGGGATTATGCATAAAGGGAAGCTTGTTCTCGAGCGAGAACTAGATGACTTGAAATCAGATATTCATAAAATCCAAGTGGCTTTCAGATCAGAAGAACATTCTGTTCGTATGGAGGAGAAGCTCCAGGTTCTCTATCAAGAGCAGCGTGGTAGTGTTCACCTGTATATTGTAAGAGGGAACCGAAACGGTATTGAAAAAGACCTTCTAAAGCTTCAACCTTATGTACTCGATATGCTTCCATTAACATTAGAAGAAATCTTTATTTATGAGATGGAGGACCTCGGCTATGAAATTAAAAACGTCTTACTTTAATATGGGGATTGTTTTACAAGACTTAAAGCAGCATGGTTGGATTAGTCTTCTATACTTTGTTGGGCTATTATTAACCGTTCCTATCCTACTCTTAATGAGAGCAACGGATGATAACTTTGAAAGAAATTACCCCCCTACTTTATTAGATACTCTATTTACAGGAGATTATTTTTTACAGCTGTTTTTCCTATTTACCATTCCTATCTTAACGGGTATGTTTATCTTTCGCTATTTACACAAAAAAGATAGTACAGATTTCTCTCATAGCTTACCCATCCGAAGAGAGGGACACTATTTTAGTCATTTGGTCGGCGGTGCCACTATTTTACTCGTTCCTATCTGGGCAAACACCCTAATTGGAATAATTATTGCCTTGATTAACTCAACTACTGTCTTTATTCCAATGGGAGAGTTTATCATTTGGGCGCTATGCCTGTCCTTCTTTAGCCTATTCTTTTTCCTCCTTTCTAGCGCTGTTGGTTTAGGGGTTGGAAATACGATTGCGCAAGGAGTATTAACCTACATTCTAATTGGCTTGCCAATGGGGATTACGTTGTTAGGGTCGTTTCATTTATCGTTCTTTCTGTATGGATTCCCAGAATACAATCCTACACGATATCACTTATTTCCTTTTTATCACATCGGTGAGTTTCTATTGGATTCATCCGGTATAGATCCTGTTTTCACAGTTTCATCATGGATGACGTATTCCATTTTAATGATCCTATTCTTTGTGGTGGGACTTCTATTTTATCGCTATCGTTCACTTGAGATGACCAATCAAATCATCTCGTTCAAGTTTTTACGCCCTATTTTTAAATACGGTGTCACACTATGTGCCATGCTTGTCGGAGGGATTTACTTTCACGTTAGTCAAGACTCTGCTGGATGGCTGTATTTTGGATACGTCATTGGCGCACTAATTGGGTATGTTGTGGCTCAGATGCTTTTGGATAAAACGTGGAGACTGTCCTTGAAAAAACTTGTCATTGGGTATGGTGCCTATGCGATTGTTATATTCCTAATCGGACTATCACTTCACTTTGATATTTATGGATACGAAACTCGTATTCCTAGTGAAAATGAAATTGACGAAGTGTATGTGGAGGTACCAGAGTATGGTAATCAAGTATACTATTACGATAGTTATTACGATAGTTATGAAGAAAGATATACCTTCAGCTCGGACCGCAATTTAATTAGCAACACAGCGCTCGTTCATGAAATCGTCGCACAAAATCCATATAAAACGTATTCTCGTCAGTGGAATGAGGAGTTAAGAACGGTTAATTTCCAATACAAACTAGAGAACGGTTCAACATTTTCACGTGCTTATACAGTTGATTTGAGTGATGAGAAGATTAAAAATGCTCTAAGATTGTTAGTCGAAACGCCTGAATTTAAAAAGGACCGGTATGGATTTGACTCTATCGATAAAGAAACAGATAAAATTACGTTACATTCAGAATGGCTATATGATAAAACCATCGCTATTTTAGATCCAGAAGAAGTTAAGCAGTTTAAAGCGTTGTTAAAGCAAGATATTCTTGAAATGACATTTGATCAAGAGGAAAAAATATATCAGGCTTCTAACTATCGTGCTGAGCTATCTCAAAAGAATGATAGATATCATCCGTTCTTGGATTACCATATCTTAGACTCTTATGTACATGTCAACGAATGGTTAAGAGAGAAAGGGTATTTAGAAGAGCTTGAAGTCACAGCCGATGACTTCGAAAGAATGGAACTGGTTGAGTTCACAGCAGAATTAAGAAATACTCTACCCTATCCAGAAATCGTTTTTCAACCGGGAGAATTAGAAATGCAAGGAATTGAACAGGACATTACCATTTTAGAATACACAGACAAAAAAGAGATTCAACAGGTGCTTGATCTTAATAGTAAAGATTATTATGATTACCAAGAAGACATCTTGTATATAGGTCTACTTTCAGATTCAAATGGGAATCAAACCTATCTTTTTTCACGGAAGACAACATTCCTCCGTTTCTACAATAAAAAAAGCTGACTCTACGTTCGCATTCTGCGAATCTACGAGTCAGCTTTTTTGGCCTCATCATCCAGTTAATACTTCCTCTTCTGGATAGGAAATTTTGACTTGTGATGTTCTGGTTAGTGTAAAAGCTAATGTAAGAGGTCCAAGCTTTCCAATAACCATGACGATCATAATAATCCACTTCCCTACTATAGACAAACTACCGGTAATCCCCATGGATAAACCAACGGTCCCAAACGCTGACACGACTTCAAATGCGATGGGAAAGAAGGCCATGGTATCTGTGATATTTAAGAGAAAGATAGCTAGGCCTGCAAATAATACACCCATTGTCGTGATAGAAAGAGCGCGGTACACTTGCATAGTTGGAATGGTCTTCCGCCATATCACGACTTCTCGTTTTCCTTTTATAAAGGTGATGACGGCTAACGCGATAATGATAAAGGTCGTAAGCTTAATCCCACCAGCTGTCGACGCACTTCCTCCTCCAATAAACATGAGAAACATCATAAAAAACAAGCTAGATTCATCCATGCTTCCAATATCAATCGTGTTAAATCCTGCTGTTCTTGGTGATACGCCTTGGAAAAAGGCTGCCTGTAGTTTATCAAAAAAGGAAAGAGAACCCAGTGTTGCTGGGTTTTGATATTCTAATAGGAGAATGGTTAAGGTGGCCACCACGTTGAGCACAAGAGTCCCGACAATCATTAGCTTTGTATGCAGGCTAAGCTTACGAATTTTATCCTTACTCCATAAGTCTACGAGGACCGTAAACCCAATTCCTCCGACAATAAATAAAAAAGGAATAATCACGTTTATAACAGGATCAAAAGCGTATTGACTTAAGCTATCAGACCATACGGAAAAGCCAGCGTTATTAAAGGCGGATACACTATGAAAGAAACTTACATACATTCCCTCTGCCCAACCGTATTGAGGCACCCAGCGAATACTAAGTAGCCCAGTTGCGAGTAGCTCAATCACAATGGAATAAATAAACAACTTGCGAACAAGTGCAATGACGCCACCTAAATGAATATGGTTCAATGCCTGCTGTACGAGCATTCTTTCCTTTAGTCCAATCTTTCGACCAAGAAGAATATATATAAGTACGGCAAATGTCATGATTCCAAGTCCACCAAGCTGAATAAGAGCTAATATGACAAGTTCTCCAAAAAGAGTAAACGTCGTCCCCGTATCTACTGAAGCAAGACCCGTTACTGTCATGGCTGAAGTGGCCGTGAAGAATGCATCTGTAATCGTGATCCCATCTGTTGTCGCAAAGGGAAGTCTAAGGAAAAACGCACCAAACGTTATACCCGCTAAGAATACTAAGACAAGTAGCTGAGAAGGATTTAACGCAATCACCATTCTCTTTAATTTTTTCACGATACTTCCTCCAATGGTTCAGTTGGTTTTGTTTTAATGAACAGTATCATACTCCTCCTATCCATCCTCTGTAAATACCTATTTACCCTTTACCCGTATATTCTGTGAACCATCCTATGAAATCTTTCATCCCCTGTCGAAAAGAAGTGGTTGGTTTATAGTTAACACGTTCCAACAGCTTCTCTACATCTGCAAACGTATGAGTCACATCACCTTTTTGAAAGGGGGCATAGTGGATGTGAGCCTTTTTATTTAATCCAAGCTCCAATTCTTCTATTAAGCTGGTTAACCTGACTGGAGAGGAACTACCAATGTTATAGACTTGGTATGGCACACGTTCCTCTGAAGGATTATGTAAAAGACGCCAAACGGATTCTATCGCATCATCAATATAGGTATAATCTCTAGACATCTCTCCGTTGTGAAAAACCGTAATCGATTCACCCTGAACCATTTTTTGGGCAAATGAATAATAAGCCATATCAGGTCGCCCCCATGGTCCATACACTGTAAAAAATCTCAATCCCGTCACAGGGATAGAAAATAACTGACTATATGAATAGCTCATCATTTCATTTGATTTCTTCGTTGCCGCATACAAGCTTGCCGGTGTATCCGTTCGATCCTCTTCGTTAAAAGGCTTGTCTTTTTGATGTTGTCGATCGCCATACACAGAGCTTGAAGAAGCAAATAAAAAATGCTGAATGCTATACTCCTTACTTAACTCCATCATTTGATAAAACCCTACAAGATTTCCGTTGATGTAGGCTTCAGGATTTTCCAAGCTATATCGAACCCCCGCTTGTCCTGCGAAATGGATGACATGAGTTGGCCGTTCCTTATGGAATATGGTGTCCATAGCAGCCCTGTTTTCTACACTCTCTTGATAAAAGGTAAAACCTTGTTGGTTTAGCTGATGTAAACGAGCTTCTTTTAACCTCACATCATAATAATCATTTAAGTTGTCTACCCCTACCACTTCTACCCCTTCTTGTAAAAGTCTCTTACTAATGGAATAGCCAATAAATCCTGCTGCGCCTGTTACTAACACTTTCATCTTTTTCACTCCGTATCCTTGAATAGTACTCATTTTACACTATGGGTTAGGGCAGGGGCAAAGGCTTGGAGTAGGAAGTGCGTGGGGGGGCGGAAGGGGCTCTTTTCTGTATTATCTTCGTTGGGGGGGGGGGCGCTGTCGCAAGCGCGTGTCTCTTCTCTCTTTTTTCTCCTTCTTGGGGGGCGCGCTTACCCTAGCGCGTGTCTCTTCTCCCTTTTTTCTTTCTCTTGGGAGGCGCGCTGTCGCAAGCGCGGGGCTCTTCTCCCTTTTTTCTTCTTCTTGGGGGGCGCGCTGTCGCAAGCGCGTGTCTCTTCACCCTTTTTTCTTCTTCTTGGGGGGCGCGCTGTCCCAAGCGCGTGTCTCTTCTCTCTTTTTTCTTCTTCTTGGGAGGCCCGCTTACCCTAACGCGGGGCTCTTCTCTATTTTTCTCCTTCTTGGGAGGGGCGCTGTCCCAAGCGCGTGTCTCTTCTCCCCTTTTTCTTCTTTTTGGGAGGGGCGCTGTCCAAAGCGCGGGGCTCTTTTCTCTTTTTTCTTCTTCTTGGGAGAGGCGCCTACCCTAACGCGGGGCCCTTCTCTCTTTTTTCTCCTTCCTGGGGGGCGCGGTTAACCCAACGCGGGTCTCTTTCTCCTTTTTTTTCCTTCTTGGGGGGGGCGCTTTCCCTAACGCGGGGCTCTTTCCCCCTTTTT
>NZ_ABFU01000010.3 GCF_000171615.1 Bacillus coahuilensis m4-4 | reverse complement strand
CTTTCAAATGGCTCATTTTACTTAAACTCTTTTTACTCTATTTTATTAGTTAATTGGTAGATTGGGAAAATGATAAAATTTCATTTTGCCAGATTTAGATGGGGAGGTAATTACATGTTATCCGTTTCTGTAAATTCTATTATTGTTACTGAAATGCCAGACGGTACCTTATTAAGGCAGCGAATCTTGTGGGTAGATGACGAGGGCTATGATTGCTTTATCATTGATATTGATGATGAGAAAGCTCTACCGGTATATCGCCAGTTTTCCTCAATCCAACAAGGTTTAGATGAAAAGGAACAATTTATTGAGTTAGTTGACCCCTATTTTAAAGTTATCCACGAGGAAGATATTCCGGAAAAACATAAAACCGGCGTGATAAAAATTGGAAATATATACAAGAAGCTGTTTCTGCTGAAAAAGAGCCCGATATATTTAACGAAAAAATTAGATGGAGGATGATACAAGAAATTGTTAAACAGAATGGCAAATTGCATCCTATGACGGTATATAAATATTTCAGGAGATATTGGCAACAAGGAAAAATTATAAATGCTCTTCTCCCTAATTATGAAGCTACCGGCAGTAAGGAAAGAAATTTTGTTGAGAAAAAACCTGGAGCAAAACCATTATACGCTGAAAATAAAGGTGTCCCTCTAACAAGGGAAGTAAAAAAACAATTTGACCAAGTTTTAAATAAATATTACAAAAAAGAGGGATATCCTACACTCCGTCATGTACATGAACAGTTGATTAAGCAATACTATTCCGATGAATATTTTCGAAATGGCAAAAAAGAACTAATACCAAGACCTAATAGACCGACCCTTAAACAATTAAAACACTATAATGCTAAATATCACAATACTTCTGAGGACAGAAAGAAGAGAATTGGTTCAAAAAAATAACAATTTAACTGAACGTCCTGTTTTAGGTTCTTCCATAGTAAAGGGTCCAGGTTCCGTATATCAAATAGATTCAACTAAGAGCAATGTATACCTTGTATCGAGATTCAATCCTGGAAAAATAATTGGACGAGCTACCGTTTATTATGTCATTGATGTGTTCTCACGGGAAGTTGTGGGTTTTTATATTGGGTTGGAGGAAGCATCGTGGGTAGGAGCGATGATGGCACTTGCCAATGCAAACATGGACAAGGTTGAATTCTGTAAACAATATGGTTATGAAATTACTCCAGATATGTGGCGAGCTAAGCATATGCCTCTTGTGATACGTACTGATAAAGGTCCAGAATATACTAGTGACAAAATCGAACGATATTTACTAGCATTTTCAATCAAATTTGATAATACTCCAACTGGAAGAGCCGATTTAAAGGGTATTGTTGAGCAGTATATTTATAGGGCGGAGGAAAGGATTAAATCCTTACTTCCTGGATACGTACATAAAGATGCAGGTGAACGCGGAGCCCCTGATTACAGAAAAGAAGCTGTGCTAACAATAGAAGATTATACAAAAATTATTATTGAAGGAATATTAAATTACAATCAGAATCACTGGATTGAAGATTACCCAGTCACAAAGGATATGCTAAAGGATAATGTAAAACCTATACCAAACGAGTTATGGAGTTGGGGAATAAGTAAAGCACGCGGAATACTAAGGACCTTTGACCAAAAAAAGGTTAAATTCAATTTAATGCCTGTGGAGAAAGCTAGTGTAAAAACTACGGGAATAAAATTTAAAAATATGCACTATTCTTGTAAGTATGTCGAAGATGAAGATTGGTATTATCGTGCAGAAAGTAAGACTTGGAAAATAAATGTTTCATATGACCCAAGATTGGTTGATTATATATATATTCACCTGGGGAATGGGAAATATGAGGCATGTGAATTACTACCAAAGAGTGAAGTATATCGAGGAATGACATTTGCAGAAGTTAAACTAAAACAGGACCTAGAGAAGAAGGCGAAGGCAATCCAGGAAGAGGCTATTGAAAAAGGAAATGTTAATCAAAAAGCAATTATTGAAAAAATAGTGGAAGAGGCAACAAAGAGAAGAGGAGATAGACAAATAAAACAGGTAACGACTAAAGAGATTCTTCCTAATAGAGCTGTTGATAAAGAATTAGAAAGGAAGGAAGAAGCTTTTATTTTAATGGAGGAAAATCACTATCAGAAGTTTACACAAGTACAAAAGCAAGCAGATGTGGAAGATATAGACGAGGAAGAAGATGATGATAACGATGTAGCCTTATTAAGGAGATTGCGGAGGGGGAAAATGGGATGAGTGAAAATGAAGTTAAGGAAATAGGTGTTCCTGCACATTATATTGACCAGATAATACCCGATTATAAAGGAAACCATCTAATAGAGGCTTTGCCACCAATTCTAACTAAAGGGGAAGTCTATGAAAAATTAGCCTATTATCCAACTATATCCGAAGAACTTAAGAAACTCGATGGGGTATATCGAATACATCTCGTCAAATCTACAGTCGAAAGCTATTTTCAGCCTTTTCAGTTCCACATCGAATTAGAACAAAAGATATCAGTTTGTATAAGGCAAGGATATGTAGATAGGAATCCACTAAACCCTAAACAGATTAAGAAACTTTACGAAAGCCATAGTAAGATTGTAAACAAAGAGCCTTATGAATATTGTTTACAAGAACAAGGCAAAGAAGGGCATAGTGGACTTGTCTTTATTGGTAGTTCAGGCATCGGAAAAAGCACTTCGATGGATAAAATATTAGGATTATATCCTCAAGTAATATCTCATGAAAAGCTAACCAGAATTCAAATAACCTATCTTAAAATAAATTGTGCTTATAATGGGGGGCTAGTAGGACTTTGCTATAATTTTTTAAGGAGATTGATAATTTAATAGGTACTAAGCATTCTGAATATGTTATGAGGAAAAATTTCCGTATTGAAGGCATGACCAATTATATGGAGCATTTAGCAAGTTTGTATTGTATCGGCATTTTAATTATTGATGAAATCCAACATCTAAATGTCCAAAAAAGTGGTGGGGCAAAAATAATGTTAAATTTCTTCGTGTCTCTAATGAACAAAATTAGTTTGCCGGTAATACTTATTGGTACACCTAAAGCGATTAAAGTTGTTGCAACAGAGTTTCGACAAATCCGCCGGTTATCTGCTGATGGACCACAATTTTGGGACCCGATGGACAAAGATGAAACGTGGAGGCTTTATTTAGAGGGATTATGGGAAGTTCAATATACAAAAACCTATACTCCCTTAACAGAGGAGATAATAGATTTAATATATGATGAGACCCAGGGGATTTTGGATGTTGCACAAAAGCTATACCGATTTACGCAAGAAAAAGTCATTAACAAAGGTGGAAAAGAAATTATAACGCCACAAATTATTAAGCAAGTTAAAAAGGAAAAATTCTCCTTGATGGCAAAAGCTCTAAACGCCTTAAAAGAAGACAATGGTGTGACTTTAGACTGGTTTGATGATATAAAACCAGTAAAAAGAAAGATTGTTCCATTGAATCAAAAGCCAATGACGGAAGAAGATTTTAAAAAGGCTTTGGAAGAAATTGAACAACAAAAGGTAGGAAAAGAAAGTTGTTCTTGAAACAAAGCTAGATAAAACCATTGCTAAGTTATTAGGAATGGGAATTGGAAAGAAAAAGGCGAACAAGTATGCTCAATTAGCAATTGAGGAGCTAGGCGAGAATTCAACCGAGGAGAAATTAGCCCTTAAAGCAATTTCTTATGAATTCAGTCAACCCAACACTAAAGAAACATCTCCAAGGACTGTTCAAAGTATCCTTGAAAAAGACGATGAAAGTTTACTAATAGCAGCTGTTTCGGAGGGTGATGAGATTAAAGATGTTTTGAAGAAAAAAGGACTAATCCAAGTTCCTTCAATAGAATAATTTTAAGTTGGTTATTGAAGATAAGTTATTCTAAAAATAGTGGACTAGCAAACTTTAACCTTACAAAATACTAAAGAGCTCGGTAAAACCAAGCTCTTTTAATTATGTCATTTATTGGGGTTAGAACAAAGTATCAATTCCTATTGAATATGAATATCTAAAATTAGAGAAGTGGTGAATTGAAATAAATCCGAAGATTAAAAGTGATTGTATGATTATCTTATAAATTGTCCATCCTGTATACTAATCTACCTGACTTGGAGGGGATTTAGTATGATAGGGTACTTTCCTTTATTACATAAAGATGAACTGCTATATAGCGTCATTGCTCGTTTTCATGTTCACTCTGGAAAACTAAGTTTCAAAGCAACTATTAATGAGTTATTTGGGAAATCCACAATGAGAGCAGTAATAGATTTTCCTTGTAATTTAAATGATTTAGGAGATAAATTAGTTTTTAATAGGTTGAATAGTGAAGTATTCATTAAGGACCATACGATGTTTCCGCTATATCAACCATTTCTGCCGGTAGAAAGGGCAAATATTATTAAATCTAAACTAAAAAGTGGAGAAAACAATAATATACACGCTCAAATAGGTGTTACGGCAAATAGGATACCAGCCAAAAGCTACTTGGAATATTGTCCAACTTGTTATCAAGAGGAAATAGAGCAGTATGGAGAACCGTATTGGCATCGTGTCCATCAAGTGCCGGGCGTTTTGGTATGTCCACATCATGGTTGCTTATTGAGGAATAGTATAGTGAAACTTCCACTTTCTAGCCAGCATGAATATGTTGCGGCTTTTTATGCTGTGGACATTACCGATGGGAACAGGGGTATGACCTATGAAGAAATATTTGATAAGTTATTTGAGATAGCAAAGGATTTATATTGGATTATTAATTCTGATATTCCCGCACAACCTATTAACTATTACAAGGAAAAGTACATTTCAGCTCTTATACACAAGAATCTAGCTACTTCTACTGGTAGAGTAAAACAAAAAGAGTTGGTTAGCAGCGTTAAGAAATTCTTTTCTTCCAAATTATTGAAGATACTTAATTGTGATATTGATAGTGAATCCGAAAATAATTGGGTGCATGAACTGGTAAGGAAGAATCGGAAGGCTTTTCATCCGCTACATCATGTATTAATGATGAGATTTCTATTTGGTTCTGTAGAGAATTTTTTCAAGGGAGCAGAACCTAACGGACCTTTTGGGAAGGGTCCTTGGTTCTGCCTTAATCCATCAGCGGACCATTATTTGCAAAGATGTGTTACTGAAGTAACTTTTAGTATAAATTCTAAATCAAAAAATCTAATTGGAAGGTTTAGTTGCTCTTGTGGTTATATCTATACGCGGAATCTTCAAGAAGGGGATGAATTAAAGAAAAGTAGGGTTCTGGAGTTTGGACCGGTTTGGGAAAATGCTGTGCAATCCATGATTAAGGATGGAAAAAGTTTAACATATATATCAAATGCACTGAACACCGACATTAAGGTTATAAAAAAGCACTTAACTTTAATAGGGGAAAAGAAGTATCTTCATACGATAATTGAAGATAAAGAAAAACAAAAACAGCAAAATATTAATTTATTAATAAAAAGGGAAAAGTGGTTACAATTCCAAATAGAAAATCAAACATTATCAATAAGTGAATTAAGAGCTGGTTCACAAGATTTGTATTTTTGGCTATATAAAAATGATAAAGAGTGGTTATATAACCATTTACCATCAAGGAAGGTTTTTTCTCGAAACACTGTAAATGTCGATTGGGAGAAACGGGATAAAGTGCTTTTAACTGAGCTGAAAAAAGTAGTAGATAACTGGAATGATGAGGAAAAACCTATTCGAAAAACAAAAAAGTCCATTTCAAAGAAAGTAAACAGGGTGGTTTGGGTAGAAAAATACGCAAAGAAATTACCCCAGTCTATTGAATATTTGAAATCGGTAACAGAAAGTGTTGAAGACTTTCAAATAAGGCGAGTAAAAATAGTAATAGAAAATTTGGCAAAAGAAGATTTATTTATTAAGGAATGGTTGGTATATAAAAAGGCGGGTTTAAGACCAGATATTTCATATAGAGTTAAGGAAGTAATAGCTCAAGAAATAGAAAAGCACACACAGATAGTTTGGAAAGTTTAACAATTATCGTGTGTAGCCTTTGCATATATTAATGATGTATTGCCTGTTAAGCAGAGAACGTGAGTTCTCTGCTTTATTGCATTGGAGTCTCCTCTATTATTTTTGATAAAAAGGCTTATTTATTAATTTTACTAGTTTAAAAAACTATTATTTTGACGAGACTATTAACAAAAAGAAAGATGGTCAAGGTCAATATGGGGCATATAGAAGAAATCATCATTAGTTTCATCACGTCCATACGTGAAAAACAGAGAAGTTCAAGGAAACTTCTACGAATTGAAAAATTTGAAAATGAAGTAATTGGAGCTGTGGGTTCTGCTCGAAAATATAACGAATTAGGAGGATATAAGGAATTTTATGAGGTCATTATTAGGTTAAAGAAGTATGGTATTCTGCAAGATGTAAAGAATCCTAGATTCAATGGAAAACGACCTCGCCTAAACGATACCTATTGGATTTCACCTAAATATGTTGAAAACATATGGAATAAGGCGGATATCGCAAAAGTCATGAACCGTTTAGATTTAGGATTCTACTTAAGACAGAAAAAATATCAGACCGAGGATGAGTGGAGAAAGATACTGATACTCTATCAATTTGTAAAAAACAAAGATGCACATATAAAAATAACCAGAGAGGAGCGTTCACTGATGTTATTTAAAAATGAACAACTTCCAGATGATATAGAAGCGGAAAAGTATTTAGCTTCTTCGCATGGAGTGAGCTTAATGAATCGCCTTAAATTATCACCCGAAGACCTTTTGTATAAGGTTGTCCATGAGCCATTTCAATATTGGAAGAATGAAGCGGTGCCAGAAAACTATCTACATGAGGTTCTGGTCGTAGAAGGGTTATCTACTTATCAAACTCTTAAAGAAGTAATAATCCGACAACTCCACTGGAATTTTGGACCTATACCACATTACCTGGTTTGGGGAGAAGGGTACAGAATATGTAATACATTGGACTACTTAAAGGATATAACTGATGACCCTACCCAACTGACGATACGTTACTCAGGGGATATTGATTATGAAGGCTTTAATATCTACTTTGATGTTAAAAGTAAATATACGGATTTCAATATTTTGTTGGCGCACCCTTTTTATTCGTTTTTAATTTCCTTTTCAAATGAGGTGGCGACTGCTGTATTTAAAAACCAGAACTTAATTGAAAAAAACTTGGACTTGCTTAAAGAGGAATTTGAAAATCACAAAGAAACTTTTGAAGGGATTCAGGCGTTGTGGAACGAACGGAAGCGTATCGCTCAAGAGTGTATAAATTTTGAGACTCTTTACATTAAGGGAGGGTTTCATTAATGGAAAAGGCACTGCAATTATCCTTTGAAGATTTAGGTTCTCGCTTTAAGACCTTAATTCCTATTTGGATTCTTGGCACAGGGGCTAATTTTGGGCGATTAAATCCTTTTGCACGTCACTTATCATTCACCCTTATTGCAGTGATTTTCTATCAGGAATTATTGGATGATGTCAGACGAACAAGGGAAGACCTAGTACAGACGGTTTACAAGTTGGCTGAATCCATGAAAATAGAATGTGATTGGTTTGAAGCCGAAAAGATAGTAGATGCTCTTATGGTTAATGAGGGCAGTTCGAAGCATACCTTTGCATTCCAAGAACAATTCTTTAATGAACATAAAATGGAATGGGAGACCTTTCGTTTTCAGTACCTTGAGATTGATAGGGATTCAACAAATTTTGAAGAAGGGCTACCGGTTTACAAACTTACTGAAGAAGCACAGGCTCTTTTTTTAAATACTAATGAAATTCAAAAACATCTCCCTGTTTCGATACAGCAGATTCTGGTTGAATTGCTGATTGAAAAAGGTGAGTTGAAGTCTGCTTTAAGAATGTTGGATACGTTAAACCATCGGGTTATGACCCTGTTAAAAGAAGGAAAAAATCCATAAAGATGAGCTTATCAGGAATCCAAAGTCAACCATCTACGAAAATAAAAGTCGATGGGGGAAACAGTTGAAAGATGTGGAAGCGCAATTTGATGAAGAAAGCCAGAAGTACAGGAAACTAGATGGAATTCTAAGGAGAATAGCTGTGTCTCCAGAGCATCAAAATACCTACATGCAATTAACTAAACGACTCTCAAAAACTAAAAATAATCACGATATGCTAGCAAAATTGGTGATTGAAAATGTCCGACTTGAATTGCAGATAAGAAACTCTCATTTCAGGAATATTTGGCTAACCAATACCACCTCATTCAGGAAAACCATTTGGGAAGACAAAGCCAAAGTAGTAGGTTTTGCTCATCCTGACGAAATGGTAACACTGGTAGAATCATTGTTTTCGCCCAATAAGCCTTCCATCCTACCATTGGAATGGGGAATTGAGGAGCATTTGGATTTATCTCGCCCTACTTTTGGAGGAACTGGAACCAAGACAAAGCCTCAATTTGAGCCAATATCTCTCGATTGGGATTCCATTTTAACATTATGGAAACCAATATTTGAAGAGTTGTTGAAAGCAGGGAGAGTTTCCTTAAGGCTTTTACAACAAATAGATGAGTTAACGATGGCAAGGTGGGTTGAGAATCCGGAGGCTTTCGATTTCTGGTTAGCCTTCGCCTCGATGGACGAACCTTTCATAGTTAATGAGGAAAACCTTCTACAAATAGACAGTGACGATAAAGCCTTGTTACTCTCCAAGTTGATGGAGGAATATCCTGAATTATCCATATTAAGGAACAAACAGATTTTTAGCATCCCCAGCAATGACTCAATGGTTTTACGAAATAAAATTGATGTATCTACCTATTTATTAATCATGGAGGAGGCGGAAGAAAATGAACATCGCTCAAATTGAGAGGGCAGCTTTTGAATTAGTGGCTTGTTTATGGCAGAAAAAGTATCTGCCGAATGACCATACGTTAGTCCATCCGTATGTTGAATCTCAGGAAGTTCGAAATTGTGTAAGAAGGCTGGCGGAGAGCTTTGGGCTAAGGGTCGTGAGACAAGATAAACACATACACATACTTGTTCAACCACACAACTCCTTCCACACTAACCCGATATCCGAGTTAAAAAGGAAAGTTAAATCCTATGAAAATCGAGTTGATTTATACATCATGGGAGTTGTGTGGATGGTCATTTGTTCCGAAGCGGATAACGACATTGATTCCAAAATTAAGTGGGAGAATGAAGGGTTATCCTATGGTGAGATTGAGGAATTAGTGACCAAAGCCTTAAAGCATTGGCACGAACTTGATATAGAATCGGAAGGGACATTTTCTAAGGACTGGTCACTTGCTGTAAAAGAAATGCATAAAAAGTGGAAGTTGCTTCGGTATCACAAATTAGAAAATGGACGTGTAAGTTATATCAAGGAATCTAAGTTTGGATTGATTGATGGAGCAGTAAGAGAGTTGGAAAAGGATAAAATGGTGTTTATAGAACGAACTGCACAAACTAGCCGAATGACCCCAACGCCAGTTTTCTTTGAGAGATTGCGAGCACGATTTGGAAATATGGATAGATACCAGGACCGTTATGATGTATTCCAAGTTTTATTAGAGGATGTAAAAGAAACTGGAGAAATGGGGGCATAAGGATTATGAAATTTTCAAACAATCGAATTTTAGCCTTTAGTATAAAGGAATTGAATCGAGAGGGATTTTATAATGAACTAACTGAACATGGGCTACTTGTTATTCCAAATGGACATGGAAAAGGAGTGATTCATCAGAATGTTTTTCAAGATTCGAGGAGTAAGGAAGGGGGAAGAGCATCATGGAAGCGAGACTAGCAAAGATGAGAGTTGTTGGATTAAAGTACGACTCAGGAAACATACATACGGATGACTTAAAGTTGGACTTTACCATTCCTGAATCTATGCCTGGTCATGCAGCCTATATTCTTAGAAATGGAGGCGGTAAGGGGGTCTTTTTCCAAACCTTGTTTCAGACATTAGACCCTTTGACTTCATGGAAGAAAGACCTTAACCATGTACATCACTTCTTTTTTAATGATGAAGATAGACCCATCGAATACACCTTTCATATTGTCCAAGAATGGCAAGTGTCATTATCCAAACGTGTGATACTTGGTATAGCGGTAACACCGCGCCTCGTCTCAAATGATAAAAAGGCACAAACAAGTTCTCCCATTGAGCTTGATTATTTTCTTTATACTATGGAGCCTTTAGTGATTGAGATGGCTGATATTTTTGAATTTCAGTTGTGGAATGAAAAAGAAAAAGAGGCGGTTCCTTTCACTACTTGGAAAGAAGCAATTAAATCTGATAAGTCATTCAATTTTTATTCGAAACAAGACAGAGATTCATATATAGAAAAAATTGAGGAATATGGCTATGATACCAACACGGTTAACATTTTAAAAAGAATCAATGATGGCGAAGGCGGGTTCGGAGAGTTCTTCAAAGGCTCTACCGATAATACTGGTTTGTTCTACAACCTTCTCATTCCAACAATAAATGATAAGATTGAAGGAATCGATTCAAGGAATAAAAAAGAGGTATCCGTTGTAACCACTTGGTTTTTAGAAGCCTTGAAGATTTCAAAGGAATTGCCCGACCTGTTAGCAATGGTAGACAGTATTGAACAAATTAATGATTTTATTCTGCCACTTCAAGACCGCTTTAGGGAAGGAGAAGAAATTAAACAATCCGTAGAAATATGGAAAAATAAAGGTAGTGAACTCCTTCAACTCCTAACTTCATTAATGGATTACAAAGAAAACCAAGTAACAAAACTTGAAAGGGAACAAATTGCCCGGAAAGAGCAACGTGACATTGCAAGATGGAAATATGCAAACATCGATTATATTGCTTTGCACCAAGAGAGGGATGAGGTTGATGGGCAATACTATGAGTTGGAACATGAACAATTAAAAGCAGACCTTGCCCTTAAAGGATATCAATCGCAGCTTATAAAAGAAAAAGTGAATCTTGAACTAAAAAGAAGAATGGACAAACTGGATGAAATAGAGGCTAATAATCAGAGTATATCGACTTTATTAGAATCGGAAGATTTAAAAGAAGCAACAGCCGGACTTAAAGAAATTAGGGAGTATTTTAAAGAGCGATGGGTGAGTATTTCTGAATCTTGGCAAAAGGAAATGAACCGGAATGCCTGTTCTATACTCGCTCATGAGCACAAAATTCAGCAACTTAAAATGGACATGGATTCAGAGGGTCAAACAAAAAAAAAGGTTTGGAATTTAAGGTATATGACCTTTCGAATGCAATTGACCAATTCGAGAAAAAATTAGCGGAAGCTTGTATACAGTTTGGGACCGAACTGCCTTACCAAATTTCCGAAATCATAGATAAGACCAGATTGGAACTAACCCAGGTTAAATCAGAATTTGAAATCGCAACGAAGTCTCAGTCTATTTTGGAAAATGAAATCCTAGATACAAGGATAGATTTAGCCAGGCAGGAAGACCGTGTAGGAGAAATTGGAAGTGGAATTAAGCAAGTGGAGAAGGAAAGTATAGTTGCTTCCCAAAAAGAAAATGAACTAGTAGCCAATGTCTCGAAAATTTTAAAAACACATTATCCTCCTGAATTGGAAAGGGAGAATTACTACGAAATCAGGAAAGACCTTGAAATTTACTTGGAAAAAACCAAGTATGCCCACAAGGAACAACTCAGGAAAATGTGGACATTACAGGAAGATATTCATTTAATAGAGGAAGGAGATAAGATTGGTTCCTATATCCCAAACAGTGACCTACTTAAAGTTAAACAACTTTTAAATGCTCACCGTATTGAGTCCATGTATGGAAGCGAGTATCTTCATCAGCTTTCTCACGATGAGAAGCAATATGAACTTGAGCGGAACCCAGCTCTACGATATAGCATTGTCATATTGGAAGAATCATTTGAGTCGTTAAATCTATCGTTTATTGAACAAGAGTTAATTCGTAGTCATGTTGTATTGGTTGATAAAACGAAATCAAGCAAAAAGGACAAACAGAGCACAACGAATCCGTTCTTGAACAAACAAGATGAGATGAATTATTTATTCAAAGATTTAAGCTATAGTTTCCTTGAAGATGAATATGAGTTTGAACAGTGGAAAGTTATGGTGGAAAAGAACGCAGATGATGCCGACCACGAAGTTGGGGCATTTGAGAGAAAAATCGAACAAATCGAGAAGGTTTCGAAGGAATTGGAAGTCCTTTTAAGCGGAATTTTAAAAGTGGAATTGAGTCTTAAACTTTTAAATCTTCAAACAGAAGAAAAAAAGACAAACGAATATTTTATCTGACTTTAAAGTGCAGTTAGAAGAGAAAGAAGAGGCGCTTAAAAAGAAGATGGAAGAGGTTGGGTCACTGAGCAATAAGTTGGTAGACCTTGAAAAGAATGAAAAGGAACTCTTGCTGTTAGAAAATGAACTAGAACAAGATAAAGAAAACAGAAAAACAAAATCGAATTTCCTTAAGCTCATCAAGGAAATAGAAGACAGCATAACACAATTAGAGGAAGAAAAAGAGAAAATCACTATTCAAAAAACAAACAACAACGCAAGTTTTAACAACTGGATGGGATATGTTCGAAACAACTATAGTACACTAAGGCGGATGCTAGAGGATATACAAATGCCAGTAGCAGCCTTAATCAATACGTTCGATGAAAAACAGGATTTACGCTCACACTCCTACGGTCATTCATTATCCAAAGAAGCACGAGAGCATATCATCAGATACCATGAACTTGACAAGAACATAAGTAATAAAAATATGCGATTAGCAGAACTGAACCAAACGGTTAAAACATGGCAAGAACAAGTTATTAAACACGAAAATATCCTTCAAGATTTGTATGGGAACTCATGGAAGGAATTATCTGTACCTGAAAGTGATGAAATGCATCTTGTCACTCTTGTGACCCAGGCAGAGAAACAGCGGGACCAAGGGCAAACAAAGGTGGATGAAATCATGAACAAAATGAAATACAATCGTGAGGAAATCGAAAAACTTGAAAAACGCTTGGAGGACAAAAAGAAGGATATGGAGAAGGACTATCCTCGTTTTGGAGCTGAATATATAGAGATTCCGGATTGGAAAGCAGCGAAAGAGCAATATCGAAAAGAGCGGAACCTCTTGGAAAGGCAGTATAGTGATACAAGGGAAGAAATCACCAAGCTTCGTACGTCCATCGAGGGAATGGAACAAATAACTCGTCTGCTAAAAGATTTGAAGCTGCCGGTTCACTCTACACAAGTGCTATCAGAGAAAGAAAGTGTATTTATTCATGAAAATCCAATGGAATATTTCACTAAGTGGAACCAGAAATATAATTCATTATCCACGGATTATCGTTTCTATCAAGAAAATCTGGGTAAACGCATTACACAGATTAAGGACAAAATTGATTCTTTTACAAATATACCAGAAACTTATCAAAAGGAATTGGTCCATTTCTTATCTACTATTCGGGATATGAGTTTTGATGATGCCGTGGCTTCTTTGAACAATTATCTTGATTGGGCAAAAAATAACTTACAAGATGAACTTGAACAAAAGGAAAAAGCAGACAAAGCTGTTGATTTGTGTGCAGAACGTCAATCCAGAAGGGTGCTTGATGTAATCAATGTTCTACAGGACCTGGTACGAAAATTGACAATTGTAAACTGGAAAAAGGAACGATTTCCATTAATAAAGTACAATAAGAACTTTCCATTCCCTACAAAATTAGAGGATATCAAGCCTTTGGTCAAAGAACTTTGTATGAACGAAATTGATTTCTATGTTAGTAAATATAAGGACAAAATTGATAATTTTACGGTGCATGATGTCGTTAAAACCATGAATATATCAAAGTTAGTATTAAAGGCTATGGGAGATTTTCCTCGTTTAATGATTCACATTCCTGGTATTGAGGGCGGATTGCTCAGAGGGGAAGCTAAGCATGCGGTATACAAGGAATGGGAAACCATTAACCAAGGAAGTGTCACCTCTTCGACAAAGAGTGGAGGTCAAACATTGCTCGCCCATTTCATTGTTATAGCGATGTTAATGAGACAAAGAGTAGAGGAAAATAGTCCATTGTTCCTCGTCACAGATAACCCATTTGGAACCATGTCAGCACCAGAACTGGTTGAAGGGGTCTTCAGTTTACTGGACCTATTAAACATTCAATGGTTGGTTGTTGCACCTCCAATTACAAATGTATCTATTACATCCAAGTTTCCTACCATTAACAACATGAACATTGAGATGAAGGAAGGGCGCAAGGTTCTTGAAAAGAAGCTTGTTAAGAACTATCGTAAGTATTTGCAAAATTTTAGTGTGCTTGATAATCCAGAAGAACAAGGCAATATATCTTAGTAGCATAAAAAACCGGACACAACGTTGTCCGGTTTTTCTAATGTCCGCTAAATTTGATATTAGCCGACTTGGTTAAAAGACTGAACTAATAATTTCACATATTTATTTCTCTCAACTGCCTTTAATAATTTCTTGATTTTATCTGAAGGAGAAAAAATCAAGTTCACCCCAATGCTATCTTTTATTTTTCATTGTAAAATTTTCAACTGATTTTATGAAACTCGATTGCTTTTCTACGACTTTCCCATCAACTAATAGTTGCCATTGACCGTTCACTTGATTTGCATCTATTGAGACCAAGGAAGTGAGCTTGTTGCTGCTTTTTCTTACTTTTTGTATTTTTTCGGTTGTTTTTACTTCATTATTGGTATTTGGCAAATTGGTTTTGGAAGAGGTTTTCAGTGCAATTTGGGATGGAATAGCGGACTCTTTTTTTTCTATTCTTTATTGATTTAGTTTGTTTTTTTGTCAGTTTTGAATCAATCATGGACTATGTTTTGCTTGGCTCTTTCGGAATATTATTTTTAAGTGGCACTGATGTTTTTAACATAGGTAGGTCTATCGATTTCTCGTTGTAAAAAGCTTCATTATTCGGGTCCTGTAAATATAATCGGCTTAAATTATGGGCAATGTTATGCAACTTTAAGTATTCGTTCCCAATCCGATGGACACTGATATCTGTCATTTTACTTAATGATATAATTTGTCTTTGTATTCCGGAGATGTAAGTATCAGAAGAAAGATTGGAGTTTTTTAAATCATCATTAAAGAATTTGATAACAGAACTGTTATCAGAGAATATAAGAATCCTGCTATAAAATTCATTCTCCAATGCTTTTATTAATTTTAATGACGATTCTAAAGCGAAAATCTCTGCTAAAACGGAACTAGCTGCGGTATGGTAAGTTGTAAAATTTTTAAGGTTAAAGAAACCATTATTCCTTATTTCTACAATGCCCGCACCGATAGCCAACCCTTTTTGGGAGCCGTCGATAATGTATTGAGTCAATTTTTAGCCTCCATTGATATTTATTAAATCATTATCGGTAAATTTGGAGAAAATCAAACATCTGAGGTCTACATAAAAGTATTTATTACCTTCTATATGATATTTTACTTTGTAAAATTTCATTGTCGTTTTTGGTGAAGATAAGAAGAAATTATCTTTACCAAACTTCTAAATAAACTTTATATAAAAAGTTTTTGTATGCTGATTAACTGCTTAAATAGAATAAAAACTGGTCTGAATGTATTAGGAAATGTCTTAAAATTGGATATTAATTTAATATTATACTTGAAAAAGATTCAATATGAGGTTATGTATAGTCTAGCAGGTAAAGATATTGCTAAAAGACCAACCAATGCCAAAAGGTAAATCACATTATAAGATTGGTATATGATAATCATAGATTCCAATTTGAGGAAACATATAACGTTATGAAACATTAAAAGTAGAAGGGAATATAGTTGTGTAATAAGAGGACATTGGAGAATTCAAGCAGGTGGAGGAAAAGACGAAGGAACGAAGATTGATTTGAGTTGAGCCATATATTAAAGGAAATACAGAAGGTAAGTTATTATTAAAGGAATGTGAGATGAAAAAATAAAAGAAATGGATGGGATTAGTTGTGCCTAGTTATTATAAAAAGAAAGACATCCCTAATGGATTTATGATAGAAAGGGACCATTTAGACAATGGGAGAAAATTAAAGAAAAAATGCTGTTTCAAGTGGGGATTTAATTATCAGTATTTATATGCCAGAGCTTAATTCAGAAAATCAAATTATCATGGAAGTATATTCCGACTTTGAAACAACCCCGTTTACTGCGACAGATGAAGATTTAATAACAGATAATATTGTATGGGCTTTAGGGAAGTTAAACAAGTATGCAAAGTTTAACAAGCAACAAAGCCAAAAAATTTATAGTCAAAAACAAGATGTTATACGAAGGCTTCAAGCAGAAGGGAAAATCACCTTATTAGGTTATCAATGGGAAGATTATGATGAAGAAAAAGAAGGGAAAAATGTAGGAGATTTAGCAATACTACCACTGTATAAGGTGATTGGTAGCAATCAAAGGTTTCATGGAATGATTAAAGGAAAAAAAATACAAAAAATTATATGTTAGATAAATTTGACGAAATTAAAAAGGAAGGTTCTCCAAACAATATTAAACCTTCAATATCGGATATTGAGAAGGCAATCAGAATAATCAATAAATTTTATAATAGTATTTGAAGGGAATGTAGTACATTCCCTTTGTGGTATTAAAAGATTGTGCATACTGTGTATATACAATGTGTATACTATCTTTATAGTAGGAAGCTCGCTTCCCCTTAACTTTAATATAATAAGGTAAGGTGTCTAGTCGATAATATTATTTTCATGTAATATTTCAAGTACCTTCTTTAGTCGCTCTCTTGATAATCCAGTTTTCTCTATTATGTTATCGCTACACCATTGGAGATTTGTCTCCCATTTTGGTTTCTTATATGAGAACCAAGTACCAATTTTATAGGAATCCATTTGTTCTCTCCTTACATATTAATGTATATTTTTTTTGTAAAACTGATGCTTCATAATTCCTAAAATGTTTTTCTTCCCTTTCTAGCTGTCTTTTACTTCTGGTAAAAGCTTTTCCTCTTTGAAGGCTTTCTTTGTATAACTCAACATCCTTACTCAGAAGCCCAACTAATTCTTTTTCAGTTAAGAAAATTTTGCACTTTGTTAATGGGATTTCAATGAAGTTCATTTATTGCCATCCTTTCAACATATTATTTTCAAACGTACGTTTGTATTATTAGGTGAAAAGCTTTTTTATACAGGGAAACATCAATTTGGAAAGGTATATTCGAAATTGCAAAAGTTTTGAGTTGAGAATAATATTGCCGAAATTGTGTAATTACCTTATTCTTAAATTAGTATCAATAGCTTGGAAAAAGTTTTCAATTACATATTTTCAAAAAAATCCCTATCCTTTGGATACGTGGATTTTTTTCGTTTTATTGGGGGTATGTACATACAAAGTATATACAATAGGAGGAGTATTTTTGTTAATACCATATTTTCCGCAAATATATCCAGGTGAAACACTTTATAGTTTAATTTCTAGGTATCATATTCACACTGGTAGCTTATCGTGGAGCAATAGCTATAATGAATTATTTGGCTATAAAGAGGTTAAAAATCTTTCAATGGACTTCCCCACAAAAATTGACGAAATTAGTAAAAGAATTCCTTCTAGATGGGGTATCACAGAAGTATATCTCATTCGTAACTGCACCTTGTTTCCATTGTATAGACCTTTTATGAATGATGAGTTTGCTGAAGAAATAAAGGATTTAATGTGTAGCCGTAAAGAAGGACTAATACTAAATAAAATGGGACTAAGATTACAAAGGAACAGCGACATATATTATTGTGTTGAATGTGCTAAGGAAGACTTTTTTAAATATGGGGAATCGTATATTAGTAGATTGCATCAGGTTCAGGGAGTAATGGTATGTCCTAAACATGGTACATATTTAAATAAAATTCAAAGAATTACTGAAAAACAAGAATTGCGCTATATCACGCCTTACGATTTAGAGAATCCTGTCATAGGATAACAAAAAACAAAGTGAAAGTGAATACAAACTATTGCTGGACATCGCATCTGATATTACTTGGTTACTTTCTTCGGAGGTAACAGTTACTGGAACAGCTTTATTAGAGAAATATAAAGCTCTTTTGAAATACAAAGGCTTTACTCTAAGAACAGGTAAATTAAAAAGTGGAAAATTGGTGTCTGACTTTGTTGATTTCTATGGTTTAAATATATTAGAAACTTTAGGTTTGCCGTCAGTTTATATTAAAAACCATTGGTTATTAAAACTGGTTTATGCAAAAAACTTAAATTTGTTTCCTATAAGACATGTTTTATTGATGCGCTTTTTATCTGGTTCTGTTGAGCGGTTTTTTATAGAGGATATTTCTAATATAGTTGAAGAATCTCCTTTTGGAAATGGACCTTGGTACTGTTTGAATCCTGCGGCTTCTCATTATAAGGAAAGGGTAATAAAGAAAGTTGATATTCATTATAGAACTTCAGATAATTATTCGGGCACTTTCATATGTGATTGCGGGTTTATCTATACTAGAAGAGGTCCATTTATTAGCGAAGAGGATGAATTTAGAAAAGGTATCGTAAGACAATATGGTCCTGTTTGGGAAAGTAAGCTTCATAATTTAATGAAGGAACGTAGAACATTGAAGTATATGAGAGAAGAGTTAGGTATTGGAACCGATGCATTAAAAAGTGCGATAGCAAACTTAGGAATGGAGACTGATGTGGGCGAAGATTATTCTCTTCCTATTATAAAAAGTAGAAGAAAAGTTTTTTCAATGGATGATGAAAGAGATAAATACCGAAAACGGATAGAAGAAATTCTTCAGGCAAAACACGATATATCTATAAGAGAAGTAATAAACGAAAAACCAAATACTTATGTTTGGCTACAACAACACGATGAACAATGGTTAAATAAAACTATGTCTAATTTAAAGAAGGGACATACAAAAAGTGATAATGTAAAGGAAGATATCGAATTGTTTGATAGGGTTTCTGAAATACTTATGAACTGGGATAACGATGGGCACAGACCTCTTAGAATTAACAAAAAAAGAAATATGTAGGCTGTTAAATTTGCCAAAACGGTATGTATCTAGTTTACCTAAAACAAATAGCCTGATTAAGGATTCTTTGGAATCCAAGTCTAATTATCTGTTCCGATTAGTTGACTGGATAATATTGAACTTAGAAATTGGGGCAAGGGAGTCAATAAAGGAAGAGGATATTTATCCGCAAATTCCGGTTAAATATCCACAGAAATGGTTGGTTGAATATGTGCAAAAAAGATTAGGTATTAATTCAGAGTATTATTAGATGATACATATTTTTTAGGGTATGGGTTGGAACTACTATACAACCATGTAAAACTAGCAAAATTGGTACTATTCATCTTTAATGGACTTGCAAAAAAACCAGCATCACAAAACCAGGGTTTGGAGCGATTATTACTATACATCTATAATGTACTTGAACACTAATGTACCAGCAAAATCGAGTTGTTCCTGAGCAAAATAAACTGTATTGTTGGTTAAATAAACCGTTCCCTAACACGAGCGAAAGTCGGAATCACTATCCGATTTTCCTCGTGTTTTTTGTTGGATAAAAAGAGCGATGAAAAAGCCTGGCGAGAAAGAACATGGAGAAAAGCAAGAAGAAAAGCGGGAGAGAAAGCCTGATAAACCTTCGGTTTGAAAACAAAGCGGGATAAAAAAGAGGCGGGTAAAAGAGCGAGAAAAAGCATGAGAAAAGGCGTGAAAAAGCAGAACAAATCCAGCATTTCAGGGAACAACTTATTTACCTGAAAAACCTGAAATCTGACTAAAAATAGGACAAGAAAAGAGCGAATTAGGGAACAACTAATTCGCCTACAATTTATGGAAAGTCAGTCAGGGCAAGGGTTTGAAAGGAAGGCCAGGGAACAACTTTATTTTTCTGGTACATCTAAATTCCAATAAAAGTTAAATAGTTTAAAAACCAGAGGTTTCCTAATGATACAGGAAACCTCTGGTTTTTTTAATTTTAAATCATTACATGTATTCAACATCCTCTACTCATTAATCGTAGGGTAAAAATCTTAAAACCTTATGTATGACTCTACTCACTCTTAAAATAAAAAGAATCCAATTTGAGAGCGTCCTGTTCAAGATGGATTCTTTTATTCACTTTTTACGTGTAGAAAACAAATTAGATGAATTAGGAAGATTAATCTTTCAACTATAAGAAAAGTAGTATACAAAGGATTGCTTTATGAAAAAAATCTGTCAAATATTTTGACTGGATATATATTATTTCTACTTATCGTATGTTCTAAAATCATCCAATATCACTTTTGATAGGAAAGTAATCCATTAGGGAGCGTCTAAGCTGTTATAGAAAGAGGTGAAGGGATGGGTAGGAAAATCAGTAGCTTGGAAGAACAACTTGAAGCCTATCATGAACTAACGTTATCCTATGTAGACAAAATAAAAGACCTTATTCATAAATCACAAAAAAATAACCAAGGTGATATGCTACCTAACGTATTCTTTAAATTTAATACATTCAGAAAAGGGAGAAAACCTATGCCTAGGGAGTTTTGTCATTAAGAATATTGGAACCTCTATCCTTTCTAATCCTTATATTCTTATCCAATTAAAGAAGGATTCACCATTCTACTTTTCAGGACGGTATATAACGGAAAAAACCAATACAAATGGTATGAATACTTCAAGTGTATGGAAGCGAATAGGTGATGTTAAAAGTATGGATCAATATTGGTTACAGCCATCGACAAATGAAATTAAACCAGGAGAAAGTTTAACATTTAGTTCTTTTCAACTAAAATGGAAAGCCACACAAACGTATTCTGGAGGGATAGTAGGATACGTCTATTCTGACGAATTTCCGGACGGAATCAAGTCTTTTAATGCTATTCACATTCAAGGTTCTAATGATAGTGGGGAGGAAACTGCTAATGGAACCTCAGGAGTTTGACTATATGATTCACTTGAAAAAGTTGCAAAAAGAAATGTTGATGAGTCAAATACAAAAATATAGAGAATCTCATTCTTCAGGCACTAGCTTTGTATTTCTTGATCAGCAAATGTTGTCTTTATTGATACTACATTGGATGACTATTAAGTCTGTTGACAAAAGTGAAGGTGTACGTTCAGATGATACAGCGGATTATTTAATCCACAAAGTATCGGAATGGATAACAGAATCAAATGAAGCTTTTCATTCTGTTATAGCTCTTCTTGAATCTCCAGATGATGTAGTTGAAAAGGAGGGTTTGAAATGAGTGATGAAATGATACAACTCCAACAGAAAATAATTCATTACCAATCCGAATTAAAAAGGTAATAAACAAAAAATTATTGATTACCAGAATAGTACAAGAATCGTTTTAATCGATCAGTTAAAGATGGAAATTCACCAACTGCATCAACAGGTAAAAGAGTTAGAAAGTAAGAAAATGGGAGAATACGACTCTTTTTCAAAACAAGCAGAACAAACTGAAAGAAAAATTGCATTATATGAGCAAGAAATGAGCGATTTAAAAATAGAAGTAAGAAATTCCGAAGAAAACCTTTCTAAGGTACAAGGAAAGTTAAATGAACTTTTAAAAGAGAAAGAAAAATGGATAGCCGAAATGGCTGAGGAAAAGGATAAAAATGATCTGCTTTTAGATCGTGTTAAACATGTACAAGAGAAGGTAGAAGCAGAGGAAAAGGAGACTATCCAGCTTAAGGAGAAACTGCAAGAGGTAGAAAAACGATTAAAAGAGGCTAAGTTAAAAGAAGAAAAACTTCTTAACGTTATTGATCAAATTACAGAGGAAAAATTGAAAATACATCTACGTTCAGAGGAACAGGCAGAAACCTTTCAAACTCTTCTTAACCAAATGAATCAAATGGAAGAACAGTATCAAAGACTTCAAACACAATTAGATGAGAATAACACTCTCTATCAAAATGTTGAGAAGGAAAAGAAGGAAGCCTTTATTCTTTATGAGGAGTCCCTCCAACAAAATAAATTTTTAACAAAAGAAAAGGAATTACTTGAAAAAGAAATAGAAAAAACAAAAGTGAGATGCTTCAAGCGCGTATTGAAGCATACCATCAACTATCACAAGAGAAACAAGAAGAATACGAACGTTTGCATACGATTGAATCTCATTTTGAAGAGTTGAATGAAGATTACAAATCCCTTAGGGAGTATGTAGAGCAATTAAAAATTGAGGAACATAATACAGAAGAACTTGGTTCTACGCTCGATTTGGTAGAGAATCTTAAGAGAGAAAATCAAGCGCTTCAAAATGCCTATGATAGTTTGATAGAAGAAAAGAAGTTAATGGAAAGTATTGTACCTTCCCCCCTAGAGTCAGAAGGAAAAGACACCAATGTGGATCTTCAAATAGTAGAGTGGTTAATGAATACTCTAGTTGCAGGAAATGTAGATAATAACTCGAAAGATATGGAGAAGCTAATTGAAAAGCAGATTGAAAAATTAACCAAGGAGATTACAAGCCTGGAAGGAGAGCGTGATCATCACAGTTAAAGTTAAGGGGACAGGGACCTTGTCTTTTACTTTAGCTCATATACGAACCCTAGGATCGGGCTGACACTAAATACCACTAAAATGCTAAAGCGGACGGAACAAAAGACAAAAAGCCTTGAGCCGAAGCTCAAGGCTTTTAACTAAATAGTAGGATTTTATTCGAAATTTAAGTTCTACTGCAGGACAAAGTCCCTGTCCCCTTGTCAGATCCATTCTCTTGACCAGGATTCTATTTGGTTAATAACAGGCTCCATGGCTGCGCCTTTTTTTGTAAGAGAGTATTCAATCATAACAGGTGTTGATGGGATAACCGTTCGTTCTACGATGCCCTCTTGTTCAAGGTCTTTAAGGCGATCAGATAATACCTTTCCGCTAATTCCTATGGAACCTTGAATCTCGTTAAAACGCTGCGGACCTGTTAGAAGTTGATAGACGATAAGTCCAGTCCAACGTTGGCTTACTATTTGAATGGCTTTTTCAAACCGTGGACACACGTTTGATGGTTTCATATGAAATTCCCCCTACCATAGTTATACTACAATGGTCGTATTATTAAAATCATCTTACTTGACGAAAACAAATAATAAAAATAAACTAACTTACATAAAGTAACCAAAAGACTAGCAGGACGATAAGGAGGAAGAGGGATGGGCTTTCATGATGAAGGATCGACCTATGTTGCACATGTAACCATTAAAGTAGCAAATTTAGCAAGGTCTCTGACGTTTTATCAAGAGATAATTGGTTTCAATGTACTAGAGGAAACAGAGAGGACAGCGGTCTTAACTGCTGATGGGCGCACCCCTCTCTTATCTCTTCAAGTACCCATTCAAGCTGAAGAGAAAAAGGAAAGAACCACAGGGCTTTATCACTTTGCTTTATTACTTCCAGAGCGAAAAGATCTAGGGGATTTCATTTATCATCTTGCAGAATACGGAATTGAAATTGGGGCAGCTGATCATTTAGTGAGTGAAGCCATTTATTTATCTGATCCTGACGGCAATGGAATAGAACTTTACCGAGATCGCCCGTCAACGGATTGGAGATGGGAAGGTAAATCTATCTGTAGCCATGGCAACGGACCCGCTCCGTTATGAAGAAATAATAGCGCAATGTGAACAGGCACAGTGGACGGGGCTTCCGAAGGATACCGTCATGGGACATATCCATCTTCATGTAGCACACCTAGAAGAAGCGAGAACGTTTTATACAAAAGGATTAGGCTTTAAAGTGGTGAACGAATATGGTGGGCAGGCCTTATTTCTATCGACGGGAGGCTACCATCACCATATTGGTCTAAACACTTGGAGTGGTGTAGGGGCACCAAAGCCAGCTCCTAACAGTGCAGGATTAGACTCCTTTTTATTACGTTATCCAACCATAGAAGAAAGAAATCAAGCCGTCCAACGATTAAAAGAGCTAGGGTCAACCATTGAAGAAAATGAAGATCAAGCGATAACGTTTGATCCTTCTGGAATTCAAGTCATTCTTAGTTCATAATACAATAAGGATGGCGCTGTCAGGTCTGGCGATCATCCTTTTACTTCATAGTGTACTTGAACAAACTCTCCGTACGGTTTCGTGCGTATAAGCTTCAGAGGAATAGGAGCTGCTTGATGCTTAAACAATGGAACACCCGCACCTAAAATAATGGGAATCAACGTAATGATCAACTCATCGATTAATCCTTCTTTAATAAAATCATGAAGGAGATCGCTCCCCCCCAACCCATCCAGATATCCAGTCCGGCTTTCTCCCTCAAACTTTCCGTAAAAGATCCTATATCTTCGTTCACATATTCTACGTGCTTATCTTGACCGGTAGTGGATCGACTAAATACATAAGCTTTTTTACCAGGGTAAGGGAACTCCTGTACGAAGCTCATAACCTGATCATACGTTTTCTTGCCCATAAGGACCGTATCAATCCTATCGTAAAAATCTTCATAACCGTTGTCGCCTTCTCCTACGGATTCCATCTCATGAAGCCAATCAATGCCGCCATCCTTTTCAGCGATGTATCCATCTAAACTCATCGCGATATAGCAAATAACCCTTCGATTCTTTCTCACGATTCTTCCTCCTTTAAGCTCTGATTTTAGTAGTATACCAAAAAAGATGAGATTGTATTGAAACATTGAGCCCTAAGTAAGATAATGAGTAAAACATGCAAGAGAGGGCGTTAACATGAAAAAATCATCTTTTCTTATCATAAGTACAGTGTTAGTTGGGTTGGGAACCATACCCCTTATCAAGAAGTCAGTTGGTAGGACCCTATATCGTCCCATTGGAGTCATCCCTCATTACACGGTAAATGAACAAGATTTGACGAAAGTAATAGCATATTACACGTGTGATGGAAAACCCTTTATGACCTTAGAAATGGATACGAATACAGAAGAAGTTACGATAGTAGGTAGCTTGCAAGACAAAAGAAAAACAAGGAAGCTAGCTAAGAAATATAGATTAGCAGATGAAGAATTAGGAGAAATGTTGAAGCAAGGAGCTTTCAATTATTTTCAAGACTATCAAAAGAGCACCCCTTAAGGTGCCCTTACCGTTTATTTTTTGGGTATTCTTATCCTCACATTGGTTCCTTTATCCACTTCACTTTCGTACACGATGCTCCCGCTAATGCTTGAGAGTAAGTGAAAGGTAACCGTTAGCCCTCTGCCAATCGTCTTATTCATTTTTGTAGAGTCAAATTCCATAATGGATTGAAGCTGAGCGGTTGATAGGCCGATACCTGTGTCATTAATTTCTATTACTATACTATGCTCTTTATGGTAAGCAGCTAAGGAAATAGTTCCTCCGTGAGGAGTGGCATCCGCTGCATTCTTAAGAATATTGAGTAAGATTTGTTTTAATTTTATCGGTTCAATAAATAAAGTTAAATCAGATTGAATTTCTTTCTTAACGTTCAACTGCTTTTGTTTAGAGTAGCCGGCCATTAAGGATAAAACTTCTTCGATCGATTCTTTGATAGAAACAGCCTCTTTTAAAGTGGATGTTTCCTTGGTATTTTGAACATATCGTGAGAGCTTAGCCTGTGCTTTTTGTTAAATTTTTTTGTATAGGGACTAAATGATTGGTACGAACCCAATCTCCTTGAGAAGTCGCGTCGTTTAAAGCAGTGTGCGCTTTTTCGAGAGTTTGGGACATATCAATAGAGAATAAGGTCGATAGCTCACTAACAAGATTCCCTTTTTCAGCTTGCGATACATGTTCTTTTACTCGAGAGTAATCTCGAATATTCTCCGAAAAATAGATAAACAAGGAGGTAGCGAAAATATAAGAAACAAACATGAGTAAAAAGACATTTAAGCCGTGCTGAAAGAAAAAGGACATGTTTCCTACTATCCAAAAATGAACGGCGATGGCACTAACAACAACTGCATAAGAATAAATAGAGAAATAGATTCCCCGGATTATCTTACCTGTTAAAGCCTGACGTTGATAAGATTTTTTCAGATACAATAATGATAAGAGTAAAATCAAAGCCACAACCAGGACGTTAACGGACCCAAGTAAACCTCCTAAGCTAAATCGAAAAACTACTAACATCAAAGCAGTAATACTTCCGGCAAGCACGCCACCGTATAAAATACTCATCATTAACGCAATCCAGCGTAAATCCCATAAAAATCCTGTGCCAGAAACGATAGGGAATATCATACATAGAATGCTTGCGGCCCCGCATATAATCCCTAAACTAACTCTACTTTTCCAAGCAGAATAATTCGTAATAATAAACTGATAAAAATAGATTGGTGTTAAGATTAACAGAAAATTTAAAAGCAGCAATTCTGTAATCGTCTTCGTCCCGCCCATACCATCACTCTCTTCTCTATCTACTATACTTTCAATACGATTAAAGTTTGATCATCTTCAATTGCAAACGGATGATACTCTTTTATTTTTTCGTATAGTGCTTCGGTTATTTCTTGTGCAGAAACCGTTAAATCGATTGTACTCAAGCTAGATTTAATAATGGAATTTGAATCGGAGGTGTTCTTTCGTCTTTCAATTATTCCATCGGTGTAAAATACAATAATATCTCCTTTTTCCACAGTCATTTTATCAGCCTCGTAAACTGTATGAGGTAACAACCCTAGGATAGGACCATCGGTTGATATTTCTCTAAAGGTTTGTTCCCTTGGTCTGTACAAAATGGCTGGCTCATGACCAGCAGATGAATAAAGAAAATGTCATATTATCCCGGTCGTACTTTCCAATAAGCATAGTAATAAAGGATGAGTGATCCATATGTGTATTAAAAAATGTATTAATCTGAGCTAGGGTCTGATGTAATGGAAGTCCTTGTTCCACAGCAAATTTCATCATCGTCATTTGAATGGCAGCAGGAATACCTTTTCCGCAAACATCAGCTATGGCAATGGTTGTATTGTGATCCTCGGGGAAAATGGTATGAAAATCACCATTTAATTCATGATAGGGAAGACTGACGATTCCCACTTCATTTTGAATTCTTAGCATAGGAATAGTGGACAACAATGACCTTTGTACCCTTGCCGCAACAGAAATTTCATGTTGAAAGGCTTGATGCCTTTGTTCTAGTGTTTCTAACTTCTTTCTTTCAGAGATATCGTTAAACGTGATGATGCTTCCTAAATTTCCTTTTTCATCAAGAAACGGTCGAACATAGTATTCAACGGGTACAGGTTTCCCTTCTTTACTCCAGAATACATCATCCGTTATATAAATCTGCTCGCCACTTATGGTAGCTTTTCGTATGGGGCACTCTTCTTCATGAAGGGAAGAACCGTCCACTTTTGAATGGTGAATAGAGAGGTGGGCTGAGCGCCCTATAAGTTCATCCTCCCTGTAACCAAGTAGCTTTTTGGCAGGATCATTTACGAAAATTATTTTTCCTTCTATATCAATCCCATACATTCCTTCACCCATTGTGTTCAGAAGCTTTAAATAACGATTTGACAACTGTTCTATCTTATCTAATGGCTTTTTCCCATACTGGTAGAACACAATTCTTAATAAATACACATAGCCTAGTAACTTAAATACATGGGCAACGAAATGATTCAAATCAGTTAAAGATTGATACGTAACTAGGGAAAGAGTAGATAAGATTAATAGGAAAGAAGCGAAGGCAATATTCTTTCGATCCACTTGTTCGTCGTGTTTATAATACCTTATTGCAATGATAAAGATTATAAGGTGGAGAAGTGCAAAGCTGTATTCTAGTGCATTTTTAAACGCAGTAGGTTGCTCATTTTGCAATAACGGTACAAGGTGTTCATACTGCGTGAAAAAGATGAAAGATAGTAGCAGTGTATAAACGGTACTCATCATATAAGAGAGTGATCTTAGATCTGAGGGAACCACCTTAATGGAGAAAGGTAAGATGAGTAGAGAAAAAGCTACGACCTCTGTAAAACGCGCCATGATCCAAAACCATGTCGTAACAGTGTACTCATCTAATAGAACAATAGGCATTCCTTTAAACGTAAGAAGATGAAACAAATACAAAAAAACCAACCGCTACAAAAGCACTGGAGAAAATTATATATTTTACATGGTCTGTATACTTATAAAATAACCATCCTAATAAAGCAATGCTGAGAGAAACAAAGACGGTTAAGTATTCAATAACACTATGTATAACAAGATAATGAAGCATAAATTCTTGGATAAGATGGGATTTATCCAAAATGAATAGAATACAAAATAAAGAGAAACTTGATGCGAGTAAGATTGAAATTTGTTTGGTTAAGCGGTCCATGACCTGCCCCTTTCTGAAAAATACCATACCTATAGTGTATACCATAGTGAGGATATTGAGAAGTTATAATGTGTACGGAAAAGCGTAAGGAGTGGTAGTGGTTTTTTAATAAGACTTGGTAAATACTCTTGTAAATCAGGGCTAAATTCCATCAGTTGATTAAAGTAAAAAGGGACAGATTCCACAGGAGTGCCAAGGACTCTGGATCATCTTCCTCTATTTAGAAAGGTGGCGACCTATGTAAAAAAATCGCTTTATAATCAACGGAGTTGTTTCGTAGAGTCGTATAGTCATTTATATTAGAGAATTATAGCCCGTTTGTTCGTCGTAGTGTCACCCTTGTACTCTTCCCGTAGTAGGATAATGTAAAAAATAGGATAAGGTGATAACGTGCCTATTATTTCAGGAGAGGACTTTATTAGACGTATTGGAGCCATGAAGCCAACGATTTGGTTAAACGGGCAAAAGGTAAAAGAAAGGTTACCGGATCATCCAGAATTTAATGGTATTTTAAACAGTCAACGCCTACTATATGACATACAGAATAAACCCGAGTTAAAGGATATCATGACCTTTCAATCAGAGACGACAGGAGATATCATTGGTACGTCCTATCTAATCCCTCGTAACAAAGAACATCTTGTAAAGCGTAGACACATGATTCAGACATGGGCAAAAGAAACAGGAGGACTTATGGGGAGAAGTCCCGATTACATGAACACAGCCCTCACCGCTTTCGCTTCGTCGGCTCATCTTCTTGAAGGGAAAGAGGGATGCTTTCCGGAACGGCTGCAAGCCTTTTATGAAAACGCAAGACAACGTGATTTGTCTTTTACACATACCTTTATCAACCCTCAGAACAACAGATCTACACTCGCTTACCTAGACGAAAACACATTGAATGCCAGGATCGTGGACCGTACTAGTGAGGGGATCATGGTTAGAGGGGCAAAATTGTTAGCGACCCAAGGTGGTATTACAGACGAACTACTAGTATTCTCTACCCCATCTACAAGAGATATATCAGAAGCGTACATGTTTTCTATACCAACAGACACGAAAGGACTTTCTTTTGTGTGCAGACAATCATTCTTAACTAGCCAGTCTTCATATAATTCACCATTGGCCTCTCGATTGGAGGAAATGGATAGTATCATCATTTTTGATTCTGTAGTAGTTCCTTGGGATAGGGTGTTTATTTACGATAATCCTTATGCCGTTTCTGACTTGTATAGGGACAGCGCATTTATACCACTTAATCTACATCAAGCGGTGTCAAGACAGATCATAAAATTAGAGCTATTGATTGGGGTAGCAGAGTCACTAGTAAGAAGTCTGGCCAKGCGCAGAATACCATCATGTACAGAAAAAGATTGCTTCTATGATCAAGGGGCTGAGAACAGCACAAGCTCTGTTATTTTATGCAGAAGAAAGAGGAGAAGAACAGAACGGTGTGTATCTCCCTCACCGTGATACGCTGTATATGGCAGTGAATTTATTTCAAGAACACTATCCAAAGTATACGGAAATGGTGCAGCATCTCGGGGCAAGCGGAATGATCTCCATCCCGTCAGAAGAGGATTTTCAATCTCAAATGGGAAACGACCTCCGCTATTACTTACAGGTAAACTCCTTAAATGGTGAAGAGCGGGTAGCGCTGTTTAGACTAGCTTGGGAGCTCACAATGAGTAGTTTTGGTACACGGCAAACTCAATTTGAACGGTTCTTCTTCGGTGACCCCGTACGAGTGACGCGAGACGATCTATCAGACGTATTCATTTGAAGAAGAGATGGAGTTAGTGAAGAAATTTTTGAGGTGAGATGAGGAGCAGTGAGGATATGGGAAGTTGAGGTGCACGCAAAGTGGTTGGAGCCGCACGCAAGTAGAAGAAAAGTGCACGCAAAATCTCTAGCTCCATCCCACCCTCCATCCCCTTAAAATGAGTATCCTATTTTACCAATACTTAGTAAAATAGAAGAAAATTAATCTCTCTGGAGGACAACGCATGAACCTATTCTCTTCTCCACCCACCCTTGAAGGTAGCCGTATTCAATTAATTCCCATGGAGCTTACGCATGCACAGGCATTGTGGGAAGTGAACGATTTAGATAATTGGAATTTTATGACGTTGAAGGTAGACAGTAAGGAAAAGATGCTGGAGTGGGTAAGGCGAGCTATTGAACAACGGAAGAATGGGACAGCTTTGCCTTTTGTCGTGGTCGTCAAAAGCACGGGAAGAATTATTGGAGCTTCGAGTCTTTTTCAAATAAGTCTTTCACAAAAAAGCTGTGAAGTAGGGTCGACATGGTATTCAAAATCGTATCAACGTACGTTTGTGAATACAGAATGCAAGCTAGCTTTACTGGACTMYTGCTTTAATGAACTAGAATGTATTCGAGTGCAAATAAAAACAGATGAACGTAATCTTCGTTCTCAACAAGCGATTGAACGATTAGGGGCAAAACGAGAAGGGATACTACGGAAAGAGAGAATTTTAGAAAGTGGTTATAGTAGAAATGCCGTACTCTACTCGATTATAGACGAAGAGTGGCCAGCTGTGTGCGAGCATTTAGTGAACAAGTTAGCCTCTTACTAATGAAAAAGAGTACGCCTTTACTAAGACGTACTCTTTTTCATTTAGACCAAGCAAGCTCCAAAGAGCCGCGTCTGATTAACGCACTATATCCTACTAATAAAAGCGCACTAAATAGAGACAAGTACCCGATCCATTCAAATAATGTGTGGGTGGAATAATGCTCAATCACAAATCCGCCGCCTAGTGCAGCGATGATACCTGATATGCCAAAGAAACTCATAGATAAGAGAACATGGCCAGTAGATTGTAGTTCTTTCGGTACGATACGCGTGACATAATCAAAGGCAGCCGTATAAAGAATACCGAATGTAATGCCGTGTAGAGGCTGTAAGAGTAATAGGATGTAAGGGTCATAGACAAAGGACATGACCAAATAGCGCACCCCGTATAAAACAGCTGCTATAATGGTGAACGTCAGTGGATGGTACTGTCGATACCATTTATAGGACCAAGAGAATACGAGGAACTCTGTGAAGATTCCAATAAACCAAGCCCAACCAATAAGCGATTCATTTCCGCCCATTTCAGTAATGAATAACGCAATATAATCATCGTTTGCTCGGTGGGCAATCGTGACGAATAGGGAAGAGGCTAAAAATAGGAATAGAGATCTATTTTTTAATAAAAGAAGCGTATCAGAAAACTTAACCGGTTTAGTAGATACAACAACATCTTCAATTTTTAACGCGGTGCCAATTAAGAAAACGCAGAAAAATAAGAAGGGAAGGATAATCCAATGAATCGATATTAAGGATAATAAGAGTCCCGACCCTAAGACCGCGATGGCTGCGCCGAGAGAGCCCCACATTCTAAAAGATCCAAAGGACTGCTTCATGTCATTGGCTGTTTTTTGAGCTAAGCTTTCTCCTAGGGCGACAACTGGACCAAGACTAAAGGAAAATAGAAAATATAACAGTAGAATGGCTTCAAAGCTTTGGGACGAGAACATGAGCGCTCCAAAAGCTGTCATAAAGATTGCACCTGTTAGAACAAGTCGTTTGATCGTTTTAAGTCGGTCACTCATATAGCCACTTACAGGATTTGCAATAAGCATGGCTACTTTTCCCGCTGCTAACACAAGTCCAATCTCCGCAGCAGAAAGTCCTCTAAAAACTAAATATACTGCGATAAATGAGCCTGTTGTCATTCCGGCAGATTGTGTAAAGAACAGAAAGGCTTTTAAGTAAAATCGAGAAGACAATTTCGCACCTCATTTCAATCTATTTCCATTTGGATGACCTTATTGTATTGTAAGGTGTATGACTAGAGAATACTATACGAACAAGCAAAATAATTAAACAAAAATAAAAGATTTGAGTAGGAAAGTTTAGTAATTATCTATATACTAATTTCGTAGAAATTCATTGGAGTAGAGGAGGAGATAGGATTGTCCACACAATCGATCATTAAATTTGACGGAGTGACCCAACAATATGAGGATACGACCGTACTACATGATGTAAGTTTTGAAATTGAAAAAGGGAAGTTTTACACATTGCTTGGGCCTTCTGGTTGTGGAAAAACAACGATATTACGATTAATCGCAGGATTTATGGAGCCCACGTCTGGGAGCATTTATATAAATGATAAAAGGGTAAATTCCGTACCAGCCAACAAGCGCCAGGTGAATACTGTGTTTCAAGATTATGCGCTGTTTCCTCATTTAAATGTGTTTGAGAATGTAGCGTTTGGATTGCGTATTAAGAAGTTAAAAGAAGCGGTCATTCAAGAAAAGGTACAAGAAGCCTTACGCTTTGTTAACTTAAGTGGCTATGAAACCCGTGAAATTAGCGAGATGTCAGGTGGACAGCGCCAACGCGTGGCCATTGCTCGTGCCATTGTGAATGAGCCAGAAGTTATTTTACTAGATGAACCTCTATCAGCGCTTGATTTAAAGCTTCGAACTGAAATGCAATATGAGCTTCGCGAGCTTCAGCAACGCCTTGGAATTACGTTTATCTTCGTTACCCATGACCAAGAAGAAGCACTTGCGATGAGTGATGAGATTTTTGTATTAAACGGTGGAAGAATTGAACAGAGCGGAACACCAATGGATATTTATGATGAGCCCATTAACCGGTTTGTTGCTGATTTTATCGGAGAGTCGAATATTGTTTCCGGCCGGATGGTTGAGGATTTTGTCGTAGAAATTAATGGCAAGGCTTATGAGTGTGTAGATAAAGGGTTAAATCCAAATGAAGAAGTTGAGGTCGTAATCCGTCCTGAGGATTTAGAGATTACGAGCCTTGCAGAAGGAAAGCTCCAAGTAAAAGTAGATACACAGTTATTCAGGGGCGTTCATTATGAGATTAGTACCTATGATGAACAAGGAAACGAGTGGCTTGTTCATTCTACCAAAAAAGCAACGGTGGGAGAGGTGATTGGCCTCTATTTTACACCAGAAGCCATTCATGTTATGCGCTTTAACGAGTCAGAGGAAGATTTTGATCGACGATTAGAGGCATATGAAGAGGTGCCTGAATAGTGAATAGAACGAGAAATTTGTTTTTTATCCCTTATGGCCTTTGGATTGCAATATTCGTCGTAGCACCCATTCTCTTAGTGGGTTATTATTCTTTGTTGGACTTAAACGGAAATTTCACGTTGGGAAACTATGAGAAATTTTTTACCCCTGTGTATTTAAGGATGACACTTAGCTCCTTTTGGTATGCGTTTCTTATCACACTCTTTTCACTTTTAGTTGCCTATCCTGCCGCTTACGTTATTACTAAAACAAAGCATAAGCAACTATGGCTTTTATTAATTATTGTACCTTCATGGATTAATCTTCTGTTAAAAGCGTATGCATTCCTCGGTATCTTTGGTACATATGGTCCAGTTAACTCTATTTTTGAAGGGATTGGACTTGGTTCAAAGCAACTATTGTTTACCGATTTTAGCTTCATCTTTGTATCGGTGTACATTTTTATTCCGTTTATGATGCTTCCGATCTTTAATAGTTTAGATGAGTTAAATCCATCCCTTATGGCAGCATCTCGAGACTTAGGTGCCTCAGCCTTTACGACATTCCGCCGCGTCATTTTTCCGTTAACTCTAGACGGGGTGAAATCAGGTATTCAAGCTGTGTTTATTCCAAGCTTATCCCTGTTCATGATTACTCGCCTTATTGCAGGGAATCGTGTCATTACGCTTGGTACGTCCATTGAACAACATTTCCTAGTGACACAGGATTGGGGAATGGGTTCTACCATTGCGGTGTTTCTAATTTTAATTATGTTCACGATGATGTTTCTAACAGGATTTAGAAAGAGAGGTGTGTAGGAGTGAGCAAAGGAACGAGATGGGGTAAAGTCTATTTAGCATGTGTCTTTGTGATTCTTTATGCGCCAATTTTTTATTTGATGTTTTATTCGTTTAACAGTGGGGGCACGATGTATGAGTTTGAAGGCTTCACGTTGGATTATTATGGTGAAGTGTTTCAGGATACACGCTTGCTTATTATCGTTTTAAATACACTTGTCATTGCGCTATTGTCTGCCCTAATCTCTACCATTATTGGGGTGTTTGGGGCCGTAGCCATTATGTATGTAAGGCGGCAGTCGACTCAAAATGCGTTTCTTGCCTTAAATAATGTACTAATTGTTAGTCCTGATGTCATTATAGGAGCAAGCTTTCTAATTTTATTTACCATTGTAGGCATTAAGCTTGGATTTATCTCGGTGCTGTTATCTCATATCGCGTTTAGTATTCCAATCGTTGTGATTATGGTGTTACCAAAGCTACAAGAAATGAGTACAACGCTTATTGATGCAGCAAGAGACCTTGGAGCTTCAAATCGAGATATCATGACAAAGGTTATTTTACCGTATATATCTCCAGGGATTTTTGCAGGATTCTTCTTAGCGTTAACGTATTCATTAGACGATTTTGCGGTCACTTTTTTTGTAACAGGGAATGGCTTTACTACACTATCCGTCGAGATTTATTCCTTAGCACGTCAAGGAATCTCCTTAACCATTAATGCACTGTCTACATTGCTGTTCCTGATAACACTCGCTCTTGTGTTAGGGTATTATTTTATTTCTAAAAGAGGGAATACAGGATCTGTGAAGGGGGCAGGAAGACCATGAAAAAATTAGGGCAAGGAATCATTGTTATTTTCATTATTTCAGTTGGTTTATTGATAGCCCTTAACCGGTTAAACGCCTCAGAAGGTTTCTCAGGGGACAATACGTTAATTGTCTACAACTGGGGGGACTATATTGACCCTGACCTCATTGACCGATTTGAAGAAGAGTCAGGTTTGAAGGTCATTTACCAAACCTTCGATAGCAACGAAGCGATGATGACGAAGATCTCTCAAGGAGGGACAGATTATGATATCGCAGTCCCTTCTGAATATGCAATCGATAAGATGAGACAAGAGGAGTTACTTCTTCCAATTGATAAAACCCAGCTCCCTAATTTACAGTATGTAAATGAACGATTCTTAGATTTGTCCTTTGATCCAGAGAACCAGTATTCTATCCCCTATTTCTGGGGTACGGTAGGCATTGTATACAATCCTACTATGGTGGAAGGTGAGTTCACAAGCTGGGATGATTTATGGGATCCTTCGTTGAAGAATGAAATTTTACTTGTTGACGGAGCGCGTGAAGTGATGGGATTTGCCTTAAATAGTCTAGGCTACTCTCTTAATGATACGAATCATACACATTTAATTGAGGCAAAAGAGAAGCTAGATACGCTAACGCCAAATATTAAAGCCATTGTAGGAGACGAGATTAAGATCCTAATGGCCAATGAAGAGGCTTCTGTCGCAGTTGTCTGGTCAGGGGAAGCAGCTGATATGATGTGGGAAAACGAAGATTTGACGTATGCCATCCCTGAAGAAGGGTCCAATCTTTGGTTCGATAATATGGTGATTCCAAAGACCGCTCAGAACGTGGAAGGCGCTCATCAATTTATGAACTTTATGTTAGACCCTGAGGTTGCAGCACAGAACGCAGATTATGTGGGTTACTCAACACCAAATAAGGCGGCACTAGATTTGCTTCCAGAAGAAACGGTAGAAGACGAGCGGTTCTATCCGGGAGAAGAGCTGTCAGAGAAACTAGAGGTATATAATAACTTAGGGCAGGAAATGCTCGCCTATTACAATGAACTGTTTTTAGAGTTTAAAATGCATCCTAAATAGTAAGTAATGGCTCTGATTGGTTCCTATACTGGACCAGTTAGAGCCTTTTTTGGGCAAAAACGTAAGGAACAACATCCACATTCTCCTATTTTTGTCGAACGAATTTTGTTGTCTATTTGAAGTTACAAGTCTATAATCCTTCTATTGTGCATAAGATAAATGCCAATAGGAGGAATCGTTTTGTGTTAAATGAATGGATTATTGCGATTATTCTAGGGATTCTAGAAGGGTTAACAGAATTTTTACCCGTTTCATCAACAGGCCATTTAATTCTAGCTGCCAACTTACTAGAATTTCACGGAGAGACAGCAAAAACGTTTGAAGTTGTGATTCAGTTAGGAGCTGTATTAGCGGTACTAATCTTGTACTGGAAGCGATTTGTTTCGTTTTTGAGTACAGAGCAATTTGAGGGAAATCAGTTAAACCTTGTCCACATTGCTCTTGCCATGCTACCAGCGGTTGTCGTTGGACTTTTATTACATTCTTTTATTAAAGCGTATTTATTTGGTCCAGAAACGGTACTAGTTGGGTTAGTCGTTGGTGGGATATTTATGATTGTAGCGGAAAAATTGAAAAAAGCTCCAAAGGCATCGAACCTAGATGAGATTACGTATCGTCAGGCATTCGGAATAGGGATGTTTCAATGTTTTGCTTTATGGCCAGGTTTCTCACGCTCTGGGTCTACGATTGCTGGCGGTATATTGCTTGGGGTGAATCATCGGTCTGCAGCTGAGTTCACATTCTTAGTCTCTGTTCCTATCATGATGGCCGCAACGGGGCTAGATATTGTGAAGTCCTTGGATACCCTAGTAGCGGAGGATTTTGCTTTGTTTGGAGTTGGGTTTCTGACTTCTTTTATTGTGGCGATGATTGCTATTAAAACCTTCCTGCATTTATTAAAGAAGTTGAGTTTATCGGTATTTGCCTATTATCGTTTTGTTCTTGCAGCCGTCTATTTCTTTATTGTCCTATGACAAGAGAAAAGAGAGCCAGTCACCTGTTACTTTGACTAGCTCTCTTTTTCTATTATTTTCAGTCGTTCTTAGTATACCCCAACAGAATTCCAAGCAGATTGTACGCTTGAGTATGTGGATGAACCAGAACCGTATAGATCAGCCGTTGCTTGTAACATAGCGGCACGAGCGTTGCTGAAGTTGCTATAAGGAGTCAAATAGTTAGTAAGGGCTCGGTAATAGATCTTTTCAGCTTTTGCTGCGCCAATGCTTTGAATTGTGTAGTATGCCGCTTTGTTCGGGATACCACTGTTAATGTGCACGCCTCCCCAGTCTCCTGCTTGTGTGTTAGGAAGGTTTTGATACTCATCCATATGATCAGGTTGCCCATATGCATTCGGATTAGACATACTGCGAAGAGCATCGCCAGCTATGCCAGGTGTATACACATCTTCACCAATTAGATAGTCGCCAGTATCTAAGAAATATCCGAATACATCAGAGAACGATTCATTTAACGCACCTGGTTGATTCTCATACACTAAGCCAGCCGTTCTTTCTGTTACAGCGTGAGTAATTTCATGTGCTACTACATCAAGAGAGCCAGATAAAGCTTTAAACGTACTGCCGTCTCCATCGCCATATACCATTTGAGAACCATTCCAGAAAGCATTGTTATAGTTACTGCTGTAGTGAACTGTTGAGCGGATTGTAGCACCGTTGCCGTCATAACTGTTACGCCCGTGTTTGTTTAGGTAGTAGTCATATACTTGCCCAGCAAAATAGTGTGCATCTACTTCCGCACGCTGAGAAGAAGCAGACCAGTTATTATTGCTATCAACAGAGTAGCTACCTGGTAAAGATGTACGGTAGTTGGCCGTTCTCGTTTCAATAACACCGTTCATAGGTTTTGTTACATCAAATAGATAATACGTACCGTTCGCATAGTACGTGTTTAATGTACGGCTTGCACCATTTACTCCTGTACCAGTTCCGGTAGTTTCTGCATCCATTATAGCGTTCTTCGATTTAATAATACTTCCATCAACTGCATTTACATAGATCTGCCAGTTGGCACCGTAGGGCTCAATGAACTGTAGCTGTACTTTTTGAGCCAGGATAAATTGATCTTCGTGGTAGATATACACCGTATCTTGTTTGATTTGCTCTTCACCTAAAGAGTGATCATGACCATGAAGACTTTCAATCGTTTCCGTTAGTTCCGTGTCTTCCGGCTTAAGATCGATATGCTTCCAAGCTAAATCAATAGCAGAATCACCATTAACGTGAACATATTGCTTTTTCAATTTAGCAAGATCCTTCAGTCCATATAAGTTCCCGTTTGTTACAGTAACGGATCCTGTCTTATCGGTATGTACCGAGAACACAGCTCCTTCAATAGGGTAGTTACCAATGGTTTGTTGGAAGGTATAGTGGGTCATTCCTAGGTCATCTGTTTCTTTGTCTAGGAGCTTGAGAGATTCTGTATTTACTTGATAAACAGATGAATAGTCTTTAAGAAACTTTTTAACATCTGCTTCGGTTTTTAATTTTTTTGTATTGGATAATTTTCCTGATAAGAAAGAGGGGATGCCTTTTTCATCAAGCTGCTTCACCTTTAATTCAAAATCATTTATGCCTTTCTGTGATGACACACCAGGTAAGAATGCTGCAGAAGTGGCTGGAGTCATCAGACTCAGGGATAAAATGGAAGCGACGGCGAAGGTAGTGAATTTTTTCTTTTTCATTTGGTTTCCTCCTCTTATTTTGGCGCGCCTTACTTGTTTACCGGTGAGCTCAGTGTATAAGATTTTGTGAAACGTGACAATGCTTTTTACTGAATATTCAACTTAGTCAAACTTAAGACAAATTTCGACAAAAATAAAATCAACCATACGAATGAAATAGAAAAAACAGACTAGAATTACTAGCCTGTTACATTACTCTGATGTTAATTCTATGTAGTTTATTAATAATTATAGGCCAGGATAGTCATCGCCATAAGAACCAATGTTTAATGAATCTCCTTGTTTTTTTGTTAGTATCAGTCTTTATCGTTACAGTTTGGTCTCCTTGACTTAACATGGAAGGTGCTGGCTGCTGAACTGTGAACAGTACCATACCTAAAAAAATTACACTTGCAATAATACTCAAAATAGATGATTGGTGTTTTGTTTCTATCTGTTTCATTTTCAATCCTCCTAAAAAATTTGTGGGTTACTTGCATGATAATATCTATTAGCGTGTTTAAAATAGTATGCGGATTGTTTATTATTTTTTTTTGTTGTAAAAGAATTCGCCTAATGTTGATAAAATGAAACATAACACAGAAACATCTTGAATCTTTTCAAAATATGGAATGATAATATTTTTTACGTCTTGTTCAAAGTCATCTGGAAAATCATTAAGAACAAAATTGTATATCATTAACAAATAATAATAAGGTCTCTGTGAAGGATTGTCTTGATTAACGATTTGTAAACCCTTATTTAACCATTCCTTAGCATGCTCAAGCTGACTCATTTTGGCACACTCTCTTACAATGGAATAAATGGTTACAATGGTTCTAGAGACATCCCCTTTTTTTAGTTCAATGCTCTTATTATAATGCTCTAGCCCTTTTTCAAAATTTCCTTGCCTAAAATAAACGGTACCTAAATTTGTTTCTATTGTACCTAGTAAATCTTTATAATTTACTAAACTACTTAACTCCCTAGCTTTTTCATAAGCTTCTATAGCCTTTTGATAGTGTTCTTGCCTTTGGTAAGAGATACCTAATATAATATGACAATCAGCGCAATGATTTAACTCGTATTGGGATTGATAAAGAGGAAGAGCTAGCCCGATATACTGAAATACATTTGAATTCTGAAGGTTTTTACTATAACCAAATGCAATGGAATAATAGAAATGTGCTTTTTCTAATGTAGAAAGAGTCAGTTTGTTAAAATACTTCAATGCTTCTTCATACTTTTTTACAGCAGATTGAATTGCGTGCATTTTAACCTCATAGTCACCCCAGTGCTTAAAATAGTAATAAGATTCTTTGGTAGAAAAATCCTTCAAATTAGGCTGAAGGTTGTTAATGAGGGTTTCGCATTTCTCATAATCTTGAATTAATAAATAATATCTGATTTGAAGAATAGTAAACAGTGTATTCTTCTTAGTACTGTTTTCGGTAGCATTGATTACTCTTATTAATTCTTCGGACTGTTTTACATTTCGTCGAACTAGGTACTCCGAAAGCTCCTTTAATGTATTTGAAGTTTCTTTCTTACTCTGGGGATAGGGTGTAATTCCTAGGCGCTCAAATAATAATTCCATAATTTCTGGACTTGGTTCAACTTGATTATTTTCTATCTTGGATAAGTAAGACGTAGATATTATTCCATGAGCTAGTTCGTCTTGATTCCACTGTTTTCTAATTCTATTTAGTTTAATAAGAGATCCTACGCTCAACTTATTATCACCTCCCTCCTTTCTATATCTTAATATTATGAAAATTATAATTATAATTTTGTCGAATTTCTATAGGTAAATTGAAATAAAAATAACTAAGTTTCGACAAAACTTAGTTATCTTTTACCAATATAGACATCGCTCGCTCTGCGAGAGGGTTGAATAACTGAATCAATGAACCAATTCCAAGTGTAATAATGACCGTACCAATTCCAATAGGACCTTTAAATAGAAAGGCAAAGAGTAATGCCGTTACCTCTGCGATGGTCTTAGCAACCATAAGATTGACATGTAACCGTTCCTTAATAGCCATCATAAATCCGTCGATTGGATTAAGAGGGAATTTGTGAGCTTGAATATACAAAGCTATACCAAATGCAATTAAGCACATGCCAATAAGTAGTACGACTATTTGAGATACCTTACCTTCTGGTGACCAGTTGATTAGAGCGAAAAGTAACCAAAAGTCGATAAAAAGACCTACTAAGAATATCGTAATAGCGGCTAAAACATCAGGTCGTTTCTGAAGAATCACACTATTTACTCCAATTAATACGATCCCCACAATGATAGCCCAGTTGCCAACGGTCAAACCAAAGGTAGTAGAGAGGCCAACGCTAAGGGCATCCCATGCTCCAGTACCAAGTTCCGCTTTGATGGTTAAGGTTACCCCTAAACCTAAAACAAATAATCCTAAGAGATAAAATAAAAATTGAGCTTTCATTCGCAAATTTCCTCCGATGCTCGTAATCGTTCCACACGGTTCTGTCCAATATTTTATATCTTCTAGAACTCAATCATTATAACACTTAACTGAAATGAAAAAATATACGTTATATTCATTTAAAGCAGGGTAATAAGAATGAGAAGAAAAATGAAGGTGGGTTCTTATGTTTACTCTTCAAGATATGGGCGGCTTTTTTCTTTCCGTCTTTATTTTATTGCCAATTATCTCAGTTATACATCAATTAGGACATGTTATTTTCGCATGGTTATTCGGAGGCAATGCGAAGTTTATTGTTGGAAGAGGAAAACGTTTAGTCAAGATAGGGGAAATTGAAGTAAACAGAGTATATTTTTTGGATGCATTTTGCGAATATAAAAATTTAAAATGGGACAACAGGTGGACACATTCTATTGTGTATTTAGGTGGGGTAACCTTTAACGTTGTGCCGGTGTTTATATTAAATACTTTCATTCATAAGGGAATCGTACCACCATCTGCTATATTTGAGCAGTTTGGCTATTTCTCCATCTATTTTGTCTTTTTTTGCGCTAATTCCCATTTACTATGGTAAAGGTCATCCGAGCGATGGAAGGGCCTTGTATGAAATTTGGAAGCATGGTAAAAAGCTAGATGTAATAGACTAAGTGATCTAGTAAAAAGCCATAGGGTTTACACCACCTATGGCTTTTTTGCTAAGTTTTTTATACTATTGATTAAGCGGTTTTTTTCTTCCTCTGCAATGAATAACCCTATACCGTAATAGTATCCACCATCAAAGGACGTTTCCTGCCACACAATCTCTCCTTCTATGGCAAATTGTTCACCTAATATGGAGAAATGCACCTCTAAGAGAATCGTTCTTTTTTTACTGTCAGGTAGGTTGAAGGTCGTATACATTCTCATTCCTTTGGGACTAAGATCAATCATTTGCGCCTGACCACTGGAGGATTCTATTGGTTTTCCGTCTATTTTCGTAAGATGAAATAAAATAGGGAGGGGTTCTCCGAAGACATAACGAAATGCTTCGCCTCGTTTGTATCGCATTCTATCACCTCCATGGGAGATATCCGTACTGTTATGGCTATTATTATCTATAATTAAAAGCATGAAAACAAGTAAAACTGTCATTTTTCCACTACTTTTTAGAACTATTGTCGAACTGCTTTTTTATACGCATAATTTTAGTATAATATTTCCATAACGCTATTAACTCCTGAACAAAGGGGGAAACCGTACGTATGGATAATCAGTTGACCGCTCTCTTAATAGAGCAAAAAAGAGAACAAATGCATCAATATGCTAGTTTATTTGGATTTACTCATGAGAAAACAATACAGTGCAGCCAAGAATTAGACCTCTTATTAAATAACTTAACGAAAGAAAGAACTAGAGGAAATAGTAAAATTTATTCCGGTTCCTTTTTCATGAGTAACAAGCCTGGAAACGTTTGCGCTCATCTAATCAGTACGATTCATTAAAGATATAAAAAGGGGCTACGATTTGCCCCTACTTCTGCTGTATGTAACTCTAGTGCCAGGTTCGTAATAATAATAATAAAATAGCAGTAATCAATGTGATTCCAACAATAGAGTAAATAAAATCAATCATTCCATCAACAAAGGCTTTTCTTTGTTGCTCTCTACGGTAGCTTCGAGGTATCTTTCGTGGATAATTAGATGCTCTCAAGTAACCCCACCTCCCATTTATCAAGTCTAATCGAAACCTATCTAAAAGACAAATTTCGATAAAAACATGATAAACTCCTCTTTTTTTGTTTAAATTAGGAGAAAAGTCTATATAAAAAAGGCTGTTTTCACAGCCTCTTAATAGAAATTCTTATTTTTTAATAAACATTTGTGTCCAGTATGTTCCGTACGATCCTCCTTTGCTATATCCTACTCCTATATGTGTGAAATCTCGACTAAGGATATTAGCGCGATGTCCCTCACTATTCATCCAATCTTTAACCACTTGAGAAGCGGAGGTTTGGCCAGCCGCGATATTTTCTCCAGCAGAGCGATAGCTAATGCCAAAGTTCTTCATCATGTCAAAAGGAGATCCATATGTAGGGCTAGTGTGAGAGAAGTACCCTTTATTTTTCATATCATCCGATTTGTAACGAGCAACGCGTGATAGCTCCCAATCTGATTTTAACGCAGGTAATCCGTATTTAGCGCGTTCTTGATTCGTCAACGAAACAACTTGTTCCTCAATAGATTTTGTGGCATCAATATTCGGAACGGTTACTTTATCACCAGGGTAAATCAAGGCAGGGTTTTTAAACTGTGGATTAGCCTGAATAATTTCAGACAATCCAATTTGATACCTAACAGCAATCTTCCAAAGACTATCTCCTTTCTGAACAGTGTACACATCGGCCGCATGTGATACGCCAGTGCCAAAATAACCAAAGACAAGAGTGAACATAACGACGGTGAATAAAACTTTTAATGTTTTCATGAACATATCTTGTGCAGAATTAAAAAATATATGAAAAAATTTGTAATAAATGATTAGGTTGGTCATCCTATGGGTAAGGAAAACTATAAACTTAGACACGAACATACTAAATTAAAGTAGGTGCAAAACTTGAGTAATCATAACGAAAAATTAATGTCGATGATACAAAAGTTGTCAAGTTCTGGAATTAGAGCTTCAAAGTGTAAATCACGTAGAGAGGTTCTTGAGCTAACGAAAGAAATGTCTGTTCCTAAGATTCCTTAATATTATAGTAGGTTGTCTTGGTATAATCGTTCCTATATGACCATAGTTTTAATGTAAGGGAGGGATCGCCATGCGCTATACACGTATGTTTGATATGGAAAATCTTCAAGCGATTCGTAAAAAAGCAGATGAAATCTCTTACATGTGTTTAAGCAATCATACAGATCAAGATATCGAACGATTAAAATCAGCTCTTGACCATGTGAGTAGGGCATTAAGTATGTTTGCAGAGTTGGAAATTCAAAGAATGATGGACGGCTCTATCTCCTATGATCCAGAAAGTTATATAAAAGGAAGGGTTCGACTAGCTCACAAAGCGGTCATAGTTCCACAAAATGACTCATTTCCAGCCTAACATCTAACATACGTTAGATGTTTTATTTTTTAAAAATAGGCTTTGTTAAAGAGTATTGTTGATTTTTGCTCATTTCCAGCTGTTGATTGGAGCAAAATGGTGAAGACTCCTGCAGGAAATAGCGGTTGGTGGAGACTTCGTAGGCCTGCCGAGGACTTTGATTCTTTTTCCATGAATTCTCACCGCACGAAGGAAAGTGGAGCTATTTTATGGAAATCGGACAGCGTTGTTTAACAGAGCTTAAAAATAAAATTGCCCATTCGGGAGGGAAGAAGATGTATCAGCACATTCTGTTACTAGTAAATGGACAAGCAGGAAAACAACAAATTCAAGAAACGCTTAAAATTTGTTTACCCCCCTTACTTAAAAACTCAGAATCTGTGACAGTAAGAGAAACCAAATATCCATCTCATATTGAAGAAATATGTAAAAAAGAAATAGATTCATATGATTTACTCATTGCAGTGGGAGGTGATGGTACGGTACATGAGAGTATTAACGGAATCATGTCATTACCATCTGAGAAGCGACCTCCTTTTGGCATTATCCCAAGTGGCACGGCAAATGATTTATGCCGAGGACTAGGGCTTCCTTTAACGGTAAATGAAGCCGTTGATGTAATCGTAAATGGACATCCTAAGCCATATGATGTCGTACGTGCGAACGATCGACACTTTATCAATTTTCTAGGAGTAGGTCTCATTACAGAAACCTCTCAAAATGTAAATAAGCAACTAAAAGAAACGTTAGGAAAACTAAGTTATTATGTGAGTGCATTTAAGACTGTAACAGAGACAGCAGCCTTTTCTTATCAACTAAGAGCGGATGATGAAATGTATGAAGGAGAGGCCGTTTTCATTCTGGTAGCCAACGGAAAGTTTGTCGGTGGCCAAGCCCTACCTTTTGATCAACTATCATTACAAGATGGTTGGGTAGATATATTCTTGGTAAAAGAAGGGGGATTTCAGCTAGTAAAGGAGTTCCTTCAAGCTAAAACCAGCGTATGGGATGAGAAAAGGTCAGAGATTCAGCGGATCCGAGCCAAACAGGCAGTGCTAAAAACAGGTACTGAGCAAATGGAAGTGGATATGGACGGGGAAGTGTATATGAAAACCCCCATAGACCTAAAGGTGTTACCGGAACCGATTTACATTATAAGATAGTCAAACGTAAAAGCTGGACACCTAAAGGAGTGTCCAGCTTTTGTATTGGTATTAAGCAGTATGCTGTTTTTTCTGAACAAATTTATAAATACCCCATACGGCGATGAGAACAATAGCCACAACGAGCGTAACTACTGTGAAGTTTTCCGAGATAAATGCTTCTGCTTCCGCCCCTAGGAATACAATAAGAGCAGCCTCTAAAAAGAAGCGTATACCACGGCCGATAAGGGACCATAAGAATAGGACTCCCAATGATAGGTTAGACACCCCAGCAAATACAGTAAATACCTTATAAGGAATAGGAGTGAATCCCGCGATTAAAATAGCTAATGGACCGTACTTGGAAAAAAGGTTTTCTACCTTCTCAATTCGTTCTTCAGAAATAAAATAACGTAAAACCGGTCTGCCGAGCTTTTTACCAATATACCATCCTAAAAATGCTCCAAGGGCCGAAGCCAATGTCGTAAAGGCTGCATAAAGAAACGCACGGTCAGGGTTTGCTAGAGATAGAGGAATTAAGATAAAATCTGGTGGGATAGGGAAAAAAGAAGATTCCGCAAATGAAACAACAATCAATCCCCATACTCCATATTCTAAAAGCCATTCTTCGACTAGGTGAATCAGTTCTGACATAACCATACTCCTTCAACAATAGACTAATTGGACATTAACCAAAAGTATAGCATGTTCTCCTATATACTTTCTATTTTTTAATTAATTTAATGTATTGTTTACAATTATCGACAATATCTCGTTCATTTCTCGGGAAATAACAGGGGAAATAGTGAAAAGAAGTTGTTGAAGCATTCATAAAGAAACCGCCCATTTCTGGACGGTCAGTGACGATTGGTTAATTTTGATTGGATGAGAACATATAATCTCTATGATAGAACCTCATACTAAACAGTATTCCCATTGCAAGCATATTTCCCATAAGAGAGCTCCCTCCGTAGGAAATGAAGGGGAGTGGAATTCCTGTAATAGGAAGAAGTTGAATGGTCATTCCAATGTTTTGGAATACATGGAAGGTAATCATGCTAATGATTCCTGCACACACATATCCATTAAAAGGGTCCTTCGTGTCAATGGCCGTTTTAGTAATGTGATAGATCAGCATAAAGAATAAACTAATGACGACACTAGCCCCTAAAAATCCGTATTCTTCACCGATTACACTGAATATAAAGTCTGTGTGATTCTCAGGAAGATAGACCACGCTTTCTTGGTATCCTTTTCCTGTAATCTGACCCGATCCAATGGCGAGTAATGATTTTACTAGATGATAGCCTTCACCACTTGAGTAATTATAAGGATCAAGCCAGGAGTAGATTCGTCCAAATTGATAGGGTTCGACTCCTAAATATTTTTCCAAAATGTCAGGGCGATAAAGAACGAAGGCCAAAACCGTTCCACCAAATAACGTAATAGAACCGTAGACCGGAAGAATAATTTTCCATGTAATGCCGGATACAAGAATGATCCCCGTAATAATCGCAATCATGACTAAGGTTGTTCCAAGGTCGGGTTGTTGCATAATTAGACCTAATGGGGGAACACTGACCAGTCCAATCTTCATTAAAAGAGTGAAATCAGTTTGCACGCTTTTATTTGTCACCTTTTCGTGATGGGTAGAGACAATTCTAGCTAGAATTAATATTAAAAAAATCTTCATAAATTCAGAAGGCTGAATGGACCCAACAGGGGTTTGATACCAGCTTTTTGCTCCGTTTATGGGCCTTGCAATAGTCTCCGGTGCTATTAAAAGTCCAACTAGTAGTAACATACCAAACCCATAAAAATACCAAGACAGTTTCTTAAATTGTTCAGGCTCTAAAAATAAGCAGCCTGTGATGATACCAGCTCCTACACCGTACCAAAATATTTGCATAAACATAAAGTTTCTTCCGGCGTATTGTCCGGTCACTTGGGCACTAGAAATACCTAGAATACTAACAGCTAAAAAAAGTAACAGCAAAAAGGCTAGATTCCAGTCAAATTTATCAGTAAAGTTTTGGCGGTTTTCCATACGATTTGATTCACCTAATTTTGTTTATTGTCGTTTATACTCTATCAAAGAAAGAATAAAACTACAATGAACAACCTCTCCCATTTTCATTTCCTTTTTAGATCAGTTGAAGTAAAAACCAAGTGGCAATGGAGTAGTAGACGATTAATGAAAATATATCGTTAATCGTCGTAATTAAAGGCCCCGATGCTACAGCTGGGTCTAGGTTTAGTTTATATAATAACAATGGAATAATCGTTCCGGCCATCGTTCCAATTACTAGAGTGATGATTAGAGATAATCCAACAACTAAGCCTAAATAAATATTACCTTGCCAAACATACGCAATAATGGTTATTAATACTCCACATACTAAGCCGATTAAAATGCCAACACCAAATTCCCTGGCTACAAGACGAGTTACGATTCCTTTATCAATATCACGTGATGTTAGTCCACGAACGACGACCGCAAGAGATTGTGTACCGGTATTTCCTGTCATCCCTGTGATGAGAGGCATAAAATAGGTTAACGCCACCACTTGAGATACGGTCCCTTCAAAAAAAGAAATAATGCTACCAGAAACTAGCCCGATAAATAATAAGGGAATGAGCCAAGGTAATCGGCGGTAGGCGGCGACAATCGCCTTTGTGTCAAAGTCAATCGCTTTACCTGAAGCGGATAGTTTCTCAATATCTTCGGTCGCTTCTTGAATGAAAACGTCGATAATATCATCAACCGTAATGATTCCAATTAATGTATAATAGTCATCGACTACAGGAATGGCGTTAAAGTCGTAACGCTCAATCAGTTTTGCGGCCTCTTCTTGGTCCGTATAGGCCGTAACGGAAATGACTCGTTCGTACATAATGTCGTGAATGTGATCATCAATTCCTGCAATTAAAAGATCTCGGTATGAAACAACTCCTACAAGCTTTCTTCGCTCGTCCACTACATACAAGTAATTAATTGTTTCAGCAAACTCTGCAAAGGATTTAAGCTTATCAATGGCGTCGCGCACGGTATAATCCTGCTTGATCCAAACAAATCGATTGGTCATTAATCGACCAGCTGTTTCAGCAGGGTAAGATAGGATGGACTGAACAATCGTGGACTCTGTATGAGTCATATCAGTTAATACCCACTGGAGTCGCTCAGGAGATAAGTCATCAAGTAAGGAGGCTAAGTCATCGTTATCCATATCATCGAGGACTTTTCCAAGCTTTTCTTTTCCTATGAGTTGAAGGGCGTGAAATTGGTCTTCTGGATCTAATTCCTGAATCATATCAGCCAAATCAGATATATTCATATAGAGTAAACATCGAGTTTTATGTTTTTCGGGAATATCCTTATAGATCTTCGCCATATCATAAGGTTGTAGTTCTTCAATTAAACGTTCAACCTCATTCCTCTTACCTTCTTTTAAATAGTTTATAATCTGTAGGAGCAGCTGATCTTCAGATAGTAACGTATTCATCGCATTACCCTACCCTTCTATGTATAGTTTTAAAAATTTATTGTCAAACTGTAGTCGTTTTGTTACATGATTAATGAAACTCTTTGATAAAATAATTTTATGACATCCTCTCTAGTTAGAAAAGGGGTGGAACGATGAGTGATGTAAAAGATTTTGTTTTTATAAAAAGTAACCCAAGGGATAAATCTGTTCATTTAGCGGGTATTGAATTTCATGAATTTATGAAAGCGCAGACGACTCCTTTGCAGCACTTGCTTTTACTGAAGCACCAAGTGCAGGCGACCTCTTTTAATATGCATACCCTTTTTGAGTATGTGCCAAAAGAAGAGATTCCACAATTACTAAAAGAGAATGGAAAGCCTTCTGGAGATTTTTGTTGGCTCGACTTTGCGGACGATAGTGGACTAAATGAGCTCACAGAACAGGAGATTGCAGAGCTACTTTATTTAGGGCATACGATGAAACATTTAACACCACCTTTTTACCGTAAGCTACAAAATGAATTTGTGTACTTAACCGAAGAAGATGGGTATGCTAATAAACTATATATTCAACAATTCGAGAAAATTTATGAATGGCTAGGCGTGATCCTTTCAAGAAAGATCCGCCATGCCAAAAAAGAGCGACGATTATTAGGTAAGGCTAAGGATATCGATGTACTATCCATACCTCCCTATGCTTTTCAGCCGCTACTAAAAGCAATGGATGACGGTCTTGCTTTTTCTGTACTTCAAACGAAAGTGTCGAGACAAAAAATTGAAATGCCGTTTTGGCGTATATCCGATTATACGACCTTTGATTTTATGTACGATGAATATGAGATGCGTTCCAAAGAAAAGCCTCATGGTTATTTAGTGTATGACCGTAAGCAGCAATCATGGAGCGCGGTCGTTCTGACAAAATGAAAGACCCTTGGATAGGTCTTTCATTTTGTTTTAGAGGATACTTTATGAAAAAAACTTTCTAAAGGAGAAACTAGCATGATTGTATTTGATCCGCCAGTAGAGAGAACCATTTTAGTCGATAGACCGAACCGATTTATTCTCCATTGTCAACATGAAGTAGAAGGGGAAATTATAGTACACCTTCCAGACCCTGGTCGGTTAAAAGAGCTTGTGTATCCAGGCGCGGTTATATGGGTGCAGCGAAACCATAATCCTAAAAGAAGAACACAGTGGTCGGCTTGTCTGTGTGAGACGCCACATCATACATATGTGTCTTTAAATACACAGTTACCTAATCAGTTACTATATGAAGCCTTTCAAGAAGAACAGTTAGAAGAGTTTTCAAACTATAAATTAATCGGACGAGAGGTTACAGTAAAAGAGTCGAGGTTCGATATTGCATTGGAGCACAAGGAAACCAAACGAATAAAGCTTATAGAGATTAAAAGCGTCACATATTCACAAAACGGAGCGGGGAAATTTCCGGATGCTGTGACAAAACGAGGGACAAAGCATGTGAAGGAGCTTACAAAATTAGTCTCTTCAGGAGAAGTAGAAGGAGCTGTTCTATTCGTTGCTGGTCGTTCGGATATTGAAAGTGTGGAGCCGTATCCAGAGATCGATCCCGTTTTTTCTACAGCGATGAAAGAGGCTTCGGAGAAAGGAGTGGAGTTTTACGGGAGATTGTGTGAAGTGAGTCGCGAAGGAGTCAAAGTCAGTGGGAGAGTTCCAGTTCATACAGAAAGAAGGGGGACGTAATGTATCCAATTCGAGTGAGAGCGTGTGCCTTAGTGGTCGAACATGATTCTGTTTTATTAGTGAAATTTGAGGACGAGCATGGTGTCCATTACAATCTACCGGCAGGTGGTGTGGAGAAAGGAGAGTCTGTTAAAGAGGCGGTCGCAAGAGAAGCGTTTGAAGAGGCAGGAATAGAGGTAGAGGTAGAAGGCTTAGCATTTGTGTATGAATACGCTCCCCATCTAGTGCAGGATATGTATGGAAGTACACCGAGTTTACATATGATATTCCATTGTAGAAGAAATCAGGCAACGGAGCCTATTCTCCCTCCTAACCCTGATCCTCATCAAGTGGCAGTTGAATGGGTTCCATTACATCAATTACATCAAATCTTATTATTTCCCCACATCTCCACCCATATTTTCGAAAATGTCCAAAATCAAACAAAGATCCAATACATAGAAGAGCATCAACTTAAAGTCAAAATGTAAGCTAGCATACTGAATAAAAATCACTACCACAGTAAAATGAACAAAACAGGAGGGTGAAATTATGAAAAAAATCGGTTTAATCTTTATTTCTTTATTCCTTTTCCTCTCAGCATGCTCTCAAATGGAAGGAACATCATCAGATGTGGGAGAATCTTGGGAAGACATTGTAGCAGCAGCTGATGGTTCTGTAGTCAAAATTTTTATGTGGGGCGGCGATGAAGGGATTAACCGCTATATGGATGAGTGGGTTGCTCCTTACGTAAAAAGTGAGTACGGAGTCACATTAGAACGAGTACCGATGGATACAGGAGAAATCCTTCAAAAGCTCCAAACAGAAAAAGCTGCAGGTAAAGAAGAAGGTACGATCGACATTATTTGGATTAACGGAGAAAATTTTAAGAACGCTAAGAATGGAGAGCTTTTGTACGGACCGATTCAAGAAATACTTCCTCATTTTGCATCGTATTATGACACGGAATCTGACGTATATTCGTATGATTTTGGAACCGAGATTGCCGGATTAGAAGCTCCGTGGGGAAAGGTTCAGTTTGTTTTTAATTACGATGAAGAAAAAATACCGAATCCACCTACTACTGTTGAAGAGCTTGTAGCCTGGGTAGAAGAGAACCCAGGAAAGTTTACGTATCCCAACCCTTCTGACTTTACAGGAAACGCGTTTTTAAGACACATACTTTATAGCAGTGCCGGGGGATATGAAACTTTTCTTGAGGAAGGATTTTCTGAAGAATTAGCAGAGGATTCAAGTCAGGAGCTATGGACAATCTTAAACGATATGAAGGAAAACTTATGGAGAAGTGGTGACACGTACCCTAGCGATTTGACGGAATTAGACCGACTGTACAGTCAAGGGGAAGTCTGGATGACCATGGGATACAATGAAGCGCGAGCGGGTCATATGATTGAAGACGGCGTGTTTCCAGAAACAACAAAAAGCTTTGTGCTAGAAGATGTGGGTTCTATCGGAAATACACACTTTTTAGCCGTCCCATTTAATAGTCCCAATAAATCAGGGGCACTTGTTGCCATCAATGCGTTGCTAAGCCCAGAAGCTCAGTATGTCAAGATGACAGATGAATACTGGGGTGAGAGTACTCCTATTTCATTAGACAAATTAGATGATGAATATAGGCAAAAGTTTGAGGGGATTGAACGAAGTGAAGCGGTTCTTTCAAAAGAAGAATTAGATGCATCGTTTGTTCCAGAAATTGATGCGGGTTACGTTGAATGGCTAAAGGAGCAATGGACAGATGAAGTGGTGGAAAAACCATAAAACGATTTTGCTTTTGACGCCAGCTGCGGTCATCCTGTTCTCGTTAACAGGGTACAGCCTTTGGATGGCTATTAGTCAAAGCATTTCGTACCAAGGAGAAACCTCCTTATTTTATTACAAAGAGGTAGTGAGTGACGAGGCATTCTGGTCCTCTTTACTTTATAGCTTTCGAATAGCCTTTTTTTCTTCGGCCGTCTCCTTACTTATAGGACTGTGGTTAACAAGAACGTTTTACACGTATGTAAAACAAGGGGTAGGAAAGCTATTTGTGTGGCTCCCTATGCTGTTTCCTCATTTTGTAGGAGCCTATCTTACCCTCCTATTCTTAGGACAGAGCGGAATCCTCTCTCATATTGGATTTGAACTAGGGTTCATTACTGAACGAGAGCAATTTCCTATCTTGGTTCGGGATGAAGCTGGGGTCGGTTATTTTTTTGACGTACTTATGGAAGGAGATACCCTTTGTCGTCTTAATGCTGCTGCCCGTCTATGACACGTTAAATCGGCAAGTGACTGAAGAAGTACGGATGCTAGGTGGAAGTCATTTTCAAGCATTTAAAGTAGCAGAGTGGCCCTGGCTAGTACCAACCTTATTAGAGACAGGACTCATTTTATTCATGTTTATATTCGCAGCGTTTGAAGTGCCGTTTCTACTAGGCGTCACGTATCCTAAAATGTTCTCTATCCTTGCATACGATTGGTTTTATTCTGGAAATTGGGAGAACCGTGGGTACGCATTTGCTTCATTATCCTTGATTTCCGGTATCATTCTACTCATTACCCTATTCCTATTTTGGGTGATTCAGAAAAAGCGATGGCTTCTTGCTCATGGTAAAAGGGCAGGTGGAGGACCGTGACGAAAAAACGTTCATTTTTTACGATTGCAACCATCCTTTTTGTTCTACCAGTTTTAACCTTATTCTATAAAAGTTTCACCCAGATCCGTAGATGGGGAGAAGAGGGATGCTGCCGGTTTACATTAATGGGGTACCGGACGTTTAGTAGAGATCCTGCTTTGGTCGAAGCGATTTTTACGTCCGTCTTTATTGCTCTACTTGTTGTTTTTCTTAATATACTTATCGGGGTGACAGCAGGGAAGGCCCTAGCGTTCTATTCATTTCGAGGGAAAAGTCTAGTGGAAACATTGTTTATGCTTCCGCTCTTTTTGCCAACCATTATGATTGCACTTGGTCTCCAACTTGCGATGATTCGAGTGGGCTTAGCTGATACCTGGATCGGCGTTAGCATCGTTCATCTTCTGCCTACCGTTCCCTACAGCATTAAAATAATGCTCTCAGGCTATGAACGACTAGGGACCGCTGTCATAGAGCAGGCGAAAATGCTTGGAGCATCCCCACGGATGATCTTCCGTACAATTGAATTACCAGGAATTCGGTCGTCGATTCGAAGTGTCGTATTCTTATCCATCGTGATTAGTTTAAGTCAATACGTGTTAACGAGCGTGATTGGTGGGGGGAATGTAAAGACATTAGCAATGCTCTATTATCCGTTCACCAAATCACCGAATGATTCAGTCGTTGCTGCCTTTTCCATTGTGTTTGCCCTACTTCCTCTCGTTGGGATACTCATCGTTGAGGTAGCGATGCGTATTTATGAGAAATCAGGATTTTGGACAGTGAGGAGAAGTCAATGACATCATTTGTATCAATCGAACAGGCCACAAAAACCTTTCAAGACAATCGAATATTTCACTCTATTCATATTTCATTAGATCAAGGCGAGATCCTCTCTTTAGTTGGCCCTTCAGGTACCGGTAAAAGTACGCTACTCCGCTGTATCAGTGGTCTAGAAGAGTTTACTTCAGGAGCATTTTACTTGGAAGGTAAAGATGTAACAGCGGTCTCTCCGAATAAACGAGAGGTTGGATTGGTCTTCCAAAAAGCGATTCTATTCCCGCAGATGACCGTTTTAGAGAACGTCATGTACGGACTAAGACTTCGCACCTCAAAAAAGGAAGCAGAGAATCTAGCGAAAGAGTTCCTATATAATGTGAGACTCCATGAATACGAGCACTATTATCCAAATGAATTATCAGGTGGTCAGCAGCAACGTGTTGCCTTAATTCGTGCTCTCGTCTTGCAGCCAAAACTATTGCTATTAGATGAGCCGTTTAGCTCACTAGATGAAGAGATTCGCATGGAGATGCGTGAGTGGGTACGGTCGTTACTAAAGAAAAACGGGACCACTTCTATTTTCGTCACTCATGACAAACAAGAAGCTATGTTAATGGGCGACCGAGTGGGAGTTCTTCATGAAGGAGAGCTTCAGCAAATAGGCAAACCCCTCGAAGTGTATGAATCTCCGGCCACACCTTTTGTAGCCAGCTTTTTTAGTGAATCGGTGAGTTTGTCAGACCAGGGGTATATCCATTTAAAGGATTTACTATACGCGGTGCCGGGTGAAAAAGAAGCTGTGGAAGTAGGCGACGTTAAGATTTTAGGTAGTACGATTAGAAGCGGCGAAGAAATGGTCCATTTACACCTTTTAGATAAAGATATTCGGTATAGTGTTCCCGCAACCAAGCTTTTGGGTAGTGAGAGCGCAGAAGCAATCATCGCTTATGCTCCTGTTGAGAAAGTGAAGAGGTTTAAATAAGGGGAATATTGCTTGGTTGGGGTGTAAGGCTAAAATAGAAGATGAAGAATGATGAAACGTTCGCGCGGTGCCCAAAAGTGAGTTGCAGCGTGAGAAGAGCACCGCGCCGCGCCCGCGCGGTGCCCAAAAGTGAGTTGAAGCATGAGAAGAGCGCCGGGCCACGTCCACGCGGTGCCCAAAATGGAGTTGCAGCATGAGAAGAGCCCCGCGCCGCGTCCGCGCGGTGCCCAAAAGTGAGTTTTAGCGTGAGAAGAGCGCCGCGCTCCGCCCGCGCGGTGCCCAAAATGGAATTGCAGTGTGCGAAGAGCACCGCGCTGCGCCCGCGCGGTGCACAAAGAGAAGAAACATCGTGTGAACAGCACCGCGCCAAAATCATGACCAACCATCCTACAGAAAAGAGGGAAGAACACCGTGAAAAAGGGAACCATGTTAAAAATAGGAGGGTTCTTACTCATCCTCATTGCACTCATTTATTTTAGTCGGACTTATATCAATATCTCGGCTCCAGAGATTCGAGATTGGATTTTATCTTTTGGTTTACTTGCCCCCATTATATTTATTGTAATCTACACCGTTAGACCTATCATTTTATTTCCAGCGTCTATTTTATCTCTAGCTGGGGGGCTAGCGTTTGGAACGGTTCTTGGGTTTTTATATATTTATATCGGCGCTCTTGGGGGAGCGACGGTGGCTTTCTTTTTAGCTACTACATTTAATCGTTCGATTATTAAAGTGGAACAGTCGGAGCGAACGAGAAAAATCCGAGAGAAAATGGAAGAGAGTGGCTTTTTTTATGTATTTATTTTACGCTTAATTCCTCTATTGAACTTTGATTTAATCAGTTATTTAGCGGGGCTTTCACAAGTGAAGTACCGCGCGTTTATTCTAGCGACGGCCATTGGTATTATTCCAGGTACCTTTGCGTTTAGTTTTCTTGGTGACAGCCTTTTATCGGGAGACTGGACGAAAATTGCAATAGCCGCAGCTGTGTTCCTTGTTATTTTATTGATTCCGATTGTGGCGAGGGACAAAGTGAGAGCGTTGTTAGGTTTAAATAAAACAGCTTAGTGGAAAGGAGCGTACAATATGCTCGATACACATGCGAGGAAGTATGTTCAGCCTTCAATTGAACGAACGGCGAAGTCATTTTTAACTATAGGTCTCACCGCCAATGCAGTTACGGTTATTGCTTTCGTTATTGGAGCTAGTAGTGGATTGATCTATTATGCAGGATTTCCTATTTTAGCGGTCGCTGTTTTATGGATTTCAGGTTATCTAGATGCTGTAGACGGCACGATGGCGCGACTTACGAAGCCGTCACCTTTTGGGACCGTGATGGATATTACATTTGACCGGATTGTAGAGATTAGCGTCATATTAGGTGTGGCGTTTGTACATCCAGACAGTATGTGGGCACTCTTGTTACTGAGCGTATCCATTATTATCTCGATGACCATTTTCCTTACAGTTGGTGCAATATCTGAAAAGCAAGGGATGAAGAGTTTTTATTATCAGGCAGGGCTCGCTGAGCGTACGGAAGGGTTTATTTTATTTAGTGCGATGATGCTATTTGCTGATTATGTGCTATGGATTACACTACTCTTTTTTGTCATAGAGCTCTTTACAGGGTTTCAACGATTTTTTGAAGCGAAAAGAATACTTTCATAAGGGAGTGAATACAAGGTGAAACGATATGATGTCGTCATTTTAGGCGGTGGAGCTGGGGGATTAACAGTCGCGTCTGGTGCTGCGTCCCTTGGAGCAAAGGTTGCGTTAATTGAAAAGAGTGACCGACTTGGCGGGGACTGTCTCCATTTCGGATGCGTTCCGTCCAAAGCGCTCATTGAAGCAGCGAATGAAATTAACTACAGTTCCGTATTATCCCAATATGGGTTTGATGTCAGTGGACGAGCTACATTCTCTCATGTAAAAGAACGCGTCAAAGCAGCTATTTCAACCATTCAACACCATGACTCGGAGGATCGCTTTGAAAAGATGGGCGTAGATGTGTTCTTCGGTGTCGGTGAATTTGTCGATGAGCATCACTATTTACTTAAGGATGGTCAAAGTCTTTACGGAAAACGCTTTGTGATTGCAACGGGCTCAAGACCTATTGTGCCACCGATAAAAGGGATAGACAATGTTCAGTTTGAAACAAATGAAACGATTTTCGACCTTGAAGATGTACCAAGTAAAATGATTTTTATAGGCGGTGGTCCTATTGGCCTTGAATTAGCCCAGGCTTTCTCACGTATGGGAACTGAAACCGTAGTCGTAGACCGTTCGGATGATATTTTATCCAAAGAGGATGGTGAGATTCAACAGCTTGCGACAGAATTCCTACAGAAGGACATAGACTTTATTTTAGGCGTAGATGTGAAGGAAGTGAAGCAAGAAGGAGCCACAAAGACTGTGATTTATGAGGAACAAGGGGTAACAAAAGAAATTTCAGGTGACGCCTTGTTCTTAGGGGTAGGGCGCGCTCCCAACACGGATGGCTTTGGTTTAGAAGAAATTGGTGTCAAGCTAGACAAGCGAGGTCACATCCAAGTGAATGACAAGCTTCAAAGCTCTCATTCTCACATATATGGTATAGGCGACACGAATGGTCAATTCCCGTTCACTCACGCAGCCGGAATGGAAGGGAAACTCGTTGTGCAAAATGCGGTTCTTGGACTAGGAAGAAAGGTATCGTATAAAACGTTCCCCTGGACAACGTATACGACTCCTGAAATCTTTCATGTTGGGATGACAGAAGAAGAAGCGAAGGACACAGGGAAAGAATATCATGTGTATAAAAGTGGGCTAGATGATGTGGACCGTTTTGTTGCGGAGCATAAAACGACGGGAATGGTCAAAATCATTTCGGATAAAAAGGGGTATATCATCGGAGCTCATGCTATTGGAGAAGGAGCAGGGGACTGGATGCAAACGGTCATATTTGCAATGGAGCAAAAGAAAAAGGTAGGCGATCTTTCTCAGATGGTCTACCCTTACCCGAATCATGCGGCCGCCATTCAGCGAGCGGCTGATCAATACTGGCGTGAAAAACTATTTAACGGCATCGTACCAAAGCTAACCAAGAAATATATTCAGTGGTTCCGTTAAGATTCCACTGCCGCTAAAATGTCATAGGCTTTGTCGGTGTGAACTTGAAGGTGAATTCCCTTCTTGATCACGCCTTCTTTTTTTAGCTGACTCATGATACTGCTCGTTGTTTCTCTAGAGGAGCCAACCATATTCGCAATATCCTGATGGGTAAGTCGTAGTTTAATACTTTGCCAATCCTTCTTCCTGATTCCTGTTTTTTCACTAAGTTTTACAAGAAGATAGAGAATTCGGTATTTGACATCGGCTAAAGCAATTTTTTCTGTTAGGCTATAAAGCTCGGTTAGACGTTGAGACAGAATAGAAATAAACTTCAGCGCTATTGTTGGATTCCGTTCTAATAGCTCTTCGAAATCCTTTTTACCTAATACGCATAGGTAGCAGTCGGTCATTGCTTCTATGTATAAATCGTTATCCGTTAATGTTAAAGTGGACGTTTCTCCAAACACATTTCCATCTGTTAAAATATCCACCGTAAATTGTTTGCCCGTACTATTCATTCGGTACAACCGGACCTGACCAAACTTTAACAAAAATAGGGCAGAAAGAGGAGCAGATGGGGAAGAAATGAACGTTCCTTTTTTAATGGGTTTTGCTAACGTCATCCGTTCGACTTGTAGCAATTCTTCCTTCGGTAATTCTTCTAGTAAACTGATCTGAGATAAGAGAAATAATTTATCATCCATCTGTAACACCTCTTATTACGCTTATAGGGCAGCGAGCCAATTCCACTTTTGTGTGTCTAGCTCTGCCTGCCAATGACTAAAAGGACTTTCGATCTTGTCATCTTCAATAATTCAACAGCAAAATCGCTAACATGTATTATGATGTCAAGCCTCCATTCCGGCTGCGCATTTTTTTATACAGAATTCTTCTGGATAAAGGACTTATCAATCCAGTTTTTCAAGTGCCAAGCCCATCTACCTGATACTACTAACTGTTCATACACAAGAAAGCCACGTTTTCCTCCAGTGGAAAGGATAGCGAGAAATCTTCTTTGTGGGGTGTAGGTTTGCAAGGCTTCTCCTTTCGCTTGAGAGACTAAATTATGATAGAGAACAGGTCCTTGTCTGACGGCGTTGACTCCGTTTCTTGGAGTATCTTGATGGGATTCTAGTGAGATGCAGTCACCCGCGCCGAAAATCATGGGATAGAGATCTGTCTGTAGGTGAGAATTTAAAAGTAGGTACCCGTTTTCGTCTACGGGCAATTTAGATGATTTCAGTAATCGTGGTGCTGTAGGACCACCTAAATAAAGCACCTCATCATAAAGAACTTCATCACCTGCTTTTGTCACCAAGTGGGTCCCTGTTACACTACTTACTCTTTGTTGAATAGATCTGATTCCAGATTCTTCTACGATCTGCGCTAACCGTTTAGAAGCTTTTTCTCCTGTTTCTTCCATCACAGGAGAAGAGTGAATGAGCGTCACATGTACACCAGTGTGTTGCTTTTTATGCCAAGCTTGAAGGGATAAAGCCATTTCAACTCCAGCTGCACCTCCTCCAATAATGACAGGCTTCTCACTGCTTCGTAATTGCTCAATCTTTTCTGAGAACAAATGATTAGGTTTGATTTTTAAATTGTGTTGGTCTAGACCGTCAATCGTCGGATTTGTATTCAATGAGCCAATATCTAGAGAGAGTATGTCGTAATCAAGAATGTCTCCTTGATCTCCTAGTAGCTTTTGAGATTTAGGGTCAATGGACATGACGGTCATCTCTTTAAACGTAACATTGGCACTTAGACACAGCTTTTCTAGGTCTACTCTTATATCCTCTTCCGTATAGAGCCCCTCTGTGTATCCAGAGAACATGCCAGAGTAATATTGATAACGACTGCTTGAAACTAATATCCATTCAATGTTGTGGAAATAGTCTTCTTGTAGTTCTCTAAGGCAATGAAGATGAGCGTGACCGCCACCTACTAATACGATTCTCTTCATGATGATATCCCTCAAATTCCGCTTTTCTTTTACTATAACCAAATGATAGGAAGAATTCGAAAAAGTTGCCTATAAAAGCGGAAAAACTTTGAGGACCTTGTCCCAGAGTTTCATCTATTTAGAGGATACCGTATACTAGTATGGAACGAAAAGGAGGAAAGGGTATGGATATCAAGTTAGGCTATATTATTTTATATGTAGAAAACATTGAAAAAAGCATAACGTTCTACCGGGATATGTTAGGATTTCCTGTTAAAATGCAAGTGGAATCGTATACAGAGTTTGATACAGGGGCTACGACACTTGCCATAAATACAAGAGAATCGGTTCGGAATCTTACGGATCTACCTATTCCTTTTGGAAAACGAACAGAACAAACAAGTGAGATTGGATTGGTAACGGAGGATGTGGAAGGACTGATTGAACAATTAAGAAGCCAGGACGTTCCAATTCTTCTCGAACCAGTACAAAAGCCGTGGGGACAAACCGTCGCTTACGTCTCAGACCCAGATGGGCACTTCATTGAAATCTGTTCACCCATAACATAACAGCCCAACCTTACCCAACAATCCCCATAGCAAAAATGAAAACTAAAAATATCTAACAAAAGACCGTTTCTTTTTTCTAAAAAAAAGGGTATCTTATCTAGGTGATGAAGAAKWCRTAAATAGAAAAGCGGAGCCGACTGTTTAGGGGCGTATGGATTGGAGGGCTTGGCATCGAAATAAAGGAAACACGAAGAGCGGTAGCGATTCGATGTTGGACTTATTGAAGGTGACAAGACCGGAAATCCAATAGCCCCTAGGAGGAGGAGCTGGACATGAAGAAAAGCGGAGCCGACTGTTTAGGGGCGTAACGATTGACTGAGCTCTCAATATAGAAAATCCGCCCCAAAGCGGCTCATTAAAAAACACAGATTCCACAACGGAGGTTACCTATGAAAACAAGAGTATGTTTAGTATATGGTGGTAAATCAGCAGAACACGAGGTGTCTTTACAAACAGCAAAGGCAGTTATTAAAGCGTTAGACCCGTCGCTTTATGAAATACATCCAATTTATATAAGCATTGAAGGTGAGTGGCAGAAAGGTCCAAAATTAGAAGGGCCTGTAGAGGAAGTAAAGCAACTTCAATATCAGAATGAGCAAGTGCAACCATTATCTCTAGCTGCTGCAACAGAGGAGGAAGGGTACGACATTATCTTCCCACTTTTACACGGTCCAAACGGAGAAGATGGAACTGTTCAAGGGATGCTTGAATTGTTAAACCTACCGTATGTAGGGAATGGTGTATTATCTTCGGCAGCGGGTATGGATAAAGTGATTATGAAGAATCTGTTTGCACAAAGCGGATTAGACCAAGTGAAATACACATGGTTCATCCGTAGTGAATGGAAAGCGAATGTAGAAGCTGCCTATGAAAAAGTGGAAGCGGAGCTTGGATATCCTTGCTTTGTTAAGCCAGCGAACCTTGGATCCAGTGTAGGGATTAGTAAAGCGAGCAATCGCGAAGAGCTAGTAGCGGCGTTTGAGGAAGCCTTCCAATTTGATCGTAAAATCATTATTGAAGAAGGTGTGGTTGCTCGTGAAATTGAAGTGGGCGTATTAGGAAACCGATGAGCCTGCTTGTTCTGTGATTGGTGAGATTGTACCGAAAACAGATTTCTATGACTACAATTCAAAATACGTCGACGNGTAATACGGCTATGATCMTTCCCGGCAGAGCTTCCTGAAGGTGTGGAAGAGAGAGTGAAGGAGCAAGCAATCTGCGCATTTAAGTCGTTAGATTGTTCGGGCCTAGTACGTGCGGACTTCTTTTTAACGAAGGATCAACGCTTAATTATTAACGAAGTGAACACGATGCCAGGATTTACACCTTTCAGTATGTTCCCTCTATTATGGAAAGAAGCTGGAGTCTCGTACCCAGAGCTTATTAAACGATTAATCGACCTTGGAGTTGAGCGACACCAAGAGAAGCAACAAATTAAACATACAAAATAAATAAAAAAAAAGAAAGGCACGGTGTACCCACTCCGTGTCTTTCCTTAAGGAGGTATTCTTGTGATAAAACGTACAATTGGTCAAATTGCGACGATCGTAGGAGCGTTAAATGATGTATCCCTTTTCAAGGATCAACTAGTTCACGGAGTGATCATTGATACAAGAAAACTAACGGCGGGCAATTTGTTTGTTCCGTTCAAGGGAGAAAATGTAGATGGCCATACATTTGTAAGGGATGTACTAGAAAAAGGGGCAGGTGCGGCATTTTGGGAAAAATCTGCTGGACCTGCACCAGAGGGACTTCCGGTTATTGTAGTAGAAGACTCACTCGTAGCTCTTCAAACCTTATCGAAAGCGTACCGCAATGAGCTGAATGTAAAAGTAGTAGGTGTCACAGGAAGTAACGGTAAAACAACGACAAAAGATATTTTATTTGCCCTATTATCTACAAAGTATCGCGTTCATAAAACAGAGGGAAACTATAACAATCATATTGGGTTACCATTAACGATTTTGAGTTTGCCAGAAGATAGTGAGGTAGCTGTTCTTGAGATGGGAATGAGCGGCTTTGGAGAGATACGGGAACTCACACAAATTGCGCTTCCTGATGCAGCAATCATTACGAATATCGGAGAATCACACCTTCAGGATTTAGGGTCAAGAGAAGGGATTTCTAAAGCGAAATTTGAAATTGTTGAAGGGCTGAAGTCTGAAGGGTTATTTGTGTATAACGGTGACGAACCACTTTTACAAGAGCGCGTAAAGGGGTATGGAGGAAGTAAAGAAACGTTTGGACGCCATTCCTCTAACACGATGTATCCGACCAAGCTTGCACCAAGTGGATTTGGTACTACGTTTAGCGTGAACGTTAGCGACGAAGAGTTTCATTTGCCTATTTTAGGAGAACATAATGTGATGAATACCATGGGAGCGATGCTCATTGCAAAGTTTTTCGGCGTGGGATTTGGAGACATGCAAAAGGGACTCTCCACGTTGAAATTGACCGGTATGCGCCTTGAGGTTAGTACAGGTGCAAAAGGGGAAACGATTATTAACGATGCCTACAATGCTAGCCCGAGCTCTACGAAAGCGGCTATTGACCTGCTTCAAACCATTAGCACGACGGGTAAACGATATTTTGTTGTAAGCGATATGCTAGAACTGGGACCAAATGAAGAAGCGTTCCATCATGAGGTTGGTACGTATGTGACGGATGATATTGATTGTGTTTTGACATACGGCCCGTTAAGTTCATTTATCGCAGAAGGAGCGAAAGAAACGTTGCCTGAAGACCGAGTGATTCATTTTGATGAGAAGAGCGCGTTAATCGCCTATCTAAAAGTGGTGGTAAAATCAGATGATACGGTTTTAGTGAAGGCATCTCGTGGAATGAAAATGGAAGAGGTTGTTCTTGCTCTTCAAAAAGAATAGCAACCGATCAATTATAAAGTGAGGTGAGGGGAATGCAAGGGTGTTTGTTAATACATGGGTTCACAGGCAGTCCATATGAAGTAGAGCCCCTCGCTGAATTTTTGAGGAAAAAAACCGACTGGAACGTAAAAAGTATCACTCTACCTGGCCACGGAGACGAGCTAAATCTTCGAGGGGTCACCTCTGATAAATGGATAGAAGCCGCAGAAGAGGGTGTGGAAGAATTACTTCAATTATGTGATAAAGTCTATGTCATCGGGTTTTCGATGGGCGGCTTACTCGCAAGTTACCTTGCGTATCAGTATCCTGTTGAAAAACTCGTGTTATTAAGTGCTGCTGCTTATTATGTGAATCCCAAGCAGCTCCTTAAAGATACTAAAGAAATGATACGGGATGGAATGAGAGGACAATTAGTTGATAATGAGCTATTTATCAGGTATAAGAATAAAATAGGGGCAACTCCAATTTCGGCCACACTCCAATTTAGAAGAGTTGTGAGAAAGGTTCGCCCTCTATTAAAAGAAGTGGAAGTTCCTACGTTAATTGCACAAGGTTTAGTAGATGGGATTGTTCCTCCCAAATCGGCTAAATATTTATATGAACAAATTAGTGCGACCCAAAAAGAAGTGTTCTATTCCCCTGTTGCCAAGCATTTAATCTGTCATAGTGAAGATTGTGATGAGCTATTTGAACGAGTTTTCATCTTTTTAAACCAATAAGGAAATATATTTCATACAGTATGGATTGAAATTTTTAGGATTTAATGATAACATGTAAGTTAACATCGTTCGTTCGTGAACTTGTAATGGAAGCTCTTCGCAAGCGGAGAGTATATTTTTTTGTTTTCTTTTCTAGGATTTCCCAAGAATCGGAAAAAAGAATTTTTTAGGAATTGAGCGATGACTAATTCCTTTCTAAATATAGGATACTAAGAAACGTCAGCATGATCGGATATTTCATGCTGAAGAGAAATAAAAGGAGAATGAGTAGATTGACAAAATTTTCAGAGTTAAATTTAAGCCCAAGTATGCTTAAATCCATTAACCGCATGGGGTTCGAAGAAGCAACTCCAATTCAAGCGGGTACAATTCCATTAAGCTTAGAAGGCAAAGACATTATCGGTCAAGCGCAAACTGGTACTGGTAAAACAGCTGCATTTGGAATTCCATTAGTAGAAAAAATCGATACAAAAAATACAAACGTACAGGGACTAATTATTGCTCCAACTCGTGAACTTGCCATCCAAGTTTCCGAAGAGCTATACAAAGTTGGATACGACAAGCGTGTACGTGTATTAGCTGTATATGGTGGGCAAGATATTAACCGCCAAATCCGCGCGATGAAAAAAGGTCCTCATATTATCGTTGGGACACCTGGTCGTCTTCTTGACCACATCAACCGTCGTACGTTAAAGCTTGATCAAGTGCACACATTAGTTCTTGATGAAGCGGATGAAATGCTAAACATGGGATTCATCGATGATATCGAATCAATTTTAAAGAACGTGCCAGAAGGACGCCAAACGCTATTGTTCTCAGCAACAATGCCTGGTCCAATTCGTAAGATTGCAGAGAACTTCATGACGAACCCGGAAACAGTTAAAGTAAAATCAAAAGAAATGACCGTTTCTCTTATTGATCAGTATTTTGTTAAAGCTCAAGAACGTGAGAAGTTCGATATTCTTGCTCGTCTTTTAGATACACAATCTCCAGAGCTTGCGATCGTATTTGGTCGTACAAAGCGTCGTGTAGATGAACTATCTAAAGCTTTATCTATCCGTGGTTACCAAGCAGAAGGAATTCACGGTGACTTAAGCCAAGCGAAACGTTCAAGCGTTCTTCGTAAGTTCAAAGAAGGTCGTATTGAAGTATTAGTTGCAACCGACGTTGCGGCACGTGGACTTGATATCTCTGGTGTAACACATGTGTACAACTATGATATTCCACAAGATCCTGAAAGCTATGTACACCGTATCGGACGTACGGGCCGTGCTGGTAAAGAAGGTATGGCGATGACGTTCGTCACTCCACGTGAAATGGGTTACCTACGTATTGTAGAACAAACAACAAATAAGCGTATGACTCCTATGCGTCCACCAAGTGTGAACGAAGCGTTAGAAGGTCAACAACGTCTTGCAAAAGAAAAGTTAGTTGAAGCTATCAACTCTAACGGATTAGATGAGTACGAAAAGTTAGTTGCTGAATTACTAGGTGAGTATACTCCAGAACAAGTAATAGCAGCATCGTTAAAGCTTTTCACAAAAGAACCAGACAAAACTCCTATAGAAATTACAGAAGAGCGCCCATTACCATTTAAAGGTGAGCGTCCTCGTCGTAATAACGATAAGCGTCAAGGTGGTGGCGGAGATAGAAATCGTCGTGGTAAGAGCGGCGGATCTTATAACCGTAACAACCGTTCTCAACAAGGTGGAAACCGTCAAGGTCAAGGGCAAGGTCAAGGAAGCTCTAACCGTAGAAGAAAACAAGACTAATAAAACAAACAAAAGCAGAGGAGCAATCCTCTGCTTTTTTTAAATCTTCTTCTTCTTATATTTGGTAACAGCTAAATGGTAGCCTTCGTCAATGAGTGCTTTCAACTGTTCAAATGTCTGTTCAGAGGGGTTGATCACAGATATCCAGGACATCCATCCGTATACAGGATGGGGAATTATTTCATCTGTTGCTGCAAAGTTAACATCCATCTCGATTGTTTGACCAGCAAGAGGTCTTTTAGGAATGCTTCCGAATTTCTTCACAAACGTATCTTTCTCTATTGCTACATTTAATCGGTAAACACCATCTGAATTTAAATTTGAGGCTTGATCGTTGGGTCCATCTTTCAGTTTGATTGTTAGAATGTATACTCCCTTGGTCAGCTTATCTTCAGGGTTATAAAAAATCCCAAGTTCTCCCCAGTTAGGATGACGAACGGTCCCTTCATAGGATTGTAGTACATATTGTATGATGTCTTTAGGTTTCAATCCATCTCCCCCATTCGCTCGTGTTCGTCACGTACAATAGCATTGTCACTGCTTCTTTTTCGCTCATGAACAAACTTCCAATCATCATTTTATCATATCTAGGGTAATGTAATAAAAACATGGAAAGGATGATGGGGATGATTGTTCGACTTGGATATGTAGCGATGAGCTTAGAGTTACAAAATGCCTCACCGTCACAAACGATGACCTATAAACAATTCTCGAGTATTAAAGATCGCGCAGCGGCCCTCCGGAAACTTGAGCGCATTGCGACATCAAACTTACATAACTGCTTACGATTACTAAAGCATAATGCCCTCCATTCTATTGAGTTTTTTCGATTTAGCTCGAAGCTGATTCCTCTAGCGAACCATCCAGACACTAAAGGCTGGCGCTACATGAGTGCATTGAAAGAGCCACTTAACGAAATAAAAGAATACTTACAGCAACATCCCACTATGCGTGTAGATTTTCATCCTGACCACTTTGTGTTGTTAAACTCTACAGACAAAGACATTATGAAAAATAGTCTTCTTACGTTACAAATGCACCGTCAATTATTAGAAGGGATGGGGATTGACCCTACTCACCGCTGTGTGCTACATGTTGGTGGGGGATATGATGACAAAGAGAAGGCTCTCGAACAATTTATTCATAATTGGGGATTCGTTCCTACCAACCTGCAAGAAATGATCATATTAGAAAATGATGATACAGTTTTTACTCTTTCTGAAACCTTGTATTTATGCGAAAAATTAGGTATCCCGTGTGTATTTGATTATCATCACCATCTTGCCAATAAAGAAGAGGATTGGACGGAACATTGGGACCGTGTCGTGAATAGTTGGTCAAAGTCGCCCCTGCCTGTTAAAATCCATATCTCAAGTCCTCGCTCGCCATCAGAATTTCGTGCTCATGCAGAATATGTAGATGTGAGTATGTTTTTTGATTTTCTAGATAGGATAAAAGATCAAACTGCAAGGGTAGATTGTATGATTGAAGCAAAAGGTAAGGATCTTGCTCTATTTCAACTAATCGAGCATATTAAAGAGACACGTAACGTCTCGTGGATCAGCCAAGCAAGTTTTGAATATTGATTAGATGAAAAAGAATGAAAGTAAACGAAACCAATGGAATATGGTATCGTATAGGTATGTAAGTGATTAGATTGGGGGAGTTGTTGGTGGAGAGGAGAGCACCTAGTAAGCGAATATCAAAAAGAGCTTTAACTGTATGGAGAATTCACGGCTTAATCCATTCTCTTATTATCATCGCCGTTTCTATCGGACTAACGGTAGTTTCGTTTCTAAATGATTGGCCGTTTTATGTGTGGTTAAGCGGTATAGGCGTTGCTATTTTATATACTATTTTCTTTGTAGCCGTATTACCTAGCTTACGATGGAAAAGATGGCGGTATGAAGTTCGCGACCTTGAGATTGAACTTCAGCATGGAGTAATATTCGTCAAGCGGACGTTAATACCGATGGTGCGCGTGCAGCATGTGGACACGATACAAGGTCCGATTTTACGCCCGTTTAAGCTGGCGACGATTACGATTTCAAGCGCCGCTACGGTTCATGAAATTCCAGCGCTAGACGAAGGAGAGGCAGATGATTTGCGAAATTCTATCTCAAGCCTAGCGAGGGTGGCCGAAGATGATGTTTGAGCGTAAAAAACTTCACCCCATTTCAGCAGTAACCAATTTGCTGAAAAGCTTAAAAGAAATTATCATACCGTTTATCGTATTAGTTTTTTTAATGCGGGTAGCGAGAAAACGGCGTTTTGGGATTATATCCCCATTGGAGTCATGGTGTTACTACCCATCATCGCATTTATTAATGGAATTTTAAAATGGTGGAGATTCTCATACAGAATAGAAGAGGAAGAGCTTAGAATTGAATACGGTGTATTCATTAGAAAGCGTCGCTATATACCCATTGAACGAATTCAAAGCTTAAATTTCTCTGAAGGTCTACTACATAGGCCGTTCTCCCTTGTCAAAGTGAAGGTGGAGACCGCCGGATCCTCTGACCCTTCTGAAGCAGAAGCGGAATTAACGGCCATTAGAAAAGAAGAAGCAGAAGAACTTCAAACAATCATCAGGCAAATTAAAAAATAAAAAACGCTCAGAAACAAGTGAGTCCGTTGGGGAATTAGACGGGGTAGAGGCAGAGTACGAGTTAAAAGAAGAAATCGTCTATCAAATGTCTCTGAAAGATTTATTCCTTATGGGATTAACTTCAGGAGGAGTGGGAGTTATTTTCTCTGGATTGGCGGTATTCTTTTCACAAGGATCGGAATTTATACCGTATGAGTACGTATACGATCAATTAGAGATCTTTGTGAGTAATGGGGTTGTCTTTGTTTCGGTCATTAGCTTTTTCGCCCTTTTATTCACATGGATGCTATCGGTTGGGGCGACGGCGATCGTGTACGGAAATTTCACCGTAAAAAAGCTAGAGAATGAGATTATCGTCATGAAAGGACTAATTGAAAAGAAACAAATTACCATCCCGCAGGACAGGATACAAGGAATTCATATTGTACAGTCGCCTATCCGTGAGTTGTTGGGCTTTAGTACGGTGAAAATTGTGAGTGCGGGAGGTTCCGTTTTAGATAAAGATTCAGTGAACATCAGTGTTCTACCTTTTATCAAAAGAAACCAGATTGGTTCCATCATGAAACAAATTGTTCCAGGATATGAACTTTTAGAGAGCATAACGCCACTTCCAAAGCGCTCTAAAAGGAAATACATTATCAGACTTCTCTTTCTACCGATTTTACCTATGATTGGCTTGACGGCGGCATGGTTTCCTTACGGAGCCTTATCATTTGTAGGCGTACCATTTCTCTGGTGGTTTGCACTGTTGCAGCACCGGACAGCTGGAGTACATGTGGGGACGGACCAATTGACGGTTCAATACCGCGGAGTCACTAAGAATCGGATCGTGTTAAAGAAAAATCGCATTCAAGTAATAGAGTACTCAGAGTCATGGTTTCAGAAACGAAACAACCTTGCAACGTTACTCAGCACCGTGAAGTCAAGCGGAGCATCGCTTGTAGGAAAAGTAAGAGATTTAGAAGGGAAGACCGCACACGACGTAATGGAGTGGTTCTCTCCCAAACAAAAATAAGGTGACCAAGGGTCGCCTTATTTTCCTTTTCTATATAAAATGAACGGCACAAGTAATCCTCCGCCTACCAAGCCACCAATATGTGCGAGAACATTCACGTCAGGTTGTCCAAATGTTAGGGCAGCGGTGGTGACGGCGATGATAATAATAAGGGGCTTGGGTTGTAAGGGAAGAGTCCTCGAGGCAAAGCCAAGTCCGATATAAAACCCAATAAGAGAAAAAAGGGATCCACTCGCGCCTACATGGCTATAGGAAGGCTCCTCTATCCATAAGGTAGCCAGATTTCCGAAGATTCCGCCCGCAATGTAAACAAAAAGAAAATCGAATAGAACCGATAAACTGTTCAAGGTATGGACCAAATAACAAAAGGGTCAGGGAGTTAAAAACTAAATGTGATAAAGAGTAGTGTAAGAATATACTCGTTACAAGGCGCCACCACTCTCCTTGCATAATATATAGATTTACACCACCAAACCATTCAAATAGCCAGATGTGAGGAAGAAGAGGGATTTTTGTTAAAGCATAGAGTAGTACTTGAAAGAGAATAATGGTCGTAATGACTGGATACGATTTACTAAAAGCAGAAAAGGATTCCGTTCGTTGAAACATACCGATTGCTCCTTTTACAAGTGTTTAGAACTAATGTATGTTGGACGGGCTGTAAATAGAAGGAGAGATAGAATGATAGAGGGAATTGGTGTAGATATTATTGAACTAAGGCGAATTGACCGTCTTCGAAAAAACAAACCCGCTTCGCGGAACGAATTTTAACCGAAAGAGAATTAGAGATTTTCAACGATCTATCAGACCGCCGTCAAACAGAGTTTCTAGCGGGTCGGTTTGCGGTGAAGGAAGCCTTTTCTAAAGCAAAGGGTACGGGAATCGGAAAAGACTTAAGCTTTACAGATATTGAAGTATTACGTGCAGAAACAGGACAACCGACCATCACACTGCCCCTAGACTACCAATCCAGTTCGTTTGTTTCCATCTCACACAGCGAAGACTACGCTGTGGCACAAGTAGTGCTGATGAAAAAAATAGAAAATTAAGTTTGATACGAGCTCATTATCATATTCCAACAGTTTGTCTCATATATTCATAATGCATAAGGAGGGACAAGAACGGAATAGGAACGAGTTGGTTTTTCATGACCGTTTCTTGTCTCTCCCTTTATTGTATAAGAATAAAAAAGGGGTTGGGACAGTGAAAAAGTATTCACCATTGTTGTTGGTTGTTATGTTGATGCTTGTTTTAGCAGCTTGTGGAACCAAGACACAAGAGGATGTTACGAAAAGCTTAGGTAAAAAGATAGAAGAAACAAAGAGCTACAAAGCAGAGGCGCAAATGACGCTTCAAGTGGGTGAAGAGCCACAAACATATGATGTAGAAGTTTCCTATAAAAACCCTAACTACTACCGCGTACAATTAAAGAATGTTGCCAAGGATCAAAGTCAAATCATTTTACGCAATGATGAAGGTGTATTCGTACTAACTCCAGCTTTAAATAAAAGCTTTAAATTCCAAAGTGACTGGCCGGATAATAGCAGTCAAGCCTACTTGTTTGAATCGTTGGTAAAAGATGTACTAGAAGACACAGAGGCAAAATATACAGAAACAGAAGATTATTATGTGTATGAAACAAAAACAAGATATCAAAACAATCAAATGTTACCGATTCAAGAAATCTCTTTTAACAAGAAGGAGTTAACGCCTGCTGAAGTAAAAGTGATGGATACAGATCGTAATGCACTCGTAACAGTAAAGTTTAAAAAAGTGGAACTAGGTGTAAGCTTTGACGAAGATGCATTTGATATGAAGAAAAACATGTCCAATGCACAGCTAGACGTAGCCGTTATGGCGGAAGTAGAGGACAGTGAATTTACAGTCTTATACCCAACTGAGCAATCTGGGACAGCTCTAGTAGAAGAAAAATCAGTGAATACAGACACTGGTAAACGTGTAGTGTTAACATATGACGGAGAGAAAAGCTTCACATTAATTCAAGAGAAAAATACACTCGTACCTGCTGTTGGTATGACCCAAAGTGTCATAGGTGATCCTGTAGATCTTGGCTTCTCTGTTGGAGCACAAACAGAAAACTCCATTTACTGGTCGTATAACGGCGTGGACTATATGCTAGCATCAACTGAACTCTCGAAGGAAGAAATGGTCAACATTGCCCAGAGTGTACAAGGAACCGTAATTAAATAATGAAAAAAGGCTGTCCTCTTTAAAAGAAGGACAGCCATTTTTCTGGACCTTGCGTGGATAGGATCGGATAAAAATTGCCAGGCGGGATTCCCACTTTTTGTTTGACAGACAAGTAAGGAAGGTGAATAATCGGAATAAACAAGTTGAACGAATGGTATAAGGAAGTGGAAGATTAAGTGAGTACTCAATCACCGTTTTTTCGAGATACATGGGTTGAAGTCAATATTAATGCATTAAATAACAATATTAAAAATAATAAAAAACATGCTAACTGACGATGTCGAAGCCTTCGCGGTCGTAAAAGCAAATGGATATGGTCACGGAGATATTCAAGTAGCAAAAGCTGCATTGCAAGCAGGAGCAAACGGAATTGCCGTCGCATTTTTAGACGAGGCGATTAATTTGAGGGAGCACGGAGTAACCGAGCCCATCCTCGTATTAGGTGCCACTCGACCAGAGTATGCACGTGTAGCCGCTGAAAAGGGAATTTCTTTAACTGTGTATGAAGAATCCTGGATTCAGGAAGTGAAGCATTTTACGCCTTTTACCAATCCACTTGCCCTGCACATTAAATGTGATACAGGAATGAACCGGCTAGGATTAAAGAGTGTTGAAGCCCTAATGAGAATGGAAGAGGAGATCGAATCAAATTCTTCTTTAGTTCTAGAAGGAGTTTTCACTCACTTTGCCACATCTGATGAAATTGAACGCTCATATACAAAAAGACAAATCGCCTTATTCCATGACTACTTACATGCGTTAAAAAAACGCCCTCGATATGTGCACGCTGGAAATAGCGGCGGCGCATTACGCTTTTCTGAAGCAAAGTTTAATATGGTGAGAATTGGTATCGCGATGTATGGGCTAACTCCTTCACCAGAAATTACCCATGAACTAACGGTCTCACTTTCCCCAATTATGTCCATTCATACAAAAATCGTCCATATAAAAGAATTACCGAAGGGCGAGAAAATCAGTTACGGGGCGACATATGAAACACAAGACAACGAATGGATCGCTACCATTCCTATTGGCTATGCCGATGGATGGCTAAGAAAGCTCCAAGGTCAAGAAGTACTAGTGGAAGGAGAAAGAGTTCCAATTGTCGGCCGAATTTGTATGGACCAATGCATGATTAAGCTTCCAAGAGAAGTACCTGTTGGAACCATCGTTACCCTCATCGGGACCCAAGGAAGCGAAACGATCACGATGGAAGAAATCGCTGATAAAATGGACACAATCAACTATGAAGTTCCATGTATCATCTCAACACGAGTTCCCAGAGTGTACAGAGAAAATCATCAAACCATTGAAGTCTCCAATCGCCTGCTTGGTTCCTATACGTATAAAATAAATGACATGGAATAAAATAGTATGAATAAAACAGTTCGAAAATAGATAATAATAGTCATGGTTATTAATGTTTACACTTTCTTTTCTGCAATATTAGTGATACTATTAGTGTGGTAGGATTATCGGTACGTAATGATTGGTGGAGGTGTCGTTTGTGTCTGAAACAAGCGCAACAACAGAAATCTTAATTCGCTTACCTGAACAATTGCTAACGGAACTTGATGGCTATGCGGAGTTGGAAAATATGAATCGTAACGAGATTGTATATCGTGCAACGAAAATGTATTTACGTGAACGCAAGAAACGCCAGCTAAGAGAAACAATGAGACGAGGCTATATGGAAATGGCAAAAATCAACCTTGCCATTGCTTCTGAAGCGATGCAAGCTGAATACGAAGCTGATCATACAGTTGAACGTTTAGTCAGCGGAGGATAATCCCTTGAATGTCAAGCGTGGTGACGTGTATTTCGCAGACCTTTCTCCTGTTGTGGGTTCAGAGCAAGGCGGTGTTAGACCGGTGCTTGTTTTGCAAAATGACATAGGGAATCGGTTCAGTCCCACTGTAATCGTTGCTGCAATCACAGCTCAAATTCAAAAAGCAAAGCTGCCTACTCATGTTGAGATTGATTCAAAGCGATACGGCTTTGAAAGAGATTCCGTTATTTTGTTAGAACAAATACGAACAATAGATAAACAGCGCTTAACGGATAAAATAACACACCTAGATGAAGGTATGATGGAACAAGTGGACGTAGCTGTTCAAGTTAGTCTAGGACTTATACAATTTTAATTTATGGAACTCTCTCGCTTGGTGCGAGGGAGTTCTTTTTTTGTTTGGATGGTGATTGTGATGGCGGTGCAGGTATAGTGGTGGCAGGAAGGAGAGAGATGGGCGAGCGCGGTGCAGAAAGAGGAGAAAGAAGGGAGAAGAGCATCGCGCAGACCGAGCGCGGTGCACAAAGAGGAGAAAAGAAGGGAGAAGAGCACCGCGCAGACCGAGCGCGGTGCAGAAAGAGGAGAAAAGAAGGGAGAAGAGCGCCACGCAGACCGAGCGCGGTGCACAAAGAGGGGAGCAAAAAAGAAAGAAGAGCACCTCGCGGCCCAAACGCAGTTTCCAAAGAAGAACCAAGAAGAAAAAACAGTACCGCGCCATCTCCCCACAACCCGACAATCGCCGCCACCCCGTCAACACCCAAAAACCCCGCCAAATAAACTCAAAAAAAAACCAAACAACCCCAAAAGGTCATCAGTCTACACGCCGAAATTGTTAAAACAAAAGAATCAAAGCAACTGCATCGTTGTCACACAAGTCCCATCTTCCTTATAAGTAGACAGCTTGCTTTCTGCTACTTTTCCGTCCTTTTTAATCACAACGGTATAATCACCGTTTCTTGGTAACCAAAGATCAATAAATCCATTCTTAGGTGTAGTCATCGTCTCATTAATAATTGTTTCTCCAGTAGAGTCGGTTATGGAAACCTCAAACTCCTCATTTACAAGTTCTCCTTGACAGCTTGTTAGGTTATGATTTGTACAAGGGTGCGTGTTGTTTTCAAATGGAGCAATCGAAACAAAGAATTCATCTTCTGGTAGCAGATAGGTTTTATCTGAGCCATCTTCCTCTGTCACCATTAAATATTCAGATGTAATGGAGGCGTTCTCAGCCTGTAATTCGCCTATGCTATATTGATGAACCAAGTCTTTTACATCACTAGAGTTCATACCGCTAGAACTCTCTTGGGAATCATTTCCTCCGCATGCTGCTAAAAATCCTGTTAGAATGGTCAAAACAAAATATAACGAAAAACGCTTCATACAATCGCTCCTTTTGCATAATAAAAAGTCGTGCTACACATAAGTATACAAATTAAATCCCATCATGTAAGGGGTAAAAGATAATTTCACAAACTTGTCAATTTAAAGACAAAAAAGACAGAATGAGAGCGACAGATGTTTTTATTTTTCGTTTTATGAAAGTTCTGATACTATAAAAAGATAAGGGATATTGCGCCGTTACCTAAAGCTAAGGGGGATGAGAATGTACAGAGAAGTAAACCAGTTTGTTAAGGATCATCAAGATGAGATTCAAAAACACTGGAAAGATCGTATGCAAAAAGAAGCAGATATTCGATACGTGAAAGTCATTTCTGAAGAAGTGTTCGATCGTACGAGCCGAGAATTTATCCATTTAATTTTCGCGGATTTAATGGGAGACAATACAGAGTTTGCATCTAAGCTTGAATATTTTTCGGAAAAAATCATTCGATTAGGCTGGCCACTATCAATGGTTACCCTTGGGATTCAACATTTTGTTCGAATTGTAGCAAAAAAAGTGATGGATCAACCGAATATATCTAAAGAAGAACATGAAAACTACGAAAATTTCTTTGATGAGTGGATGAGTCCAATCCAAACAGAAATTATTGATAGCTACACGAAAACATGGGAAAAGACCGTATCGCTCCAAAAAATTGCGCTACAAGAGCTTTCTGCTCCACTAATCCCTGTGATTGACCAAATATCAGTCATGCCTCTTGTAGGTACAATTGATACAGAACGTGCGAGACTCATCATGGATAACCTGTTAAGTGGAGTCGTCAAGCATCGCTCAGAAGTTGTTTTAATTGATATTACCGGTGTACCCTTAGTAGATACTATGGTGGCTCATCATATTATTCAAGCAGCAGATGCAGTCAGACTTGTAGGAGCTACTGCGATGTTAGTAGGCATCCGTCCGGAGATTGCTCAAACGATGGTGAACTTAGGTATACATTTAAATCAGTACACAACAAAAAGCACCATGCAAAAAGGCATGGAAGCAGCACTTGAATTAACTAAACGCAAAATAGTACACGTGGAGGATGAATAACGTGAGGATACCGATATTAAAATTAAAAGATTGTCTCTTAATTTCCATTCAATGGGAGCTTGACGATCAAACGGCCTTACAATTTCAAGAAGATCTTTTACATAAAATTCATGAAACAAGCGCAAAGGGAGTAGTCATTGATTTAACTTCCATTGACTTCATTGATTCGTTCATTGCTAAAGTATTAGGGGACGTCATTGATATGTCAAAGCTTATGGGGGCGAAAGTTGTTATTACCGGAATACAGCCTGCTGTTGCCATCACATTAATTGAGCTTGGAATTCGAATGGAGAATGTTCTAACTGCCATGGATTTAGAAAAAGGTCTGGAGAAACTACAACAGGAATTGGAGGAATAGATATGGAAATCCAATCCTGTGTGAAAATCATCAATGAATGGGATATCGTGGCTGCGAGACAGCTTGGTCGTAATGTTGCAAAGGAGTTAGGATTTGGCACCGTAGACCAAGCTAGGATAACCACAGCCATAAGCGAATTAGCAAGAAATATATACCTATATGCAGATCAGGGGCAAATTTGCATAGAAAAAGTAACGAATCAGAATAGAACAGGTGTAAAAATTATTTCGAAGGATCAGGGGCCAGGGATTCCTGACTTACGAAAAGTAATGGAAGATGGATACACCACATCGGGAGGATTAGGAGCTGGTCTTCCAGGTGTAAAACGGTTGATGGACGAATTTTCGATAGATTCAACGGTCGGCGTTGGAACGGAGATTATTACGGTTAAGTGGCTCCGTTAGGGGAGGGTGACGATGGATTTTAAAAAAGTAATGGATGAAAAGTATAAAGAGATACTAGAAGGTTACATGCTTGACCCAAGTGAAATTGCTCTTTATTCTAGTCAAAAATTTAGTAGAAAAGCAATAGAGCACAAAATTTCACCTGAAGATGTAGTCAGTTTACACCGTTCCTTACTTTCAGAGTTGCATCCTGATTTACCAGAAAGTGTGCACCGTTCATTTGATATTTTATTAGAAGTCATGATTGGGTATGGATTTGCGTATCGGGAACATCAAACATTACGAAGCATTCAGCAGGAACTGAATAATGAAATTGATATTGCAGTGAATATGCAAAACACGTTACTTCAAACGCATATTCCGAATTTGAAACCACTCGATGTTGGGGCCATTAGTGTGGCTGCCAAGAAAATGAGCGGAGATTATTATCATTTTGTTCAAAATAAGGATCATTCAATGAGTGTTGCGATTGCGGATATTATTGGAAAAGGGATTCCTGCTGCTCTATGTATGAGTATGATTAAATACGCAATGGATTCTCTTCCAGATGATTACCATGCCCCTAATAGTGTGTTAGAGAACTTAAATCGTGTGGTGGAGCAGAACGTAGATGCAAGTATGTTCATAACAATGTTTTACGGAATGTATCAGGTACATAACCATACATTTTATTATTCTACTGCCGGACATGAGCCAGGATTCTTTTATCGTCAAAGTGATCAATCCTTCCATACCATAGAGGGAAAAGGTTTACTACTTGGTGTAGATAAACAAACGAAGTATCAGCAATACGAGCATACGTTACAAGTGGGAGATATGATTATTCTTATGTCTGATGGAGTAACAGAGTGCCGAACAGAAGAAGGGTTCATTGAACGAGATACATTGCTTGAGATGATTCAACAACATTTCCATTTACCGAGTCAGGAGCTTGTTCAAACCATTTACAAAGAGTTAGAACGAGCGCAAGATTTTCAACTACGTGATGATTTCACTTTAATCGTAATTAAAAGAAAAAATTAAAATTAGAGGTTTAGCCAGGCTATTTAAAGGGTATTGAGAAGAAGATGAATAGTATAAAGAGGTGAATGAAATGAACTTGACAATTAACAAGCAGGAACAAAAAGGGCAAGAGATTTTCGTTTCAATTAGTGGCGAAATTGATGCATATACAGCACCGAAACTAAGAGAAAACTTAGATGAAATAGCTGGACAAGAAGGAATTCACTTAACGATCGATCTTTCGGATGTTACATATATGGATAGTACAGGTCTCGGTGTGTTTGTCGGAATGTTTAAGAAGATGAATGCAACGAATGGCCATCTGAAATTAGTAAGCTTATCGGAGCGTTTAAGAAGATTATTTGAAATTACTGGTCTTGCAGATATCATGGATATTAATTCGGAAGTTAAAGGTGGCGTTGAATAATGGAAAAACTAGACTACATCGAGATGAAAGTACCTGCGAAAGCGGAGTTTATAGGTGTTATTCGCTTAACGTTATCTGGTATTGCTAGTCGAATGGGTTTTACATACGATTCAATCGAAGATATTAAAATTGCTGCAAGTGAAGCGGTGACGAATGCCGTTCAGCACGCCTATCAATCTGAAGCGTCAGGCGAAATTACCATTGGATTCGGAATGTTTATGGATCGCTTAGAGGTCATGATTGCTGATCAAGGTAAAAGCTTTAACTTCCAAAAAACTCGTGAAGAAGTTGGACCTTATAATGAAGAACATGCTATTGAGTTTTTACGTGAAGGAGGATTAGGATTATACCTGATTGAGAGTTTGATGGATGAAGTGAAAATCCAACAAAATGACGGGGTTACAGTCTTAATGACGAAATACCTTGAAGAAGAGCGGGTGGAATCTGATGCAGAGACTATCTCAACCTAAGCAGCATCCTTCTAAAGATCATATTAATGAATGGATACGCTTATTTCAGGAGAACGGGGATGATGATGCACAAACTCAGCTCGTTCTTCATTATGAAAAGCTCGTTCAATCCATTGCTCGAAAGTATTCTAAAGGTCGTTCTCATCACGAAGATATTGTACAAGTAGGGATGATGGGATTATTAGGAGCAATTCGCAGATACGATGCGGATTACGGGAAAAGCTTCGAAGCATTTGCTATTCCCACCATCGTAGGTGAAATTAAACGTTTCCTTCGGGACAAGACGTGGAGTGTTCATGTTCCAAGGCGAATAAAAGAATTAGGTCCTAAGATTAAAAAACAGTAGAAGAGCTAACCACGGAGCTTCAAAGGTCCCCTCTTGTAATAGAAATTGCCGAGTATTTAGAGGTGTCTGAGGAAGAAGTACTTGAAGCAATGGAAATGGGGAAAAGCTATCAAGCATTATCTGTCGATCACTCAATAGAAGCTGATTCAGACGGCAGCACCGTGACATTACTCGATATAGTAGGAAATGTAGATGAAGGATTTGAAAGAGTTAACCAAAAGCTAGTGTTAGAGCGTGTGCTTCATGTTTTGACTGAACGAGAAAAGAATATCATTCAATACACCTATATAGAGAATCTAAGTCAAAAAGAAGCTGGAGAGAAGTTAGGTATTTCTCAAATGCATGTGTCCCGTCTGCAGAGAAGAGCGATTAAGAAATTGAAGGATGCCATTACTGAAACTCAAGGTTCGGAGCATTAGTCACGTATGTCGTTTATTCACACCTCACAAATAGAAGCGCTTGTAGAACAGCGATCAAAAGGCAATAATTCTTACTGTGGAGATAGTTACTTTATGAAAGCGACAGATGATTTTTTTATCTGCGTATTGGCCGATGGACTGGGTTCAGGTAAATTTGCGAACGAATCTTCAGAGGCGGTAGCAACAGTTGTAGAAACTTATTATGAAGAAGACCTACACACATTAATGGAAATGTGTAACAAGGTATTGCTCCATAAAAGAGGAGCTGCAGTTGCCATTTTAAAAGTGTACTTTGAATCCAATGTCTTTGACTATATTTGTGTAGGAAATATCCGTTTTTACCTTTATTCTCCCAAAGGTAAATTAACGTATCCTCTTCCTGTTTCAGGATATTTGTCTGGTCGACCACAAAGATTTAAGGTCAACCGGTTCTCGTTTGAACCTAAATCGAAATTTGTACTCCACTCAGATGGCATAACAGCTTCTAACATTAAATCTATCCTATCAAAATCGTTACCTCTCCCCTCCTTAGCAGAGGATATTATGGCACAACAAAACCATTATCCAGATGATTCTACCATGATTATGGGGAGCCTACACTAGTAAGGTGTAGGTCTTTTTTTTGGTTAATTACACTCTTACTGAATTAGATTGCCCTATAAATTCTATGGTAAAATAAGAGAGTTACTATATAGGAGGTACCCATATGACCGTAGATGTGAAAGTGGATCAAAATGTGTTATTGAAACAACTGACAACAGAACTGAAATTAAATTTCAAGCAAGTGAAGAGTGTTATTGACTTGCTAGAAGAGGGAAATACGGTTCCGTTCATTGCCAGATACCGTAAAGAAATGACGGGATCGCTCGACGAGGTCCAAATAAAATCCATTATGGAACGATGGAACTACTTACAAAACTTAGAATCACGAAAAGAAGAAATCCTTCGTTTAATAGATGAACAAGGAAAACTGACCGAAGAACTGACACAGTCTATTAAGCAAGCAGCAAAGCTTCAGTTTCTTGAAGATTTATATAGACCCTACAAGCAAAAGAGAAGAACGAAAGCTACAGTTGCTAAGGAAAAGGGTTTAGAGCCATTCGCGCAGTGGATGTTAACATACGAAGCTTCATCTGTAGAAGAACAAGCAAAAAAATACATAAATGAAGAACTTGGAGTAGAATCAACAGAACAAGCGATCGAAGGTGCAAAAGATATTATAGCGGAACAACTCTCGGACGAACCTGAAAGCAGACAATGGATTCGTAAAGAAACAACGACAAAAGGGAAAATTGTTACGTCAGTGAAAAAGCAAGAACTTGACGAAAAGGGTGTATTCGAGATGTACTATGAATACGAAGAGCCTGTCTCAAAAATAGTTCCTCACCGTGTTCTTGCGATGAATCGTGGAGAAAAAGAGGACGTCCTAAAGGTTTCTGTTGTACCGCCAGTTGATACGATCCTTGCTTATTTAGAAAAGAAAACCATCACCAAAGCCGGTTCACCGTCAGAAGCTTATGTAAAGGAAGCGATTGAAGATGGATATAAACGGTTAATTCAGCCGTCTATAGAGCGAGAGATTCGAAGTGAACTGACAGACGTGGCGGAGAACCAAGCAATTCATATTTTCTCTGAAAACCTGCAAAATCTATTATTGCAACCACCGTTAAAAGGGAAAATGGTGCTAGGTGTGGACCCGGCCTACCGAACAGGCTGTAAGCTTGCTGTTGTGAATGAGACGGGGAAGATGCTTTATATTGACGTGATTTATCCTCATCCTCCTAAAAATAAGCTTGAAGAAAGTAAAGCTAAGGTGAAGGATGTATTAAACCGCTTCAAAATTGAGATTGTTGCAATTGGAAATGGAACAGCTTCTAGAGAAACGGAGCAGTTTATTGCGGATATTATTCAAGAGGGATATAAAGAAATCTCGTATATTATTGTAAATGAAGCAGGTGCAAGTGTGTATTCGGCATCGGAAATTGCTCGTGAAGAGTTTCCAGATTTACAAGTAGAAGAAAGAAGTGCAGTCTCAATTGCAAGAAGACTACAAGACCCCCTATCTGAATTAGTGAAAATTGATCCTAAATCTGTCGGAGTTGGGCAATATCAGCATGATGTGTCACAGAAGAAACTAAACGAAAGCCTTGGATTCGTCGTTGAAACAGCCGTAAACAGGGTAGGGGTGAATGTAAACACTGCGTCGTCTAGCCTCCTGCAATACGTTTCGGGCCTTTCAAAAACAGTGGCACAAAATATTGTCAAAAAGCGAGAAGAGGTAGGAAAGTTTCATTCCAGATCTGAATTAAAGAATATTCCAAGATTAGGCGCTAAAACATATGAGCAATGTATAGGATTTCTTCGAATTATAGATGGGGAAGAACCACTAGATAAAACACCGATTCATCCAGAAAGTTATAAAGAGGTGAATCAACTTATAAAGAGTCTAGGAATCACTAAAGATAACCTTGGTTCTAAAGAAGTGATGGACAGACTTTCAACCATTGATGTAAGGCAAGTAGCAGAAGATTTAGGGATTGGCGAGGTAACGCTAAAGGATATTATGGATGCGTTAATGAAACCAGGAAGAGATCCGCGTGATGAGCTATCCAAGCCATTATTGAAAAAAGGAGTACTGAAGCTCGAGGACTTAGCAGTAGGAATGGAGCTCCAAGGGACCGTTCGTAACGTGGTGGACTTTGGTGCATTTGTTGATATTGGTGTGAAACAAGATGGCCTTGTCCACATTTCTAAGTTGAAAAAAGGGTTTGTCAAACATCCACTTGATGTTGTGAGTGTTGGACAAGTAGTCACCGTATGGGTCGACAGCGTAGATGTTCAAAAAGGAAGGGTTGCATTAACGATGCTCTCTCCTCATAAAGAAGACTAATCACTTGGGGGCTGTTTTCATTTTAGGAGAACAGCCCATTTTTACATTTTTATTGTATATCCCATCAAATCCCCTGTTTCTTTCTATAAAAATTCCAACATTGGTTTAGAAGTTTTATTTGGTAACGGTCTTTATCATAATAGGCTTTCCTTAATTGGTTTTGTAACCAGTTCGGCATGATGTAACCTCCTTTAGAAGGTATTGGCTATTAATACTATATGATATAATGGGTTGTCACGTTCGGATAGGAGGATAATATATGACAAACAGAGAATTACAGAGCCTAGTCGAAGAACTATCAGTCACCTACTTTCGAAAACCATTCCTTCACCAGGCTTACTTTAATCCTCGCTTACGCACGACGGGAGGTAGGTATCTATTATCCTCTCACCATATTGAAATTAATAAGAAGTACTTAGAAGAATTAGGAATAGAGGAGTTAATTGGGATCATCAAGCATGAGTTATGTCATTATCATCTTCATTTAGAAGGAAGAGGGTACAAACATGGGGACCAAGATTTTAAAAGGCTAAGTCATAAAGTCCGTGCACCAAGACATTGCTCTACACTGCCATCTGTCACACATAAGCGTAAAACTACCTATTATGAATATAAATGCTCTCACTGTGATCAAGCCTACTACAGAAAGCGGAGGGTAGATACAAGACGATTCGTATGTGGAAGGTGTAAAGGAAAGCTACTCCTTGCCCAATCTATAAAAAGTAATTGACTTCTTCTAGGATTCTTTTTATAATATACATTGTCGATATGACGAAATATCTTTTCATTAATCCGCAGTAGCTCAGTGGTAGAGCTATCGGCTGTTAACCGATCGGTCGCAGGTTCGAGTCCTGCCTGCGGAGCCATTTTTATTTGGGGAAGTACTCAAGTGGCTGAAGAGGCGCCCCTGCTAAGGGTGTAGGTCGGGTAACCGGCGCGAGGGTTCAAATCCCTCCTTCTCCGCCAGATACGATCTTTTTAACAAGGCCCGTTGGTCAAGCGGTTAAGACACCGCCCTTTCACGGCGGTAACACGGGTTCGAATCCCGTACGGGTCATCGGCATAAAAAAGAGAGAATGAAGGTACAAGCTGCCTGGAATTCTCTCTTTTTTTTGTGTGTTTTTTGGTATTGTACTTTTGTGAAGTAAAGGTTAGCTCGGTTGGGACTGCTTTTTAAACGAAATTTTGTGGCTTGGATTTTTTTGCGTGCAGGTTTGTCGTGGGTGGGACTGTCTTCTTGTTCTCTTTTCCTCTCATCTGGTGCGCCTATCTCCAAATCCCGTGCGACTCTTACTTTCTTGTGCGGCTAAACCCTCTTCTCGTGCGGGTTTACTCCAATCTCGTGCGGTCCCCTTCTCTTCTGGTGCGCCTATTTCCCATTCCCGTGCGACTCTTACTTTCTTGTGCGGCTAAACCTCATCCTCGTGCGGGTTTACTCTAATCTAGTGCGGTTCCCTTCTCATTTGGTGCGCCTTTCTCCCATTCTCGTGCGACTCTTACTTTCTTGTGCGGCTAAACCTCATCCTCATGCGGGTTTACTCTAATCTCGTGCGGCTCCCCCAAGCCTCCCCCTACTCTGCACACCTAAAATCCAGCACAAAAAAAACCAAGACACAATGATCTTGGCTGAAGTGGCTTATATCGCATGTAAGCCTGTATATAGAATGGACAGCAAGTTACCCTCTTTTAGCTCCTTTTCCGCCTCTTCTAGATTCTGTGTTCTTTTTAAGAGAGGAAAGGCGGTCTTCACTATCTTTAAGAAAGCGAGCCATTTTTTGTTCGAATGTTTCTCCTCTTGGTGCCGCGCGGTCTTGCTTGTGGTTTGAATTGCCTCGTGGACGTCCGCCACCTGATGGACGGTCATGACGTGGTCTTTCTGGTCTGTCCGGTCTTTCTGGCTTGTCAACTGCTTTACGTATAGATAGGCCGATCTTTCCATCACTTTCTACATTAAGGACTTTAACTGTCACTTCGTCTCCTACTTTTAAGTGATCGTTAATATCCTTTACGTAGTTATCTGCTACTTCACTAATGTGAACTAGACCGGTTTTACCTTCTGGCAACTCCACGAACGCACCAAAATTTGTATACCTGTCACTCCT
>NZ_ABFU01000011.1 GCF_000171615.1 Bacillus coahuilensis m4-4 | reverse complement strand
TTTTGGCACAGCTTGTTCCAGGATAGTTAGGAGCCATAGAAAACGGGAGCGCCAGCTTTGGTGGAAGGCGCTGGTGGGATACTCCCCGGGCCGTGTTGGCATTCTAACCCACACCCCGTGATCCGGGTGGGAGACAGTTTCAGGTGGGCAGTTTGACTGGGGCGGTCGCTTCCTAAAAGGTAACGGAGCGGCCAAAGGTTCCCTCAGAATGGTTGGAAATCATTCGTAGAGTGTAAAAGCACAAGGGAGCCTGACTGCGAGACCTACAAGTCGAGCAGGGACGAAAGTCGGGCTTAGTGATCCGGTGGTTCCGCATGGAAGGGCCATCGCTCAACGGATAAAAGCTACCCCGGGGATAACAGGCTTATCTCCCCCAAGAGTCCACATCGACGGGGAGGTTTGGCACCTCGATGTCGGCTCATCGCATCCTGGGGCTGTAGTCGGTCCCAAGGGTTGGGCTGTTCGCCCATTAAAGCGGTACGCGAGCTGGGTTCAGAACGTCGTGAGACAGTTCGGTCCCTATCCGTCGTGGGCGTAAGAAATTTGAGAGGAGCTGTCCTTAGTACGAGAGGACCGGGATGGACGCACCGCTGGTGTACCAGTTGTCTTGCCAAAGGCATCGCTGGGTAGCTATGTGCGGAAGGGATAAGTGCTGAAAGCATCTAAGCATGAAGCCCCCCTCAAGATGAGATTTCTCTTTCTTTGAAGTAAGACCCCTGAAAGATGATCAGGTTGATAGGTTCGAGGTGGAAGTATGGTGACATATGGAGCTGACGAATACTAATCGGTCGAGGACTTAACCAAATAATCTAACACACGATATTCAACGTATCTTCATGAACTTTATCTAGTTTTGAGAGTACAACGTACTGTCAAACTGAATATGTATGGTGGCAATAGCGAAGAGGTCACACCCGTTCCCATACCGAACACGGAAGTTAAGCTCTTCAGCGCCGATGGTAGTTGGGGGCTTCCCCCTGTGAGAGTAGGACGTCGCCGTGCATATTTCTTTTATCTATTCTTTATTATCGCGGGGTGGAGCAACGAGCATAAGCTTCTTGAATCCACATCGAGTTGTACCGATCGAGCTGCATCTTGAATAAGCTTTCTGAGATCGGGACAGTTATCTAGAGAATATGATCATGAGAATATTATATCAAGCAATAGTTATTATTATCGCAGGGTGGAGCACGTACGAATACGCTACGGAGCATTACATCAGCGCACTGACTGAGCTGCTACTTGAGTAATCATACTGAAGTCAGGGCGGTCTATATAATGAAAAAGATCATGAGAATACCTAGTAATAGTTTTTATTGTCGCGGGGTGGAGCAGTTCGGTAGCTCGTCGGGCTCATAACCCGAAGGTCGCAGGTTCAAATCCTGCCCCCGCAATAATCCATCTGGTCCCGTGGTGTAGCGGTTAACATGCCTGCCTGTCACGCAGGAGATCGCGGGTTCGATTCCCGTCGGGACCGCCATTTTTAAATTTTGATGTTTAAACTATTATGCATTACACTACATATAGAATACTTCACCTTAGGATAGAGTTCCTAAGGTTTTTTTATCTAGATTTTATGATTTCTTATCAATATACCATAGTTACTAATTTAGATTGGAGATACGAAGATGTCCTACTCAATCGTTTCACAGAGTGAACATGATACTACAACATTTGCGAAAAGGCTTGGTGAACGTGTATTTAAAGGAGCTGTGATCACCCTTGAAGGAGACCTTGGGGCTGGTAAAACAACGTTTACAAAAGGATTCGCCAAAGGGCTTGGGATAACACGAACGGTTAATAGCCCAACTTTTACGATTATTAAGGAGTATCACGGAAGACTGCCTCTTTATCATATGGATGTGTACCGGGTCGAAGATGGGTTTGAAGATCTTGGATTTGATGAATACTTTGAAGGTGAAGGTGTTACTGTTGTCGAATGGGCAAGTTTGATTGAAGAACAACTGCCCCGTGAGAGATTAGAGTTAAGGATCTTTCATGAAGGAGATCAAGAGAGACGTATTGAGCTTACTCCAATTGGGACACAGTATGAAAAACTTTGTAAGGAGCTACTTGAATGAATATACTTGCCATAGATACGTCTAACTTTGCATTAGGAGTTAGTCTTTTAACAGAAGAAAAGGTTGCGGGAGAGTATATCTCGAATATGAAGATTAACCATTCTTTACGCGCGATGCCTGCTGTTGAACAGCTATTAAAGGATTGTCAGGTTAGCCCAAAAGAATTGGATAAAATTGTAGTGGCGATTGGTCCTGGGTCGTATACGGGTGTGCGGATTGGGGTAACTCTTGCAAAGACGCTTGCTTGGTCTTTAAATATCCCGGTTGTGGGTGTTTCAAGCTTAGCAGTTTTAGCTGCGAATGGACGTTATTTCCAAGGGTACGTGTCACCGTTATTCGATGCAAGAAGAGGACAAATTTACACTGGGTTGTATGGGTTTCAAGATGGTGAGCTCCATGCAGTAATGGAGGATTGTAATATCCTTGCAGAAGAGTGGGCCAAGCATTTAAAAAGCCTAGGGAAACCCGTTTTATTTGTTGGTGGAGATACGGTAATTCACCGTGAAGTGTTAGAAAGAGAATTGGGGGAGCTAGCTTATATTGCCACACTATCCGAGTCTAATCCTCGCCCATCTGAATTAGGATATATCGGCTTAACCCGTGAACCTACTCCAGTTCATGAATTTGTTCCAAATTATATTAGATTAGCAGAGGCGGAAGCGAAATGGCTCGAAGCAGAGAAATCGAAGGGGTAGAGGTACACATAGCTGATCAAGAAATCATGTGCCGGGAGATGCAGCTTGCTGATTTAGATGAAGTCCTTGTTGTAGAAAACGATGCATTTACTCTTCCTTGGAAAAGGTCGGCATTTGAAAATGAGTTGGAGCATAATTCGTTTGCTCGCTATCGTGTGTTGGTGGAAAAAGAACAAATTATTGGCTACTGTGGTATGTGGTTAGTGGTGGATGAGGCACATATTACCAATATTGCGATACTATCAAGGTATCGTGGTCGTAAGCTTGGGGATTGGCTGTTATCTATAATGATGAAGGTGGCTAGAGATCACGGAGCGACGAAGATGACATTAGAGGTACGGGTAAGCAATGAGCCAGCTCTTGGATTGTATAAAAAATTAGGCTTCGTTGAAGGTGGCATTCGGAAGGGATATTATTCCGATAACCAAGAAGACGCTATAGTAATGTGGGTGAATTTATGAGTGAAAAAGGACGTTTCATACTAGGAATTGAGACAAGCTGTGATGAAACGGCAGCAGCCATTGTAAAAGATGGGACAACCATTGTGTCAAATGTAGTGGCATCACAAATCGAAAGTCACAAACGATTTGGTGGGGTAGTGCCCGAGATTGCGTCAAGACATCATGTGGAAGAGATCACACTAGTGGTAGAGGAAGCGTTACGTCAAGCAGAGGTCACGATGGAAGAGATTGATGCTATTGCGGTGACAGAAGGTCCAGGGCTTGTTGGAGCCTTACTCATAGGAGTAAATGCAGCGAAGGCCATAGCATTTGCACATGGAAAGCCTTTAGTAGGGGTTCATCATATTGCAGGGCATATATACGCTAATCGTCTTGTAAAAGAACTGACTTTTCCATTGGTATCTTTAGTCGTATCGGGTGGTCATACGGAGCTTGTGTATATGAAGGAGCACGGACATTTTAAAGTCATTGGAGAAACCCGTGATGATGCAGCTGGGGAAGCCTATGATAAAGTGGCTAGAACGTTAAAGCTACCGTATCCCGGAGGTCCTCATATAGATCGTTTAGCACAAGTGGGTTCACCGTCTATTGATTTACCTCGTGCTTGGTTAGAAGAAGGCTCGTATGATTTTAGTTTTAGCGGATTAAAATCAGCAGTTATTAACACTCTCCACAATGCCAAGCAAAAGGGGCAGCAGATCCTTCCAAAAGACGTAGCCGCGAGTTTCCAAGCGAGTGTGATTGATGTACTCGTAGAGAAAACAAAACGTGCGACCTTGGAATACGGTGTTAAGCAAGTTCTTTTAGCTGGTGGAGTGGCGGCCAATAAAGGCTTACGCGCTCGCTTGGAGGAAACCTTTCATGAGATGCCAGATGTAGATCTAGTGATTCCTCCGTTATTCCTATGCACGGATAACGCCGCAATGATTGCAGCGGTTGGAACTGTCATGTTTGAAAAGGGCTACCGTAGCGGGTTAGATTTAAATGGTAATCCAGGACTGGATATTGAAGCAACCAATAAGTTATTCACATGTGAATAAGAACCATTTTGGATACACCTGTTGAAAGGTGTATCTTTTTTAGGAAGAAAAGTTAAAGGACACATAGCGCAGAAAAGAAAGCGATAGAACTTTACCAAATTAACAGAAAAAAGAACACCTGTTTTGTACACAATTAGTGGATAACTTGTGTATAACTGTGGACATCTTGTGTGTAAAATGGATTGAATTGTAAAATTTCTTTTGAATAAGTGTGGATAACTGTGGGTAACTCTGTGGACAACGTGGATAAGTTCTGTGGGCTCTTTTATATCAACATGTTCACTGTGAATAGAAATGTGGAAAAAGCTCGAATAAGTGACGAGCTTTTCCACAGAGAATTATTGAAGGGTTGTCCATTCTTCCATTAGATCATCCACTTCTTGTTTATAGGCATTGATTTCATCGGTAAGCTTCTGAACAGCTTCATGATCTTGGAATACTTCAGGATCACAAAGGGCTTCTTCATTTGTAGCAATAGCGACTTCAAGTTCTTCTATTCTAGCTTCTACTTCCTCTAATCTACGCAGACGTTGACGTTCAAGTTTCTTTGCTTCTTTGTCTTGATAAAAGGATTGTTTATCAGCAGAAGTTAATTTTGAGACTTCGACTTTTGTCGTGCCATCTTCCTCTTCAAGACGGGCAAGCTCAGCGGCTTCTTCTTTTTTCTGAACATAATAATCATAGTCACCTAAGAAGACCTCTGTCCCTTCTGACGACAGCTCTACAACCTTCGTGGATATTCTGTTGATAAAGTAACGGTCATGAGAAACAAATAGGATGGTGCCAGGATAAGAGATTAACGCATTCTCAAGCACCTCTTTACTATCTAAGTCCAAATGGTTTGTTGGCTCATCGAGAATAAGAAGGTTCGCTTTTTGCATCATTAGTTTGGCTAGGGCAACACGCGCTTTTTCGCCACCGCTCAATGTAGAGACTGGTTTTAATACATCATCACCAGAGAACAAAAAGTTTCCGAGAATCGTACGTATTTCTTTCTCCATTTTAGAAGAATCTTCATCCCATAATTCATGTAAAACGGTTTTATTACTTGTGAGATCACTTTGCTCTTGATCATAGTAGCCAATCGAAACATTGGATCCAAACTGGATTTGACCTGAAATTTCAGGAAGCTTATCCACAAGCGTTTTAAGTAAAGTGGATTTCCCCACTCCATTTGGCCCTACTAAAGATATACTGTCCCCGCGATTAATGGTGAAGGAGATGGGGTAGGATAGAGCGTTCCCATTATAACCAACAGATAAATCCTGTAGCTTTACTACATCATTTCCACTTTGGCGCTCAATTTGAAAACCAAAGGTAGCTGATTTCTCATCACCGAGTGGTCGATCCATTAATTCCATTCGCTCAAGCTGCTTGCGACGGCTTTGAGCCATTTTGGTGGTGGAGGCTCGCGCAATATTCCGCTGAATATAATCTTTTAGCTTAGCAACTTCCTGCTGCTGACGCTCAAATGCTTTCATGTCACGCTCGTATTGCTCCGCTTTTTGCTCTAAATACTTAGAGTAATTCCCGTGAAATTTCTTGCTGCGCTGCCTGGATACCTCATACACTTGGTTCACGACCTTATCAAGGAAATAACGGTCATGAGATACGATTAAAATGGCGCCTTTATAACCTTGTAAGTAGCCCTCAAGCCAGCTGAGTGTTTCGATATCCAAATGGTTCGTTGGCTCATCTAGAATCAGGACATCAGGGCGAGTTAATAGGAGCTTGGCTAACGCAAGACGCGTCTTTTGACCACCACTTAATGTTGAGATAGAAGTCGAATAGTCCATCGTATGAAAGTTCAATCCGTGTAAAACAGAGCGAATATCTGCCTCGTATTGATAACCACCACGTTCTTTAAACTCGACATGGGCTTTATCATACTCTTTCATCACCCGTTCATATTCGGTGGCATTTTCATAAATAGTGGGGTCCGCCATTTGTTGTTCAAGAGAGCGGATTTGTCGCTCCAACTCTTGAACATCGCGAAACACCATCAGCATTTCATCCCAGATGGATAGGGAGGATTCTAATCCTGTGTGCTGCTCTAGATAGCCAAGATCCACAGATTTAGGCTTGATGATCTCTCCATCTTCATAGGAAAGCTCTCCTGCAATAATTTTTAATAGAGTCGATTTACCCGCACCGTTCCGACCCACAAGAGCAATGCGGTCGTTCGTTTGCACCTCTAGTTTAATGTTTTCTAAAATTACATCTGCCCCAAAGGATTTTGATATATTGTTGACTTGTAAAAGTATCATGTATATTCACCTCATCTTGCTACCGTAAGTGTATCGTACTCCTATTATACATTACAATCATTACCTTCCTCTAACTTTGTGAGAAAGGTAACAGACAAGATGGAAAAAATAGTGTATAGTAGATAAAGTAGCAGACGACCAAACACTTTTTAAACAAAGTTTTCGTGGAAGCGTTATCATATAGACGGCTAAAAAAGATTGGTGGGGGATATCATGATACAAGAAACAGCAAAAATACCGCAGGCGACAGCAAAGCGCCTACCGCTCTACTATCGTTTTATACAAAATTTGCACTCCTCTGGTAAGCAGCGCGTCTCTTCAAAGGAACTGAGCGAAGCAGTGAAAGTAGATTCGGCTACCATTCGAAGAGATTTTTCCTATTTCGGGGCATTAGGAAAAAAGGGGTACGGTTATAATGTCAATTATCTATTAACCTTCTTCAGAAAGACATTAGACCAAGACGAAACAACAAAGGTAGGATTAATAGGGGTAGGTAATCTAGGTACTGCCTTTTTACACTATAATTTCTTAAAAAACAACAATACGAAGATAGAAGTAGCTTTCGATGTGAGTCCTGAAAAAATTGGTAGTGACATTAGTGACGTCCCCATCTATCATATGGATGATATAGAAGAAAAACTGAAAGAACTAAATATAGAGGTAGTCATTTTAACGGTTCCTGCCCATGTGGCCCAAACGATTACAGACCGTCTTATCGATGCCGATGTAAAAGGGATCCTAAACTTTACACCGGCAAGATTAAATGTTCCGCCAGCCATCCGTATTCACCATATCGATCTAGCGGTAGAACTTCAATCTCTCGTGTATTTCTTGAAGAATTATCCACAAGACACGGAAATGTCATAATTGACCTTGTAAAAGATAGAAATCACTAGACATTTATTGTAGAATAAAGGAATGAGGAGGTGTAGTGTAATGCCAGGACCTATGAGCCTTGTAATTATTGCGATTGTTGCTCTATTAATTTTCGGACCGAAAAGTTACCGGAACTAGGAAGAGCAGCAGGAGACACACTGCGCGAATTTAAAAATGCCACTAAAGGCTTAGCAGATGACGATGACGACAAAAAGAATGCTAAGTAATTGATAGGTGATTGACGATGAGTCAAAATGAAATGACGTTAGTTGAACATATAGATGAATTACGAAAACGACTCATGATTGTGGTCGTTTTCTTCTTATTAACGCTAATCGGAAGCTTCTTTCTAGCTGGTCCATTAATCACATATCTTCAGCACGCAGATGAAGCCAAGGATTTAACGATGAACGCCTTCCGCGTAACAGACCCCTTAAAGATCTACTTTGAAATGGTTATGTTTCTCGGCATCGTGTTTACGTTACCGGTTATTCTTTATCAGCTGTGGTCCTTTGTGAGCCCGGGTCTACTAGAACGCGAACGAAAAGCAACCTTAAGCTATATTCCAATAGCCTTTTTCTTATTCCTACTAGGACTTGCGTTTTCTTATTTTATTTTATTTCCCTATGTTGTGACCTTCATGATGGGGATCTCTGAAAACTTAAACATTCAACAGGTGATCGGCATTACCGAGTACTTTGAATTCCTATTTCAAATTACCATCCCCTTCGGATTTTTATTCCAGCTTCCGGTGGTCATGTTATTCTTAACACGACTGGGGATCATCACGCCGATGTTCATGTCCAAGATGAGAAAATATGCGTACTTTATCCTATTTGTGATTGCAGCCTTTATCACACCACCAGACATTATGTCCCATTTGATGGTGACCGTGCCGCTATTTATCCTTTACGAGATTAGTATTTGGATTTGTAAAATAGGGTACAAGAAAGTGCTGTTGGCAGAGCAGGAACAGATGAATAAGGCGGAATAGATTGATTTTAGAACCCCCAAGGAGTTGATGACTCTTTGGGGGTTTTTGTTTTTGGGGGAGCGCGGTGCACAAAGAGGAGAAAGAAGGGAGAAGAGCACCGCGCGGGGTGAGCGCGGTGCACAAAGAGGAGGAAAGAAGGGAGAAGAGCACCGCGCGGGGGGAGCGCGGTGCACAAAGTGGAGAAAAGAAAGGAGAAGAGCACCGCGTGGGAGGAGGGCGGTGCAAAAGAGGAGAAAAGAAGGGAGAAGAGCGCCGCGCGGTGGGAGCGCGGTGCAGAAAGAGGGGAGAGGAAGGGAGAAGAGCGCCGCGCGGACCGAGCGTGGTAAAGCTCTCCTCACTCTTTTTTTCATATAAATACTCCCTATTACGACTAATGGAACATTCCTTTACCCCATCTAATTAAAATATCCTCCTACTCCCTCTACTTTCAAACTTTTTCTTATAAAATTTCATAAACCGGTTGATTTTTCCATCATAATAGCATATAGTACATTACAACAGTAATGCACTAAGAGAGTATAAAGGAGGTGACCATTCACTTGAGGATCAATCAAGATAGCACAAAGCCAATCTACATCCAAATTGCAGACTGGCTGCAATCGGAAATACTGTTGGGAACCATTGCGGAGGGGGAAAAAATGTATTCGCAGTATCAGCTTGCAGAAATGTTCACGATTAATCCAGCGACCGCAGCGAAGGGGATTAATCTACTGGCAGAAGAAGGACTTTTAATCAAGAAAAGGGGGCTTGGCATGTTTGTAGTAGAGGGAGCCGTTGCACACATCCAAGGGAAGCGGAAGAACGAAACGTTGTCGGCACTAGTAAAAGAACTCGTGCAAGAAGGAAAGCAGTTAAACCTGTCCCAATCAGAACTCATCCATTTCATTGAAAAAGAATGGACGAAAGGAGGAGAAACACGATGACGACTATTATCCAATGTCAGCAGCTACAAAAAAAGTTTCGAGGCACAGAAGCCGTTAAGAACGTATCGTTTGCGATAGAAGAAAATACGATTACAGGTCTTATAGGACATAACGGCGCCGGCAAACGACCCTACTTAACCTCATAGCAGGCTACACTCATCCTACAGCTGGAACTGTCCGCGTATTTGACCAAACGCCATTCAACAACCTCTATGTTTCATCCAACACCATGTTTATAAATGATGATATGAACTTTCCTACCAGTCTGACACTTCATGAATTACTGCAGATGGGAGCAACCTTTTATCCAAACTGGAATTATCCATTATCGGAGGATCTGCTTCGCTATTTCAACTTGAAGCCAGGGACAGCCTACACCCGCTTATCGACAGGAATGAAAAGTACCTTCCGAGCCATTTTTGCGATTGCTGCAAGAACGCCTCTTACTCTATTCGACGAACCTACAACCGGAATGGATGCGAGTGTACGAAATGATTTTACCCGATTATTGTTAAAAGATTATATTGAATTTCCACGAACCATCGTCTTATCGAGTCACCATTTATCTGAGGTGGAGCACGTGCTAGAGGATGTGTTGATCTTAAAAAATGGCGAGGTTCTGATGCATACGTCACTAGATTCTTTAAGGGAATACGCAGTTGGAATGAGTGGGCCAAAAAGTGAGGTAGAAGCTTTAGGGGCTGGGCGAGAAATCTTGTATCAGCAGAAGCTTGGAACAGAAGGTCTCTATCAAGTGGTTGAAAATCACTTTCAGCAAGAAGAGATCGAAACAGCAAAACAAAAGGGTGTCACGATCAGTGGTGTGTCGGCAGAAGACGTATCCACCTACCTAATTCAACCAAAGAACGGAGGGATTGAAGATGTCTACAACCGAAGTGAGTAAGTGGCAAGTGGTGATGAAGCAGTTTCATTATAAAAGAAAAGCGTACGTATCGATCTTTTTGACGCTTATTTTTGTTCAAATCCTTGGGATGTTATTTTCATTCACTTCGAATGGAGGTGGTTCGGGGGATTCAATAGGGATTTCTTACGGCTATACGCTGTATTCGTCTAGTGCCATTATCATGATGACCTTGCTGTGGGCCTTCATCTCATCGCTTCTTCTCACAACCAAAGCCTATAAATTTGATGATTTCTTATTTGTGACCAATCGATTGACCAGCAATGTATCGAACGTACTGTTCCTCCTGTTTATGAGTCTGCTCGGAGCTATCACAACATCACTCGCTAGTTTGGTATTTCGCCTCCTTTTATTTTTACTAAAAGACAGCGAGTCCCTCGTTATGATGAACATGGGGATTGGAGATTGGATAATGGGTGTTGTAGTGGCTTTTCTCTATATTCTATTAGTCGCTACCATTGGTTACTTGATCGGTACGGTATTCCAATGGGGGGATCATTGGACGAATTTTGGTACCTGTTGTTGTTCTTTCCACCTTGTTTTCGAGACAAGGGGAAGATTCCCTTGTTGTGTTGATTGGAAGCATTTATGTAGAGGAGCCAGTATTTTTACTATTCTTTGTAAAAGTTTTCCTAACAGCTGGACTACTACTTACCTTGTCCACTATTCTCACTAACCGAATGGAGGTGCGTTCCTAATGGTGGTGACGATGGTCATTCAACTCCTCGCGTTTGCTCTGTTGATAGGAGTCATAGTAGGAATAGCCAAGCTATTTGGTAAATTGCCTTCCTTTATGAAAGGAGGCAAAATTGGATATTGGGTGTTTAGGGGATACGTTATTCTCCTTTTGATTGGGTCTCTATTTTATATAGGGATTGCTCAGGTCGAACCACCCTATGAAGTAGTAACGAATGAGGAAGTGATGGAAGCTAAAAGAGTAGAAGAAAAGATTCTGAACGAGATTTATGCTGGGAAGGAACCGAGTTTTAGTTCTCCCTATGTTGAAAGAAAAGTAGAAGAATATTCTATTGATAGCAGTCAGGTACAATTGAAGGTCTACCAGCCCGATTACGTGCCTTGGGTGTTCATTCAACGGAAGGCAACTGATGATGAGACGATTGAAGTTGTTCAATACAAGACGAGTATGATACAAAACCGCGTTAACTTTTCATCTGAGGTGCCTTTTTACAAGATCAGCTTCAAAGAAGATAACTTGACCATTCTTAATGTAGGAGATACTCATTTTGAAACAAGCTATGTGGAGGGAGACTTTACAGTATCCCAATTTATGGAGGGTGGAAGCATGCGAAATGCTTACGAAAATCGAGCCCATTTAAAACGGATTGTCATAATCAAAATCCCACCTAGTCTAGATTTCGATGGTGATTACGAAATGCTTCTACCATAAACAAACTCCCCCAAGTGAATTGGGGGAGTTTTCTTAGCTAGACTTGTTGTTCTTTTCTTTCAATTTCCTCTTATAGTAAAAGTGGAATTGAATTTTTCGTATCCCGTTCCCAAAATCTAGTGTCGCAAGGATTACTAGCAGATACGAGAAGAAGTTCCAGCCGTCTTCCTGCACATTTTCAATGGCGAAAAATGTGAATAGCACGCCAAGTGCAAGGTAGATGACGCCTGAAAATAATATCGGTTGTCTCATTAAAATAATCCTCCAATAATGCTTTGAATCGCTTGATTCTGTCTTTCTAACTCCTCTAGCTGCTCGATCCACTCAGGATTAAGTTGTACCACTGCCACCAATGTATTCATCGCCACATGAGCAAAAATTGGAACAAGAATTCGTTTGGTCAGAGCGTATAAAAGGGCAAAGACCATTCCCATCATGGTGTACAGCAACAGATGGTTCAGTTCAAAATGGGCAAGACCAAAGATCACAGAGCTCAGAATAGCAGCAAACCCAAGGGGCATTCTTTTATATAGCGCACTAAAGACAATTTTTCTGAATACGATTTCCTCTAAAATCGGACCAAGAAGCGAGGACGTCACGAGCACTAATGGAACCTTCTGAATGAGCTCCATAATGTTTTGAGTATTCTCTGACCCCATTGGCACCCCAATAGCTGTCTCAATGGTAATGGCAATGGCCTGAGCAATGAAAGCGGCAGGTATCCCTAAAATGGCGACAAGAATGGATAATCCAGCACTCATCGGAGCGCTCCGCTCATCAAGAGTGTCCTTTTCGCTTTTTCGTAATAAAAGCAATACAATTATAAGGGCGATCGTAAAACTCGTCACAACCCAGTAGCCAATCGCATAATTACTGGCATCTTTCGGAGTTAATGTAAAGAATTCGTTTGCAGCCCAAAGAAAGATAGGGTACCCCACAATGCTTGAAAGCTGCATCACGATATAGGTAAGTAAGATGAACCAATGATTTTTCTTCATATATAACTCCTTCTCATCAAAAATCGTCATGCTTTATTGTACTCAAAAATGTGAG
>NZ_ABFU01000012.1 GCF_000171615.1 Bacillus coahuilensis m4-4 | reverse complement strand
CCGCCTTAAACGATTTTAAAATCAGTTTAAAGCTTTTCTAATTATTATTTTCAGTGTTTAAATAAATCCTATTTCTCTATTTCTTGTCTGCTTAAAATTTCATTTTTCAACTCTTTAAATGTACTTTCAAAAAATTCCTTATTTATCGGCGCAATTAAGTCTATTAATCTTGTTTCATATTTAACTAAAATACTATCAATGTTTTTAGACAAATTATCAATAAAATTAGGGTTACTTCTAACTAAAATAGCTCCTTTAAAATATAATTTAAAGTTACGCCTAAGGTAATACTTCTAGTACCTGCGAACTGAGGCAAATAATACTTGTAATTTTCAATACTTTCTTGAGTTTGTGGACTCAATTGAACTCTAATTCGTAAATCTTTATCAGTAATTTCTTTTTAGGTTGTAGTTTGATTGTGTTGCCTTCCACCACTTTTTCCCATTGGCTTAAAGCTGAAACATCTTCCAATGCTTGAGAAATAATATTAGACTGTGTTAAACTATTTTCATTTTCTTGTTCATAAATTTCCTTTAAAATCTGAAAGTATTGTGCAGTTTCTCTAGATATTCTTGCTTGGAAATAATCCATTCCTTTGTCTCCTTTTTATTTTAGCGTACCATGGACATAAGAATATTACAATTCAAAATGAACTATCGTTGGTAACTTTACGGTAACCATCACGTTCAATTTATTCATTTTTAAATTACGTTATAATACGCAAATAACTTGAAACAGTTATATTTCCCCTTATATCTTCTTACAAAATTGTTTCAAAAAATAGGAAGTAGTCTTTTCTGATTCATTTATATTTTGGGGGTAAGGTACGAGACGTATAAAAATTGTAGGATTTATCTTGGTGGGGGTGGTGGGGGGTATTACTTTAAATCCAGCCTATTTCACACGTTTTATATTTCAATAAACCATGTAAAATAGGCTGTACCTTGTTAAATCAAGTTATGTCTTTATTCCCACTCAATGGTAGCAGGTGGCTTACTCGTAATGTCATACACAACGCGGTTAATGTGAGCAACCTCATTCACGATTCGCGTAGAGATGACCTGTAACACATCCCATGGAATACGAGCCCAGTCAGATGTCATACCGTCAATAGATGTAACGGCACGGATCGCAATCGTGTAATCATACGTTCTAGCATCTCCCATGACTCCAACACTTCTGATATCCGGTAGGACCGTAAAGTACTGCCAGATGTCACGGTCAAGCCCCGCCTTCTTAATCTCTTCACGTAAAATAGCGTCGGATTCTCGAACAATTTCAAGCTTTTCTTCTGAAATTGATCCAAGAACACGAATACCAAGTCCTGGACCTGGGAAAGGTTGACGCCAAACGATTTCATCAGGAATACCAAGCTCTGAACCTAACTTACGGACTTCATCTTTAAATAGCGTGTTTAATGGTTCAATCAACTGGAACTTCATATCTTCAGGCAGACCACCTACATTATGATGAGATTTAATTGTTTGAGCTGTGGCTGTTCCACTTTCAATGATGTCTGTATAAAGAGTACCTTGTGCAAGGTAGTCAATTCCTTCAAGCTTCGCTGCTTCATCATCAAATACGTAGATAAACTCATTTCCAATGATTTTACGCTTTTTCTCAGGATCGGATACGCCTTCAAGCTTAGAAAGGAAGCGGTCCTTTGCGTCTACTTTAATAACATTCATATTGAAGCCTTCAGAGAAGGTTTTCATTACACCTTCTGCTTCATCCTTACGAAGTAGGCCGTGGTCAACGAAAATACAAGTTAATTGATCACCAATCGCTTTGTGAATTAATACAGCTACAACTGAACTATCTACCCCGCCACTAAGAGCGCAAAGTACATTTTTATCGCCTACTAGGTTACGGATTTTCTCCATTTCCATTTCAATGAAGTTTTCCATAGACCAATCCGCTTTACATCCACACACTTCAAACACAAAGTTTTTCAGTAGAGCGTTTCCGTGCTCACTGTGCCGAACTTCTGGATGGAACTGAACCCCGTAGAACCCTTTTTCTTTATGGCTCATAGAAGTAATTGGACAAGAAGGGCTGATAGCATCAATCGTAAAGCCTTCCGGTGCTTCTGTTACAAGATCACCGTGACTCATCCACACCACTTGCTCCTTCGGAAGCTCGTGGAATAGCAAAGAGTTTTCTGTTTGTTGAATCCCTGCTTTTCCGTATTCCCTGTGACTAGCTCGCTCGACTTTTCCACCAAGCTGTACGGTCATAAGCTGCATACCATAGCAAATTCCTAGCACTGGAATTCCTAGATTAAAAATTTCAGGATCACATGCAAATGCTCCGTCGTCATATACACTATTCGGACCACCAGAGAAAATAATTCCCGTTGGATTTAAGTCCTTCACTTCTGATGCCGTCAGCGTGTGGGCATGTAGCTCACTATACACGCCGAACTCTCGAATTCTTCGCGTAATTAACTGATTGTACTGACTCCCAAAATCTAATACTAGAATAAAATCTTGATTCTTCCACTCTCTTTGCTCTACCATTTTGGACACCTCTCTTTGAAATTATTGACCTTATTACATTCTAAAAAAATCTTCAAAAAAACCAGAATCCACCCTTCTCTACAGAGAAAGGCAGAATTCTGGTTTGAATGTTACATACAAGAATTCTGCCTTCATAGTCAGGTCATTTACGGCGACCCGGTAGAGACTCTCGAACCTTATTATCGAGGATATACGAAGAACTTGTTAGGTATAATTTTGTCTCATTTTACCCCTTGTATGATAGTTGGTCAACCTCTCGTTCTATTAATTAAATTTTCCCACATTTTAAACAATTCATCATGATTGCCTTTTAAATCTTGGCCACCGTATAAGACTTGCTCGTATTGATCCGTTAAGCGAGCCATATCCCATGTCCCGAAGAAGCCGTCAATATATTTCGCGTACGCTCTTAGTGTTTGACCATCCTGAATATGTAGGCCATAACGCTCTAATTGCTTTAACAGAGAAAGATACGCTTTTTCAAACGCCTCTTTATTTTGGCGATTCCTTTTATACTGAAGCTTGTAAAAGATCGGTATCCAGCTACGTCGAGTCTTGACCATTGCAAAAATCAGCAGCGGCACTAGGATGGTCAAGCTGATAATCCATAACCAGTTTCGTTCAAAGAATAATCTTGCTTCGACTCGTAGTGGAAGGGTAGCGGTTTCTCCACTAGCCACTTCATCTTCTGGCATAACATCTTGGTTTCTATCTTGCTCTTCCACTTCATTAGGCTTCGTTTCTTCATTATTTGTAGTGGCAGAATCTTCTCTCGTGTCGTCATTTACGGCCGCTGATCCTGTGAAGCCAACGGTTGGTTCAAACATCACCCAACCAACTTCAGGAAAATAGGCTTCTACCCAGGAGTGTGCATGATCATTTTTCACATCATACAGTCTGACTCCATTTTCTAGTGATGAGTTATACTCCCCTTCTGTAAAACCCTTTACCCACCGAGACGGAATTCCAGCGGAGCGTAACAAGACGACCATAGAGGTAGAGTAGTTATCACAATAGCCTTGCAGAGACTCAAATAAAAATTGATCTACATAATCTTGCCCTTCTTCAGGTACAGGTACATCAGAGGTTTCATACACATAACCATTAAGCCTGAAATAATCTTCAATGGCATTCGCTTGATCCCACCAAGTTTCTTTCCCTTCTACAATACTCGCTGAAAGCTCTCTTACTCGTTCTGGGAGGGTATCTGGAAGCTGAGTGTATTGAGCGACAAACTCTTGTGATAAAGTTACCGATTCACTTGTTGCCGCCTGTAAGTCTGTTAGATTATAAACAGGTTCTCTGTACGACACTTCATACGAATCCACTGTCACCACCTCTTGATTTGGGGTGACTGGGGCAATTTTATCTTTTGGCAGCAAGTAATTAAACGCGATTTCATCTTGGTCAGGGATGGTAACAGATTCTGCACCGTACGGGTAGGCAATATGATTATATTTCAACACATTTTCAACCTTTTCTACTCTAGTTAAAGCCCCTTCATTAGGAGTCTCCCATTTAAACGGTATATCCTCTTCTTGCTCAAACGACAATAAAGAGGTTTCGCCGCTTGACTCCCACCCTTTACCAGTGTAGACTTCCTTCGTTTCCACCTTCCAGTAGTGCTCTTTTGTCACCTCTGCTGTGAAAACTAATGAAGCATCACCAATAAACGCTCCACCTAGCTGACTATCATTTTCACCGTACCCTACTTTCTTTACTCCAACGGGACCTTGTCCACTGTCTGGATTTAAGCTTTTTAAAAAAGGGACCGGATCTGGCCAAATAGGATCGGATTTTGGCGCTGCAAGAGCGAGAGATGAACTAAACACTACCATGAGAATCAGTGGTACAAGCCATCTGTTAAGAGATTGAAACGTAATCACAATTCCTTCTTTTCTTGACAGCTTTTGAAATGCTAGAATCCCTAGTAAAAGGAAACCTACTAGCAAAGTTCTCACAATAGGAAGAGCTCCGTCATACGTAGTGAAGGTATCTAAAACTCCAATATACACAACAGTCATGATAAAAAATAATAGCATACTACTTCGAATCATTAGCCAATATTGTATAAGATACGTCATCATCCATAAAAGCAGGAAGAATAATAGACTTCGGAAGCTAAAGCTTAAATCAGTTGCGTTCATCCCTACTAACAGCATGACGTTAGAAACTAGGTCTTCAATAAGACGAATGATCCAGTTCACTTCTGTATTATCTGCTTTAAAATAAAGAAGATACAGGCTTCCTACGACATACACGCTTTTCAACAGCCAAGAATACAGCAGCTTCACTTGGAAAACATGAAGCAACAGAGACATCCCCATAAAAATGACAAAATACTGAAGATTTGCCGTGTCTGTTAGCTCCCTTAGAGGCCTGAGCCACTCCCAAAGCAGAATAAAGGCAGCTCCGTATAGAAACCAAATTTTCCATTGTTTTAGACTATTCATGCTCGCTTCACCTCTAAAAATGCTTGTTCAAATCCATCCTCGTATACAACTTTTACTCGGATACCACGAGAGGAAGCAAAAGCTAGCATGTTTTTGTCTGCAGTAGACAAGCTTTGACTTCTCTTTTTCACAAGAAAAATAACAATGGACGGGTTATGTTTTGCGTACTTATAAAGGGCATCCACATCTCCACGACCAATCCGTGTGGTCAAAAATAGGATGGTTGCAGATTGCTGATAAACAACCCCTTCTTTCTCGAGGGCTTTCCCAAAGCTATGAATACTATCTCCTTCCACCTTTGCTAAATGGTAGAAAAGAGAATTTAAATGGTCCTGACCTTCTCGAATACCCGATAGAAAAGCTACCTTCCCTAGGGAAAGAAGTCCTACCTGAGCCCCTTTCTTGACGATCGCTCGAATAATAGAAGCGGTAAAGGAGACAAGCTCTTCAAATTGCTCAGAGGGACTACGGTCAAGGAGCACTAGAACATCGTGTGATTGCTTTTCTTCAAATTCCTTCGTCTTTAACTCATTCGTACGAGCAAACGTTTTCCAATGAATCCAAGAAAATCGGTCTCCACCTTGATAATCCCGAACTCCCGTCACCATTGTGGTGTCCTTTTGAAACTTGTTCTCAGTCTTAGCAGCGCCCTGGTCGTATTTGTTTTCAACAGGACGATACGGTATTTCCACAAATGATGGATACACAAGTACCTCATCCGTAACAGGAACAAAGCGTTCCTTTGAGAAAAGTCCGAATATGTCTCCCGTTTGGATGCGTATCCCTGCAAACACATGCTCCCCTCTGGCGATGGACTGAATGGTATATTCAAGTTGAATTTTCCGTTTGAACATAGGATAAATCACTGTTTTGACTACATCAGACGGAGAATGCTTAAACATGGACGGAGTCACCACATCTTCAATCAACAAATAAAAAAGCGGGAACGGAAACCTTCTTCGAATCGTTACTACGACCGTAAGCGGCTCTCCTGCCTTCCATGCTTTTGTCTTCAATTCTCTCGTCACGTCTAGAGAACTGAGTGGGTATAAAAAGAGTAACAGGGAATAGCCTGCAAATGGCAGAAAGCTATAAAATAAAAACCAACTCACAAATCCCCCTTGGAACATGGCATACGAGAATGTAATAACCATAAAGGCTAAAACTACAAAAAACTTACCAATAGCCTTTAACAGCAGAAACTGGTGCTTCATTACCTCACAACCTTTTGCACCGGAACCGGCATCGTAGCCACAATACGTGCAAGAATCTCTTCTGCTAGAATCCCTTCATAGCGTGCTTCTGGCTTCAATATCATACGGTGAGATAGAATAAACGGAGCTAAATATTGTACATCATCCGGTAAGACAAAGGATCTTCCTTTTAACAAAGCTAGTGCTTGTGAAGCTCTCATTAAAGCAATCGTTCCACGAGGACTCGCTCCTAAATAGACACTGTTATGCGTTCTTGTCTTATTCACAAGCTCTACCATATATTTCTTAATCGTCTCATCCACAAAGACTTCTCTTACTTCATCTTGAATCTCAATTAATTCCTCTACTGTCATAACACTTGTCAAATGTTCAATAGGAGGCGTACGCTGGGCGCGATTTAGTACTTCCATTTCTTCTAGAATATCTGGGTAACCCATCTTCATTTTTAATAGGAATCGGTCAAGCTGTGCTTCTGGTAATGGGTACGTTCCTTCGTATTCAATTGGATTTTGAGTCGCCATAACAAAAAAAGGAGACTCTAGACGTTTTGTTACTCCATCGATGGTGACGCTACCTTCCTCCATTGCCTCTAGTAAGGCAGACTGTGTTTTGGGTGATGTTCGATTGATTTCATCTGCTAGAATAATATTTCCCATGATGGGTCCGGGACGAAATTCAAATTGAAGTTCTTTTGGATTATAGATGGATACCCCAATTACATCTGAAGGTAGTAAGTCAGGAGTAAATTGAATTCGCTTAAATTCAGCACCAATCGACTTTGACAACGCCCGCACCATCATGGTCTTCCCCACGCCTGGAACGTCTTCTAATAGAACATGTCCTCCAGCAAGTAACGCGACTACGCTTAGCTCCGCTACTTCTTTCTTTCCAATCATTACTTTTTCTATATTTTCTATAACACGTTCAAGTTTTTGTTGTGTTGTATTCATCTCTTTCTCTTCCCCCCTACATTTCGTCAAAAAATGTGTATCATACAATAGTTCTAGAAAGATTTTAAAAATACCTTTTAAAATATTCTAAATTTTCATTCTGGAAAGTTTTATCAAGAAAATTTTTGCGTTACAAAAGCACACACCTCATAAGGTAAGTAGTTCAGTTTTTGTGAAGAAACATGATCTATCAACGTTTTATAAGAAATTAATAACAAAATATCATAACAAATTAGGGTGAAATTGCTAAATAATTATCAGTCAATTACGAGAAATATCAAGGATTTATACCATTATGTGATAAAATAAATTTAAAGATTAAGAAAATTCAGTTCTCCAACTAACAAAGAAGGTTAGAGTAGGAAGTAATTTAGTGGAAGAAATAAAAATTAATTTAGTTTAATTGAAATAAATTAAATAAAAGGGGCTACCAAAATGGAGTATCGGATTGAAAATCTTAATTTTGATTTAAAAGTTATAGGAAAAGGTAAAATAGTCAAAACAAATAGAGCCTTTAAAACAATTCCTACGCTTTGGAGCAGCGCTAAAAAAGATGGATTTATGCAACAATTGATTGATATGTCCTGGGACGCACAAAAATGCTCTCTTGAAAGTCTTTTGGGCGTTTGCGGAAAAGAAGCAGCCATTATTGGCGAAGGATTTACATACTTTATGGGTGTTAGATATGATGGAAAGGTACCAAGTGATATGGAAACGCTAATTATTACTCACCGCACATGGGCTGTCTTTCCAGGCATTAGGAATGCGTGGGAGCGATTATACACAGAATGGGTTCCAACCTCTGGATATGAACTTGCTGATATCCCATGTATCGAATGCTATTATCCACCAAAATATAGACCGAGAAATGAACTTTGGGTTCCTGTAATTGCAAAATGATTACATATTAAGAAATGATAACAAAGGTAGAGAAATAACACATTTAATAATGGCTCTGTTAAACAACGCTGTTGAATTCCGCCAAATGACTTCGCTTTCCGCGGGGCGTTGGTGGAGCCTCCTCGGCAAGCCTGCGGGGTCTCCACCAAACGCTATCTCCCGCAGGAGTCTTCGCCATTTAGCTCCAATCAACAGCTGGTAATCAGCAAAAATCAACATTATTCTTTAACAGAGCCTTAATAATAAAAAGCTTGGGATATCCCAAGCTTTTTTGTTGCGTTAATTGTATTGTTAATTTACTTCGATTTATTTCCAAAAATCATCAAAAATAGAGATCGGCATATGACGTTTGTGCTGTGTCTTTAGATAATGACCTTCAATGGTTTTAGCCGCTTCTGATAGAACTTCTTTGCCTTCTAAGTAATCATCGATTTGATCATATGTTACACCCAAGGCTACTTCGTCAGGTAGACCAGGTCGATTTTCTTCTAAGTCCGCAGTTGGTTTCTTTAAGTAGAGGTGCTCTGGTGCACCTAATTCTTTTAATAAATCTTTCCCTTGGCGCTTATTTAGTCGGAAGATTGGAACAAGATCCGCGCCACCGTCACCGTACTTTGTATAAAAGCCTGTTACGGCTTCCGCAGAATGATCTGTCCCAAGTACGACCGCCTGTCTCATCGCCGCAATACTATACTGAGCCTTCATTCGTTCGCGCGCTTTTTCATTTCCTTTTACAAAATCGCTTAGTTCTACCCCAATAGCCTCTAGTGTGGCTGCACTCGCATCGACAGCTGGTTTAATGTTAACCACTAGTACTTCACTTGGCTGGATAAACTCTATAGCATCCTGACAGTCATCTTCATCCGCTTGAACACCGTACGGCAAGCGAACAGCATAGAATTTAAATTCATCTGTATGATTCTCTTCGTTCATCTCGTTAATGGCCATTTGAGCCAGCTTCCCTGTAAGAGTTGAATCTTGGCCACCAGAGATTCCAAGAACAAATCCTTTTAAGAAAGAGTGTTTCTTCAGATAGGCTTTTAAGAAATCAACACTTTTTCGAATCTCTTCTTTTGGATTAATGGTTGGTTGGACCATCATTTCTTCAACAATTTGTTTTTGTAAGGACATTGTACTCTCTCCTTATATCTTGGAATATATGTATGTTTTAACTAGCTTCCCCAATGGGAGGATGTCTTATTATGTTAATCATATCACAAAGTGGAATTCGGAGTGTATTAGGAAAGGCGAAACATCCCAGTGATTCCCTTGAATAACACGGAAAGTAATTTGGAAACATACTTTCATCAACTATGGAAGAAGGATGTAACAGTGAGTAAGAAGAGACGCTTTGATTTAATTTCCGTTGCCTCTATTCCTTTAATTATGACCCTAGGAAATTCCATGTTAATCCCTGTGCTCCCAACGATTGAAAAAAAGCTTTCCATTTCTTCCTTTGAATCTAGCTTAGTTATTACAGTGTATTCTGTTGTCGCCATTATTCTAATCCCTATTGCAGGATACTTATCCGATCAGTACGGTCGAAAAAAAATCATCATTCCAAGCTTGTTCATCGCAGGGATTGGGGGGTTAGTATCAGGTTTTGCTTCCTGGCAGCTAACGGAACCGTTTTCTATTATTTTAATTGGGAGAGCCCTACAAGGAGTAGGCGCTGCGGGGGCTGCGCCTATCGTTCTGCCGCTGGTTGGGGATATGTACAAAAAAGAAAGTGAAGTGAGCGAGGGTCTTGGTCTCATTGAAACATCCAATACATTTGGAAAAGTCCTTAGTCCCATTCTAGGAGCAATACTTGCCAATTTGATTTGGTTTCTTCCTTTTTTCGCATTTCCGATTTTTTGCCTGCTTTCTATAGTACTTGTCATCTTTTTTGTTCACACACCTAAAAAGAAAAAATCTGAAAAGCAAACGGCAAAGGAATTTATAGGAAAAGTAAAAGATATCTTCCGGAAAGACGGTAAGTGGATCTCCGCTATTTTTATCATTGGTGGCATCCTCATGTTTATTTTTATTTGGCATTTTATTTTACTTATCTACCATGTTAGAGGAAGAGTACGGGGTAAGCAGCATTCTAAAGGGAGTGATTCTCGCCATCCCATTAGCCGCTCTCTGTATCACCTCTTTTGTGACAGGGAAACGGATCGAGCAAAACAAGATTGTCATGAAATGGGTAACGGTCGTTAGCTTACTGGTATTAACTCTTGGAGCAGGAGTAACCTCCTTCTTTGATGGCGTCTATTTTCTTGTATGCTCTTTACTCCTTACAGGAGTAGCGATTGGCGCTTCACTCCCATGCCTAGATGCCCTCATTACAGAAGGAATTGAAAAAGAAGAACGTGGAACCATTACTTCCTTGTATAGTAGCATGCGCTTTGTGGGGGTGGCATTAGGTCCGCCGGTCTTCTCTTACTTAATGGATAAGAGTCACTTTGTCATGTTTCTGGTTATTGCTGTACTTGCATTACTCTCCTTATGCGTGGCCTTTTTTCTGATTACACCTGAAACAAACAAATCCCCTAAGGGCCTCTTAAAAGCCTAGGGGATCTCTATTCTAGTCTAGTAATTCTTCAATTTGTATAAGAAACTCGGTTGGAGTCATAACCGCTTCTCCTCCACCTTGAACAAGGTATTCTTTTCCCCCACCTTTACCATTTATAAGGTGAAAAGCGAGTTTCGCTACACTTCTTATATCAACGGCTGGTTCACTGCCTTTCGCCATAACGAGTTGAAGTTTTTCATCATTTTGAACCGTTAATACCACTACCATCTGGTTATGATCCTCTGTAATGTTCTGCGCTAGGGTTTGCAGTTCTTTTATCGGACGATGGGTAAACGCGCCTTTTATATAAGCATAGGATTCCTTTGTAGCCGCATTCGCTACTAAATCCTTCAGTTCGAATGAAAGTAGCTGTTCCTTTAGGCTCTCTATCTCTTTCTCTTGATCCTTTTGATTGTGTAAAAGTTTTTCGGCAGCTTCAACCAGTTTTCCTTCTGGTGATTGAAGAGTACTCGTCAAATTCCTTATGGCTTCATGCTTCCCCTGTAATTGCTGCCTTACACGATCTCCACACACAAAATGGAGGCGAACATTGCCTCTATGCTTTTCCCAATCAAATACTTTAATAGTCCCTACCTCACTCGTTAAACGAGGGTGCGTTCCGCCGCACGCGTTGTAATCGAATTCAGGAATGATAACGAGGCGGATATCCTCTTCCACTGATATGTGCTTTCTTAATGGATAGTTTATTAGCTCTTCACGAGATACCCACTTCGTCTCAATTGGGCGTGCATCTTGAATGATCTTGTTCGCTAAATCTTCGGCTTGAAGAGCTTCTTCAGGGGTGAGGCTCGGTGTCTTTAGATCAATCGTCAAAAAGTCTGTTCCAAGATGAAAACTTACGGTTTCATATCCTAAGCTTTCCGCAAAAGCAGCCGATAAAATATGCTGTCCTGCATGCTGCTGCATATGGTCAAATCGTCTGTTCCAATCTAATTCTAACGTAACCTCACCCTCTGGAAGGGCTGTTTCAATATAGTGACGGATCTCTCCATCCTCCCTTTCCACTTGGGTGACGACCACACCATTCATGGTTCCCGTATCATGAGGCTGCCCTCCACCCGTTGGGTAAAAGATCGTTTCCTCTAGAACCACATAAAGCCCTATTTCATCCTTGTGCTGCTGAACAATATGAGTGTTACAGGTCCTCCTATATGAGTCTTCGTAATAAATCTTCCTCGTCATGCCTATTCCTCTCTCCTACAAGTAGTTACCGTAACTTTAGCACACGAAGGGCATTGAGGGACAGGGACTTTGTCTTGTTTATTAGCGAGAATTGCTATGAAGAAAAGTGAACGGGGTAGAACGGATTGAATGGATAGAGACAAAAACCCTAGAACAACTAGGGTTTTTCTTCTTACTTAAGAGTCTCACTTATGAAAGATTACACTGCAAGAAGATTTTCTTCTTGCACCTCCTTATAAGCTTTTGTTCCCACATAAATCTCATCCTTCAATGGGTTTAGCTTAAGCTTGCGAATTCGATAGAATTGATACGCAACAAGTGCCACATTCACAAGTAAAGACAATAAGCTCACGACAAAGAAAGCAGTCGGATTATGGGTAGTCGGAACAGGAGCTATCTGATCAGCAAATGATGGAACGGTCATGACGAACATAATCCATAACGCAAGAGTATGGGCACGATGTTGAAGCCATGCTCCTTTTTTTATAAAGAACGTTGGAATAGTACAGGCCAATAGTAACGCTAACCCGCAGTAGAAGGAATGGTCTGATATACAATTATACGTATACGCAAAATTCCACAAATCATATGCAATAATCCACGCCCAGATCATATCTGGCCAAATCATATCTTTTGAAGAATCCCTCGACACATAAATGCCCATCCATCCACAAATAGCAATAATATTTAGTAAACCGGCAACACCGTTCATAATATTCCACGGACCGGACATTACCCACAGATTATCGATATAGGCACCGTCCCAAGCCCCGTACATAAACACCTGGAAATCGCGGATACACGCTTCTAAAATATTTAAGACAAGAATCCCAGGTGGAAACAAAAGCACCCACTTTTCTTCGCAATTGAAGGGTAATACCTTATCAGCATAAATCCTAGACAGCCTGCTAAAGCGGAATACGTTTTAACCCAGTTAAACCAAGTACCCGTCCCGTATTCATTCCCTGGAGCAGCCGTTGTCGGCCAAACGAAGATGGTTAGTACCACCGGAACTACTAGAAATAGCGTAATACCTCCCCACTTCGTTGTTCGACTAAACTCATTAAACGCCATAAGAGCAAATAAGACGAAAAACCAAATGCCCCAACCAACAAAACCTGTTGACTCATATAACAAACCCATAACCCTTACCTCCCTTGATTTTAAAGATTGCTCAATAGTGAGCAAACAATCCTACACAAGAATAAAGGAAATCGAGAGACTATATTTCTATGCTGCTGATTTGATACGTCTGAAGCTATATTGCGCTTTGTCACTGTGAAGCTGCCACATATGCCAGAATACATAAGGAACAATTAAGATGAAGTTAATGATCCCCCAAACTTTTAACACCTCAGGATTGTACCAAGAGGAAGAATCCATCACGTTCGGGAAGATATCAAAGCATGCACGTAGTAAAAGATGTGCGGCTAATGTATAGACACGCGCTGTAATATAGAGCTCTGGGCGTTTCATTATAATGGGATATAATTCAGCCGCTAATAGAATACAAAGTGAGCTCGCAAAATAGGTTGGAGATTCAGCGAATACAAAGCATGCATTCCACGTTGTATAAAGGAAGTTCCAAGAAGCAGTCGTATAGGCAACTAAGTCTGCATGAGAATCCATAGTTATCTTCCAGAATTTCGGTGCGAACGGGATAGTTACACATAAAAGAAATCCAGTGGCTGCATTAAAATAGTTTCCAAGCGTAACATCCTTCATCGTAGCTTCTGCAATATTTAAAAATAGAATAGCGTAAAAGAACCACAAGAACTTTTCATTTTTAAGATAATCCCAGACTTTCCCTTTCTTGTCTTCATACACAGCAATCCGTGAAAACCCAACAATAATTGTTGGAATGATAACGCTTAATATTTTGACCCAGCGAAACCATCCCTCCACATTTCCCATCAACCAAAGTGGAAACGTTAGTAAAGAAGCAAGCCAAAAATAAGCTGCAAGCTTATAATGTTTTCGAAAAAAGACAATGATTCCCAGCAACAATAGGATATACATAGGCATAGTGATAACATGAGGCCAAATCGTCATAGCTTTCACCCTCTAATTTAGTTTTTAACACCAAACATACCGAACGTTCGTTATGTCTCTAGTATATTCCTGTCTACTAGGATAGTCAATGTGAATTATTTCACAATATATAGAGATTTTATGTCTTTTACTAGCTATGGTATTCTAAGAATACGTAAGGAGGATAAAACTCGTGGATGGAAAAGAAAAGATTCTTGCTGCAGCAAGAAAGGTAATTAGTAAGCATGGGTCAAACCGTGCGACAGTCCGAGCCATCGCAGAAGAGGCTGGACTGAGCACAGGTGCTATCTATCATTATTATAAAAACAAAGACGACATTCTCTATGATCTACTAGACGACAGTCTTTCTGATTCCACACGGATTGCTATAGGAATCCACCAACAGGAAGGAACCAAAACGAAAATTAAATTGGACGTTCTTCAGAAAACGGAGGAACGATTCTATAAAGAGGCTGAAAACCGACTACAATACCACTTCGCCCATGAAATCCTACTTGGCAACAAAGACTTACAAGGGAAATTTCAAGAAAAATATAAGGAATGGAACCTTCGAATAGAAGAAATTCTTGTGAATTTATATGGCCTTAAAGATACACGCCTAAATAAAGCCCTTACCTCCTGGTTACTAGGAGCCGTAGACGGCGTCATTTTACAGCATCTACTAGAAGTTAACGAAACAAGCGTCGATGACATGATGGAAGTTTTTCAATTACTCCTTGATAAGGGGTTGCCGCAGTTTGTGGCATTATTGAATGAGGAGGAGTGAGGATTAAGGGGACAGGGACCTTGTCTTATCTTTTAAAAAATGCCGCCCATCCATTCACTACCAAGGAATGGGCGGCTACATTTTTCTTAACGATCTGCCACTTTTACTAACAGCTTGCCTATATTATTGCCTTCAAACAGATCCAAAAAGGCATCTGGAATGTTCTCAAAACCTTCACGAATCGTTTCTCGGTGCGTTAACTTTCCTTCCTGCAGCCACTCTGCCAGCTGCTTCGCTCCTTCTTGGAAACGATCTGAGTAATTCCCCACCGTAAATCCTTGCATCAAGACACTTTTCTTAATGAGGAAGCCTTGCACGCGTGGACCAACATCCGCTTGTTCTAAATTGTACGCTGAAATCGCTCCGCAAACTGGAACACGAGCAAATCGGTTAAGCTGAGTGAACACTGCATCTGATATTTCACCACCGACGTTATCAAAGTACACATCCACTCCATTAGGACAGGTCTTCTCGATTTCAGTCTTCATATCTTCAGCCGTCTTGTAGTTGATCACTTCATCAAAGTGCAATACGTCCTTTAAGAAGGAAATCTTCTCTTCAGAGCCTGCTATTCCAACTACTCGATCCCCTTTGATTTTCGCAATTTGTCCAACGATAGAGCCAACCGCACCTGCTGCACCAGAGATGACAACAGTCTCTCCTTCTTTCGGCTTACCGATATCTAATAACCCAAAATACGCCGTCAGTCCCGTCATTCCAAGAACACCTAAGTGAGTGCTAATCGGTGCTAACTCTGGATCAATCTTTCGAACTTCCTGCTCGGTCGCCTTATAAAATGTTTGCCAGCCAAACCCACCAATGACGACATCTCCCACTTGATACTGCTCAGACTTAGATTCCACGACTTCACCAATGGATCCACCTTCAATAACTTTACCTAACTGGAACGGCTCAATGTACGATTTGCCTTCTCTCATTCTACCCCTCATGTACGGGTCTACCGATACATATAATGTTTTAAGTAAAATCTCCCCGTCTTTTACCTCTCCAATTTCTTGCTCCACAAATTGAAACGTACTCTCATCTGGCATCCCAGCAGGTCGACTCGCTAACACAATTTGTTGCGTTGTTTTCATTATTCTTACAGCTCCTTTATTGGATAAGTTCTATTCTCTTCAATCTCTATTGTGATGTAATTCCTAATCCGTTTCAAATGATTGGAACTAGGGGACAGGGACTTTGTCTTCTTTATAAACTTAGGAATATACTAGGTTCACAGTAAATAGGCTTCCCTCTTGAGTAGGGAAGCCTGGTTACTTTAACTTATGTTGTTTCATGATACTAACTCTCGACTGGAGGCCACTTCCACAAGGACAAAGTCCCTGTCCCCTATTAAGCGAAGAGGCCGAATACTGCGCCAATAATTCCAAAGATGAAAGCAAAAATAAACCATAGGATGGAGAGGATTACAATGATCCACCCAAGCCCTTTCCGACCTGTTTGGATGTAGTAAATACCTAATACGATGGGACCAAATAAAAATCCTAAAATCCCCCAAACCCAAGAATTCTTCTCGCGTTTTCTAGCGTCTACAAATAGATAGATAGCGATGATAACATTAATAATTAGACTGAGTGAAAATTCCAACACCTCATCTCCCTTCTGATTTGATTCATTTTTTTAGTATGCAACCATACCTCTTGATTACAAGTGGGAATTCTTAGGGGGGACAGGGACCTTGTCTTACAACATAAGACAAAGTCCCTGTCCCCTTGATTTCCCTTGATTTACACTCAAAATAAATACCAATTGACAACATATTAAAATGTGAATAAAATAAAGTTAATCAAATAGTTCGTTCTCCTAAAGGGGAGTAGCTTTTACAGCAAAGTCGTCATTCCAGGGGTAACCCTCGGCTTTGTTGACAACCATGGTTGTTAGCAAGACCTTTACCAAGCGGTAGGGGTCTTTCTTGATTCTAAGACCTTTGCCCATTCTGGCGGAGGTCTTTCTATTTGACCTAAACCTCATTATTCTAACCAGCTGGTTTACAGAATAATGAGGAGAGAAGCGTGAAAGAAATACGCTAAGCACTTTATTAGAGGAGAAGATCAAAATCATGCTATTTCAGAAAATAATGTCAATCTTCCATGTAGGTTCTGCAAGAATAGACCTGCTATTAGGTAAAATGTGTATTACCCAGGTGAGTGTGTCACAGGACATTTTTGTATAAAAGGTGGACTAGTTCATCAAGAAATTAAACGATTAGAAAGTGATCTGATTCAGATTGACCAACAAACGAAAGCCGAACAAGTCATTGGTCAGGTAACGATCTATACATCACAAACGATTAAACGTTCAGATCATAACGAAATACCGTTCCGTTTTACCCTGCCACAGGATGTAGGACCATCATCCGAACACTACTCGTATCGCTTTAAAACCAGAATGATTTGTCAACATGGGACCACAAGAAATGACCAAGATTTCATCCATATCGAACAAAAGGAAGGAGATTACTATGATAAAGCTCTTTAAACGACTAAAATTCATGACGAGAATCTCTAAGTTCCTACCGTTTTTAAAAGACTATTATCTATCAAAAGAAGTAACGGCAAAACAAAAAATCGTTCCCCTACTTCTTGTGGCTGGATATATTCTTCTGCCGATTGATATAATCCCTGACTTTTTATCTGTATTTGGAATTGTTGATGACTTGACGCTGCTTACGTTCTTGTTCCAGCGTGTGGTTGGCGGGGCACCTGCTTCTATTAGAGAAAAGTATGATCTTGAGAAAATGTAACGAAGTATTTACAAAATGAAGCTTTTGGATCGTGAGGCTTATATCACAGGAACGGCTCTCCTAAAGATGGCTGGAACCGTTCCCCAAAATCCACTACATGTAGACTCAATTAATTTCTGATAATAATATAAACCATATAGACAATATAGGAGAGTATTAGAACAATTCCTTCTCCCTTCCCTACCCTAAAGTTGGTTCTGGAGAAAACTAGTAACAAGACCGTCAGGAAGACCATTAATAGTATGTCAATAAATATTTTACCTGTTACAGCTAACGGAGAAATGACAGATGCCGCTCCTAATACAAACAAAATATTAAAGATATTACTTCCGACAATGTTTCCTATAGCGATCTCGCTCTCCCTTTTAAATGCAGCCGTAACAGAGGTGATGAGTTCTGGCAAGGATGTTCCAACCGCTACAATGGATAGGCCGACCAGCGTCTCACTCATCCCAAATGAAAGAGCAATTGTTGTTGCACTATTGACTACTAAATCCCCACCGAAGATAATGGCTGCTAGTCCACCAAGGGCTAGAAAGAGGCTCTTTCCCCATTTCACTGTTTCAGATTCTGATTCTGAAGACACCCTCTCACCTGTCATACTTTCTCTAGATTGTCTGGCTACTTCAAAAATATAGTAAAGAAAAATAGCAAAAATCAACAGAAGAATCAATCCATCGGCTCTCGTGACTAAATTTTGAGAAGCTCCTTGCAGAAGATTATCACTAATCAACACGTATAGAACTACACCTGCTAACAGGGTAAAAGGAATCTCTTTACGGATGGTGACATTTTCTACTTTTAACGGATTGATTAGAGCAGTTAATCCTACCACTAGTGTGATGTTAAAAATATTACTACCTACTACATTTCCTATGGCTACCCCTGCGTTTTGCTCAAGAGCAGCCAGGATACTGACGGTTGCCTCTGGTGAGCTAGTGCCAAAAGCAACAATCGTTAATCCAATTAATAGAGGTGACACTCGTAAACCACGTGCGATGTTAGAGGAACCGTCTACAAAAAAGTTCGCCCCAACTATTAGTAGTGCAAATCCTATGATTAAAAGTATGTATACCACTGTACCTCTCCTTTTCTGTATAGTACTCCTTTAAAAGCCTTCTATTGACTAGTATTGACCTTGAACGGTATTCCTTACTTCATTCCCTATATATTGATGGATGACCTTTTCTAGACGCTCCAAGTGAAAGGAATAATGAACGATGGACGAAGCAATGATAGTCTGACGGAGTTTCTGTTCTTTATCCTCTTCAGACTTTTCTAAAACGTTAGAATAAAACGCATCTTGATTATCTAATATTTTAAAACCAATCATGTTGTGATCTTCTTTGATGAGACCCAAATATTTTAATAGAAGATATTCATGATATTTTACTAACTCCTCAAGCTTCTCATCAAATAAGGTGGTTTCACTTTTTACCGGTTGACTTTGGAAATAGTGATCTTCAATGCATGCTAAAAGGTGATGAGCTTCCCGAAACGCCTTTATCATTTGTTTCAATACAATGAGCTCTCTTGCGTTTAATTTGGTGGACTTCCCTAACTTGGAACGTTCTTCATCTAACAGTTTGAATTGATCTTGCAGCTTCGTTAAGTCTGATTGAAATTTCTGATGAATGTCTTGATAAGAAGCTTCTCTCATTTCATCTGAAATAGCCGTTCTCATTAATAGAGACATATGTTGAAACGTTTTTTGAAGATCTTCAGTGAATTTCTTTTTATAATTTGGTGGAAAAATAGTGATATTGATCATGATAGCTGTAATCGTACCGATGAGAATGACAAGAAATCGTTCGATAGCAAATGAAACATCCTCACTCCCCGTCGCTCCCATGATCGCAATGACCGTTACAAGGGTTAAAGGTATAGTCGTTTCCATCTTGAGTTTAATACTAATGGATATCATTAAGATAATAACAAAACCAATAGTGATAGGATGTTCACCAAAGAAGTAAATAAAAAATAAAGAAATGGAGGCGCCCAGTGTGTTCGTGATAATTTGATCTAGCAATTGCTTCCATGTACGGTAAACGGAGGGTTGGATAGCTAATATGGCAGCTACACCTGCAAAAACCGCATGCTCCAAGTCAAATACCATACACATATAAATGGATAGCGTGACCGCTAACCCAGTTTTTAAAATTCTTGGACCAAAAGTTATAAGGATCTCTCCTTTCTGTTTAGTTAAGTTTATTTTACCTTATTACTAGAAGGAGATACTAAAAAAAGAATCAATGGACTCTTTCCATTGATATCTATATTTTCAACTTTACATTCAGATATTTTCTAAAACCTTCAACCTTGTCTATTTCCTGTTTAGGTAAATATAGGCCGAAACGGCACTGTTATAAATATAAAGGCTATGTTCATCTTCTTTTACTTCCACAACACCCGCCCAAGCCAATCTTGTTAATCCGTTCGCTGTTTCATCTACAAACCCTTCATCGTCTATTGTCAACCTATGCTGACCTAATAACCCCTCGTTATTTCCTTCTCTAAAAGCCTTTTTAACCGTACGAGTGATATGGTTATAGAAATATTTCGGGTAAAATAGCACCCACAATGCCCCTACAATAAAGAAGGGAAGGAATACTTCCAAAAACGGCTTATGTAATATAATCGAAAATACATAGGCAATAACAACAAAAAAGACCGGTGTAACATACCTCTGAATATTCAAGGCCTTCTTACCAGTTGCAGAGTTTTTAATATGAAATACATTGAACCTTAAATAATCTTCTTCCGTTAACGTGTAGGTTAGTTCCATTTGGTGGTTCCTCCGATTTGATCTTTACTTACCTGTTGCGACTGGGTATTTCAACGCATTCTTTTCCATTTTCTTAAAGGCTTCCTCTTCCAAATCTATATCCATCTTTTCGGCTAACTGCAAAAGATAGATGAGTACATCAGCCATTTCTTCTTTGATATTCTGATTGGACTCAGCAACGGCCTCTTCACTACTTCTCCACTGGAAATTTTCTAATAGTTCATTGGCTTCTAAAGAGATGGAAATTGCCAGATCTTTTTCATTGTGAGCAGAATTCCATCCCCGCTCATCTCGAAACTCGACGATTTTTTGGATTAGGTCTTTCATATTGATACCACCTAGTTCATATTTTTGGATAGATATAGTTTATTTTATCATTCGCCTCTATAAAGTAACTATAATTAATGGACTTACTGCAAAAAACACAAACCCCGTAGGAATAAATTCTAAGGTGTTCCGTTCAGGGAGGGAAAACCTTAAATCACATTAAAATTAACATATCAAATGGCACTAAATTCCTACAGTAAAAAACCCAGATCCAAGTAGATTCGAGTTTTTGCTTCAATTTGAACTCCTTGCTCCATTAAAGCCTGCCATTTTGGATAAAAAACACACCGGGATGCAGAGGAATTCAATCGTTCTAGAAATGACCAATCCTTTTTTGTCATATAGATAGATTGAGACTAATTTGAAAGTGTGGTGTGTGCCAAAGTGATTCGCTACAAACGAATGACCATAGATGGCGTAAGTGTATTCTATCGAGAAGCAGGGGATCCCACTTGTCCTACCATTGTCTTATTGCATGGTTTTCCCAGTTCCTCTCACATGTACCGCGATCTTATCCCATTGTTAGCCAAAGATTTTCATGTAATAGCACCCGATTATCCTGGGTACGGAAATAGCAGCATGCCCCTTGTAACCGAATTTTCTTATACGTTTCATCATCTCTCCCTTATCGTGGAAAAACTTCTCCATCAGCTTGGAGTTATGAGGTATATCCTCTATTTACAAGACTACGGAGGGCCTATTGGATTTAGAATAGCTGTGCGTAATCCTCATAAAATTCAAGGTCTAATCATTCAAAATGCTGTCGCTCATGAAGAAGGACTGGGAAAACCTTTTGACATATTTAAAGCTCTTTGGGCTGACAGAAATTCGAAAACGGAGGCCGCCTTTCTCGAGCTACTAACCCTTGATTTCACGAGAACACAATATGTAACAGGAGTATGCAATCCATTCGCTATTAGCCCCGACAGCTACTCCATGGACCAATTTTTCCTAGATCGTCCTGACAATAATCAAATTCAATTAGAACTTGCCTATGATTATCGAAAAAATGTTGAACAATATCCCCGCTGGCAACATTACTTACGGACCTTTCAACCGCCAATTCTTATCACTTGGGGAAAGAACGATTTTATCTTCACCCTACAAGGAGCGTATGCTTTTACAAGAGAAGTGCCATCAACTGAGACTCACTTTCTATGCGGAGGTCATTTTGTGTTAGAAGAAAAAGCGATTAAGATTGCTACACTTATTCGACACTTTGGTAGAAGAGTTGGCTTAATTTATGGATAGGGAAATCAGGGGGACAGGGACTTTGTCTTATATATAAACCTACTCACCTACTGGAGGTAGCATGGTAACAAAGACCTTTTATAAACATGGAGTGAAGTCTTTAAACTATTCACTCTCACTAACCTAGGAAGGATTAGGTGATATTGTACGAATTAAGGAACTAACATTTTTATGCATCAGGGTAATAAGACCAAGTCTCTTTCCCTTAATTCAGTGAAAAGATTAGCATAATAAAAAGTATGTCCTTTCTTGCATTGTTTGGTTGGGCGACTAAACAATACAAAAAAAGGCATACTTTTTTGTTTTTTATGAAAGGCACTTTTCTCATTGATTATGGCTAATTTGCCCCTTCCTGTAAGAGGTGATAAATATACTCTTTCAAGAGGCGGTTCCACAGTGCTTAAAGACATCTACACTACGTTTTTGGACAAACAAAAGACGAGCAAATTCAACTATTTAACCTTTTAAGAGAAGACTTTAACAACAATGAAGATGCTATAGCCACGAACGACAAGAAATTCGCTCAAACAATTTTTACGAAAAGATCCTTATGAAAATATGAAGACATCAGGATTTTGAGAGCCATCGCTTTCGTGATTTCGTTCTTTATTCATTCTAGAGATCGAATATTCTTAAAATAGTATCACTGGAACCATCCCTTTGATTCCCCTACATACGGAATACCATTCAAAAACGCCTACTCAAAAAAGAAGGCGTTACAGTGTATTAGAATATATGCATCCATATTATAAAATTTGCCACATGGTAAAAAACATGAGCGATCATAGCGTAAACAAGGCCTTTTTTCCAGAATAAATACCCAAAGAAAACTCCTAAAACTCCATTTAAAACAATGGCTCTAACCACAAGTACAGTTGTTAGCTCCCCGAAAAGACTGGCAGTTGCTGGTAAGTGCCCTATTCCAAATCCAACGCTAGCCACCATTATGCCTGCCCAATACATCCAGACTGGAATCTGAGGCGCAGTCTTTCTGAATAAGATACTTAAAAGCCAAATAATTAAAGTCATAAAGAATAAGCGAATGAAAATTTCCTCCCAGACACCACCATACAGGACGCTCATTAACAATGATTTCACCCATGATTCTGGAACGTTCATATCCTCTAATGAAGGAATCTGAAGAGAAAATACATATGTGTCCGCTAACGAAATAATCAATGACCCTACAGCCCCACCAAAAACCGCCGTCAAGATCGCACTTCGTGACCAGGAAAAAGAATATGTTTTATCAACTAGTGAACGAAAAAAAGGAACCTCTAACCCGACTCTTGGTAATAATGATAAACCAATGATACTAGCCAAAAAGGTTAATATAACCTGTTGTACTACGGTAATGACGTTTATAATAAATGGGGATGGTGCATTCTCTATGCCTTCTAACAATTCAGCTGTTGCAGATTCTTGCACCCATAAAAGCGCTAGAGTAGCCAAAAAACCTAAAAATGTAAAGAATAGTGATAATTTTAATTTTACTTTCATTAATTAACCTCTCCCAAATTCAATTTCTTATTCAATTATAGGATGTAATAGTCACACTGAATATTCACCACAGTCATACATGTAGTCACAATAATAATTCATTATTTAACAACTTGAATAGCTCGCTCTAGAACGGTGTCTAGTCCCTTCAGCACCGCTTCTTCTGTTAGAATTACCTTTTCATCTGGGAACAAGCCGATTTGCTCATATACGTTACCATCCGCAGCCGTATATTTCTCTGCACTTAAAGTTACAATCCAACCATTTGGAAGTATACTCATAATTATATCAGAGTGAACTCCCATCGTTGTTTCCCCGATGATTGTGACATGATTCATTTGATCGAACGCCATTGTAGCTACTTCAGCAGCACTACCGGTTACATTACTTGTCATCACTATAACTTTTTCAGCTTTGAGAGCGTGATCAGCAGGTGACATGTATATGTTAGTAGGTTCATTAAACTCGTCGTAATCACCTACACGAGTTTGCTTAGAAAAAACAAACACCTCTTCCTTTGCAAATAGCTCGGCAAATTGTAACGCAAAATAATCTGTTCCCCCAGGATTTAACCGTAAATCCACGATAATCGATGAAATGCCATCTAAATCTCTTTGCAGTTTAGTTAGCCCATCCTTAATGGCTTGTTTGTCTGTAGCATAAAAATCATTAACTCTTACATAATACAGGTCATCATTGATTGGAGCATACTCAATATGCTTGTTGATAATGCATTTCGTTTTTTGAGATAAATAGTTCTTACTATTTTTCTTGATTTTCTCTTGATTATCTAGATACAATTCGAAACCTGGTAACTTTTCACGTTTCGATCCTACCCCGCTTTGTAATCCAGTTAAAACATTCGTATGTCCGTCATTGAGCAGTTGAATCATTTCTTTAAAAGTAGCTAGAAGCTCTTCATCCGTTGTTTGCTCAGTAACCTTTGCTCTATATTCACTATATAAAGCATTCCAATCTACATTTGCTATTTTAAATAAACTATAGTTCTCTTCGAAGAGATTAAAAAACACCTCATAATTATGAACCGGATTCTTTGTAAAGGTTTTAATTTTAACATCAGGCAAATCTTCTATTCTTTCAAAATATTTCTTAAACCCGATTAAATCAATAACCACTCCGTCATGAAATGTGCCACTAGCGGTATCTGTCCAGAACAATAAATTTAAAAGCGGTGCACCATATAACTTCTCTATCACGATCTCCCCTGTATCATTTATGGTGCCAAACCCGAAAGGTAGTAAACTATCTTTCGTGTAGTTATAGACAATCACATCCTCATTGTCCATCTCCAAAATAATATGGTATCCGATTGATTTCCATACTTGCCTTTCAGTTTCGTCTATACTAGGTGGTCTACCGGTATTTATATACAAAACTAACGCTGTGCTTAGTGCTAACACGATAATTATACTCATACATATAATGATTATTATCTTTTGCATTTAACGTCCCTCCCACGTGACTAAGAAACGACTCTCGCACATATCATGAGAGAGTTACCAACGTCTAAGCCTCCACATCACGCTTCTGAAAGATTAAGCATGAGAGACTTAGTAAAAGTGCATAATATATGGCCAGGATAGTGATAGAGAATGGCAATGATGTCCCTTCAAACAAAGGTGTATTCGTCAAATACTGTGTTAAATCTGTGTTTGAAAATAAGAAATATTTACCCCAGTTTTGGTCCAATTCACTTAATAGCATAGCGATACTAGATCCCGTAAATAAAATAAATATTGATAACCCTATTGCTAAAGAGCTGCTCCTAAATATAGTAGATATCATAAAGGAAATTGTTACGATCATAACGAGCTGTATAGACTGTAATCCATATGTTTTTAACGCATATCCTACTATGTTCCCTTCTTGAACGACTCCATTCTGATCAACGTACAGAAATGGAGCAGCTGCACCTTCGAACCCAAACAATATGCCACCTAATACAAACGAAGTTGAGAATAGTAGAATCATTAATAGCACAGCAAACATGAGGGTACTAATATATTTTGAAACTATAATCTTCATTCTGATGAAGGGTCTAATGAGAAGCATTTTTACAGTTCCTGTTGAAAATTCCTCCGCCACAATACTCCCTGCTACAATAGCCGTAAACAATGTTACAAGTTGGATAAAATACAAACTCATTTGCAGAGATATACCCCAAACTGTAGCCGTCATTGGCATGCTGTTATGATCTAATCTATATTGACTTAATTGAATCTCTCTTTCCATATCTATAAGTGCTTCTGCTGGCAATGTGTTTCTGGCTGACTCTAAATCTACTTGTTGCATAGCAATTTGTTTTTGCAAATCTTGCTTCCAGTCTGTAGGATTAGAGACTACTTTTGTTACGACAATAGCCATTAAGACCCCAATAAGCAATATGGACAGCATCACCCACGTACTTATCTTTGAATACAGTTTCATATTTTCATTTCTTACTAGTTTAAACAATGCCATCACCTCTTGTAATTTCTAAAAATCTTTCTTCTAATGTCTTAACAACCGGTCGTATCCCATAAACTGGAACATCATATAGCGTCAACATTCGATTAATAATCGCAACTTCTTCATAGCTAACATCAATTTCTATCCCTTCATTTTGAACAACGACTTCATAATCCACTAGAGTTTTCTTAGCTTTAGACACATCTTGCACTAAAAATAAATATGGTTGGGACTTTTTAAATTTACGTATTTCTACCCCCTCGCCATCCAAATTTAGATCTTCTCTCGAAATATCTTGAATGGATATTAACGAGCCATTTTGGATGATTGCCACTCGGTCACACATAAGCTCCATTTCTGATAAAAGATGACTCGATACCAGAATGGAGATATCCTCTGTTTTTGCGATTGTTCGTAAATAGTCTCTCAGTTCACTAATACCTGCTGGATCAAGTCCGTTTGTTGGTTCATCTAATATAAGCAACGAAGGTTTGTGTAATAAAGCTTGCGCAACACCAAGTCTTTGCCTCATACCTAAGGAGTACGTTTTTACTTTGTCATGAATACGCTGTTCTAAGCCAACTAGCTTTACAACCTCATCAATTCGAGCCTTAGTAACTCCTTTATACATATTGGCAAAATGAACTAGATTTTTATAACCAGATAGATACTTATACATCTCTGGGTTTTCTACTATAGCTCCGACCTTTTTCATCGCCTCTTCAAAATGTGATTGTATACTTATTCCATCAATTAATATCTGGCCTGTTGAAAATTTCATAAGACCTACCATCATGCGAATCGTTGTGGTTTTCCCTGCACCGTTTGGACCTAAAAAACCGAACACTTCCCCTTTTGGTACTTCAAATGATAAATCGTGTATGATTGTTTTCCCCTTAATCGTTTTTGTTACATGTTTCAATTGCAAAACAAAGTTTGCCATGTGATCCCCTCACTTTCATTTGATGCTTACATCATAACCAGCAAATGGACATTTCAATAAGTAACCTCAGTCATAACATAAGTCATATATATCTCTCGTAGGAATATCACATCTAAGACCTATCCTACAAGATTAACCGTTTTTCAAAAAAATTTAGTTCCTGTCAATTGATTCGTCTGTTAAAATTATGAAGAAAATAATTCATTCTATTTCTAAAGGAAGGGACTACATGAATTCAATAAGAAAATGGATGTGGATTGATTACGTTTTATCATTCGTTCGACTGTTTTTCTATGCTACTGGTATCATTTACTTTATTAGTAACCCTGCAGAAATGGGGATGAACGAAACCTTATTCTTTTTATGGTTCTTCTTATGTATAGCGGCTCCTCACTTATTCTGGAATCCACGCTACATTCATGATGTCCTGTTTGCAATCACAGAATTTATTTTAATTGGGAGTTTTTACATATATTTTACATTCTTCTTAAAAACCCCAACTGGATTTACTCTCCTAATGATGTCGGCGCTTGTGATTGGATTCATCGCAAGAAAGCATACCCTCATATTTAGTCCGATTGTTTTAATTATGCTAACCGCTTGTGTAGTGTACTTAGATGGTGCTTTTGTTGATATCTTAAACAACTTATTTGTTTTAGTTATGCTTTTTACGTTTGGATATATGTTTAATCAATTACTGAGTACTCAAAGTGCGATGAAGAAACTATTAGAGGAGAATGAAAAACAAACAACCATCATACATACACAAAACAAAGCATTAGAACAATATGTAAGTAAAGTAGAAGAACTTACTTTAGAATCCGAGAGAAGCAGAATTGCCGGTGAATTGCACGATACGATTGGGCATATATTTACATCCGTAATAGTAGGGATGGATGCGGTCATATACTTAATTGACTCTTCACCGGAAACGGCAAAGAGTAGGTTGGAAAAGTTACGGAGCGCTGCCAAAACAAGTTTACAAGAGGTTCGGTCTCAAATTCACAATATGGCACGTGAGGAAGAACACGTATCTCTTTCTACTAAACTGAAGAATTTAACAACAGAATTCTCAGAGTATACGAATACTGACGTATCTATTCAGACGACAGGACAGGAATACCCTATCACTCGTTCCATTTCAATCATCCTCATTCGTTGTTTACAAGAGGCGTTAACAAATGCGAAAAGGCATGGTGAGGCAAATAAAATCATAGTAGTACTCCATTTTAATCCTTCAGAAGTACGCTTAAGTGTTCATGACAACGGAAAAGGACAGGAAGATTTGCAGTTTGGCTTCGGACTACAAACAATGAATGATCGATTATCGTTAGTGAACGGTGTATTAACTGTTAAATCAGACGAGAGGACAGGGACGCAGCTTACATGCATCGTCCCTATAAAGGAGGACGTTTATGAAAATAAAACTAATGTTAGTTGAAGATCAAGAATTAATTAGAGAAAGCTTAAATATTGTCTTAGGTATGGAAGAGGATTTTGATTTAATTGGGGCCGTAGTGAACGGTGAGGAAGCCATTAAAATTTGTGAAAAACAACTACCTAATGTCATATTAATGGATATTAATATGCCTATAATGGATGGAATTGAAGCAACAAAAGTGATAAAAAATAAATGGCCAAGTGTCCAAATTATTATCTTAACAACCTTTGAGGAAGTACAATATGTCAAAGCCGCTCTTAGTTATGGAGCTGAAGGATACTTATTAAAAGCCATACATCCAAAAGATTTGGCTGCCAGTATACGTCTCGTTCATCGCGGAGAAACATTAATTAATCAAGGTTTAGCTAAACAATTGTTAGCGAGTATTCCTCAAGAAAACAAAGAAGATTCTATATATACAAAATTCGGATTATCTGAACGTGAAGGGCAGATCCTTCAAGCCATTGCTAATGGTTTAAGTAATAAACAAATATCTCAGAAACTTTTTTTAACAGAGGGTACAGTGAAAAATTATGTTTCCAAGATATATGCAAAGCTCGATGTCCAAGACCGTATAGGTGCGCTTAATAAATTTAATGAGATTTAAATTTGAGATTGGGAGCTTCCCAATCTTTTTAATAGAGATTACTTTATTGATGACATACCTCACTATGCAGTATGACTTACCAAACGATATATTAGTTGCAAGACCACACTTTTAATTGGCAGATAGAGCCTGAACGAATGTGGATCGTTCAATTTAACCTTTTATATCGAAAGGAATGCATACAGGATGAAAACGTTAGAGTTAGCTTTTATTGCACTTGCCATTTTAGTTGCATTATCCCTTTTTGTCTTACCGATAACAAGACCTTATGTTCGCCACTTAGGTGGTGTATGTTTATTAATCCTAGCTATTTGCCAAATTGTAGTGGAAGGGTATCGTTGGCAGATGATTCCTTCGTATATACTTGGTGCTACTATCCTTTTACTCATGACTGCCAAACCAACATTCACTTCATCCCGGTCTAAAGTTTTCTTCATTCTGTTCTTAGTGTTATGGGTACCCGTATCAATTATTTTACCAATCGCTGTTCCAGTTTTTACATTACCATATCCTACCGGTCCGTATGATACTGCGAAAACAATGTATCATCTAACAGATAGTAATCGTGACGAGCGAGTAACATTGGACGAATCAGATAAGCGAGAATTGATGGTTTCTATATGGTATCCAACAACTGAGCAAAAACAGCAAGCTGGTAGATACATCGACATGACATCAACTGTTCAAAAGTCCATTGCGGAGCACTTGGAAGTACCTTCATTTTTACTAGAATATATAAATCATATACGAACACATAGTGTTAAAGATAGCACAGTTGCTGAATCCCAAGAGAAGTTTCCAATTATCATACTTTCTCACGGATTACCTGGCAATAGTATGATGTACACTAGTATCGCAGAGAATCTTGCAAGTCATGGATTCGTTGTCGCTGCCATAGATCATACGTATTATTCTAATTTAACTATTTTCCCAGATGATAATGTTACGTTCTCCAAAGCGATACTCCCTGAACCATTTAAACTTGAAAAATGGGATGATATCATTTCTTCTGTATGGGTAAAAGATCAACAGTACATCGTGGACTTTGTACACTCTCTAGATAATGACCCTTCTTTTGCAGGCAAGCTTGACTTTAATAGTATCGGTGTACTAGGTCATTCGTTTGGTGGGGCCGCATCTTATCAAACACTTTTAGCAGACGAGAGGATACGTGCTGCGGTGAATATGGACGGTACTTTTTTCGGTAAAATTCAAGATATCCCTACCTCGACGAAGCCATATTTATATATGAAAGTGAAAGAACGTGAAAAGGTCGGTGACCAAGTATCGATTGAAGAAGAACTCACTAGTTTAGGATTAACAGTGCAGCAATTCAATGAATTAACCACTTCGTTACATAATAGACAACAGATATACACTAATTACGGAGCATACGAAGCCACCTTTACCGGTCTAAAGCACATGAGCTTCAACGATTTTTATTTGTACAGCCCCATCCTATCGATTGCAGATAAAGTGAATGTTCGTGAAGATCACAACATGATTAATTGGCTGCTTGTACAATTTTTTAATAAAACACTATACAACAATGACACAACCATCTTTGATAATGGGGAAAATCCATATACCCGAATTACAATTACACACCCCAATACCAACTGATAAAAGCCTAAGCACTCATAAGACAGGGTGTTTAGGCTCTTTTTTTGGTCTTTTTGTTTTCTATCAATATACAGAGCTATTATTTAATTGCCACAAGAGTTAGTGTATTTGGTTTTACTTTTGTTTACTTTTTTAATGATTATAGTTACTACGCCTTTATGACTTCCATTTTTTATAGTAATTGTAGCGACAAAAGCAGGAGGAATGAATATGGAGTTACAAACAAAAAAGCAAATGAACATTTTTAAGAAAATATGGTTAGGGGGAATTAGTGTTGTATTTCTTTTACTTGCCTTAGGTGTTGTGTATGAATCTATCTCAAGCTATATAGGTGTAAAAATTCTCCACCACCTGGTCAGCTTGTAGATGTGGGTGACTTTAAGCTTCATATTCATAAACAAGGAACAGGCTCCCCTACTATTATATTAGAGTCAGCAAGTGGCTCAGCATCTAACGTATGGCATGACATTCCTAACGAATTAGCAACATTCGCCACTGTTGTCACATATGATCGTGGCGGCTATGGTTGGAGTGAGAAAGCATCCTCAGACCGAACTGGTGTAAATATTGCGAAAGAGCTATATAGCGCTCTGAAAAAGGAAGACATAGAAGGGCCCTATATTTTAGTTGGTCATTCCTTAGGTGGGATGTATTCTCGGTTGTTTGCGAAGTTATATAGTGATGAAGTAGAGGGCGTTGTCTTAATAGATTCAAGACATGAAGGCTATTCAGAAAAACTAACCCGCTTTTGCTAGAAGCTGGCTTTAACCCTGTGTTGTCGGGGTATCCCCCAAAACATATACTAAATCTATTAAAACAAACCGGCATAATTCGAATCTTAAATATTGGTAATCCCGACACGGAAACATCTGTAAACATAGAAATGCGCCCTAAGTTCTTCGATGCAAGGGAAGATGAATTAAGGAATTTGGCCGCAACAGAAGCTGCTCTAAGTGACCAATCATTAGGTCAAATACCGTTACGAGTCTTAACACATGGGAAACCAATCGATTTTGTATCGTTTGGCCTTACTGAAGAGCAATCACGTTTCATGGAGGACGTTTGGCAACAACAGCAAGAACAGTCTCTTCAATTATCTTCAAATAGTCAATTGATTGTAGCGAAAAGCAGTGGACATTTTATTATTCATGATCAACCTGAATTAGTCATAAACACCATTAAAAACTTGGTAAACGAAATTAGGTAGCACTTAAAGCTTTCTAAGGGAAGCCTTCTCTTCTTTTAAGAGGCATAAACTTTTCACCTTTGACAATTTATACAAAAAAGCTCCAAGCTTATCGCAATACAGGTTTATTTGTATCAAAAATAGTACTAATTGAAGGAGAGTTCCCCAAAAGTGGCGAGTTCCTGTTTGGAGACGTACTATCTAAGTAAGATGAAAGTCACATGAGTTGATGTCTTATTTGATTACCTTATTCACGTTTAGTCTTGTTATTTATTACGAATAAATTAAATAGTAAGAAGGAGGTGTTGAAACATGAAGACAAGGTTAACCGTAATATCTGTAATTTTATTAATCACCATCGTCGCATTGTATGTAATAAATCATTTTCTGATTGCGAATAAACCTGTTATGGCCACAGATTCCATGACAAATGAAGCTCTTATAGTTATGGATATACAGAAGGACTTTTTTGAAGAGGATGGAAGATTACCGATCCATTCCTCATTTGTGTCACCTGTATTATCAACAGCCAATACATTAATTAAACAGTATGAGTATTCTGAGGCTGCCACTATTTTATATGTTACGAATGAATATGAGCAATTGCAGTTCTTAGCTAATAGAGGAAGAAACTTTGCTGCAATTAAGGGAACAGAAGGGGCAGAATTAGATGAGAGATTATTAGTCTTTGGCGATAATTTTATAAGTAAAAACAAGCCGAATGCTTTTTCTAGCCCTAAATTCACAGATACTTTAACAGAATATGAAGTTGGTCACCTAGTGATCATAGGCGTTTATGCGGAAGCATGCGTTATGGAAACAGCAAAAGAAGCGCTAAAACAAGGTTATTCGGTTACTTTAGTAGAGGATGCGATAGGTAGTGAGTCACAAAAAGCAAAAGAGGAAGCACTCAAAGTGTTAAAAAGTAAGGGTGCTAAAATTATGACGGCAGAAGAGTATCTAAAAAATAATGACAATGATTAAAAGGTTTTGCTGTTACGCATCTAAATGGAAACATACGAGGAGGAATACTAATGGACAATAATGCAAAATAACGAAAAAGACAAAACGAAGAGTACTACAACTTAAAGGATTTTATTACAATTTCACAGCTTTTCTAGTTATTATCCCTATGCTCTTTGTTATTAATTTGATGGGTGATGCAGGCAATTGGTGGTTCGTCTATCCCCTAACAGGCTGGGGAGTGTTAGTGATTATTCATGGGATATCTTTAAAAATCGGATCAGGTTGGGAAGAAAAAAAGATTAAAGAATTTATGAATAAAGATGTTTAATTGATGGAAGGTAGCTGACTTCAGCCACAACATCTAAAGAGATCATAACTTTAATTATTCGTCCACACACCTATAAGAATTTAGAATCGAAAAGAACATGCGGTTGTGTCTTATGGGAGTGATAACTAAATCAAGTATAGATTTAGAATTATGAAAGAATTTTCTTGAGAAAGCAACTGTAAACAACATTATAGGGAAGAGATGACACCGATGAAAGGTTACTCGTAATGAGTATACAAAGGAAAGAAAACTGTCATGTGTACTCAAAAGCTTTGGTAGGATGCTCAGTCTGAGAACAAAGTGTTATCAGTGATGTATTCATTGTTTTAAAAAAAGAGCAAGACATGATTTGAACTCAAGACAAGAAGAGGTAGAGTTTCAAAAAAATTATTACCCTTACTAAAAAATATGAAACGCATTGAATTATTGGGGGAATGGATATGGATAACTTATTTACAATAGACTGCGGTGAAATCCTATTAAGAGAATTTAGAATAGAAGATGTAGATGCTATTTATGAAATCACATCACAACCCGAAATTTATGAATTTTTACCAGATTGGCGTTCGACAAGAGAACAACGCTTGGACTGGGTGACAAATTATGAGATACCCGATAATAAAAAGTTTTTAGCCAATGTCCCAAATATTGGTGATGGGTGGCTGAAGTTGGGAATATTTATAAATGAAACTGACAAATTGATTGGCTTCTGTAATACGGGTATAAAAGACGAACTAAGTGAACAAAATCGAGAAATTGCTTATGCTATTTCTAAACAATATAGAAATAAAGGGTACACAACACAAGCAGTAAGAGGATTAGTAAAATACTTATTTGATAAGACAGATGTTGAAAAATTGAATGCTGTGGTACTACCAAGAAATGTAGCTTACAAAAAAAGTAATAGAAAAATGCGGTTTTCAGTTTAGTGGGAATGTTGAGATTGAAAATCAACTACATGACCATTACATCCTTAAAAGAAAACAAGGGGAAAACAAGGGGACAGGGACTTTGTCTTATAGAAAGCTACTCACCTACTAGAGGTAGCATGCTAACAAAGACCGTTTATAATCCTTGAGTGAAGGCATTAACCGATTCACACAATAATCTTAGAAAGATGAATGACTTTAGCCTATCCTGAGTAGAGGAACTAACTACATTCACCAGGGTAGTTAGACAAAGTCTCTTTCCCATAATTCAGAGATATAATTGCGTATGAAAAAGTATGTCCTTTCTTGCATTGTTTGGTTTGGCGATTAAACAATACCATAGAAAAGGCATACTTTTTTCTTTTTTCATGAGAAAATGTGGTGTTGGGCTTTTTAAAGCCCTGGCTTTCGCAATTTCGTTTTTTGACTGATTCTTAATATTACACTTTCTTAAAATAGCATCAATGGAACCGTCCCCTTGATTCCTGGCGATCAGATACCTGAAGTTTGTTCAGGATATTCGCAACATAATTATATACCGTTTTATTACTCAATCCCAGTGTTTCGGCCACCTCACTGTTAGAGGCTCCTTTAGACAACAGAAATAATACTTCGCTTTCGCGGGAGGTAAGTTCAGGAAATAGAGTGCTCGCAACCACAGTCTGGGTGACTTCTCCCTGTGCAAAGTAATCAATCATCCGGCTTGCAACTCCTGAACTAAAAAGGACTTCACCTTTAGCGATAGCTCGTACAGCACGTAAGATGTCCTCTTTTTCCGCATCTTTTAAGACATAACCTCTTGCTCCAGCCTGCATGGCTGAGAACACAGAAGTGTCATCCTCAAACATCGTAATAATTATGATATATATATCACGACATTTGGAAAGGATCTTCCGGGTAGCTTCGATTCCGTTCAAGTCAGGCATCTGGATATCCATCAGAACCAAATCAGGGAGCAAATTACACGCCATTTGAACTGCTTCTTCTCCTGATCCCGCTTCAGCAATGACTTCGTTGTCAGGCGTATTTGCTAATACACTAGAGACACCCTGCCTGAAAAGAGGATGATCATCGGCGATCAACACACGAATTGATTTCATGAACAACTTCCTTTCTAGAAAACTATTAAACTTAGAATAGAAAGTCACTTTTTTGAAATAGGTATAGAGGCTCTTACATCTGTACGCTAATTTCATTCGCAGTAATGGAAAATTCCCCGCCCAGTTCTTCCACTCGCTCTTTCATAACTTTCAAGCCGATTCCACTGCTTTTAGGATTCTGCTTCTGTTGCAGTATGCCGATTCCATTATCCTTAACATGTAATTGGAGAGTCGAAGCGACATTTGTTTCCTCTACACGCAAACTGACGGTGCAATATTCTGCCTGAGAATGCCTGACAACGTTTAAAAGTGCCTCTTGTACTATCCAAAAGGTTGCCACTTCAACGGCCGCTGGTAAAGGAGGCAACGCAGAGGGCACTATAACTTCTACCTTTAGAGCATAGTCACGTTGAACACCGAATCCCAGGATAAAATTGTTTACTTGTAGCGCACGTTCTCGTATCGCACCTACAAGTCCGAGTTCATCAATAGCCGGGGGACGCAGGTCATAAGCAATTTTACGAATATCTTTTACTTTATCCCTTATTGATGTTCGAATTTCCTTCACGAGCAATTTCGCTCCACTTGTATCTGAAATCAGCAAGTCTTCTGCTGTTGAAGCTTTTAATGCTAATGCAGCTAACGTGGGGGCAAGATCATCATGTAAGTTTCTTCGGATACGGCGCCTTTCTTCTTCTCTTGCTAGCACAATCCGTTCCCTGGACTCTTTTAACTCTTCCGCGAGTCGCTGCAGATCATCTGTCATTCGAACACTTTGTGCTAATGCTCCAACCTGCCTTGCTAATCCTTCCAGAAGTTGTAGCTCTGCAGATGTAAATGGCTCATCGTGACTTCTCCTGGCAATCATAAGGCATCCGACTTCCTGACCTCCGTGGATGAGCGGTATTACTTCTTTCGCATTACCAGAAGCTCCTGCAATGGCTTCGATATAAGGCAGTCCACCCTTCTTCAATTCAATCGCGACATAGGGCAGCCGAAGTGTTTGTTTTATCGTATGTGCTGCTTCTGAAAGGATTTCATCGTGAGGGGTTGGTATCACAAACAATTTTCCTAACTGGTCGATTACCCGGTATGGGTCTTCACGGTCCCCGTGTAAAGCGGTTTATAATCCGCTTTAGCCGGTCACGTAATGGTACAAACAATACGGTTATAAACGCAGTAGCAAATAAAGAGATGTAAATATTCCCGCTCTGGAGCCCTGAACTGCACCCCAATTGTTAGACACAATCTAATAATTGGAGGTGCAGTTTTTCTATGGCATTAAAGTTTACTTTAGAAGACAAGTTAGAGGCTGTTAATGGATATTTACAAGGGATTAAAAGTTATACTACATTAGCTCAAGAATTTGATACAAGTACCTCTGTTATAATGAATTGGGTTAAGCAATATGAACTACATGGTATAGAAGCATTTAATAAATCGTATACAAGTTATTCTGTGGAGTATAAACTAGACGTACTAAGATACATGAACGATAATGGGACGTCTCCTAATGAAACTGCAGTTATTTTTAACATACCTGATCCTAGTACTATTAGAAAATGGAGAAGGGTATATGAAAAAGAAGGGATTGACGGCCTACAATCGCGAAAAAAGGGGCGTCCATCCATGAAAAAAGAAAACAAAGAAATCTATACCACCAAAAGGATCTGTAGAGGAATTACAAGAAGAAATAGATCGTTTACGTATGGAGAATGCCTACCTAAAAAAGTTGAATGCCTTAGTTCAAAACAAGGAAAAATCACCAAACAAGACAAAGCGCAAGTAGTCTATGAACTAAGGAACGAATTTCCGGTGAAATCACTTATTAAATTGGCAGAGATCCCTAGAAGTACCTATTATTACTGGGTGAAACAACTTGGACGTCCAGATAAAGATGCTGAACTAAAATCAGTCGTAAAAGAGATATATGATGAGCATCAAGGATGTTATGGCTACCGTCGTATTCGTGATGAACTTGCGAATCGCGAATACAAAGTTAATCATAAGAAAGTGCAGCGTATTATGAAGGAATTAGGCTTAAAAAGCCTTGTTAGAATAAAAAAATATCGTTCTTATAAAGGTAAAGTAGGAAAGATTGCACCAAATATATTAGAACGTAATTTTAAGGCAGAAAAGCCGAACGAAAAATGGGTAACAGATATTACTGAGTTTAAATTATTTGGAGAGAAACTCTATCTATCTCCTATTCTTGATTTATATAATGGAGAAATCATTACGTAAACAATTGGTTCCAGACCAACATACTCGCTTGTTTCAGACATGTTAGAAAAGTCATTAGAACGGTTAACAGGAGATGAGGACCTAATCATTCATTCTGACCAAGGATGGCATTATCAAATGAGACAATATTGTCAAGTCTTAAAGGAACAGGGAATTACAAAAAGTATGTCTCGTAAGGGAAATTGTTACGATAATGCTGTAATAGAGAACTTTTTTGGGATTATGAAGTCTGAATTTCTTTATTTAAACGAATTTGAAAATATAAATCACTTTAAACAAGAACTAGAGAAATATATGGATTACTATAATAACAAACGTATAAAGGCAAAATTAAAAGGCAAGAGTCCGATACAATATCGAACTCTTGCCCAACAAGCCGCTTAATAAAAATAACCTGTCTAACTTCTTGGGGTCACTTCACACCTGGTCATTCCATAATCCTAGCAACAATATATAGATACTAAAAACCGCGATAGTAAGTGAGCCGTATAGCATCGTCTGGTTTATAATAATATTGATATCCCAAAGCCGATAGCGAAACACCGCAATCCCCAGTGTGACCGGTATAACAAGCAAAGAGCCGCGGATCCCAATATTTGTCATGAAATGCCTTAGTGGACTTCCAACTTCATGATAGTCTGGTGAGAATAAAAGAGGACCGACAGTAAATAACAGAAAGCCAAATAAGGCAACTGTACAGCCAAACACGACCCATTTTGTTTGATGCCGCTCCACAGTATTAAATACGGTTCTATAGCGATACGTTTGAAAGGTTACTAGAGTGGCTACACAAGTCAGCAGCCATATTGCTAAAAATAACTCATTCCTTCCAAAAACCATATTAAATAATAAAGGAACTCCTACCAGGAGCGGAGGAATAACTATTGTCCAGGCCGGTCTAAATCTTCCCATGGGAAATAAAAAAGAAAAATAAAATAAAAGCAGCCAATCCTATAAAAGTTGCCAAATCAATGAATGGTTTTAATATTGCATATTGGGAATATAAGCTGACCATACTGTCTGTAAAAGTTATTCCGAAGATCGCGAGCATTAGTGAGCTAAATAGGCCCATCGCTTCTTTTGATCTTGTAAAAAAAAGGACAGCGGCTACAGCTACAAATATAAATGCGAAGATAATGTCTATGGCAGTATAAAAAGAGGCAAAAAACAATTCTAATATTCCGAGCTCTTTCAGTGCTGAATGACCTGGCGAAGGGGCAGGGCATTCCGATAATTTTTGTTCTATACAACTTGTTTTCAGCAGCTCGTAATACATTGGTAAACTGACAATAAACAAGAGGAGAAGCCCCACCGCGATGCTCACTCCAAAAATCTTGAAGAAAGCCATCCACAGGAGCTGCTTCTGTGTTAAGATCGGTTCTTCAACATTTGCAAGTCTCAGCTTCGTTTCCTCCTTTATAAAAAGAATTGCCTAGTTGGCAGGGGGAACATGGGTAGGATTGTTTTTATGGAAGGATAAATTTTTATCTAAAACAGCAACCGCAAAATAGCTTGCTCCTGCAAGTATTGCTGACGCCCCGCCGTAGTAGCCCCAGCTTCCGATAGAATAAGGTACAGTAATCGCCCCCAGGCCCAAGTATATATAAGCAATACCAATAACAATGGTTAACTGTTTCCAGCCTGAACGTCTTGTTGCAGCCAGCAAACTTCCTAGTAATAACTGTAGGGAAACAAGAATACTCTCACTATAGCGGAAAAATTGGGCATGCTCATCAAGACCTGCTAACTGAAGCTGCAAGTTTTGCCACATAAGAGGTGCTAAGATAATCGCCGCTATCCCCGTTAAGATTAACAAAGTTCGGTTACATGGCTCTGTTCTTTTGAAGTTCAGCAAAGCTTTACGGTCTGGATAAGTGAAGAATAAAATCATAACATTAGCAAGAAAAACAACTATTACGAAAGGTTTTTGTAAAACATCACCTAGAGCAGGATGAGTCCAAAAAGCCAGTAGAAGCAAATGCCCTGCTATATAAAACTGAAGTAAAAGCGGCTTTTTCCATGGCTTCCACAGTAATGCGATTAATGAACCCGCAAATAACACCCCTAAAAGCGCCCCATGTTCAGCCCCATGCCATAGATGTAGGGAAACTGTTGTCGTACTTTCACAACCCGGACATCCTAACACCACCCACGGCATAAGACCTTCTGTAAAACCTTCAAGTAAAAACAGGGATCCAGCAGCAAAGAGTACAGCAAAAAAGGTAAAGACTCCAACCCTTATCTTAGAAACTTTACCACTTTCTGGTTTACTTGTCATCGTCCTATCTACTCCTTATATATGGGATTTGGATCTCCAGGAGAACCATTAATGATAGCGTATCAGCATTGCTTCCCAATAAAATAGAGTGACGAATCCCGAAATCAAGGAATATTGTTTGGGAAGTTTTGTGGGACGGAGGGACAGGTTCCTCGCCCCACCAAAGACATATCTCTCTGCTAAGAAAAGAAAATCGAGTTGTAGGAATTGCCTTCTTGAAGGCTCATCTTCTCATTTCATCTATTCGGCTGGCGGTAGGAATCATCTCCATATAGGAAATATGGGATAGTTCACCTGTCCCTCTGCCCGTATAGGCTAATATTAAGATGAAATATCTTACTTTTTCGTAGTATTTATGCAATTATGCATTAGACTTCACTAATAGACTATAGAACAAAATAAAGAGTCATTAATAGAGAAGAATTACCTCTGAACACTTTATAACATTCCTTAAAATATTTGGAGTGAAAATATTGAGTTATTACATTAAATGGCCCGTTTGTTGAATACCTACATTTTGTTGCGTAGTATAAAGTCTAAAAGCTTTGAGGGTGTAACATCTTTAACGGGGATTTACCGTTTTCATTTCATTGCGTTAGCAAAATCTTAGCATTTCCAAACGAATTTTACCTCCCGATACGTTAACATATTGAAGATTGCATAGAGAAATCTTGAAACCCTATTAACTTAAAAATCCTAATTTAATTCACCAGATTTTATTTTCTGTATTATTCTGTTTTGTTCCTCTTTATCAGTACTTAGAGCAATTACACGTTTTCCTCTAGCAAGAACCATAGGGACGGTTCTAACTGATTCCATCTTTGAACCCATGTTTAATGCTTGAGGTCAAGAGCATTTAATTTTCGGAAATGTGGCCTGAACCCTAGTGCGTTAATTCTTTACTTTACTGGTTGTCAGGCCCATATTTTCATTGTCCTTTTTTTTCAATATGCTACAAATTTAAATAGAGGCTTATCAAAAGTTTCAAAAACTAATGAGAAGCCTATCAACATTAAGTACCTACCGTTTTCAACTTTAATATTTAATTCATAATATGGCTCTTCCTGATTAGTATCATCAAACCATTTCATGCCTTTATCTTCAAACCCAATTTCTCTAAAATTTTTAGAGAACCTGCATATTTTGAATCGGCAGATGCGTAAATGAGCTTTACAGTAGGATTTTTAATAGCAAAATCAACACATACTTATGCTGCCTCAGTAGCGTATCCCTTACCTCAGGAAGTTTTAGACAAATGGGTAAAGTAATTCTACTGATTCAATCGAAGTTCTTACGTTAAATCCAGCTGCAACAATCACCCTACTTGACTCCTTTTCTATAACTGCATACATAAAAAGACCGTTTTCCTGGTGGCAAGCTGCATATCCTGCTAAAGCTTTATGTAATAGGAATTTCTCAATATTTTTAGTAATAGAACACCCCATCATGTTCGATTATATTTTGATTAACACAAGCCAAGTCTCAAACATTTATATGTATCTCATACTCTTCTATCATTTCTCTTTGGGAATCAAGAAGACGGTTCCATTGACTCTATTAGAAAACTTAATTTTTAGAATCAAATGAATAACGAAATCGCTAAAGCGATGACTCTTAAAAGGCCGACATCCCATTATTTTTATAATAAAACAAAAAAGTATTCCTTTTCTATCGTATTGTTTAATCACCAAACCAAACAATGCAAGAAAGGACATACTTTTTCTTGTGTAATTATTTCACACGATCCCTTTTCCTGTCGTGCTACGCCAAAGATACTAGATTGTTCCATTCGCTTAGTTAATTATCATGAGGAGTGTGCATTCAATATATTGACAAGTTGTCCTACGAGCATCTGTCATTTTGCCTAAAATATTATAGATCTCAGACACTTCTATCAGTTGTTGGGGAAATATTTTTCCATAGGAAAAACCCGAATAATGACGTTCCACTTTTATGGGTGATCATTACTCTGGTTACAGTTCAATAGTTCACTGCCCCCTTGTCCCTCTTATTAATGCATTTAGTTTCGATTGGACATCATATATTACCTCAGCGTTCACTCGTCCAAACTTTTTTCTGACTATTATTTTTTGAAAGTGTGTAAACTTTATCTGCTCTAACTACAGAATAGTCAAGATCTCTCAACTGAGATGTAATCGCGACAACAACAATATCTTCGGTAATTTTGTTATAATCATCATTTGATATTATTAAAACAGGGCGTTGTTTTCTATTTGTTAGGTCACTAAACGGGACTGGAATTAAAACAATATCACCTTGATTATATATCATTCCAAACCTCATCATCTATTTCATTGTTCCAAAAATCTAAGCTGGTTTCACTAGCCTTAGTTAAATCCTTAGACAAGCTTCTTTCTTTCTTTTCCTTTAAATATTCAGCAAAGTCTAAGATTTTATCTACCTCTTGTTCAGGAATCTCATCAATAATTTTGAGTAGTCTCTCTTTGGCAGTATTCATTGTGGTCACCCACCTCTTCATGAATAATTTCTTTTAGTATATCACTAATAATTTTTAGAAACTATATACACACATGACAATCACTTCTATCGTAAGCAAAATAAAAAAGCTTCTCAAAAGTTTTATCAACTAAGATTCATGAGATTCATGGGGACGGTTCTTCTGATTCTATACGCTGAATATTCTTTAAATAGAATCACTGGAACCGTCCCCTTGATTTCCCTTTTTTTTATTATTTTTGTAAGATATTTGAGTTTATCGCGTCTTATATGTAAGGAGGTGAGATGGTGACACAGCTTGAGGATATTTATCATACATACTTTAAAGATGTATTTTTATATGTGTATAGTTTATCTGGCGATAAGCATATCTCTGAAGATATCACTTCGGAAACTTTTATGAAAGTATTAACATCGCTAGACAGTTTTAGAGGGAATAGTGATATCCGTGTTTGGTTATGCCAAATTGCCAAAAACAGTTATTACTCATATTTGCGTAAAAATAAAAGATTCGTGGATCTTGAGTCGGTTCCAGAATCAGCTAGTGGAGACAATGTAGAACAAGACATAGCCATTTCAGAAGCGTCTATAAAAGTACATGAAGTGATCCAAAGTTTGAAAGAGCCATACAAAAAGGTCTTTACTCTCCGTGCATTTGGAGAACTGTCATTTAATCAAATTGGCAAATTGTTTGGAAAAAGTGAAAACTGGGCTTGTGTTACATATCACCGTGCTAGAGAAAAAATTAAAGCACAATCGGAGGATTATCGATGAAAATTAGCTGTAATATGATTAGGGATTTACTGCCGTTATATGTCGAGGATTTGGCAAGTCAAGATACTAGAGATCTAGTTGAAGAACATATAGCTTCTTGTGAGAACTGTAAAAAACGACTGGAAGAAATGAGAACTTTTGAAGAACCGCCAGTAGATACCGATATAGCTCCCTTAAGAAACTTACAAAATACATTGCGAAAGAAAAAGCTGCAAACGATTATTCTTTCAGTCATGGTAACACTGGTTTTTGCAGTGGTTACCATCGCTTATCTGACAACCCCAGCATACATCCCTTATAATGAATATGCGGTTTCCATTATTGAAAAGGATGACGGAACTGTACTTTTGAATTTTAGTGAAGAAGTCTCTGGATTTAATGTAAATCAATATCCAGCCGCAGACAATTCAGGTTATGTCTATGATATAACGACATGGGAAACGATTTGGCAACAGAAAATAAACAAAAACGACCTGGACAATACGGTCTTAAACCCGAATGGGGAAACGGTGGCTTCAATCTACTATTACAATACCGATGGAATGGAAAATACTTTAATTTATGGAGAACCAATAACGGATGGTTCTATCGTGACGTTACCTCGGCTTGTTTTAAGCTACTATGTATTGTTGGCTATAGGACTATTATTTATTTGTGGAATTGGATTAGTCATATTCCGTAAAAACGAAAAAATAAGATATGGCCTAGAAAAAATAATTCTATTGCCTATCTCGTACCTCCTTGCTCATTTACTTATAAAAGGTCTTCACTCTTCCACTTACCTTGCTGGACGAGACCTTTATTTAATAGTACTTGTCTCAATTTCTTTATATGGTGCGTTGTTAGCTGGAAAGAGCATATTAATTAAAAAGCCGAAAAGCACTTTATAATAGTTGTTGCTTTCACTGGTGAATAAAAGGCTCACCAATTAGCGATTGTTGAATAACTCAGGGAACTCCATTGTTGCGGAGTTCCCTTTTTTTAGTTTTAATGATCAGCAATAAGGAATCAAATCAAAGGGACGGTTCTTTTGATTCCAAAGATTAAATCTTTTAATTCGCATCAACGGAACTGTCCCCTTGATTCTCACTAATAATATTTAGGAAATATATACATACATGAAAATCACTTATATCATAATCAAAAGAAAAAAAGCTTCTCAAAAGTTTGATCAACTAATGAGAAGCCTTTTTATATACCTAATGTTAGCATTTTGTTAGCAAATCACTTCAAAACCCTTGTAATTTAAGGGGCTGACGAGTGATTACATCATGCCGCCCATTCCACCCATAGCGCCCATATCCGGCATACCACCAGCGTTTTCTTCTGGTAGGTCTGCTACGACTGCTTCAGTCGTTAGGAACATAGCTGCTACTGATGCTGCGTTTTGAAGTGCAGAACGAGTTACTTTCGTTGGGTCGACGATACCTTTTTCGATCATGTTAACCCACTCGCCGTTTGCTGCGTTGAAGCCTACGCCCACTTCTTCGCGTTTTAGACGGTCTACGATGATAGATCCTTCTAAACCAGCGTTGTGTGCGATTTGACGTACTGGCTCTTCTAGAGCACGTAGTACGATGTTGATTCCTGTTTGTACGTCGCCTTCTTGCTCAAGAGACGCTACTTTGTTGTATACGTTCACTAGGGCAGTACCACCACCTGAAACGATACCTTCTTCTACTGCTGCGCGAGTAGAGTTTAGGGCGTCTTCGATACGAAGTTTGCGCTCTTTTAACTCAGTTTCAGTAGCTGCACCGACTTTGATTACCGCTACACCACCAGCTAATTTCGCTAGGCGCTCTTGTAATTTTTCTTTATCGAACTCAGAAGTTGTTTCTTCTAATTGAGCACGGATTTGGTTAACGCGACCTGCAATTAGGTCTGCTTGACCGTTACCTTCAACGATTGTTGTGTTTTCTTTTGTTACGACAACTTTCGCTGCGCGTCCAAGTTGAGTGATGTTAGCAGATTTAAGGTCTAAACCTAAATCTTCTGTAATCACTTCACCACCAGTTAGAACTGCGATGTCTTCAAGCATTGCTTTTCGACGGTCACCGAATCCAGGAGCTTTCACCGCTACTGCATTGAATGTACCGCGAAGTTTGTTCACTACTAAAGTAGCAAGAGCTTCACCTTCAACGTCTTCAGCGATCATTAATAGTGGTTTACCTTGTTGAACTACTTGCTCAAGAACTGGTAGAATTTCTTGAATGTTTGTGATTTTTTATCTGTGATTAAAATGTAAGGATTCTCAAGAACCGCTTCCATTTTGTCAGAGTCAGTTACCATGTATGGAGATGCATATCCGCGGTCGAATTGCATACCTTCTACTACATCAAGCTCTGTTGTGAATCCTTTAGATTCTTCGATTGTGATAACGCCGTCGTTTCCAACGCGCTCCATTGCTTCAGCAATTAATTGACCAACTTCTTCGTCAGCTGCAGAAATAGCCGCTACTTGTGCGATGCTTTCTTTGCCTTCGATTGGTTTAGAGATTGCTTTTAGCTCTTCAATCGCAGTAATTACCGCTTTTTCGATACCTTTACGTACGCCAACAGGGTTTGCACCAGCTGTTACGTTTTTAAGACCTTCACGAATCATTGCTTGCGCAAGAACCGTTGCAGTCGTTGTACCGTCACCAGCGATTTCGTTTGTTTTGCTTGCTACTTCTGCTACTAGCTTCGCACCCATGTTTTCGAATGCATCTTCTAGTTCGATTTCTTTCGCAATCGTTACACCGTCATTTGTGATTAACGGAGAACCAAACTTTTTCTCTAGTACCACGTTACGTCCTTTTGGTCCAAGCGTTACTTTTACCGCATCTGCTAATTGATCTACACCGCGTAGCATTGCGCGACGAGCTTCTTCACTAAATTTAATTTCTTTAGCCATGTTTAAGAAACCTCCTTAGATTTTATAATTAAGATATTTTTAACGTTCGATTATTCGCCGATTACTGCTAAAATGTCGCTGTCGCGAAGAATTAGGTATTCTGCACCTTGGTACTTCACTTCTGTACCAGCGTACTTAGAGAAGATAATTTTGTCACCTACTGAAACTTCAAGAGCTACACGCTCGCCGTTGTCTAGTACTTTACCAGTTCCAACTGCTACAACCTTACCTTCTTGCGGCTTTTCCTTCGCAGAGTCTGGAAGAACAATTCCGCTAGCTGTTTTTTCTTCTGATTCAACTAGCTCAATCACTACACGATCTCCTAGTGGTTTTAACAAGTGAAACAACCTCCTCAAAAATATGTAAGTAGTTTGATTATTTAGCACTCCCATTTAAAGAGTGCTAACACGATTATTATGATATATAAATGCACTCACTTTTGCAAGCAAGATGTACAACTTTTTTAGAGAAATTATCGACAAACTC
>NZ_ABFU01000013.3:2500-120210 GCF_000171615.1 Bacillus coahuilensis m4-4 | reverse complement strand
TTGTTCGCCTCAAAAGCGACCTTCATAATATAACATGTTGTCGTTTAAACTGTCAACATCTTTTAATATTATTTTTTAATCCGTTGCGTTTCGGCTGTGCCGTTCAGCGACGGTTTCTATATAATAGCACCGATAAAACTAACCGTCAACAGTTTTGAAGAATTTTCTTAAATTCTTTTTTACTATTTTTATTATAGTTCATTCATGTAGAAGAGGTGACTGTGTAAAATCAACTCTCTATTATTAATTGAATAATGATCAGCACAAATAAAATGACACTTTACTGAACCTGATTTACAGGACACAGAAAGTTGCTGTATCTCGATATCCACCCTATTTAATTCCCTCTACATTATTTAATAGCTGTTCATTATAAGAAAACTACCATACATCTGGCATACTTAATTTTTCAAAATGCATAMCCATAGATTGGATCAAAATAGTTCAACATAAGAATCATGATGTCACCATGAGCACCACCAACCACATGATTATTCTTTACCAAGAGCTTCTCTCGCTTTTTTACAACTACAATTCGTAGTAATTCTCCCTCATCTACTTCATTAACGTGTTTTTCTTTCACTCCCCTATATCATTATAGAAAAGAACGATAGCAAATTTATTGGAGAAATGTGTAATCATATCGCTTAATAAAAAAGCTGACCCCAACAGCCGCATAACAGCTATCAGGATCAGCTTTTCATTTCATCACGATTACTTGATAGTAATAATATTTTCTTCTTTTAATTCTACGTTTCCGCCTTTTTCAATCACTACTTCTTGACCTTCACTTAAGTTCGTGAAGACAACTGGTGTCATGATAGATGGAGCATTAGCTTTTACATAGTCAAGGTCTACATTTAATACTGGTTGACCCGCTTCAACGATGTCACCTTCTGCTACAAGAGCTTCGAAGCCTTCACCGCCAAGTTTAACTGTATCAATACCAACGTGGATTAAGATTTCTCTTCCAGCGTCAGATTCGATACCAATTGCGTGTTTTGTTGGGAATACATTGACGATTTTACCGTTTACAGGAGAAGCGATTGTCCCTTCTGCTGGAACGATGGCGAAACCGTCACCCATCATTTTACCAGAGAAAACTTGATCTGGAACTTCTGTGATGGATACAAGCTTACCTTTAATAGGTGAAACGAATGTTTCATTTGATTTTGCTTCCTCATTTTTAAGAACGTCTGGGTTTACTTCTTCAATTTGTTGCTCTACTTCACCAGCCACGTCTACTTTCGTAGGACGAGGGCGTTTACCCATCATAACGTCTCTCATTTGAGACTTTAACGTATCGGATTTAGGACCAAAGATCGCTTGAATGTTGTTACCTACTTCAAGTACACCTGCTGCCCCTAATTTTTTCAGACGATTTTTATCAACATTTTTTACATCTTTCACTTCTACACGTAGACGTGTAATACAAGCATCAAGGTGAGCAATGTTCTCAGATCCACCCATTGCTTCTAAAATATTGTAAGGTAGGTCAGAAGTTGCACCAGTTCCTACTTCTTCCTCTTCCTCTTCTACTTCTTCACGACCAGGAGTCATTAGGTTCCACTTACGGATTGCAAAACGGAAACCGAAGTAGTAGATAAGAGCAAACACAAGACCTACTGGAATAACTAACCAAGCATTAGTTTGCGGGTTGATTAGACCGAATAGGATGTAGTCAATTAGACCACCAGAGAATGTCATACCAATTTTTACATCTAATAGGTGCATCGTTAAGAATGATAGACCCGCAAAAATTGTGTGAATACCGAATAATACTGGAGCTACAAATAAGAATGAGAATTCGATTGGCTCTGTGATACCTGTTAAGAAAGAAGTTAATGCAGCAGATGCCATGATACCACCAACAACTGCTTTACGCTCAGGACGCGCTTCTTGATAAATCGCTAACGCTGCTGCCGGAAGACCGAACATCATGAACGGGAATTTACCAGTCATGAACGTACCAGCTGTTAACTCTTGAACACCGTCTTTAATTTGGTTCATAAAGATTGCTTGGTCACCACGAATTAATTGACCCGCTTCATTTGTATAAGAACCAAACTCAAACCAGAACGGAGCATAGAAAATATGGTGAAGACCGAATGGAATTAATGCACGTTCGATTACACCAAATACAAATGCTGCAAATGCACGATTTTCTCCTAACATAAAGTTAGAGAAAGTATTTAAACCAGTTTGAACCGGAGGCCAAACTACTAACATTAAAAGACCAACGATAATAGCTGAAGCTGCTGTTACGATTGGAACGAAACGCTTACCAGCAAAGAATCCTAAGTATGATGGTAACTCAATTTCATAGAAACGGTTGTACATAGCCGCTGCTAAAATACCGATAATGATACCACCGAATACACCAGTTTGTAGAGTTGGGATACTTAATACTAGAGCGTATGCAGGGTCACCACTTGTCACGGCTGCAATATCAAGACCTAGTACAGTTCCCATTGTTGCGTTCATAATTAAATAACCAACGATTGCTGCTAATCCAGCAACTCCTTCACCGTTAGCTAAACCAACGGCAACACCGACTGCAAATAGCAAGGAAAGGTTACCGAAGATTACCCCACCCGTTTCTTGCATAACACCCGCAATTGTTTCTACCCAAGCTGCTTCTAAGAAAGGAGCTAGTTCAAGTAATGTCGGGTTTTGAAGAGCAGCACCGAATGCTAATAATAAACCGGCAGCAGGTAAGATCGCTACTGGAAGCATAAGGGCTTTACCAACTTTTTGTAAAACACCAAAAGCCTTCTTAAACATGAGAAGTCCTCCTATAAATTTGTTTTAATGCACTGAGAAAAAAGATGAACAAACGCAAAAACAGGCATGAGAAAAGAAGAATGTGACAGGCCTAAGGGTAGTCTACCCCCAATTAACCTAATTCACTCTTCTTTACTCATGCCTGATCGTATCAGTAACACGTAAAGTAAAAGTTCAACTTATTTGAATTTTTTCTGTATCCGCTGTAAGTGCATCGTTAAGTAGACGGCTTCAGCATCATATACAGGTTTTTGAAGCGTTTGCTGCATCATCTTTATCAGTTTCCATGATAAATTATAGCATAAAGGATATTCCTCTTTCAATAGCAAAGCAATTTTTTCTGGCTCTGAAACTTTTTCCCCTCGTACCACACGTTCAATAGTATAGCGCAGATGACGAACCAGCCTCATATAATCAATGCTTTCTTTATCAATGATAATCTCAAAATTTTCTTCAATAATTCGTACTAAATTCGATACAAGCTTAGAATGCTGATTCACTTCCATTAAGTCCTTGTTCACCATCGCACTATGAATATGAAGGGCAATAAAACCAATTTCTCCTTCTGGAAGCTTCACATTTGCCGCATCATTGATCAATTCAACTACCTCACGGGCAATCTCGTACTCAAATGGATACAACACTTTCGTTTCCATTAAGAATGGATTTTTAATCGCTAATCCCCTCATTAAACGATGAATCGCAAACATAATATGGTCCGTGAGAGCAACATGGATGTGTTCGTTTAAGAAGGTATTGGTTCGTTCACGAATCAACTCGATGGCACTAATAATAACTTGAAGCATCTCATCTTCTAGGTAGGGCAGTAACTTTTTAAATTGTTCTTGTTCTTTTTCGTTTTTCAAAAAGAACACTTTCTCTGCTATATCACTTTCAATATAGCTCCCCGTCTTCTGACCAAATCCAACACCTTTACCAATTAACACAACTTCTCCTTCATTCGGGTGAACCCCAATGATGACGTTATTATTCAAAGGGCGATTCGYTCCKTTAATMATTAGCCATACCTTCTCTATTCCTGTCCCTTCCATCATTCTCTCTCTCTCAATCCATTGTAAGGACATTGTACTATTTTGTCGAATAAAAGAAAACACTTACACGTGTTTCTTCTAATGGAATATATAGGATCATGTGAGATAAAAGAGTTTATACCGCTGACCCTGGGACTTCACCACTTGATTGTTGGGTAATTAACATTCTCTCTTTCTCTTCTTGCGACTGACGCCTGCATCAGGACTTTTTTGAGCGTTGATTTGTTTTAATCGAGCGCTATGATCCTGGTGCCGAACACCCCTTGCATATATTCGAGCACTCTCTTCCTCTATTCGTTCACTTTCATCTCTAATTCAAGCACTTCACCCCTTACACGCAGACTAATTAAAACTCTCTCCTTCTCTTCTTGTGAACCGCACCCGCGCCGAGGTTTCCTAAGCACTAATATGCTCTTTCCGAACACTCCCCTACAAAAAAAAGAACCAAATAGCTCCTTGAGCCATTTGGTCGTCCATCCACAAAGGATTATACTAAGAAAACAAAATACAATAAGAAGATTAAGAACAAGCCATACATAATAGGATGAATTTCTTTTCTTCTGCCGCTCATGATCATTGTAATTGGATAGAATAAGAATCCGATCGCAATCCCTGTTGCAATGCTGTAGGTTAGTGGCATTGCAATGATTGTTAAGAATGCTGGTACCGCCACTTCAAAGCGTGCCCAATCAATTTTACCCAGAGTAGAAACCATTAACACACCGACGATGATAAGAGCAGGTGCTGTAACTGGTGCCGTAATGACTTCTAGTAATGGGTAGAAGAATAAAGCTAGTAGGAACAATACCCCTGTTACTACAGAAGCGAACCCTGAACGTGCTCCTGCTGCTACACCCGCAGAGGACTCAATGTAAGAAGTCGTTGTAGATGTTCCAAGAACCGCTCCGACAACTGTTGCAGCTGAGTCAGCGAATAAGGCTTTACCTGCACGTGGTAATTTGTTGTCTTTCATTAAGTTAGCTTGGTTTGCCACCGCTACTAATGTTCCTGCTGTATCGAAGAAGTCAACAAATAAGAACGTTAACACAACAACAAGGATTTGAATCGTGAATAAGCTAGTAATATCGTTAAAGAATGGATCTAAAGCAGCTCCAAATGTTGGGGCTATACTTGGAACTCCACCAACTACTCCACTTGGAAGCGGAACTTCCTTGAAAATCATTCCAACAACTGCTGTAAGTAAAAGTCCGTAGAAGATTCCACCTTTTACACCGCGCGTCATGAAAATTACTGTAATGAAAATACCGAAGATGGCAAGTAAAGTCGACGGTGCCGTTAAATCACCAATACCTACTAGTGTCGCATCATTATTGACGATGATTCCTGCGCTTTGTAATCCGATAAACGTGATGAATAATCCAATCCCCGCTCCGACTGCATATTTCAATTCAGCTGGAATGGCGTTAATTACTTTTTCTCTAAGACCTGTAACCGTTAGAAGAATAAAAATTAATCCAGAAAGTAGAACACCTGTTAAAGCTGTTTGCCAAGGGATACCATACGTTAACACTACTGTGTAAGCAAAGAATGCGTTAAGTCCCATACCTGGTGCTAGTGCAATCGGATATTTGGCGAGAAGTCCCATGATCAAGGAACCGATCGCTGCTGCAAGAGCCGTTGCTGTGAAGACTGCCCCTTTATCCATATACATGAATTCTGGTAGATCTGGAATTGTTTCTAGGGAAAGTGTTAGCGGGTTTACAATTAAAATGTACGCCATAGACAAGAATGTTGTTAATCCCCCAAGTATTTCGCGACGGTAGGTTGTGCCTAGTTTGTCGAATTGAAAAAAGTTCTTCATCTTACTTCCTCCTCATTTTGTTGTCGTATGCTCACCAAATCTCCAACAAAAAACGCCCTGAACAAAGTACGTTCAAGGGCGTTGACTATAGGCAAGATGTATAGGTAGATTCATTCAATAATAGAATAATAGCAAAGACTATATGAATCACTTATATCCAATACCTCGTAGTCAAGCCATTTACGGTAGCTCGGTAGAAACTTTCGGGCCATATTCCCGATATTATACGACGTGTTTCTTATTAGTAAGTATATTCATATAGTAACAACAGTCTAAAGAGATGTCAATATAAAATACGAACATTTTTTATAAAATATTTTATAACGTTCGTGTTATTCCCACTCAATCGTAAGTTATTATTCTAAAACCCTTGTTTTCAAAGGGATTTACTTGAATTGCTAATAGTTTGGTGGGGATAATGGTGGGCATTAATTATTATATACTCAAAAACTAATGAATGTAAGTTATTATTTTCACTATGTTTGTTATTCTGATAGTGCCATCTACCAAATCCCCTAGTGGCTCTAAAATAAAAGTGGCTGCTTCTCCAACTACTATAGAAAATTCTCCAACAATCTTTATTTCTTGGTTATCTTTGCGTAGATTTCTCTTGCTATCGTTCCCTTGTGGGGTTCTAATCAAGGTTCTTTCATCTTTGCTAACTCTTACTTGATATAAGCTATTCGATTCTGTCATAAAGCTATATAGACCTTCTTTAGCAGAAATGGAATCTAATCTATCCATCACACCCACCGAATACTACTTTTCAAAAATTCAAATTGTGGAAGTTTCAACGAGTTAGCAAAAATAACCCCTTCCTTAACCTCATTAAAATTTAAAAAAACTAAAAAGTTTCCTCGACATTCTATTTTCAAATCATTGATTCCAATTTTTCTATTCCATTTCTCTCGCGCTACTGGTACAGGATCAGGAATAACTAAAATGTCATTTATGAAACTGTAGTCAAATCCATATACACTCGAAAGCTGTTGAAAAATATTATGCTCCTTATCCATTCTATGTATCCAAGTAAGCTCCATCTTCTCAATAGTTAAGCATGCTACAGAAGGTTTAAAACCAAATCCTATTACAGACATAAAAATTAGTCACCTCTATTAACTTTTCGAATTTGCCAATCTAAATATCTCTCACTCACTCTACCATTTATTATATTTTTGCAGTTATAACAAAAAAATCTATTCTCATACCATGTATAATAAACAATCTGTCTATTAATAAAATCAATACCACACTCACTACAACATTTAATGAATGTTTCTTTATAAATTTTCTTCACCTTCTCAAATCATTTTTTAAGCGATTGATTTCCATTAAACTTCACTTTTGTTTCAATAGCAGTTTCTATTTTTATATTACCCGCCATTTCATCAGCAATTACCGTATCAGCACCATTCCACATGTGTGCATAATGTTTCAATGTGATTTCAGGACTAGAATGTCCCATACGTTGAGATAATACGAGTACAGAGACATTAAATTCGTTAATTAAATATGAAGCGTGAGAATGTCGCAATCCCTTTGCTTGAATTCTCTCAACTCCAGCCAAATTTGCATATCTTCCTAGAATTCTTGAAATAGTTGATTTCAACATAGGTAACCCATCATAACTAAAAACAAAATCGCTTTCGTTTCCCATTCCTATTGTTGATTGTCTCTTTTTCCATTCACTAAGAATTTCTATTGTATCGTTATCAAGAGCTATAATTCGTTTTCCATCTTCTGTTTTTGTATAAGAATTTCTTTTCCAATCTTTTTTATTCCTAAGAATTAGCATATGATGAACACGCAAACGTTTCTTTACCAAGTCAATGTCACTCCAACATAATGCCGTACCTTCGTTTACACGTATGCCAGTATTGAAATAAACCCATAGCATTACAAAGTTCAAATGTTCGTAAAAATCCCCTAAAAATATTTGATTAATTACTTTTTCAATCTCGTCTTTTGTCCAATAGTGAACAATAGCTTTGCCTTTAGAGATTGCTTTCACTTTTTTGGGAATATTGTATTCAAGATACTGCATTTCTACTGCTTTATCTAGACTTTTCCTGAATATTCCAAAAACTAAACTTGCATATGATTGAGAATAACCAGCTCCACCGTCCTCTTTGCTAGACAATAGCCATGTACGGAAATTTTGAACATCTTCCACAGAGATGGAACGAAGAACGATATTAGAAAATCTATTCATAATTTGCGATAGAGGAGTTTTTCGAACCAAAAAGGTACTTTCTTCTACTTCTGTTTTGTAATATGGAATGTACACTTTATCCATGAACTCTTTGTAGGTCATTTTATAATTAGCATAGCTATTAACTTTATGAAATTCTCTTTTTAATCGGGTTAACTCTTTATTTGCTTCAAAGGCAGAAGAAAAAGGCTTACCACTACTATCTTTTCTTCCCTTTTTCCTTATCCTCTTCCCGGTAATGCGATCAATACCGAATTCCGTTTGAAAGAAGTAATTTCCATTGCTATCAACATACACTCCAGGATATTTCGTTTTTTGTTGAGTCTTAGCGTTCATTAATTTCACTCGTCTCTGAAACTAAAGGAACTCCTAAAATTGATTCAACAACATCTCTTGGAACTCTACCTAACCTTTTGTTGTTATAATAAGGGCAACCTCTTTGCACCATAATTGTTTTTGCTTGTCTAATTAACGAAATAGCTTGATATTTCCTATATCCTAGTTTAATTAAATCGTCTTTACATATTGTTGTACCCACTACAAGACTCTCCTCATGTTAGTATTCATCTTCGCCCATAAGTTCTACGATTCGCTGTTCAATTAATGTTCGGTCGGTATCAGTTATTTTCCCTTTTCCCATATGTATTAATTCTTTTAAATAATGTTCTGCATATTCTTCACCATGTACTCTGCTAAATGCCTCATAAACCATACTTATTGATTTAGCTGTAGAATTCTCAATCCAGCCCTTCTTTTTCTTTAAAGTGGGTTTTTCTCGACTTATTTTTAAAGGAATAGTCTCAACACCATCTACAAACTTTTGCCACCACTTCATCGTTGAAAGCCTATTCTTATTATGAAAATCACTAGCTTTTTTCGGCTGCGACTTAAAACAATAATGAGCTGATAATATTCCTTTGATAATCGCATTTAGTGGCTTACTACTAGCTATGTAATGTGCTACTTGCATAGCTTTTCTTTCAGTCAATTCAAGTTCCCATCTAACCCATTTTTCAACATTCACAACTTCATCTGTATTATCTTTTCTCTCTTGTTTTTTATCATAGATTCGTAATATTTGTGGAGATGAACCTATATACAACGTAAAGCCTGTTAATTTTCCATCAAGAATTCTACCACTATTAATTTCAATAAACTTGTGACTTTTCGTGCTTAATTGTCCACGTTTGATATAATCTTGTAACGTCCTTACTGATGGAGTAGAATCATCAAAAATATCTAGCGCTAAATCAATTCTCGATATTTTACCTTGTTGCTCTAAAATAAAAGAAACAAATTTATACCAATGCCAGCCATCTACTCTAGACATGTATTCTTCATATTGTCTACACGCTTGTCCAGCCATATCTACAAGAACATTACTATGATTTTTAGAGGAATGTAGTTTAATATTCGCAAAATTAATACAAGTGTCATAGGTGGGATAAGGAGATCCCTTAACCTCCGAAGAAAAATCGGAGATAGGGATTCCTAATATATCATTAGCAACTTTCAGAAAATCGCTCTCTACGATAGAAAAACGTAAGTAATCAATTAAACAGTGATTACTTCGCTTTTGACTCACTTATTTCTCCAAGCATGTAACTAGTAGCTTCAATTTTAAGTTCTGAATATTGCCATGTATCCACCATAGGCTTTCCTTGTCCGACAAACGTTTTCTTTTGTAACCTTTTTTGGTTTAACATTTATTCCATTGAAAATAACAGGGATAAACTCACCCTCTTCAAACTCATCAAAAATAGGTAAACTATCTTGATTTTCAACTACAACAGTAATAGGTGAGCCAATTTCTGTACTACCACTTTGCAAAACAAGCTCGATGAACGCTCTATCATAAACTTTGAAACTAATCGTATATTTTCCTGTTTCAACAAGTTCTCCATTTAAATTCTTTTCTTTTTCAATTCGAGCAGTAAAATCATCTTTTTGTACTAACATAGCTGAAGGTATTTTAAATTGCTTAATGTCAAAGTTCAACTCACCTAAATCTATATTCTCTGAATCATTTAAAGAATAAAGTTTTGAAGATTTCAAGATTAATTTCGCCATATTTTTTATCTCCCTTTAATAGTATTTACAAATCCCCATTCTCGGGATTCCAGATGACCCTACATCCTAACGTCCCCAACGGATTCAGCGGTTTTTGTTGAGGGTAATTCACCAGTGTTACCCACTGGTTGGCTTCGCTAATTATTGCGTTGGGCAAAAACCGCCCACCGTTGCATAACTTTTCACGAGCGTTTCTTGACACTCCGTTTGTCGACTAACGTCGCCACCGAAACACTCGCAAAAAGTTACGCTCATGTTGGGAATTGATGCAGTACCATTTTAATACTTCTACATTCTCAGAACATTCTACTTGCTGTTATCTCCATATATAGAGTAACTAAAATCAATCCAATCCTCTGCTTTCCCTCCTTTCCAACCATAACGTTGATACTCTGTTCCACCATCAATATAAATCGATCTGCATTTACAATATTGCAAATCATGGGTATACTTCGACTCGATAATGCTACCGCATTTTTTACACTTGACCCTATTCACAATTACCTTCATCGCCGCATATCACTCCTAACAATATTTTTTTAGTTCTGTAATAAAATCAAAATTTTGCATATCAACAAACGGAGACTCCCAATATTGTGCAGATTCTTTTCCACTTCCCTGCATATAAAGCAATCCAGAGCCTTTCACTTCAATTGGTGGGATAGTCTCGGGAGTTGCTGAACCAAAAACCATACGATATCCCTCAGCACTATTAGAACCAAGAGAAATTCTAAGTCCTAGATTATCTCGCAAATCTGTTGAAAGAATTTCAGACCTCATTTGTTGGGCAGCAATTAAAATAAATACTCCTGCTTGTCTACCTAATAAAATAATTTGCTTTATTCCGTCCATAACTTCACCGACAACCGCTTTAGATTGTTTATCAGTCCCACTAGCTTGAAAAGCTCCCATTTCATCAAATATGACCCAAATAGGCTTATATCCATGGTCTGAAAAGTTACTACCATACTTAAAATTTTTATTCATGTAATCATAACGCTCTTTCATTTCAGTTACCGCCAAACGAACAACTCGAGCAATGTTATTTGCAGTTGTTGCTACTCGTTCTTCCCCTATGTAATGAGATAAACTCCCTAAATCTGAATTCTTTGGATCAATAATATAAACAGAGGAATTCTGTTTCAAAAATTCAAGCAGTAAGTAGCTTATAAAAATGCTCTTTCCACTCCCTGTTCCTCCCGCAATTAGAATATGCGGAGTTTTAACAGGCTCGTAAATCACTCCATATCCTAGATTAATATTTAGACTTTCATTTACCTCTGCAAGCGTGTTAGAAATAACATTTAATCGTTTGGGACGTTTTAAGAAATAATGATATTCACACACAGCAGGACGGTCTATTTTTTCTTCTAAAGGAAGATTAAGCAACGCTGAAAGTTCAACATCCATCTTTGTTATTCTATCGCTATAGCTATCGCCTGTTTTTATTGCATAGATAATAATTTTATCCGATGCTTCTTGATAGCTAAAAAGTGCGCTGTGAGAAATATACTTTCTTTTTCTTTCTTTCTTTATTTTCATCAACATAAATCTCATAATCCTCTTTATACAAAGAGTTGTTGTAAATAAAACCCMAAATTTTATTTCGCCAATAGAATTTAACTCTAMCTCTATCCTTTAATTTTTTAAAATACTTATTTATTTTAAAGACCATTAATATTGTTAGAACTAGAAATACTACTGTAACAAMCACGCTATCCAATGAAAGGAATATTGTTGTCATAAAAATTAAGAATATAATATTTGACAACAAATGAATAATTGTTACTCGTTTTTCCCAATTCGGGTATTTTTTTATTAGAGTTATAATTTCCCTCATAGAATTATCTCTTCCTTATTCTTGAAAAGAAGTATTTTACATTTTCGAACCTTTCTTTTAAGAAAATAATAGTTACAGTCAACATCAATATACAGGATATCAATAAACAGAACATATGTAAGAGTCCTTCCGTGTTATCACTAGCAAAAGCAAAAATGATCGCCATAATAAAAGCTATCCAAATCATGTTAATCGACTCCCTTATCCCTACTACAAAATTCATTTCTAGAAACTACCTAAAATAATTAGCAAAAAAGTAATAAAACTTACGATCAGATTACTTCCTTCTCATCAGATGTCTTTTTATTTTTAGATTCTTCAATAAGGCAATCAGACAAAGATAAAAGAGCCAAAATTAATAAGAATACTAGCACAATAGATAAAGAATCCATATATTCAAATTTTGTATAGGAATCACTTAACAGGAAACCTAAAGCTACAGCAATTGACGGCAGCAAAATATAAAACCCACGTCTATAAAATTTATACAAGATATCCATTTTTATCTTCATCCTTTTCTTATTTTGATTAGGAGAGTAACTTTAATAAGCTACTCTCTATTTTTTATTTTTATTGGTTATTTTTTTACTTATTGTGTAGTAAAAAGAATCGTTTCTGTATCTACCATGATTAGATACTTCCATAAGCTCTAAGCGAGTTTTGTCATTCTTTCGATATTTTTCTCTGTGTAAAATAATAATGTTTTCAGCAATCTTCTTCTTCAAATTGTACCTACAGTTTAAAGGAAATTCACGTTCTAAAAGATTGTTTGATTCTTCATCAAATATAAAATCAACAGAACGCTGGGAAGAGAAATGTTGCACTCTCTTTGCTAGCTGTATTGTAGTTGGTATTTTAATTTGTTCCTCTTTAACGATTTTTGCAAATGTTTCTTCCATAATTATTTATTCCCCCTAGTTTCAATTAATCTTCGATAATAATTTCTCCGTTTGGCTCAATACCATAATCACCATTTCCTAGTGCGACAGAATCTAAGAATTCTTCCATATACTCTAGGGCTTCCTTGCGTTCTTCTTCCGACATGTGTTTTAAATCTTCTTCAAACATTCAATTTTCTCTCCTTTTTGTTTTTGAATTCAATTTCATTTAAATTATCAATCGTTTGCATATAAACTTTTCCTCTATAACTCACATCCCTTATATTTTTATGTCCATTGGACATCTATTATAAGTGTATAGTACCACTAAGATTCATAAAAGTAMAGTTAAAACGTCCAAAGGACAATCGAGTAGGAGGGGGTGATTAACCCCCGACCTCTCACACCACCGTACGTACCGTTCGGTATACGGCGGTTTCAATTAAGTCGAACGTAATAATTGATACCTTTTAAGCAAACTTTTGAGCCCTTGAYTTARCCAGTARTGGTTATCRAGGGCTCTATCTAGTATSGGRCTYYTAGCKATWCGCCAATAMCCTAKCCTAGTATTTGCCCATTCCCATGCYTKATTAGGCTTRATRCCTAAYTTCGTTAAGTTTCTATRTTTGGTTTTRAYTTTCTTCCACTCTTTCCATCGRACCATCCGYAATCTTCTTCGAATCCAACCATCTAAWTTYGCTAGAACCGAAGGRGTATCAGCTAATTGATMATACCCTARCCAGCCTAYCARATAMCGGTTTAGCTTCTCTAKCCTGTCTTTCATACTRATAGACCATTTCCTYGAAGTGATTTCTSTTATTCTCTGWTATAAAACGTTGAATACTCTGWTTWGAGATTCGGACYTTTGGTTCCTTTCGATGRKGRGTAAATGTAAAACCCAGAAACTTACGYTTCCATGGTCGGTCTACTGCGCTTTTCTCRTGATTAACTTTWAGTTTGAGTTTTCTCTCAATGAAAGTWGTGATACTTTTCATGATWCGTTCTCCYGCTCTCTTYGARCGAACGTAKATATTACAATCATCCGCATAACGRACRAACCGCAACCCTCTWYTCTCYAGCTCCTTATCAAGTTCATCTAAAACRATGTTTGATAAGAGAGGGCTTARGGGACCCCCTTGGGGAGTACCTTCCGTGTTAGGACTGACAAGTCCTTTTTCCATTACRCCTGWCTGTAGATATCTTCGTATTAATCGAAGAACCTTCGGGTCATTTATACGGTGGCTTAATGTTCTCATAAGCCGGTCATGATTCACTTTGTCGAAGAATTTCTCTAAGTCTATGTCCACAACCCATCTATAACCTTCTTTGATATAGAGTTTAGCCTGTCGGACTGCATCATGACCACGCTTATTAGGTCTAAAACCGTAACTTTGTTTAGAGAACGAAGGGTCAAACTCTTTGTTGAGTACTTGCGCAATGGCCTGCTGAATAAAACGATCTATCACTGTGGGTATTCCTAACTTCCTTACTCCTCCGTTCGGTTTCGGGATTTCGACTCGACGGACGGGTTGAGGAAGGTAGGTACCCTTCATCAGTTCGGTTCTTAAAGTACTCCAGTGTTCCATGAGATGAGACCGTAGGGTTTGTACGCTCATCCCATCTACCCCATGGCTTCCTTTATTTCGTTCCACTCTTTCGAGTGCACTTGTAACGTTCTGATATGATAAGATTTGTTCCATCATAGCTTTCAAAACTCCTACGTGAATCAKTCATTCTTCTTGTGTGGKGTWGCTTTCAGCCYTTCTAATGTCCCYCGTGAATTCACCAYTTCCTCCAWTAGATAGGATAATGTTTCTGCTTCATCAAGCAACACGTACGCCAAGTGCTGATTCTTCTTAATTGATTCAGTCCTTYCCAATGGCTCTAGATACCATTGGTACTACGACTTCTGCTGACTTCTGACTGTTCAGCTATTCATCGCTAAATAGGTTACCGAGTGTGCTCGGCTTTCCAGTCAGACCTCCCTGGGTAAGAATGCAATCTTTCCCTCCACCTATCTGCTCCATTTACTTGATATCGCCTTCGACAGAAAGGACTTCGTTTTGTTTAGCAAACTCATCCAACGATACCTTAGCCTCATATGAAGTTCGTGTTCCTCAGACCGGAGGTTTGCCGCTCGCTTCCTTCAGATTCCACGTCACCATGGACACCCTTGCGTTAAGCTAACTGCTACTTCTGCCTTCACAGTTCGGGACTTTCACCCTATAGATTGCACCCATGCCAGGCGCACTAGAAAGAGTCCCAGGAGCTATGGCTACCGGGACTCTTTTGATCTTTATTTCTTTTTGGCAAGTGACCGCTTTTTCTTTTGTCCAAGCGGCTTTTTTCCTTTAGGCTTTGGCCTAGCTTGTGACTTATTAACCTTTTGTTGAATTTGTTGCTCTTCTACGGATAATAGCTTTCCGCCATATATAGATTTTTCTAAAGCTTCAGAACCTAATCTTTTACTAAATTGCTTTGCCTCACGAACTTCACGTTCATTTGTTAACATTAATACTTGACCACTTTTCCCCATTCTCCCCGTTCTTCCAGATCTGTGGACAAACTGTTCATAATCTCGTGGTAAATCAAGCATTAGTACCATTGTGACATTTTGTATGTCTAACCCGCGAGCAGCTACATCTGTCACCATTAAGGTGTTCACTTCATTTTGTCTAAAGAGCTTTAATGCTTTTTCACGGTCCTGTTTTTTAGCATCTGAAGCTAGTGTCGCGACCTTAACACCCTTGAATAAAAGCTTCTCTTCAATCTCTCCAAGCTTTGTAATCTCGTTCACAAAGACAAGGATTTTCTCGTGTTCTAATGCATGAAGAGCACTACGTAATGTATCTACCTTGTCTCTTTGTTCTACCTGGATATATTGATATTCTACGTTTTTCGTATTCTCCTTCTTCACACGGATAACCTTAGGAGACTTCATCATTTCATTGCCTACTTTTTCTGTTTCTTCTTTCACGGTTGCAGAGAAGAATAATAGTTGACGTTCTTTTAACGTAGATTGTATGATCGATTGAATGGTATTCAAGTGTTCTCTGCTTACAAGCTGGTCTACTTCATCTATGACGATCGTTCTCACATTATGAACTTTCATCTTTTTACTTTTAATCAGTTCTGCCACTCTTCCTGGCGAACCTACAATAATATGTGGCTTTTTCTTAAGCTTTTCCTTTTGGTTTTGAACATTTCCTCCCCCAATAAAACTAGCGGAGCGTATAGATAATTCTTTTCCCCAATCAACAATCACCTGATGAATTTGCATCACAAGCTCATGAGACGGGGCAAGAATCATCACTTGTAAGTCTTGAGAGTCTGCTTCAATTTTTTGTAAAATCGGTAATACATATGCTAGTGTTTTCCCCGTTCCAGTTGGTGACTCTGCAATCACATCTTCTCCTTCGGTGATTGGTTGAAATACTTCATTCTGGATTGAAGTTGCTTCCGTAAACCCTTCCTCGTGCCATTTAGTTTGTAAAAGGGGGGTAACGCTTTTGGTAATGTAGTGTCTTCCATTGTATTCTCCTTCATATCAAGTTCCTTGTATTATTGGTATAGAATAACATGAAGCCTGATGGATTGCACCCTCGTCTACCCTATTCTTTTTTTCAGAGTCACTGAAAATACGGTTAAACCACCTTCTCTACTTATATCTACTGTCCCATTGTATTGATTTACTACACTAGAGACGATAAAAAGTCCTTGACCTCTTACCGATTTATCTTTGGTCTCTCGTTTGGTTGAAAACCCACTTTGGAATACATGACTCAAATGGCTTTTTTCAATCGATGGACCCGAATTTTTTACTTTAATTTTAACTACCCCAAACTCTTCCTTCATTTGCAACTGAATATAGCGTTCTTCTTCTTGTAATACAACCGTAGCTTCCATTGCATTATCTAATAGGTTCGATAAAATCTTCATTAAATCGCTGCTCTTTACCCCTTCATATAGATGGTCTTCAATATTCGTATCAAACATAATCTGTTGATTCTTAGCTTGAATCACTTTTATTTGCAATAAAGCAAGGAGAACGGGGTTTTGCAAGGAATAGGGAAGCCTGCCAACATTTCTAACTTCTTCACTAATACTCATAATATAATCCATTGCGGCTTCTTGTCGGTCTAATCGTAGTAACCCATGTATGACCTGAACATGATTTAAGAAATCATGACGAAGTGACCTAACCGTTGATAAAACGGATTGGACTTCCGCTAGGAATGTTTCTTCTACATCTTCCACTTCGTGACGAGTGTAATTTTGATACCACCTGTCCATCATTAAGTAGATTCCAAATAGTATAAACACAATTAACCCTTGATAGACCATCGTCATTAGACTATTTTTCATTACATCTGAAGAAATTTGATCTGTTAACGCAATACTATTATCCACACCAATATATGCCAGCACACTCCCATCCTTTCCGATAATTGGTGCAGCTGATGTAATATACGCCCCGTACGGAGGATGTTCTATTATTCTCGTATAAAAGGATTCTCCGTCCTTTGCTTTGTTCACATACTCTTGTTCTAAATTGGTTTCAAACCCAATCGGAAAAGATACTTCTGTTCCTCGAGGCCAACCAACTATTAAGGTTTCTGCATCCCCTTCTTCTGAGACTTCAAACAAATAAACATACATAGCTCCCGATTTTTGTCTAGAATCTAATAAATATCGCTGAATTTCTGAAAATTCACGACTCTTTTTTTTGGATGCCAAGAAAGATTCTAAACTATCTCGATCTATATTTATCGCAATGCCTGATGCAACCTCTATCCCTTGATTCGCAACCGAGACATTCACAGTCTTTTGGATATTAAAATAATAGATAAACACATTAAATAATGCGATAACACAAAGTATGACGAAAAAAAACAAGAACAACTTTGGTTTTTGATTTCTTACTCATCCCCAAACAACCTCTCAACAGTCAAATAGTCTTTTAGACTCATCCTTCACACTCTACTATGTGAGGAGTAATTTTGTATGTATTTTTTGTAAAGTTCTTCTAAAGGATCACTAGCCTAGGAATCGTTTCTTCCATTTTGGGTGAGGGATCATACAACTCTCTTTTTCCCAAACCATGTGTAGCGATTTATTGCCACCCAGTTATACACCTTATCTCTTATAGATCTGGGGACTATAATGAATACTGTCAGAGCTTTCCATGGTGCATTTAAGTTTTTGGCCAACTTTAGGGCTGCTGTAGAACGCGTATATCCACATTCCTTCTCAATATAGACAAAGGTATCTAATTTCTGTAGAGGCTCACTTATATGCTGTTCATATAGTTTCTTTCCTATCTCTGATTGTAAGGAAGCAAAATAGATATCTTCTCTCGTATTATGTTTGAGAACAAACTGTACGACACCATCGCAAAGGTTACACACTCCATCAAATAATATTATTTTATGCATAGGAAATCTTCCTCATGGTATGTGACTTCTATTCATGTATATTGTACCAAATTATAGAAAAATTGGTTTGTGAAAAGGCTAATATGCATTCATAACTATATTTCTATAGAAAAATCCCCTTGCCTAGACTACAAGGGGATTTTTCAGGTGTCTCACTTCACATTAAGTTGTCCGTTTACTGTTAAGACATCTGTCCACATTAAATGAGGGGATAATAAGGACAGTTTAGTTATGCTAAATAGGAAAATGGGTGGTTCATGTTTGTGAAGTGATTCACTAACTAATCTTATGCTTATTGTATGATGGATTACGAAAGACCGCAATAGAGTTCACGAATCTGTAAGATTTTTAAATTCATATCCCGGCTTCCCTGCTTACATAAATAGGGATATCCTCCCACTTATCGCTCATAGGATACCTTTACCTTTTAATCCTTTATTTAATTCGTTACTTTTATATAGTAGATATGGGCAAGATGAAAAATGAAGCTTCTTTACAGACCTGGTTCCCTTTAGGGGAGCCTAAAAAACGGTCCCCATAATAGGACCGTTTTACATGTTTGAGCTATTATTTTTGAAAGGCAGCCATTACTCTTTCATACGTTACTTCATCTGTAGAAGAATAGACAAGATCGGCATGACGGAAGGATTCTTCCGGACCTACCGCAACAGCAAACATCCCTGCTGCCTTAATGGCTTCTACCCCTGCAACCGCATCCTCAACTCCGATGCAAGTGGATGGATCTACACCTAGCTGCTCTGCAGCTGTTAGAAATACCTCAGGATGCGGCTTCCCTTGTTTTACTTCTTTTGCATCGACAATGGTATCGAATAAATCACGTAAATCAAGTGCCTCCATGACCGTAAAAGCATTCTTACTTGCAGAAGCAAGACCAAGCTTATGGCCCTTAGCTTTAATCGTCAGAATCAATTCTTTCATTCCTGGTAAAATGTCACTCGGACTCACCTTCTTGATTAACTCTAAATAATGCTCATTCTTTTTAGCCGCTAACGTTTCTTTTTCTTCAAGGGAAAAGTCATCTTCTCGTCCACCTAATGCTAAGATTTTCTCTAGTGACTCCATTCGAGAAATTCCCTTTAACTCTTCATTATCCTCACGGGTAAATGAAATGTTGACATCATTCGCAAGAGCTTGCCATGCTAGGAAGTGATATTCCGCTGTGTCTGTTATCACTCCATCTAAATCAAATATAAACGCTGAAACTAGTTTTTCCATTTCGTATCCACCTTACTTTCTTAACGGAACAGTAACCGTTCCATTTTCCTCTATTTGGTGAAGTTCATTGTATAAACTTATTGTTAACGAAGGCCCCGTTTGCTGAATCGTAACCTCTTCTTTCGTTACTTCTACTTTTAACGTATGGTTACGATAAACAATATTGAAAGAATAACGATTCCAAGCTGTTGGCATAAATGGAGCGAATGCAAGAGTTTCCTCTGCTGTTCTCATTCCTGCAAACCCTTGAACAATCACAAGCCAGGCACCAGTCATACTCGTGATGTGAAGTCCATCCTCTGTGTCGTTATTGTAATTATCCAAGTCCAAACGAGCTGTACGGTGGTACATTTCGTACGCTTTATCTTCTTTTCCAAGCTCAGCTGCTAAAATGGCATGAATAGAAGGAGAAAGAGAAGATTCATGAACGGTCATCGGCTCATAAAAATCAAAGTTTCTACGCTTTTCTTCTTCAGAGAATTCATGATTTAAGAAGTATAAGCCCTGAAGCACGTCCGCTTGTTTGATGAAACAGCTACGTAGAATGCGATCCCATGACCAGTTTTGATTTAACGGACGATGTTCTTTACCAAGCTCATCGACTGTCATTAAATCTTTATCTAAGAATGTATCGTGTTGGACAAACACCCCAAGCTCCTCATCATACGGAAGATACATTTTTTGAGAAATATCCGCCCACTTACTTAACTCTTCTTCTGTCAGGTGAAGTCCATGTACTCTATTTTCATGACCTTCTGCTTTTACATACTCGACTACACTAAGAGTGTAATCTAACGTCCATTTAGCAATACGATTCGTGTACCAATTGTTGTTTACGTTGTTTTCATATTCATTCGGACCTGTTACTCCGTGCATCATATAGACATCTTTCTTTTTATTGTAATGTACACGGTCTGCCCAGAATCGAGATATGCCAGTTAACACATCAATGCCATATTCGTGTAAATAATCACGGTCTCCTGTGTAATTCACATAGTTATAAACTGCATAGGCAATAGCACCGTTACGGTGAATTTCTTCAAATGTGATTTCCCACTCATTATGACACTCTACCCCGTTAAACGTTACCATTGGGTAAAGCGCTCCAGCTAATCCTTGTTGATTCGCATTATGATAGGCACCATCTAATTGATTATGACGGTAAACGAGAAGGTTGCGTGAAACCTCGCTGTCTGCTGTTGATAAGTAAAGAGGTAACGCATAAGCTTCTGTGTCCCAGTAAGTAGCACCACCATATTTTTCACCCGTAAATCCTTTTGGCCCAATATTTAAACGAGCATCTTCTCCGTAGTAGGTAGAGAATAATTGGAATAAGTTAAAGCGAATCCCTTGTTGAGCTTCATCTTCCCCTTCGATTTCCACATCCGCTATCTCCCAGCGACTTAGCCATCCTTTTTTGTGTTCATCTAAAAGGGTAGCAAATCCCTTTGTTAAGGAACGCTCAACTACTTCCTGTCCTTTTGTTACTAATTCTGCTTCGTTATAATCACGATCTGTTGTTACCGCAACCAATTTGGTTAGACTTACAGTGGATCCTTCTTTTGCCTCAACGACAATTTTATTTTCAACGTATTCTTCTTGCTCAGAAGCAGTCACTGAAGAAATCGATCCGTCTACAATAGATTTCATCGTTGTCGCTACGCTAAACTGCGGAGTACCAAATGGATTTTCCACTGTTCTCATAGTCAAAGAGCCTTCTAACTCGCCAACTGAGCGATTTTTTTCATACCAGAAATCTTCCTCATAGTTGCTATCTTCGTTTCGTACATCTCCGTCTAAATAAGGTACAAATGTCACTTCACCACTATAATTTAGAGGCGTCACCTCATAGTTCATCACTGCAAGCTCTTTTTCTGCAACTGAAAGAAAGCGCACAACCTTAACACTCGTATCTTTTCCATCTTGAGAAACCGTATAGGTTCTCGTTAAAACACCGTGTTGCATATCAAGCTCTCGGTAGTATTCTTTTACATCTGCTGTGTATAGATCTACTTCATTACCATCAATGAAAACTTTAATCCCAATATAATTCGTCGAGTTGATTACTTTTCCAAAGTAATTTGGATAGCCGTTCTTCCACCATCCAACGCGTGTTTTATCCGGGAACCAAACTCCTGCTACATAAGAACCCCTATGAAAATCTCCTGAATACGATTCCTCAAAATTCCCACGCATTCCCATGTGGCCATTCCCTAAACTCACCATACTTTCGGCTAAGCGAAAGTCCTCTTTATGTAGAGATGTTTCGATAATCTTCCAAGCATCTACTTCAAACAAACGTTTCATTTCGTTCATCCTTTCCCTCTCAATACTTTTTCCCTATCCATTACGGTAGCGCTACTCATCTGTAGGTCTTTGTGTGCAACCGTTTTCACACCTTATAAAAAAATAATAGACCACTTCTCCCTCTATTGTAAAGGATTTCATAGAGAATAATTAGTGAAAAATTTTACATGTTTGTGAAAACCATCTCGTATCAACCTACGAGATGGCTTCCACATGTTTGACTAGATTTGGTTTATGAAAATAGTATCCTTGAAAATAGCGAACACCTAATGTCTTAAAAAATGACCATTCCGACTCCGTTTCAATACCTTCCGCGATAATATGTACATTCTGTTGTTTCCAATACTCTATAAGAGCACGCATCATGTGCTGACGGTAAGAATCTACTTCAATATCTTTAACAAGGTCCCGATCAATCTTCACAAAATCCGGTTCAACCATAGCAAGCGTATGCAGTCCGGAGTATCCTTTTCCAATATCATCTACTGCTATTTTCATCCCTTTAGCCCGAAGCTCTTTCATCTTTCGTACCACTTCTAATTTCGAATAACCTGAGAGTCCTTCTCGCTCAGACAACTCCAGTACAATCGTTGCTTCTCCAACATGTAGATTTGGTAAAATCTCTTCCCAGTCTACCACTGTTGGCGGGGTTCCCATTTTTTGCTGGATTATCAACAATAACCTTTAACATAGCTATCTTTTTAAAAAACATACTCTGCTCCTTTTATCAAAAATTAACACTACTCTACCTCTACTTATGCTACATTTTGTAAAAAGGCACTTAAATAGGAGGTCATATTTATGCCAAATGTTTGGACTCATATTGTTTTTGCTGAAAAATTACTACATTCTTTTCCATCCCACTCGTTTGACCCTAAAGCACAAGCCTATTATCGATTTGGCTCACAGGGTCCCGATCCTTTTTTCTATCACAGCTTCTTACCATGGCAAAAATCTTCTGTATCCACCATTGGATTAGCCATCCATTACAACAACTGCGGACCATTTCTTTTAGATATGATCAAAAAAGGAAGATTCATGAAGCACGAAGAAACCAAAGCCTATATCCTTGGCTTTATCACACATCATCTACTCGATAGGCAAACTCACCCCTACATCATATATCGGTCAGGTGAGGAAGGATATAAACATCAATTGTTAGAAACCACAATTGATACCATCATGGTAAAAAGAGAAAGAAATTTGGATACGTGGACATCCCCTGCCTACAAACAAATAGACCTAGGTGCTGAACTACATGAAGAAGTAGAAGAACTGTTAGCTGGACTCATTTCCACCCATCACCCAACGAAAGAATCACTACCTACTCATTATATAAAAGAATCTTATAAAGATATGAAAAAAGCATTCAAGCTGTTTCACGACCCTATGGGATTGAAGAACAAACTACTATTCGGCTACATAACACCCTTTAGCTACAGAGAGAAATTTCCAGAACAAGATTACCTAAATGTAAACAAAACACCGTGGCTTCATCCAACCAACAATCAAGAATCGTCAACAAAATCTTTTATTGAATTGTATGAAGAAGCTCTTGAAGTAGGAAAAGAAGTCTTCAAACGTGTATTCCTTTATTGGGAGACCGAGAATGAAGAACATCTTGAAGAACTAAAAGAGATAATCGGAAACGTCTCGTATGACACAGGTAAAGACGCAAGCATTCGAGAGGAATTAAAATATTTCGAACCGATTGTGTGAGTTTTCTTGTAGGGAGGCTTGGTGCCTCCTTACTATTTAAGACCATTATCCTGTGGCACTACCTAAACCTCTAGCACCCCCATTAAAATCACGATAACTTAGAGCAATTATGAATCGTGTTACTCTACCTCCAGAACCCTGTTCACCTCAAGATCTTCTCCCCTTTCCCCTCCCACAAAAAAAGAAGACTATCCGCTAGTCTTCTTCTCACACCTTATTGTAATCGGTCCTCTACACACTGACATACTTCGTCAGCGGACATTCCTGTTGCTTCGATGACAGGTCCTTGTGTTGCTACGTTTTGAATTCCCATCATATTTGCGTCACCACCTGTGATGACACAGCAGTCACATCCAGTTGCATCCGCCTCTTGTTTTAGGTCGATAACTTGGTGACCTTTTGAACGCAGTGCTTCTGCCACGTTAGTAAGAGATTGTTCTACTCCAATTTTCGCCATGATTCCCACCTCCTCGTCTCACTTATTTTGAGACGAGGGAGGGATTTCTATTCACACCAAACGATACGGTTGCCAAAAAGCAGGAAGGACCTCTTGGTAGAAGGGAGTGAGATAGCGATCATCTATTAACACTAGCGTGCCCTTGTCCTTAGACGTTCGAATGACCCTACCACCCGCTTGAATAACCTTGTGCATTCCGGGATATTGATAGGCGTAGGCGAATCCATTAAACCCTTGAGAGGTCCATTGATTTTTCATGAGATCTCGTTCGTTTGTGAGCATAGGTAGCCCCACACCTACTACTATTACACCAATCAGAGCATCTCCTTCTAAATTTATGCCTTCTGAAAAAACACCACCTAATACAGCAAGACCTAGCTTGGAGTTTTTTTCATTCTCTTTTGCTCTCAATTGAAATTTTTCTAAAAAAAGCTCCTTCTCTCTATCACTCATACCAGGTTGTTGAACTAGCAATTCCACATCTACTAGAACCGAGTGAAGTTCATTCTCTATTAGCTGTAAATAAGAATAGGAAGGAAAGAATAGGAGGTAGTTTCCAGGTCTTTCAGCTAACAGCTGTTTTACAATCATTGTGATAGATGGGACACTTTGTTCCCTTTTATGATAACGAGTGTTGATGGGGGCAATATAAACGTCTAGTTGGTCTTTAGAAAAGGGGGTTGGGATAGAGTAATATAGGCTATCCTCTTCTTTACCAAGCATAGTAGAAAAATAGTCAAAGGGTTCAAAGGTCGCAGAAAATAAGAAAGCACTTTGAAACGTCTTTAGGTTCTTTTGAATCTGTTTAGAAGGCTGAATATTTTTCAGTTTTATTTTACCGGTCTCAGTATCAATTAAGATGATGTAGCGTTCATCAAGTTGTGCACTGATTTTCAAGAAATGCTGAAGAGAGAAATATAAGGTTAGAAGGTGTTCATCCGTCACTGTGTCTTGCACAGATGCTAGAGAATGTTCGATATCTTTTACAAGAGAGGCTATTTGTTCTAATACGCTACTGTTCATTTCCTCTACCTTGTAAAATGTAGAAGAACCCTGCCCCATCCACTCAGACAGTGCTTCTCTTACCTCTGCTACTTTAGATCCTGTAGTATGAAGGCCTTCGTCATAAAATTCCTCCAGTCTGAGGTCTGCTGAATACATCTCCATTCCTCGTTCGACTAGATTATGGGCTTCATCTACGAGTAATACGGTTGATTTTCTTTGATCTTCAGCTAAGCGTTGAAGAGATACGCGTAAGTCAAAAATATAGTGATAATCACAGATGATCACATCGGCTTCATATGCGACATCGAGTGAGAACTCAAAAGGGCACAGAGTGTGTTTTTCACTATATCTTTCAAGAAGGTTTCGTGTGATGACTCGTTCGTTCTCTAAAATATCCATTAGTCCTTCGTTTAATCGATCATAGTATCCTGTAGACCATTCACAGTGTTCCTGATTGCAATAGCTTTTTGTGCGAGGACAGATTTTTTCTTTAGCCGTGATGGTGACCGTTTGCATGTCTAAACCTAGTACGGTCATCGCTTGAAATGTCTTTTCTACTTCACCTTTAGTAGACGTCCTTGCTGTTGTATAAATAAGACGGTCAGATTGTCCTTCTCCTACACTTTTCACCCATGGAAATATGGTAGAAATGGTTTTTCCAGTACCAGTAGGAGCCCCTATATAGCCAATCTTCCCGTACTTAATTCCTTGATACACCGCACCAGCAAGTTCTCTCTGATTCGCTCTGAACTCACTGTACGGGAATGAAAGCTTCTTTGAAGAGGTTACCTTCTCCAACTGGTGGTGTAGTCTTGTTAAGGCAAAAGGTATGTATTCACATAAAGCTATCTCTATATGATGGAAACACTCTTCCTTTTTAAATTGTTTTTTTAAACGTTTTTACCTCGTATGTGTCTAGTTGAATATACGTCAACCACACATCTATATGGGAGAGTTCTTTTTCCTTACATAGCATATATCCATAACAAATCCCTTGTGCCCAGTGGATAAAACGATCTTCTGTTCCTACTACTTGTTTAGTGGATTTAATCTCTTCTATTACCCACCGGTCATCCCGTACCAAAAGGCCATCACAACGCCCTTCTAGAATGACCTCTGTTCCTTCATGCTCGATAACTGTAGAAAGAGGGACCTCCTTTTGGTCCCCCTCTTTGTATTGAGCTTGTCTTATTCGGTGTAATCTAGTTCCTTCATTTGCTGCAATTGAAAGACTAAATCCTTGAGGAATACTACCTGATCGGTAGGCGTATTCAACTAATCGTCTGACCCCAAGCTTTATCTTCATAAGTGTCACCTTCTGTATGGTTTGCTGTTATTTCGTATGTTAGGCTCCGTTAGGTATTCGGACTGTTACCGTTGTTCCTTTTCCAGGTTCACTTGTGTACGATACCTTCCCATTCATAGACTGTACAATTCGTAACGTAACCATCGTACCGATTCCAGTTCCTTTATCCTTTGTGGTGTAAAAGAGCGTACCTATTCGTTCTAACTGCTCTTGTGTCATTCCTTTTCCTTCATCCTTAATGGTGATTTCCACTTCATTCAAAGTAGGCTGGCATCCTATCAGCACTTTCTCTCCTACCGAAGAGGCTTCTATACTATTTTTAATTAAATTCACACACACTTGTTTCAATTTATCCTTATCTGTATATACATATGTTTCCTCACAGGTTTCTATATAAACCTCTACGCCTTCAGCGATTGCCATAGGAGTCATCAGAGAAACTACTTCTTCAATGATGTCTCCGGCATGTAATCTTTCAATTTTATCAAATTGAGGTTTGGCGAAGTTCAAATAATCACTAATAATTCCTTCTGCCTTGCCTATTTCACTAAATATAAGAGAATAATAATCATGGTCCTTTTGACTATTGTTTTTTTCTAATAGCTGAACAAATCCTTTGACTACCGTTAACGGATTTCTTACTTCATGAGCAATAGATGAGGCAAGCTCACCCATCGTATTCATCTTTTCTGCTCTTAGCATTTCTTCTTTCATTTGCTGTCTTTCAATTAATAGCTCATAAAATTTTGCTGCCATACCCGTACCTACTACTACTAATCCTCCAAATAAAAGGATGTCTCTAAGCTGTTCTATGATACTGTCAAATGGCATTTGATTAACAAACATATAACTAAGTAATATGCATAGCATGGTTACAGCTGGCCACGTTCCAATACAAATGGCTGTAATAATACGTTTTCTTGCAGATATCTTCATGAACCGTTTAGAAAATAAAAAGGGAAGAATAGAGGCAACGGTTATGCTAATAAAAACCAAAAAAGTAACGCATCTCCACCATTATAAATTCTTGCTGCAAAAATAAAGAGAACCACAATACCCCCAGATAGTGGTCCCCCGTATAAAGTGGCGAGTACAAGAGGCACGTATCTTAAGTCCCAATACAGTCCTACATTGTAATAAGCGAAAATCATACATGTAAATGCTGCAACCCCTTGTAATACTCCATGTACAATCGGCATCTTTCGAAAGTCTTTTCCTTCGTACACTATACTTAACAAAAAGACTGGAGCCAAAAATATAAGGATATGTAAAAGTAATTTTTCTGTTAACAACGCCATAACCATCTTCTCCGTCTGTTTAGTTTTATCTGATCTAAAAGGAAACACACCTTCATGCAACCATCTTATATTAATTATTTCTACAATAATTGACGAATTCCCCTTCTCACTATAAATTTTACACTATTTACACAATTCTGTAACGGGTGGAATTTTCAAAATTCTACCTGTATGATAGATAGGTATCTTATTTGAAAGAGGGGGAAATATGAGTACTTTAGCTACACCTAATGCTTTATCCTCAAAGGTTACCCAAAACCCAACCTATAAGGTGTTAATCTTTTTAGGGATTTGTCATTTACTTAATGATACGTTACAAGCCATTATCCCTGCGATGTTTCCCATTTTAGAGGCATCATTAGGACTTAATTTCACACAACTTGGTCTCATCGCATTTGTTTTAAACATGGTATCTTCTTGCTTACAGCCCGTTGTCGGAATATATACAGATAAGTCTCCACTTCCTTATTTGCTACCTGTAGGTTTATCCCTAAGTTTAATAGGGGTTTTGGGGTTAGGATTTGCCCCTAGCTTTCTTACCATCCTATTATTTGTTGTACTAATTGGATTTGGCTCTGCCGTCTTTCATCCTGAAGGTTCCAGAGTTGCATATTTAGCAGCAGGAAACAGGCGCGGATTGGCTCAATCTATTTATCAAGTAGGAGGGAACACTGGGCACGCTCTTGCACCTGTTATGACAGCATTTGTGTTAGTACCCTTAGGACAAAAGGCGCATCTTTTTTTTCAATCGCTGCTCTTCTTGCTGTAGTGATTTTATTTTTCATAGCTAAATGGTATAAATCACAACTAGTATATCTCCCCCCAAGGCCGAGTAAAAAGAAAGGCCAAAGCGAATGGAATAAAGAAATCATTTTGGCTCTTGTTCTATTAGTTTTTATCGTATTTGCTAGGTCATGGTATAGTAGCGCGATCTCAAACTTCTATGCTTTCTATGTCATTTCTGAGTACGGAATGACTATAGCTCAATCACAGGCTTATATTTTTGCCTTCCTGATTACAGGGGCTGTCGGAACGTTCTTTGGAGGACCTGTAGCAGATCGCTTCGGCCGTAAGAATGTGATTGCCTATTCTCTACTTCTAACAACTCCAATGGCCATCATTTTACCTTATTTACCACCATTTGCGGCGTTTATCGTCATCGCTTTAATGGGACTCGTTTTGATGTCTAGTTTTTCCGTAATGGTCGTGTACGCCCAAGAATTAATGCCTGGTAAAATTGGTACGATGTCAGGTCTTATTGTTGGATTAGCTTTTGGAATGGGGGCAATTGGTTCCATCGCCCTCGGTGTACTAATTGATACAATCGGTTTAAATGAAACCATGCTTATCGCTTCTTTCTTACCTGCACTTGGTGTGGTTTCTTATTTCCTTCCAAAAGACAAATAATCATTAGCTCAGCATTTCAAGTAAAAGGGCCTTTAAAGTGGTAAGGTCCTTTTTCATCTCTTCTTTTAAAGAAGGTTTGTAAAGAAGTGAAGCGGGGTGATAAAGTGGAAATACTCGATAGGACTTTTGTGAATATTCTAGTTCTTCGTTACCATTCATTCGTAAGATAGGTCCTGTATGAAGCTTCCCATGAATCTTTGACATCATGGCGGTGGAGCCAGATACTCTATTCCATCCAACTCTTCCGAGTGTAATGATCAACCTAGGTTGTATGCGATCTAGTTCATAATCAAGTACCGGTGCATGAGCTAGTACTTCTTCGATCGTAGGGGGACGGTTATATTTCTTACATACCCAAGCACGCTGTAGCTTTTTTTCTTTCCACTGGAAAGGTCTACTTTTCACTGCACTTGTGATATATACATCTTGTCTATCTACTCCAATTTCCTCTAGCATTGCATCAAGAACTTTTCCAGATCTTCCGATAAAAGGAAGTCCTTGTATTGCTTCATTTTCACCAGGAGCCTCCCCAACGATCATGATGTGTTCTTTAAAGGAACCTCCATAAGCAACAAAGCCTTCGCAGGCAAAAGGCTTCATCCTTTCTCTTCCAAGCTGAATGATTTCATCTGGTAGCACAATGCCCCTCCTAATTAAAAAAATTAAGATCCAATGGCTAATTGCGCCGGTTTGCCTAAATAATAGCCTTGGCCAGCATGAATTCCTAATTGTTCGGCTACCTTTAAATCTTCAATTGTTTCTATTCCTTCTAATACAATGAATGTATCTTTTCCAAAATAAGAGTGGAAAAAAGAATAAAAATCGTTGCTTGCGTTCATCTTTTGATAAATTACTTGCGAAAAATCGGTCTAATTTAATGCATTCAGGTTGATATTCAATTGCTTTTTTTAATGAGGATGATCCTTGCCCAAAGTCATCGATTGCAAACTTGACACCATACTCTCGAAGGTTATTCATCGATTCCTTTAACAAGTCATTTTGCCACATTTCTTCTGCACTAGATTCATTAACCTCTAAGTATAAATGCTGAACAATAGTTGGATAACTTTCTACTAAATGCTCAAAAAATTTTTAGAAAATTAGGATGGAGAATGGTCGTTATATAAATATTTAAGAATAGATGCTCTTGCCCATGTCCTATCCTATTAGCAAAGGTTTGAACAGCTTTATGTATGGATACAGAATCTAATTTATACAAAATATTTGCTCTTGTAGCCGTCTGAAATACTTGTTCAGGATTTACTTTAGAAAGATTACGCAGTAACGCCTCATATGCAAAAATAGGTTGCCCTTCTTTCAAGTAATGAAGAGGCTGATATTCATGATAAAGAAAATCTTCTTGGAAAATCTCAAAAATATTCATAGTACTCCTTATGGTTGATTGGATATTTTTTGATAAGGTTTTCATTAAAGAATAAAAAAAACCAACAGTGAAAACGCGTACGTTCTCAATGTGGCCGGTTGCGCTATTAGCTATCCTAAATCAAAGCGCCCAAGTACTAATTTAGGGTCGTAGCATTCCTCATTGCAATTTAACAGTTTAATTATGTTAAGTATACCATAATTTCCTTTTCTAGAATATAAATAGCTTGTAAAAATTTGAATATTCTTGACTTTATCATTTAGAAACGTACGGATTTCCCGATAACCAAAATCTCCATGGATAATGTTTCGCATCACCGGAATTAGGAATACCAATTCGAGGTCCCGTATAGATTTCCTCTTTCCTTACTACTTTTCCCGCTTCTACCATAAGAGGAGGTGAAGTCACCATATTGCCGTAATCATTCATCGTAATACCTAGCGCTTTCGTTAACTTTCCAGGTCCATTCGTAAGCTGAATATCATTTTTACCTTCTCTTCTACTCCGCATTACGCCTTTCCCTTCTAGGGGTTCGACTGCTCGAATTAAAACAGCTTCAGGGGCATCAACTTCCCCACTTACAATATTCACTAAACAATGGGTGTGCATAACATATGTATAAATATGTCCAGCTGAGTGGTACATAATTTCTGTTCGCCTTGTTCTTTTCGATTCAAAGCTATGCGCAGCTTGATCCCATGGTCCAATATACGCCTCAGTCTCCACAATCATTCCAGAGCAACGCCCATCATTTGTTTCTTTTACAAGAATGCAACCTAAAAGGGACTCTGCTAAGGATAATGTTGATTGTTGCTCATAAAAAGCTACTGGTAATATCCCCAATCATCCTCTCTCCTTCTATTTTAAGATAATAAATTTCGAATAGAGATTTTCTTTTTTTCTTTTATGTAAATACATCTGTTTATCGGCTTTTTTAACCAGTTCTTCTAACGTTTCCCCGTCCGTTGTGTATTTCGCTTCTCCAATAGAACATGTTATCCTATTGCTCGGAAGGATCTGTTGTAACTCTTCTTGTATTTTATGTTGCAAACTTGGAAAATTATGTAGAATTGGTTTCGAATTTAATAGTACAAATTCGTCTCCACCCCATCTACTTACGACCGAGTTCGTTTGTTGCATTAAAGTAGTAGCCACTGACTTTAGTACACGATCCCCATATATATGTCCATAATGGTCATTCAATTGTTTAAAGTTGTCAATATCTATCATATATAAATAAAATTCGGTTTCTTTCTTTTTCCATTTAGCAAATTTTTTTGCAAGATAATATTTACTATAGGCACCACTTGTTGAGTCCTTAAAGGAAAGGTATCTGTATTTGTCTACTTGAAACCCTAACACATACGAAAGAACTCCGTATAAAAAAACAATAAATAGTAAGGTAATTTCCTCTACTAGTTCGTTTTCTACATTGTCAATTATCAAGTATTCTCTCATCATGAAAAGTAATAGTAATAGGGTTAGGTATATGACGGTTGTAATTCTAGTTATTTTAAACATAGCTCTCGCCTTCTACAGTTAATATATTGTTACAGTAAACTTTTACCCTAATATTTGATTTTGAAAACGTATAGTTGGAAGATTATTCTGAGCACAAACATTTTACAAGTATTGTAAGGTGTGCTATACTTACTATTGTTCTTCGCCAAATCTAATTCATTTTAGGAGTTGTAACTTATGAAATTATTTTTAGGCGTTCTATATGAATTTCGTAACACTTACTCACACTGGATCGGCTTCGGAGCCGTAAGGATGTTAGAGAGGTAGGGCTAACGTCGTTTAAGATCAAAAATCCATGTGGAATGTAACCGCGGCAGATAATTAATCGGAAATTTTATATGATAAACAATATGAGATATAAGTTACACGAACCTAAGCGAGCCTTTATGGCTCGCTTTTCTTTATACAATCCATATACCTTTAGAGTATGAAAAGAAAACCTCTCTGACTTTTTTTCTTTATTGCGAATGCACCCGTGTACGACTCTTGTTCACCGCTCCACGTCCCGTATTGTTGTGCTCTTCCTATTCGCTCAACTTTTCACATTCCATTTAACCCTTCTTCTCGTGTAACTGAAAGACAATATACCAATCCTCAAAAAAATTTTATTGTTCTATTTCTATGGTGCACTTCGGCACACAGCTAAAAACAAAAAAAGCACCACAATGTAGTGGCGCTCACGTTTTCACCTTACTCCCCTCTGTCAACTTTGATTGCCTGATCATTTGATTGACAACCTCAGAGAACACTAGACCAATGGCAATTGCACCGGAAATCATAAATGCTTTTGCCGCTAGATTGATGGCAGTATTATAATCATTTTCTACAAAATTTCTCATCGCATCGTATGCTAACCCACCAGGTACCAGCGGAATAATTCCCGCAACACTAAATATAATCACGGGTGTCTTATATTTTTTTGCATACATTTGGCTCGTTACAGCAATGACAAAGCTTGCCGTTAACGTGGCAACCACACTATCTACACCGTAGTCCGTCAATACTATGTATACAATCCACCCAAATGCTCCAACACTTCCACACTTGACTAAGCTTTCTTTTGGGGCATTAAAGATCACGCCAAATGCAGCGGAAGCAATAAAACTTGTCACAACCTGCTCAACTATATTCCAAACCATTGTATTCCTCCAAGCACTGCTCTAATTTAATAGAGATAATACGACAGCAATTCCAGCACCAATAGCAAAGGCGGTTAAAAATGCTTCCGCTCCTTTTGATAGCCCTGATACGAGATGTCCAGCCATTAAATCTCTAACTGCATTTGTAATTAATAGCCCTGGTACAAGAGGCATAACCGAACCAATGATAATCTTATCTAGCTCATGTCCAATAGAAAAAATAAAACAAAATAAAAAGGCAATAACTCCAATAATAAAACTAGCAATCGCCTCTGCAAAGAATTTAATCGGTATATGTTTATGGACCCTTACGAAGCTCCAAAAACCTATTCCACCCGCAGCAACAGCTGGTAAAAAGTCTTGCCACATTCCCTGAAACATAATAGTGAAGCAGCCACTTGATACGGCAGCGGCAAGTAATTGAACCGGAAACGAGAACATCCAGTTACCTTCTTGAATCTCTTTTAACTTAGAGGTTGCCTGATCTACAGTTAGTTCCCCTCGACTAATTTCACGTGAGACATTATTCACTAACACCACTTTTTTTAAATCTGTGGTTCGATCCATGATTCGAATGAGTTTTGTCTTTGTTGGTTCGTCCCCTTCAATTGAAAAGATGATACCAGTGGGAGTCACATAGCTATGAGAACGGGAGCGCCCATAAGAAGCAGCAATTCTCATCATGGTATCTTCTACTCTATAAGTTTCTGCCCCACTTTGAAGCATAATCTTCCCTGCAATCAGGCAGACTTCCATAATATCGTATGTATCATATCGTTCTTGGAACATTCTCTTATTCCTTTCTTATCCTACTATCGTTAGTTTATCTAAAGTGAACTAAATTCACAAACTAAACTCTCCGACACGTTCAATTTATTCCTTCTACCATATTATTTGACAGAACTCTTTTCTTTCCTTGAAAATATAGGCATAACCTTATTAGAACGAAGGAGTCTTCTATATGAACGATACTACCCAGGTATTACACGACTTTTTAATTGATCATACTTCAGAGTTCACCGAAAAATGGTTTTCTTTTCAAGAAAAAAAAACAAGGTTCTCATTATTCTGTAGACGCACCAACAGAAATTAAAGAACGCATCAAGCAGCAGAACGGAAAGTATTTACGTCTACTAGCTGACTGTTTAGTACAAGATGACGAAATGATGAAAGCTACCATTTTAAATTGGACACAGCAAACAGGAAAAGAACGAGCAGAATCGAATACAGATTTAACCGAAGTAATGCGGAACAATGCACTATTTAGAAGAACCTTATGGGAAATGGTTGAAACATTTTGCGAGGAAAATCAGTCCTTCGTAACATTGAAAGACGTTTTCTATTAGGGAAAAAAGTTAAATAAATCGTTAGACTATATTATCGAAACCTTTACAGACACCTTTTTAAAAATTATGATTAGAAGGTTAGAATCTCAGGCAAATTTAATCTATGAGCTTACCGCACCAGTCATCACGATAACCAATCAGCTTGGACTTCTCCCTATTATCGGAGAGATTGACACAAACCGAACGAAACATATTTTAGAGTCCACTCTTAAACAAGTAGCAGATCAGCACTTATCAACATTAATAATTGATTTATCTGGTGTAATTATGATTGATACGATGGTAGCCCAGCGATTATTCCAAATGGTTGAAGCACTTGAATTGCTCGGTACGAAAACAGTGATTTCCGGCATTCGCCCTGAAGTTGCCTTAACGAGTGTACAGCTTGGTATAGACTTTACTGATCTTGAAACCTCCGCTAACTTAAGAACACTTATTGCAAAATATATATAAAACAGCAGGGGTTTCTCCCCTGCTGTTTTAGTTATCTCGCATTAGTGGCATTGAGCAGCATCTAAACGAACCACCCGATTTAATTAGCTCTGAAAAATCGACTTCGATTACATGGAATCCCCGATTTCTCATTTCTTCGTTTACTCTTTTATTAATTGGCTGACTAATGACTTTCCTTTCACCAATAGATAATACATTGGTAGCAAGAGTGAACTGTTCTTCATCCGATACTTCAATGAGGTGAAAACGTTCCTGAAGCTCCTCAACCTGCTCTTTCTTAAACGCCGGCTTAAAGATAAGAGCTTCCTTATCTGATAAAATGTTAAATACACAGTCTAGATGAAGATACTTTTTATTAAATGGAAGAGGATGAACATTATTCTTTGGCAGCAACGATTGAAGATAAGCCACTGAAGAACTTGTCGTACGTTCGCTTACTCCCACATAAATATCCTTTCCATCTACTATTACGTCTCCACCCTCAATTTCATTTGTTTGAAGCGACTGATATGAAATGCCACGATTACTTAAAAATGTGATAAGCTCCTTCTCTTCACCCTTTCGAACGTCACAGCCCATATTCGCAACGAAGACCGTTTCTCCAATGGTAAATCCAATATCTCGTGTAAATACCTGTTCATTAAATTTTTTATCTGGACGAATAGATAGAACTTCCACATGATTATTTTTCATAACTTCGATAAATTCATTATGCTGCTTGGATGCTAGTTCGATATCAATGTTTTCTTCTAAGAAATGTTTTTGAGTTTCATTAATGACATCTTTTATTTTCATATGATCAGGTGGACAAACAATTACTTTTCGTAATTTACCATACTCTGTCATAATTGTTTCATCAAATGCTGAATATGCGACTGACATGTCTCCTTACTCCCTTCAACTAGTTCGGTGATGAAATGGACATTTTCCTTCAATTGGTTTAATGTCATCTCCTATAAAATACTGCTTCCATTCTCTGTGATCAGGGTCCCCGTAATGACTTATGTTCGGATGCTTCGGAAGATTATCCCATTTTTCTACTCGTTCACGGACCTTTTCTCTAGACATCACTCCGCCTGGCGATGTCCCTTCTAAGCCTTCAAAAATTCTTCGAGGTTGGAAGCCAAGCACAAGACTATTTCCTAAATCTCTCGTCTTTCTTTGCTTATATGCTGGTGCATTTCCAAACACAAAATAAGGTTCCCCAGCAAATGAGAAAGCCCAAAGATGATGCTCTGGATCTGTTGGATAATCCGCTGGCCAAGACTCTTCGTCTTGATCGTGTAAATACTGAAGAATATTCCAAAAGTATTCTCGATAGTATGGTATATCCTTTTCCTCCGTTTCTGGTTCAATAAACACAAATAAGCCATGACGAATTAACCGTTTATTTTCATCAAATAATTGATTAAATTCTTTTATAGCTCCAGGAAGTGTTGACCAGTCATCCTTTGAAACATAGGAATAGCGTAGCTCTCCTTTTTTTTCAGCAGCCATTCCAAAGTAACAAGGAAATGTCTTATTCGTTACCACTTCTCGAAAGTTAAGATATTCTTTTTTTACCCATTCAGGCACTCTTCCTTCTTTCGTCATATCTTCTTTAGTTAGTAGGTAACTTTTTGTCACTTCCATAAAAACACCTCGTTTAAAAAGTTTTTGTTAGTTCCATACCCTTCCATTCCAAGACAAAACTCCTTTTAATAAGAAAAGACAAGTCTGTAAGAGGACTTGATAAAAGTGAACAACAAATAAAGTAATAGAGTCCCCATTTTACAGAGGTGGCACAACTATCGTTATATAGGGATAAAGCTTACACATAAAATAAATATGTTTATTTATTGGAGATTATTCTTTAGCGGAGAAAAGTGTGCATGTACATTACATAGATTAATAGAAGATAATAGAGGAATAAATACAACAAACCGACTGGGTTGTCCCACAGCCGGTTCTAATACAGTGATTACCAGATTAATTCTGCATATTCTGGATGATCAATAAATGGATTTCGATTTCCTTGATATTGTTCGAAAATAATGTCATTGCGGCGAATTTCAAATGCATCTACTGGATCCTCTTGGTGCCATTGTAGTAAAACAGATAACTTGCCATGATATGGAGCAGACCCGTTGTTTACTATGTTATTTAACTCTAAATCTAGCTCTCCGCTATCACCTTCATAACGAACAGCCATGTAAAATAACATTCTAGCTACGTCGCCTTTTACTTCATCGCGTGGTTCCCATGAATCACTGTCAGAGTAGTTTCCAAACGCTTCACCATGAGCATATCCCCCATTATCAAAGTCTTTATTGCCACGAGACGAATTCACCGTAACGTCTGTTGGTCGTAGGTGATGAAGGTCTGTACCTGCGCCCATCGTTGTGCCAAAATCACCATGTGATTTTGCCCATACATGTTCACGATTCCAATCGTCAATACCACCACCGTTCGTATACTTTGATTGAGAGCGCCCTGTATATAATAGAATAACATTATTTGAGTTCGTAGGATCTTGGTCTGTTACACGAAGAGCTTCCCATACGTTGTCATAAGAAATTTCCGTATGATCATCTATGATGTTATGTAAAGCTGTTTTTAAGGTTGTACCTGTTTTTCCTTCAGCTGTAGCGTAGTAATTTCCGTATGTAGGAGGAGGCGTGCTTCCCCCACTCGTGACGATTTCAAATGCCGTCGCATTTTTTACACCAGAATGAGAGAAATAAGCAGAAAGAGAACCTGTTACCTTTACTTTTTTACCTATTAAACTAGGATTTGATCGTAATCCGTAAGCACTTCTAAATTGCGCTGGCACTTGCACATAAATCATATTATTCGTATTCTTTTCAGTAGCTGAATCTGCTAAAGCGATAGCATAGTCATTTGGAAAATTACTCGTCACAACGGTCGTAGTAGATACGGGTTGACCAACCACATACCCTTCAACCGTTTTGGTAGTACCATTTTGATTGGCATTTCCTTGCGAAACAGTATACGGAGAACTCCACGTACCTGTACCTGCTGCTTCTGAAATTGAAGGAAAAACTGAACTTACTGCTAACATGAAAATAACTAATAATGCAATAAATTGATGAACTCGAACCTTCATAACCTTCCTCCTCATAATAAAATCAATTTAACTTTACCTGATGAATTGTAAAAATAGGGTGAATTTATTGTAAATCAGAAAAATTAGTAAAATAGGACGGAATTCAACGAGGTGGAAGTAGGCACATCAACCTTACTTTTTCCAGTAAAGTAGGAGAAGATGGCGATAAACTTTACCTTTGTCAATTTGGAGATCTTTTAAAAGTCGTGATCGGTTGTGTCGGATTGTGTTTTTGGCAGTTGGGGATACGCGCGGCGCTCTGCTTCTCTTTTTTCGCCTATTGAGACACGCGCGGCACCTCCCGCGGCGCTCTACTTCTCGTTTTCCAATTCCCAGAACGCACGCATCACCCAACTCTAGAATCTACTTCGTCATCACAGTTCCATCTAAATTAAAAAAGCCGCCCAACAAAATTGGACAGCCCCTCATTTAATCTTCATCTTTTACATCATAATCTTCCGGGATAGGTTCACTTAAATATTCCTCAATCATCTTCTTATATGCTTCGATCTGATCCAAATGGTTTGTAAATTGCTCGCGATTAATCAAATATTGGTCACCGTCATGTACAGCACGAATCTTTCGATCAACAATAAGTTTTTCAATATATTCTTCTGGTAACGACAAATAGTCTGCCGTTTCTTTCATGGTTAAATACATTCCACGTTCGCTCCTTTACTTTTCTCATCATAAAAGAAATTTGAACGTTATGCTACTTTTTTCAACCTTATTCGTAGCAGGTACAGCAAGAAAATAAAATAAACAATCAGAGCAAGAAAGGTATAGGTGTAGAAAATCGGTTCTCCCCCAATAAATCCAACAATCGGTAAGTTTAAGATGAACATAAGAGGAAGTCCAAATACGATCGCTGTCGCACTTCCCATCACCATATTATCTGTTGCATTGGATTCAAATTTAGGGTCAACTGCTTTTACTAATGCCATACCTGTAGAAATCGTACCTGTGAGCATTCCGTAAAACCCTAGAATATTCGGCAATTCATTTCTTTTAAATAATTTTGGTGCTAACCATTGAATATAAAAATACGTTCCAATTCCAGCAGCAGTCGTTAATATCAAGACAGGAATAAGGTATTGACCTAATGCATATAGTGAAATGGCCGCAATTGAAGCGGTAATCATATAATCAAAAGACACCCCTGCAATCCGTTGTAATAAATAATTATTAGGAGCATGTTCTAAATGCACATTTTTCTTTTGAAAGAAATTAAGAATGATTCGAAATAAGATCGCGTAAAGACTACCAATTAAAAAGTGGAACCCTTCTAATAATTGAGATAAGGTCGCACCATAGGTTCCTAACGGCTGTAGGAATGAGCTTAGGAAGTTGATAGTTAAATAGGTTATAAGATAGATTAGAGCGATTAAGGCTATTTGGTAGGTTAATTTATCCATTGCATCACTAAGTGATAACTCTTCTACTTGGTCCTCTTCAATTACTTTAGATTTTTTCACGTCATCGGCATGAAAGACTGCTGGATAAATCCCTTTCTTTACTAGCATATTCATAGCAAACATCCCAAAAGCCGTTGCCCATACAAACCCTAATCCTGCGAACGTTAATCCTAAGTTCCCTCCACCTTCTATGCCCAGCTCCTGCCACTGAACACCAATGGAATAAGCTTGTCCAGGTCCTTGACCGAATCCAAGAGGTAATAATAATCCGATCCCGGGGAATACATTCGGAAAAAGCACTCCTCCAAGTACCAGCAATAATCCAAGGCCAATGATTCCTTGTATCAAGTAATTGGACACAATAAAAATTCCCGCATTTACCACTTCGGGACGATTTTGATCTAACTTTCTTTCTTTTAAGGAAATGGCAATGAAACCAATGGCCATTAAATGGTAGACGACAGTACCTAAGGTATCTAAATTATATTGAAAGAGGCCTAATAATTCAGGCCCCACAAGTAATCCTAAAAATCCAGCAATCATGGAAGTTGGAACAATCATTTTCTTAAAGAAAGATACTCTGGCTTTTAAAATCGCCGTAATTAAAATAAATAAGGATAAGTACATCAAATCAAGTAACGACAGCCAAGTTGACATCATAGTAAAACACCATCTTCCTCGAACGCTTGTTTTTCTTGATAATAAAGAATGGACTGTAACCATTTGTATGCGGAAGTATATGGGTGATGAAACACTACACTGTATAAGGATTCCTCTAGATAAAATTCTAAGCGATTATTCATTTGAACATTAGCTCCGTCTAACTTTACAATCGGAAAGTTTTGTTCTAAATTATGATCTCCCATAAAAAAGGATGCTTCGGTCTTCCCATAGTAACGAGCCTTCTGATAATAAGGAGAAGTTTCCATCTTGATCTGCTCGGTATAGCTTTACACTATCTTTCATGCGCTCTTGAAACGTTCTAGTGGTACTATCAGAAAAGATCATGTCCCTTAACTCCTCTAGCTGCCAGTTATTCCAGTCCTTTGGAGTTAAAAAATCAGCAGCCTGCCCGTTTTTTCAAACGTTCCCGCTTTCGTATAGGTAACGGATGATGAACACACACGACAGATTAGCTTATCTTTTTTAGAACGTAACGTTCCTAGTTCCTTGCAATCAGGACAGATGAATAAATATCGCTCTAAATAGTTCGCTAACTTTTTTCCTGAATAGGTTGCTTCTGTTTCTTTTCTCCAAGATCGTTCATCGTGGTCTAGTGACTGCCTGATTACTTGAAGCACCTGATCCGTGCTTAAATCCTCAATCTGATTAGGGTCAAGTATCTTTTCAAAGGATATGGAAATGGGACCCTTCCGAAAAGATTGTGCCCATCTCGGGTGAGATAAATGCCCTCCCTTAATTTTAGCAACCACCACTGGTATAGTAAGCATTTTTACGAGCTTACTTACAGCAAGAGGTATAGGTTCGGTTTGACCATCCCAATTGCGATTTCCCTCAGGAAAAAGTCCAATCACTCTATTTTCTTTCTTAGCATTGACCATCCCTCTTATTGTTCTCGTATCAGACTTGAACTTTGTTTTCGGTATCGCATTCACATAGTGTAGGAGTGGTTTTAGTAGCGGTTTTCTAAATAATGAATCAGAAGCAACAAAACATATTGGTTCATTAACATAACAATTTATATAGAACGGATCCCAGTTCGTTACATGATTTGATAAAATGATATAGGGTGGCTTTAAATCTATCGTATCGTTTTGTTCAATGGTAATCGTAGAGCGACTCTCCAAAAATGTCCGCGTACAAGATAACACGGTCTTCACAAAGTAAGGATGAGGTTTCTTATAAGTACTCAGTTCCACTCTCTCCTTTCTAAATTTTTCACATAGTCCCATAGTAATACAAAATTCAACAAATAAATTATAAGACTTTGTAAAGTTTATTTTATTTCATACTATTCAGAATATAAAGTCTTTATTAATATTAATTTGTTATTTTAAGACGAAAAAAACTCCCATTGACGGGAGCCTTTCATTAAATGTTATTTTACTATAATCGTTTCAGAAGGATTTGATTCTGTATATTCAAGGTTCACAGTAGTGATGTAGTATTGATCACCTACTAATGCTTTGTCATCATAGAAACTTTTTCTTTCATGGGCAGACACACTTTTCAGCAAAGTAAATTCTTCTTTCCCTACACTCTTTTTGTAGAGTCTATATCCGATAATCGTTTCATCTTTTACAGCATGCCAAGATACGGAACTCGTATCAAATTCAACCGTTGTTGGAGCTTCTGGAGCGTTGATCGTTTTTTGAGCAGGATCTTTTTCTATTAATTCTGCATACACAACCAATCTATCTAAGTAGTGTCTAGAATCGTAATCAAATGTACCAGTACAAGTGATCAGGTTTAAATTAGCACTGTCTGATTCTCCGAAAATTTCTTCAATAGGAGCTTCATTGCTTTTGTATGTTTCTTTCTTGGTTACTTTGAATTCCTTTTCTTCTCCGTTTTCTCCTATAACGTTTATAACTGCTCCTATTTCTATATTCTTTAATTCAAAAAAGATAGCTGGCCCTTTATAGCTATCAACATGTCCCGCTAACACAGCGTTACCTTTTTCTCCAATCTTTGCCCCATGACGATACCACCCAACTTCATCTGTTGATTCGGGCACTTCCATCGAACCATCCTCTAATAAACCAACTGAGATAATCGGTGCTTCTATTGATAAACTTGGTATGGATAGTGAAACCGGCACCATTCCCTCTTGAATATCTTCTTTTTGTTTCAATTTCTTCTCAATTTCTGCCATAGAATCTAAGATGACAAATTCTTCTTCATTTTTATCATTTTTTTTGCTGGGGGGCCATTTTTCTTCCACTGAAAAATCTTCAGGATGATGCTCTAATTCTATTTCTGGATTTTCTGAATTGGCTTCAAGTGTAAGAAACCCACCTACTGATGTAGCTGTAATCACCGCAATCATTATCCATTTTTTTATCTTCATGCTCATCATCACCTTATGAAGAAAACAAGGAGAATATCCTTCTCCTTGTTTTATATTTTACTCTTGTTTAGATAGTTTTTTTCTTACAACTACTCCACTTGCCAGTACCATAACTGCTACAAAAGCCATCCATACTTCAAACTCAAACCCTTGATCAGCTGTACCACCCATTCCTGTGCTTGGCATTTCAGTAGGCATTTTCGATTCTGAAAATTTATCTGGCATTTGCTTTACAATAGCATCACCTAACGCCTGCCCAACTCCAAACATAAAGGCATACCCTTCTCTAAATGTTTCTGTACTCATTTTATAATCCTCTGCAACATAGCTATCAAACGCTTGTAACACTTGGTCTTCATGAGTTCGAAGTGATGAAACAGCTGCGTCTTCAGGAAGGTTTCCTTCCGTTGCTGTTGCTAAAAACATTCCAAATTCTTGCGTGAACATGGATAAACTTTCACGTGCTTCTTTATCTGCTGCTGCATCGCCAGCAAGTGTAGCACTTACAAGTTCTGCTTGCGCATTTATATGGTCACTCTCCCAGAGCTTCTTGAACTGTTCTGCCCCTTCTGTTCCATAAATTGATTCGATAGCTGCTGTAAAATCTTCTGTATTCATATCCTCTGCCCAAGTAGCCGCATCATACTCAGGAGCTTCCATGACTCCAGCTTGCATACTCATGACAGCTGCTGCAAAATGTTCTGCCGCAACATTGTTTAAAGCAGAACGTAATTCTGAAGCTGCGCTATCTACTTTTGTATTTTCAAATTTTTCTGGCATTTGGGCTACAATTGCTCCTGATAATGCTTTACTAATATCATACATTCTGTCATAGCCTTCTCTGAAGCTAGTAAAATATCCTTCATAATCTTTTTCTACGTATTGATCAAACGCCTCAATAACATCCATTTCATGAGCCGTTAACACCTCAGCAGCTGCTTCTTTTGGAAGGTTCCCTTCTGTTGCCGTACTCAAGAATGTAGAAAATTCTTCAACGAATTCTTGCACTTCTGCTTCTGCAGCTTTTCTTGCTTCTTCATCATTGTTTTGTGCAGCTTCTACAAAATCATCCGAGTATTCATTATGATTCACAAAGATTTCTTCAAACATTTTAGCACCTTCAGTACCGTAAATGGACTCTATGGCTGGCGTCATATCCCGTGCATTTTGATCCAGTGCCTCGTATGCTTCCTTTTCATCTTTTGCATCATTATAATCTTTCACCATTGCATTGACAGCCAAAATATAATGCTCTGATAATAGTTGGTCTAATGTTGCTCTAAGGTCAGATGCCGGTGTTACAACTGTTGGCTCTTCTGCCGCTAATCCAACAGTTGGTGCTAAAAGGGATAATCCTAAAATTGGTGCTCCTACTCGTCTTGCCCATTTCATTTTTTTCATCTTCATCTTCTCCTTTTGTTTTGGTTGATTTCTACTAAGCTAACGAAGACAATCATGAATTGGATCACTATTTTTAAAAAAGTTAAAAATTATTTTTTCATAGATACTGTTAAACAATCTTGCCCGTTTTCTATGGGGCGTTGCCACCGCTTACTCTTTACCAATGCCTTCACATAAAAAAACCTCACTTTCTACCTATTGAAAGTGAGGGGTGATGCTATAAATGACTAGTATCTCTTTCTGGCTCCCATGCTTCTACATTTTTCAACCCTTTAATAGAGGTGGAATAGAAAACAGGATCTTTACCTGCGGCTTTTTGATCTTGGTAATCTTTAAGTGCAGCAAATGCAATTTTACCTAATAATATGATCGCAATGGAGTTAATTAAAGCCATAAAGCCCATTAACATGTCAGCTATGTTCCATACAAAACTTAAAGAGGCAACGGAACCGAATGCTACCATCGCCACAACTGCCACACGGTAAATATGAATCCACGCGACGTTCTGGTGGATAAATCCAATGTTGGATTCACCATAATAGTAATTTCCTACAATCGAACTAAAAGCAAACAACAGGACAATAACGGATAAGAATACAGCAGCCCAAGAACCTAAGGTACTATCAAGGGCAGTTTGAGTTAAAACAATTCCATTATCCTCTCCTTTGTTTGTATACACACCAGAAAGAAGGATGATGAAAGCCGTTGAACTACAAATGATTAAGGTATCAACAAATACTCCTAGCGTCTGAATTAGACCTTGTTTTACAGGGTGGCTTACGTCAGCAGTGGCCGCTGCATTTGGCGCACTTCCCATTCCCGCTTCGTTTGAGAATAGACCGCGCTTTATTCCGTTCATCATAGCAGCACCAAGCGCACCGCTTGCCGCCTCTCTAAGACCAAAAGCACTTTCAAAAATAAAGAACGAATACAGATGGAATTTCTGTTACATTCATCATCATAATAATCAATGCTAAGATTATATAAATTCCTGCCATAACCGGTACAATCACTTGTGAAACAACAGCAATTCTTTTTACGCCACCAAAAATGATAACGGCTGTGATAACGGAAAGGATGACCGCCATAAGCCCTTTACTAATGCCAAACTGCGCATTGAATGCACTAGCAATCGTATTAGCTTGTACTGAGTTAAACGCTAAACCAAATGTTAAAGTAATAATAACCGCGAATGTAATGCCCATCCATCTTGCATTTAAAGCTTTTTCCATATAATAAGCTGGACCGCCTCGGAATGTTTCTCCGTCACGTACTTTATAGATTTGTGCCAGTGTGCTTTCAACAAATGATGAAGCCGCACCAAGTAATGCAATGAGCCACATCCAGAATACAGCTCCTGGACCTCCAGCTGTAATGGCCAGCGCCACTCCCGCTAAGTTTCCTGTACCTACTCTTGAAGCCGTACTGATACAGAATGCTTGAAAGGAGGAGATTCCACCATTTTTTGATTTTGTTCCTTCCCCGAGTAGCTTCACCATTTCTTTTATCAAACGAATTTGAACAAAGCCAGAACGAAAAGTGAAATATAACCCTAACCCAATAAGGACAAAGATTAAGACGTTTGACCATAACAATGTGTTTATGCTATCAATCATATCATTTAGCCATTTCATGTTGAAATCTCCTTAAAATAATTTTATTTCCCGTCATGTTAGAAAACCTAACATACTTAACGATAATCATATCACAGGTTTTATTATATTAAAATACTTTTTATTATTGTAATAATGGCAGAAATAAAAAGCACTGCAATGCGCAGTGCTTTCCTTGGTTATTTCATTACTTTACACATGTCATTCGTAAACTGTACAGGATCCTCAATTGGCAACCCTTCAATTAGTAACGCTTGATTATAAAGCAAGTTTGTATACAGATTGAACTTTTCTTGGTCCGCCGTATACGACTCTTTAAGCGATTGGAATACATCATGGTTTGCGTTAATTTCTAATACCTTATCCGCTTTTACCCCTTGGCTATCAGGCATTGCTTGAAGAATTTTTTCCATTTCAATGGATACTTCTCCTTCAGCTGTTAGGCAAACAGGATGCGATTTTAAGCGAGTAGAAACACGCACATCTTTAATTTTACTAGAAAGAATCTCTTTCTATTTTTTCTAATAAGTCTTTGTTTTCTTCTTTTGTTTCTTTTTCCTCTTGGTCTTCAGGAATCCCAAGATCTCCACTTGAAACAGACTTAAACTCTTTTCCGTCAAATTCACGTAGCATTTTAATCGCAAATTCATCTACATCATCTGTAAAGTAAAGAATTTCATAGCCTTTTTCCACCAGCATTTCAGTCTGTGGAAGCTTTGCGATACGCGCATTCGTTTCACCAGTTGCATAGTAAATATACTTTTGGTCCTCTTGCATTCTCTCAACGTATTCCTTCAGGCTCACTAGTTTCTCTTCTTTAGAAGAATAGAATAACAGAAGGTCTTGTAGGTCATCCTTATGCATACCAAAGTCATTGTAAACGCCAAATTTTAATTGGCGGCCAAACGAAGCATAGAATTTTTCGTAGTTTTCACGGTCATTCTTTAGCATGTTGGCTAGCTCTTTTTTAATTTTGTTTTTAATTATTTTTCGCAATAACCTTTAGCTGGCGGTCATGTTGAAGAATCTCACGGGAAATATTTAAAGAAAGATCCTCAGAGTCTACAATTCCTTTTACAAAGCTAAAATAATCAGGTATTAAATCGCCGCACTTCTCCATGATGAGAACGCCATTTGAATAAAGCTCTAAGCCTTTTTCAAATTCTTTTGTATAGTAGTCATATGGACTATTTTCTGGAATGTATAGAATAGACTGATAGCGCACTGCACCATCTACACTAATATGAAGATGCTTTAACGGCTTATCAAAGCCAAAGTGCTTTTCGTTATAAAAGTTCTCGTAGTCCTCATCTGTAAGCTCGCTCTTATTTTTTCTCCAGATTGGCACCATGCTGTTAAGAACTTTTTCTTCTTTCATTTCAACAGGCTCTTCGCCTTCTTCTGCCGGCTCTGTTGTCAATACTTCCATTTTAATTGGATAGCGGATGAAATCAGAATACTTCTTAATAATAGCTGACAGACGGTATTGCTCTAAGTATTCATCATAGTTATCATCTTCTGAATTCTCTTTCAGCTTGAGCTCAATTTCAGTTCCTACGGTCTGCTTTTCTACCTCTTCAATGGTGTATCCATCTGCACCATTTGATTGCCATTTGTAGGCCATGTCACTACTTAGCGACTTTGTCGTGACTGTTACTACATCCGCAACCATGAAAGCAGAGTAGAATCCTACCCCAAATTGACCAATAATGTTATGTCCATCCTTGGCTTCATTTTCATTTTTAAAAGCATAAGAACCACTTTGAGCGATGGTACCTAAATTGTTTTCTAGCTCTTCAAGCGTCATCCCAATTCCAGTATCACGAATTGTTAGTGTTCGGTTTTCTTTGTTCGGTTGGAGTTCAATATAATAATCTTCTTGATTAAACGTCATATTTTCATCTGTTAACGCTTTGTAGTAGATTTTATCAATTGCGTCACTAGAGTTCGAAATTAATTCACGAAGGAAGATTTCCTTTTGGGTGTAAATGGAATTAATCATCATTTCTAATAAGCGCTTGGATTCTGCTTTGAACTGTTTCTTTTCCATCTTAACAATCACTCTCCCTTTTCTTCTTGATTCATATGTAAGGTGAACCTTTTAGCACTCATATTAAACGAGTGCTAAGTACATATATTTTTTATCATAAATTCCTATAAACTGTCAACGGTTGTCCTACCTTTCAAACAAAAAAGAAGGAGAATTCCCTCTCTTCATTTGGAGGAAAGTATACGGACAAGTTCGGAACTTCTTGGCAATTTACTCATCAGCCAAAAACTACAACCCTTTAAAATCACTTGGTCAAGGAGTCATATTCTGTTGGTGTTTTCTGTTTGTCAAAGAGTGTTCAAAGAAAAAGAGTTTTAAAATCAGCAAAAGGGTAATCTAATTAAAAGGAATAGAGCAGGACTCTCTTTTTTTACATATTCATTCTAAAAGGTCCATATGAAAGGAGACCACATATGAATCAGTACCATAAGATTTCAACAGATGAAGCCTTGACCCAATTAGACGTAACCAAAAACGGATTAACCGATCAAGAGGCTAGTAAAAGACAAGAAGAATATGGGTTGAATGAGCTTGGGGAAGACAAGCGTAAAAGCTCCATCCAAGTATTCTTTGAGCAGTTTAAAGACTTTCTTGTCATCATTTTAATTGTGGCTGCCTTGCTTTCTGCTTTTTTAGGCAAATTTGAAAGTACGATTGTCATCCTTGTGGTTGTCACCATCAATGCTATTTTAGGGACAGTCCAGCACATTAAAGCCGAACAATCCTTAAATAGTTTAAAAAGCTTATCATCTCCTACTGCAAAGGTGTTGCGAAACGGCAAGAAGGTAGAAATTCCTTCTAATGAAGTAACCGTTGGAGATATTCTTTATTTAGATGCAGGGGATTACATAAGTGCTGATGGTAGAATTTTAGAAAGTCACAGTCTGCAGGTCAACGAAAGTTCTTTAACCGGTGAGTCTCTCAGCATTCAAAAAATGATTGACCCTATTAACGAAGAGGATATATCCATTGGAGATAAAACGAATATGGTGTTCTCTGGTAGTTTTGTTACCTATGGACGAGGGATCATTGTTGTCACCGATATTGGCGAAAAAACTGAAATCGGTAAGATTGCAAATTTAATGGAGAGCGCAAAAGAAAAGAAGACACCACTTCAATCGAATCTCGATCAGTTTGGGAAGAAGTTAGCTATTGCCATTATTATCATTGCCCTTATTATTTTTGCCATCGATTTATTTAGGGGCAGAACCATTGCCGATTCCTTTATGTTTGCCGTAGCTCTTGCTGTTGCTGCCATTCCAGAAGCACTTAGTTCTATTGTTACGATTGTGCTCGCCTTTGGCACACAGAAAATGGCCAAAGAGAATGCCATCATTCGGAAGCTTCATGCTGTAGAAAGCTTAGGAAGCATTTCTGTCATTTGTTCCGATAAAACAGGAACGCTGACTCAAAATAAAATGACCGTACAAAAGCTGTTTGTTGATGGAGAAATCTTAGAGCATGATGCACTTCAGCTAGACGATCCATTACAAAAGCAATTTTTACTCATGAACATCCTTTGTAATGATGCGGAAACCACAGAGAAAAAGGAAATCGGTGATCCTACTGAAATTGCACTAGTTGACCTTGGTGAGAATGTATACGGAATGGATGAAATGGACGCCAGAGAGCGATATCCAAGATTAAAGGAAGTTCCTTTTGATTCTGACCGTAAGCTAATGAGTACGGTGAATACGCTCGATTCCAAAAAGATGTTATTCACTAAAGGTGCAGTCGACGTATTATTGGACCGTGTCGTAAAGATTGCAACACGAGATGGGATTCAGGATATAACCGAAGAACACCTTGAACAAATTCATGAAGCAAACCAAACGTTCTCAAAGAACGGTTTACGCGTGCTCGCATTCGCTTTTAAAGAAGTCACCAATGAAACATCCATTGACACAGAAGATGAACATGATTTAATTTTTATCGGGTTAACAAGCATGATGGACCCACCAAGAGAAGAGTCAAAAGAGGCAGTAGAACAATGTAAAGTTGCTGGAATCAAACCTGTTATGATTACAGGAGATCACAAGATCACCGCTTCTGCCATTGCAGATGAAATTGGAATTTTACAAGAAGGTGATGAAGCTCTTGAAGGATTTGAGCTAGAGAAAATGAGTGACGAGGAATTAAAAAACCGAGTCGAACACATTTCAGTCTACGCTCGCGTATCTCCAGAACATAAAATTCGAATCGTACGAGCTTGGCAGGACAAAGGAAACGTTGTCGCCATGACAGGTGATGGAGTAAACGATGGACCTGCACTCAAGCAAGCTGACGTTGGGATCGCCATGGGTATTACAGGCACAGAAGTCGCAAAGGATGCCTCCTCTATGGTGCTAACTGATGATAATTTCTCAACGATTGTTAAAGCTATTGCAAACGGACGTAGCATCTATACGAACATAAAAAACGCTATCCGATTTTTATTAGCAGGTAATACAGCGGGAATACTATCTGTATTGTACGCAAGCATTGGTGGATTGCCTGTACCATTCGCACCGGTTCACTTATTATTTATTAATTTGCTAACAGATAGTTTACCGGCTATCGCCATTGGGCTTGAGCCACATAAAAAAGATGTCATGAAAGAAGAGCCGCGGGATGTATCTGAGTCCTTGCTGAATAAAACATTCGCCACACGGCTTGTAATAGAAGGAATTTTAATCGCCATTGCCACGCTCATCGCCTTTTATATCGGGCTCCAGACTGACTCTATAACAGCCAGCACCATGGCATTCGCAACCCTGTGTCTCGCAAGATTGTTCCATGGTTTCAACGCGCGGTCAAGACAATCAATCTTTAAGGTAGGACTTTTTACAAACCTCTACTTACTAGGAGCAATTGCACTCGGAATTGTTCTGTTACAGATTGTATTATTAGTTGAGCCACTGCGGAATGTGTTTGAGGTCGTATTATTAACACCTACTCAGTTCGGATATATATATGGATTAGCGTTAGCGCCATTAGTAGTGATACAACTGTACAAATTACTCTTTGTAAAATAATAGAAAATATTTACCAAGTGCAGGAGAAGATTATTTCGGAACAGAAACGTGAACAAATAAAGGGTGAAGCTCGGATCATGTATCCAAGCCTCACCCTTTTTAGTTATACCGTCTTCCCACCAATCTCTACTTCACGACCAAATAATCTTGTATACACCCCAGAGTTGTTTTCGAGTAACTCCAAGTGGCTACCTTCTTCAACAATTCTCCCGTTCTCCAGCACAATAATTTTATCTGCAGATAGAACTGTAGAAAGACGATGAGAAATGATGAGGATGGTTTGATTCTTTCCAGCTCTTAACACGGCTTCATTAATTTTTGTTTCAGTAATAGGGTCAAGAGCAGAACTTGCTTCATCTAGTATCATGATCGGCGCGTTTTTGAGAAGAGCTCTAGCAAGGGATAAGCGTTGTTTTTGTCCACCAGACAAAAGGCTTCCTCGTTCTCCTACCACTGTGTTTAGGCCATCTGGCAAGGTCTCAAGCAAATCACCTAACCCACTTGCTTGAAGGGCTTCCATTAACTCTTCATCTGTCGCATCATGCTTACCCATTCGCAAATTTTCAGCAAGAGTTCCACTTCTCAGCTGTACATCTTGCGTAACAATGGCCATCTGTGAACGGAGCCATTTTGTATCCCATTCCTTCAAATTACGGCCATCTACTAGAATTTTACCTTGCTCCGTTTCATAGAAACGAAACAGTAAATCCACAATCGTTGATTTTCCGGACCCACTAGGACCGACTAATGCAACTTTCTCACCAGGTAGAACTCCAAACGAAACACCTTTTAAAACCGTCTCCTGTTTCCCTGGATATGCGAAGGTTACATCTTCTAGATGAATACTGCCTAATGCTCGTTCTCCACTAATTCCATCCTCAACTTCTGCCTTTGAAGCAGATTCACTTAGTAAAATATCGGAACGATCTAACGCAGGACCCGTGCGCCTTACAGATAACCAGTTTCGTAACAGTCTCTGCATCTCATTGGCCGCAATGGTCACAAGTCCTCCAGCCGTTAACATTTGACCACTCGTTAAATCTTCATTCCAAATTAATAGTGCACTAATAAAATAGACTAAGCCAAGCGCAAATCCGTTATAGCTTGTAATGACAATAACCGATTGCATTCTAGCTTTTAGTTCTTTTAAACTATGTTGAACAAAAGTATCGCGAATCTTCACAACACTTTCTACTTCCGCTTCCGATACTCCAGATACTCTTGACAGATGAATTCCTGTAACAGATTCTCTTAAACGCTCAAGATAACGAGACGCTTCTTGTCTAGCATCGGCAGAAGCCGCTCTCATTCTAGATCCAACAAAGTTGGAGCTCCAGTAAAATAGAACGCCTAATACCACACTCGTAATCATTAAATACGGATGAATCCACAATAATACAAAACTATAAATAATAACTCCTTGTACGCTCGCCATAAATGTAGAGCCTTCCCACGCTAGAAAATTATGAAGCGTGTCCGGATCATCGGACACTCGTGCAAGCATTTCTCCAGTGGAATTGTTATGGTAGAACGAATATGGCAACACTTGAAGATGCCTGAATAGTCGTAGCTTCTGCCAGTTCGTCACCGTCTTCGCGGTTTGATGACAGAAATATTCATCAATAACCATCATCACTAAATCTATCACAGCCGATAATATCAATAACCACATTAATCCCCATAGTAAACGTTCATTCTCATTAGGAAGAATAGTGTCCACAAGCCAGCTTAGGGCTAAGGTTGGAATTAATGCCGAGAACACTTGGCTAATGGCTATGACAACTGAGTCCGCAATGACCCATTTTTTATAGGGCTTTAAAAAAGAAAGGACTCGTCTTCCGTCTCTGTTTTTCTCTTTGGAGACCACCGTACTCATAGGATCATCTCCTTTTCTAACTCACTATACTGCGCTCGGTATAGCTCATAATACTTACCCTTTAGAGCTAATAATTCTTCATGCGTTCCTTTTTCTGCTACAACACCCTGATCTAACAACAGGATAATATCAGCATTTCTTACTGTCACCAAACGATGGGCAATCGTAATGGTCGTTCGACCTGGAATCAGTTTTTCAAGGGAAGCTTGCACTCTTTCTTCTGTTTCACCATCTAGGGAGCTCGTTGCTTCATCAAAGATTAAGATTGGCGGCTGACGTAATATCGCTCGCGCTAGAGCAACACGCTGTCGTTGGCCACCGGATAGCTTTAACCCTCTCTCACCAACAATCGTTTCATACCCTTCATCTAACGATTCGATTAATTCCATTAACCCCGCAGCCTCAACGGCTTTATTTAACTCTTCGTCTGTCGCATTTTGTTTACCGTATAATAAGTTTTGGCGAAGAGTGTTATTTAAAAGGAATGTTTCCTGGGAGACCATTCCAACTTGTTGTCTAAAGCTGTTTCGGTTGTATGCAAATAAATCCTTTCCATCAACTAAGACAGACCCTTCATCTGGCTCATACAAACCTAAAAGTATTTGGACAAGTGTACTTTTGCCTCCCCCACTTGTTCCAACAATTCCTACATGGCTTCCTTGTTTTAAATGAACTGAAACCCCTTTTAATACATGCTTATCACTGTTTGGATACTTAAACCAAATGTTCTCCAAAGCTATTTGTCCTTTCACTTGTCCAAAACCTGGTAAATTCTCGTCATGTTCCTCTGGAAGATCAAAATATTCATAGATTCTAGATAATGCAGGAATCGCTTGTTGAATAATCAAGGCATTCTCAGCCAATGATCTGACGGGAAGGAACATGATAGGAATAAAACTTAAGCAAGAGACAAGTGTCCCCACCGATATCTCATTATTCCAAATCGCAAATCCACCAACTAACATCACAACCCCAGGTGCTGCAATATTAAAAAGATTTCCAAGACGCCAGTTCACCTTTCCAATCAAGGCCGCTCGAATCGAATAATTCTTCCACTCTGTCATCTTCTTTTCTTGTGTGAGATATTCCTGATCTTGAGTTTGGTACGTTCTTACTAAGCGAACGCTCTCAATACTCTCCTGCAAATGGTTATACATATCCGCACTCATATCCCGCTGGACTGCGCTCATTTTCCTCATCGTAGTTCCTAGTTTAAAGGATGGAAGAATATAAATGGCAAATACTCCAAACATCACAATAGCAGCTGGCCAAAATAAGACGAACACAGCAGAAAATGCTGCGATAGCTCCCACTACTTGCTGTAAGATTCTAGGTACTACCGTATTATTTAAATTCTGAATCGACTCCACATCGTGTGTTAATCGAAATAACATATCTCCCCTAGGCGTCTTTGAGAAAAAACTCATAGGCGCACGGTGAAGCTTGCTAAATGCACGAATTTGCATATCTGTTATCACATCGAGTCCAATTTTCACTTGAACATATTCTTGAAGTGTTTCAAACAAAGATTTCCCTAAGAATGCCCCTAAAATTCCACCTACAACCCAGAGTAGAAGGGTCATTTCCTGTCCACCAATCACCTCATCCACTAATTTCCCAACGAGGATGGAAGGAACAATCGTAAATAATCCGCCGATAATTGAAAACACTAAAGCGACCAACAGCATTTTCCAGTACGGCTTGAAATGATGAATGGTTGTCTTAAATAAACCCATCTAGTAATCCTCCCTTTCCCCACATTTCGTTTCATTTTCTATTTCTTTTCTCACCGCAAGATTCTATTGTATTATAAATTTTGGGAAAATTCACTAAAAATCTAATGGTAGTAAAACAGAACATAAAAACAACCTGACACTTGGGATGATCTTTCTTTTTTCATCCCAGATACCAGGTTATACATTAGTTAATGGTCGTCATCATCGCTATACTATTTGCAATAAATTTCTCATCAGCCACCTCATAGCCAGATATAGTATGGTCACCTCTATAGATTGAATTGCCCTGGATATTCACTCATATCAATAAACTCATAGTCATCTCGATCTCCAAAGGATCAACCCACCTCTTTTGCTCTTCAACCATTTGGATCGAGAGTACAAGAGATAACGTATAGCTATCACGCTGATTCGGATGCCTCTGAACTTGAATATACGATAAGTTTATAGTATCATCAGGCTCTGGAGCAGAAAAAGTAAATTCATCCGGAATCATCACGTTAACAGGATACCGTATTGCCTGCATTTCCTCTGTCCAATCACCCTTAATAGTTCCGGTTTCAATATAGCCTGTTTCCCAATGGGCTGGGACAGGGGTTTGAATACCTTGATCACATATCAATAATTCCGTTTCTGTAAATCCTGCCACACACGGTTCCTCTACTATTTTCTCTACTGTATTCTCATGACTTGCTTCTTCTTGAATGGCCGATTCCACATTACACCCCACCAACAAAAAGGCAACTACTACTACTGCTTTCTTCATTCTGTGTATTTCCTCCACAACATTGCTTTAGTGCTTACTTAGTGTACATGTTTCACACAAGTGTTTGAATAGAGCTTGGAGGATTTACTCTAATTAGACCGATTTCCGCTTATTTATTTCAATGTACTCGATTAACATTCTATAAAGAAAATTCCTTATCATCTTCCTGCCAAAACAACGCAATCGTACCTTCGCCACCATGTACGGCTAATGATGTATTAATTTCTCCAATTATTACCTCAACGTTTGGAAGCATTGCATTAATTTTATCCTTTAGTTCTGCTGCTTTTTCTTCTACATTTCCATGCATAATGCCAACCTTTTTCACCATAGCGTTATCAGCAGATCTCTTTAGTAGATCCACTAGCATATTTAGTGCTCTTTTCTCGGATCGTACACGTTCGAATAAATCTAGCTCTCCACCTGGATTAATAGACAATATCGGCTTAATTTGAAGAAGGTTTCCAAGCAAAAACTGAGCACCTGACATCCTTCCTCCCTTATACAGTTGCTCAAGCTTTCCTAATAAAATATAATTTTTACTTTGAGACGCTTGAACTTTAAGCTGTTGGGTAATCTCTTCTATAGAACGCCCTTGATTAGCTAACCCAATGCCTCGTTCAAGCATTTCTGTAATCGCAAAGGAAAGTGAATTTGAATCAATCACTTCTACATTGAACTCCGCTTGCGTTCTACCTGAAGTAGAACTCGCTAGTGTCCCACTTAATTGACTAGATACATGGATCGCAATAGCTCCCTCATACTCCTCTTTTAACTTTTCATATGTTTCAACGAACTTTCCAACAGACGGCTGAGACGTTTTCGGTACCTCTTTTTGATTGCGAATCATCTCATATAACTCTGAGGATGTTAAGTCGATTCCATCCTCGTATTCATTTCCTTCTGATATGACGATGATGGGTACAACATACACATCTGGATGCTGTCTTAATTCTTCTGTTAAATAAACCGTACTATCGGTTACGAATGCAATCTTCTTTTTCATGTACGATCGACAACTCCTTTTACTAAAGAACTTAGGTCATTTGTTATATTATACTATCAGATATTAGTAATAGGTACTAATTTTGAATAAAATTTTTTCTTGTTTCCCTTTTTTAGTAGTGTTTGTCACCTTGTTTACAGCATCTCTTCGATATGTTATAGAACAATAATTTTCCATTTATTTTACATATCGTGCTCTTTCTAATATACTAACGGTAGAAGAGAGGTGTAAGAGCAATGGCTATCGTAACGGTTGATTTTGACGGAACATTGTACCATGGAAATTCTATGAAAACGATGATACAAGTCGGGAAAGCAACGTTTACTCCGCTTCAGTGGGTTGGAGTTGTAACAGGCCTTGGTAAAGCAGTGGCTATTGGAGTAGTCAAAGGCAAAGATCGATTTCGTCATGAGTTTTTTAGATCCTTCGCTAGAGCCTTCAAAGGAAAGAGCACCCACGAGCTTGACGAATTCTTTCAAATCCTAGTAGATCACGGAAAAGAAGATGTACACCACAGTCTCATACATACCGTTCGTCAGCACGAGGCAAAAGGAGATACCGTCATTATATTATCTGGAGCACTTCAACCCTTTCTACGAGCCTTTGTAAAAGAGTGGGAGATTAATGCTCATGTGCTAAGTACAGAATTACTGTTTTCAAGCTCGGGAGATTGTACAGGAGAACTCGGCGATATTATTAATGGTGATCTAAAAGTGAAAGCACTGCTACAGTGGATAGAAGAGCAAAATTTACAAATAACAGAAGACGAACATGAAATTTGGGCCTACGCCGATAGCGCCAGTGACATTCCACTACTCCAATATGTCACTCATCCAATCGTGGTGAACCCAAGAGAAGACATGATGAAGATTGCAGAAGAAAATCAGTGGTCAATTTTTGCATAAAAAGAGAGCCTGTCATCTAACAGGCTCTCCTCCTACACATCGTCTCTATATTGTATCGCTAACCCCTTTAAAAAGTTACGAGCATAGCCGTTTCCACATGGCTTATAATTACGGTGACCCTCTTTGCGTAACATATCACCTAGTTCACCTTTTGTCATATTCACACCCGCATCATGGAAAATATCCAGCATATCCTCACCTGTTAAAGACAGAGCAATTTTAACCTTCTTTAGTAACACGTTATTAATACTCGCATGATTATGAATAGAATAGTCCGGCTGCACCTTTTGTCCCGGCTTTACTTCTTTCGTTCCTCTTTTAAACGTGATGAGTCCATTTAAAAAAGATTCAAACATACGATTATTGCAGCGAATTTGTTCCTCATTCTCTATTATCTTCCCTGAGAAATCGGCCTCTTCGTCCTCGGTTTTGGTTAGAATCTTCAGTACTTCTTCTTTTGTTACCTCTACGCCACCAAGCTTGAAGATCTCTACCATGTCCGTATTTTTAATATCTAAAGCGAATCGTAAACGTATTAATATATCATTGTTATCCAACTTTAAGAGCCTCCTTCTATTCTATACCCTCTATTTTCTAACAAGTAATGCAACGGCTTCTACGTGCATCGTCTGAGGAAACATATCAACCGGCTGAATTTCTACCGTATAATAGCCACCTTCTTGTAATACTTTCAAATCACGTGCTAGTGTTGCTGGGTTACAGGAAACATAGACCACTTTTTCAGGTTTCATCTTCTTGATCGTATCTAGTAGCTTTTCGTCACAGCCCTTTCGAGGTGGATCGACTACAAGGACATCTGCCTTTATTCCCCGGTCATACCAAGCAGGAATCACATCCTCTGCTGGCCCTACTTCAAACTCAACGTTTGTAAATCCATTTAATTCTGCATTTCGCTTCGCATCTACTATGGCCTCTGGTACGATTTCTACACCATATACATGTTTTGCACGTTCCGCAAGAAATAAAGAGATGGTTCCTATTCCACAATACGCATCTATGACTGTTTCATTACCCGTTAATCCGGCAAACTCTAATGCTTTGTCATACAACACCTTCGTTTGCTCTGGATTCACCTGGTAAAAGGAGCGAGGCGAGATGGCAAAACGGACATCCCCTATATAATCATAAATATATCGCTCTCCCCAAAGAATCCGAGTCTCTTCCCCCATTATGACATTCGTCCGTTTAGAGTTGATGTTATGAGCGATAGATTTTAAACCTTCCACCTGATGAACTAGGTCTTCTACTAGTTGTTGTTTAAAAGGTAATTTGGATGTCTTCGTGACCAGAACAACCATGACCTCACCGGTCTTGTGCCCCGTCCGTACCATCACATGGCGCACTACACCTTGATGTTTCTCTTCGTCATAAGGCTGTATCCCGTATTTTTTAAAGGAGTCCTTAACGAGTTGGACGACTTCATCATTTTTCTTATGTTGAATAATACAATAAGGCATGTCCACTATTTCATGACTTCCTTTTGCAAAGAATCCTGCAACTAACTCCCCTTGTCTCATACCAACAGGAACTTGTGCTTTATTTCGATATCTCCACGGGTCATCCATTCCAAGCACTGGATGCACTGGAACGTTTTGAATTTTCCCAATGCGTTCCATCACATCCTTGACATGCTTACCTTTACTTTTTAGCTGTCCTTCATAATCCATATGCTGAATTTGACAACCCCCACACTCTGAATAGATAGGACAAGGTGGCTCTTGTCGATGGGGACTTTCTTCTAGTCGGTCTATTACACGGCCAAACCCAAACTTTTTCGTCGTTTTGACCACTTTTACCTTTGTTGTTTCACCAGGTAATACATCAGGAATGAATAATGGATAGCCATCAATTTTCGCTACACCATTTCCATCGTGAGTGAGGTCTTCAATATACACTTCTTCTATATAATCATTCTTCTTTACAGGAATAGTTGACATCAGATTCCTTCCTTTTCGTTCAGTTTCACTCGTTTGATTGTACCATAGTCATAAGCACGAGAAAAAGCTGTTGCAGTCGCCAACAGCTTTCCCCCACACTATCTATTCGTTTTCAAGGTCCACACGGTCTTGTGGACGAATTTTATCTAAAGGTGCATACACATCTAGGTGACGATACATACATTCGAATTCAGCAGGCAATAATCCACCAAACTCTCCGTCTAGATTTAATTGAACTTTTCCACCGGAAGTAGCTTTGATCCGTTTTGCTTTTGTGGAAATCACAAGAGGGTCATTTAAGTGCTCTCCTCTTAGCGCCGCTGAGGCAATTCGTACAAGTTCAGCTAGATTACACTTCTTCAAAATTAATAGTGAAAAGTATCCATCATTAATAGAAGCTTCAGGTGCTAATTTTTCAAAACCTCCAACTGAATTGGTTAGCCCTACTAAAAATAGCATCGCTTCTCCTTCAAATACCTCGTCATCGTATTCTAGATAAAGTGGCATGGATTTTAATGAAGGCAGCATCTCAATTCCTTTTAAGTAATAGGCTAGCTGACCTAACATGGTTTTCAGTTTGCTTGGAACTTCGTATGTAAGCTCCGTCAAGCTTCCACCACCAGCAATATTAATAAAATACTTTTCGTTCATTCTTCCAAGGTCGATTGGAACTGTATCACCCTTAATAATCACATTACAAGCTTCTTGAATGTCTTTCGGTATATGAAGAGCTCTTGCGAAATCATTTGTTGTACCCATTGGGATAATCCCTAGTTTTGGTCTATATTCTTGGTTAGCGAGTCCATTAATGACTTCGTTTAATGTACCATCTCCACCCGCAGCGATCACAAGATCGTAGCGGCGTTCTACTGCAATTTGAGCAGCTTTTGTACCGTCTCCTTCACACTCTGTTGCATGAGTGGACGTTTCAAAACCTGCACGCTCTAGTTTGTATAACACCTCTGGTAAGTGCTTTTTAAACAATTCTCGACCGGAAGTTGGATTATAAATTATTCGCGCTCGTTTCATTCTCCATCATCCTACTTTACAAAAATTTAATCTATAAAAATAATTCATTTACACTTCTTAACAAAAAAGTATCATACACCTTTTTGTGTAAAAATGCTAGTATAACTTATTAAATTATTTCGTTACTCTCTTTCTACCCTATATAGGAAGAAACTATTCTTTTAGCGAAAAACTACATCTATTCTACACTATATGCCCACAGCTTAAACTTGTCACTCTCCTCTATCCTACTCTTAATTTAGCGAAAAAGGAAATTTATATATGTATGATTTTGTTAAAATTTGTAGTATATTTAAGGATATTGAATGTTTTATAAAATAACAACACTAACATGAGGGGAAAGAACCTATGCGAAGCGACCGCTTAAATTCTAGAAAAAAACGTAAAGGTAGAGGACTGAAAATCTTCCTTAGTATCATTGGACTGATTTTACTAGGAGTGTTCGTATACCTCTTTGTGATATACCAATCCTTTTCATCTTCAATAGAAAAAATGCATACGCCAACTGAACGTGTATCAGAGCGTCGTACAGAAGAACTAAACTTTCAAAAACAAGAACCGTTTTCCGTATTATTACTTGGCGTCGATGAGCGTGAAGGAGATAGTGGTCGATCTGATACAATGATCGTCCTAACCGTCAATCCGGAGCAGCAATCTACAAAAATGCTCAGCATTCCCCGTGACACTTATACAGAAATTATCGGAAAAGGCTATAAAGATAAAATTAACCATGCTTACGCATTCGGCGGAGTCGAAATGTCCATGGACACAATTGAAAATATGCTAGATATTCCAATTGATTACTTTGTTCAGGTCAATATGGATGGATTTAAAGATATTGTAGATGCTGTTGGCGGAGTAACCGTGTATAATGATCTTTCCTTTAATTATGACGGCTATTCCTTCCCAGAAGGAGAGTTAGAATTAACTGGTGCTGAAGCACTTTCTTTTTCTCGTATGCGCTACGAAGATCCTAGAGGAGATTTCGGCCGTCAAATCCGTCAGCGTGAAGTTATTAATGCTGTACTTCAAGAAGGAGCAAGCGTTCAATCTCTTTGGAAATTCCAAGGAATCTTCGATGCTCTTGGTAATAACGTAAAAACGAACCTAACGTTTGAAGAGATGGTGGATATCCAAGGGAAATACCACGATGCTGCGAAGAAGCTAGAAAACTTTACGATTGAAAATGGTTACGGCGAAACCATTGATGGAAAATGGATGTATATTGTACCAGAAGAAGAAATGACAAAAGTACAAACAACCTTAAAAAGCCATTTGGGCATCACAGAATAATGAGTGAAGGGCACTTCCTTTGTTTTAGTCTAGTACTAGAGCTTGGAAGTGTTTTTTGTGGTTTAGTGGTTGCCCTCATTGCTTGGGGGTCGCTGCCTTTTGCGTGCGGCTCCTAGCCTTTTGCGTGCACTTTTTCCTCCTTTGCGTGCGGAGTTCCCCCACTTGCGTGCACTTCCGACTTTTGCGTGCGGCTCCCGGCCTTTTGCGTGCACTTTTTCCTCCTTTGCGTGCGGCTTCGAGCGCTTTGCGTGCGGATTTCTCCCACTTGCGTGCACCTCCAACTTTTGCGGACGGCTCCCGGCCTTTTGCGTGCACTTTTCCCTTCTTTGCGTGCGGATTCGAGCACTTTGCGTGCGGAGTTCTCCCACTTGCGTGCACTTCCGATTGTTGCGTGTGGCCCCCGGCCTTTTGCGTGCACTTTTTCCTCCTTTGCGTGCGGCCTAGAGCGCTTTGCGTGCACCTCCGACACGACTAGCGCGGGACTCAGACCTATCTTTTACCCGCACCCACTCCCTTCCCCCATATAAAACCCGGTACCACAAGGCACCGGGTTCAATTTATGATTTTTAGACAGTCTTTTTCGCCTCAATCACTGGCTTCAAGACTAAATCTTTTTTCATTACTTTACGTGTCATATAAATGGCGATACCTACTAACGCCCAAACACTTAATAATGGTAAAACAGACAAGATTAAGGAGTAGCTAAAGTACACTAATACACTAAGAGAGAAGATTCCACACACTATAATTAAAGGAATCTTTGGTTGAATTAATGCTGATTCAAATAGCTCTTTACGAACAAATGGTAGAGCGAGCATACTAGCTGAGTGACCGATGTACATAAGGAACATTCCTTGAAGTGCCATAGTAATAAGGTAATCAACTGTTCCAGTCCAAATTAATAAAAGAGATACAATCGTATTGATCGTAATGGCTAATACGGGTGTACCCGTTGTTTTATGGACTCTGCTAAACATTTTAGGGAAAATATCCTCTTCAGCAAAAACAAACATCATTCGAGAAACGACCATAACAAGTGAGTTCAACGTTGTAGCAAATGCCATAATAATTCCGATGGTTACAATCCATTTACCCCATGCTGGTAAGTAGACAGCGGCTACGTCTGTCATTGCGCTTTGCGATGCAGCTAGTTGATCGTACGGTATAACTCCGAATGCCACAAAAGATACTAGGAAATATATAATAACTGTCGCAATACTACCGATAATCATTGTTCTCGGCATAGATTTTTGCGGGTCTTCCATTTCTCCACCAGCTTGAGCAAGCTGTTCAAAACCAAAGTAAGCAAAGAATAAAGACGGTAAGATGGCTAAAAACCCTTTAATTCCATTTGGTAACATCGGAGTGAAGTTAGATGTTTCAATAGCAAATAATCCTGGTACGACTAGGAGGATGATGGCTACGAATAATACAATGGACATCCACATCTGAATTTTACCAAACCATTTTACACCTATTACATTGAGTACGTAGAATACGAGAATCATCACGGTAGCTAGGACGGTTACGTTGCCAAATCCAAACACTCCCACTATATACTCTCCGAATGATAGAGCCATAATGGCCATAACGCCTAGTAAGGCAATGAATTGGAACCACATGAAGAAGAATCCTGCGAATTTACTTTTGAAGGTTTGGCTAATATGAACATATGCCCCTCCTGGTCCTTGTCCAAGTGGTGTGCTTAAGAATATGAGGTAAGCGAGTGCCGATGATAATAAAATGGGTAATAAAACAACATATCCGAACGGGACAGATGGACCTGCTGTCGCACCAGCTTCTCCTGTGACAACGAAAATCCCAGCTCCAATCATTCCACCAATCATTAATGCAAAGCCGTGCCATTTATTTAAATCTCTTTTTAATCCTGATGACATGTTCTCATCCTTCTTTCTTTATAAAATAACGAGAATCTCGTTTATTGGTTTTTTATGAATATTTGGTACCACACAATCTTCTTTAGGATATCCAATAGGCAGTAACACAATAGGCATTTCTTGTTTTGGTCGTTCCAAGCAATCTCTTATAAACGTCATAGGGCTTGGTGTATGAGTGAGGGAACATAATCCCCCGTGATGTATAGCTGAAAGAAACACCCCTACTTCTATTCCTGTCAGAATAAATGAACTAATATCATCGTTTTCGCTCCCCCGCTTTTTAAAGGGAACGATAATATGAGGAGCATCTGTTATATGTTCTTTCTGCCAGTTTGTACCGAGGGGCTTCAATACATCTTTCCACTCTTCTGTAATGCGCTCTTCATAAAATTTCTTTTCTTCTGCTTCTGCTCTGTTTCGAATCTCTTGCTTTCTATGGTCATCTGATACCCATTCAAAATGATAGTGAGAGGATGTAGGAATAGCAGAAATCGCCTTTTCAATTAATTCAGCTGGAACTGGTTCAGATGAAAAGTCTCGGATATTTCTTCTTTTTTTCATTCTTTCGTAATACGAAGATGACAGGCGAGTTAACTCTTGGACTGGGATACGTTCCGTTTCTCTATCTTGGCCGATCCCAAATAACAGAAAATGCTCTTCTTTAGGGGGGCAACCGAGGATCTCTTCTAGTCCTTTTATACGCCCCATCATCTTGTATCGTAATCCAACTTGTTCAATCGCACTAAGGAAAAAACCAGCACTTATAGCGCATGACTCATTTGGATAATAATGCTTGATTTTTTTGTTCCTTTATCTTCTCCATGCTTTTGCTTCATTAAGGCTACAACGTAAGGTGCTGCTAAGATATCTTGAACACGTTCGTTCTCTCTCGCTAGTTCTCCAATGCATTCTCTCAGTCGTTCATCTTCTACCAATACATATGTCCAAGGCTGTTGATTCGCCCCAGACGGAGCAGTGCCTGCTGTGTGAATTAAGGTCTTGATTACATCTAAAGGAAATGGCTTCTCATGGAACATACCATAATAGTTCCCTTTCCTCTTTTCAACAAATTGATTGATCTCTTCAAGCTGATGCTCAAAAGTTCGTCGTTTAAAATGTAATGGAATCATATCAAGTGACATAGCCACAACCACCATCTCCTTTCTTTTTTTGAATACAAAAAAGCCTCTCCATCCCTATATATGAAGGGACGAAGAGGCTCCGCGGTACCACCCAACTTGATTAGACTACAACATCTAATCCACTTATCAAAAAGTAGCTTCTTGCGTACAGTGTACTTCATATCCCAAGCTGCCTGAATTTTCACCAACCATTCAGTCTCTACATACTGCTCACTTGTTCACTACTAGCTATACTGCTACTCTATTATTCTATTCCAGACATTCTTTCACTTTTCCGCTTTTATACCAACACGCTTTTAAGCGTTAAAGCGTTTTGTTTATTAAGTACACTTTATACGATTCTCTTTCTCTTGTCAATCACCTTTTCTGAAAGTTTCATTTAGGATACGTTTCCCTTTATTTATTCTTCTAAGAGAATCCCCATAAAAACAAAAAAACCGACACATTATCACATGTGCAGCAGCTCACCTTTTATGAAACAGGTTCTTTCACCTTGTTTAGACGTTCTGAGTTTTCTTCCATTACGTTCATTAGGTCTTGTGTAAGCCCGCTAATCATAATGCTTCTCTCTTTTTTGAAGTACTCGACAACCTCATCGTCAAACTGAATTTCAATTAAATCTCGGATATCCCAAATTCTAAGTGCTATCATAATGGTAACAATATGAGCAACAGTGAAGGATTTTTTTTTGAAGTGCACCAATTCATTAATCGTAGCAATTCGTAATCCCGTCAACCGATGAAGGTCACCTTGTGTCATTCCTCTTTCTTTTAGAATATCTCCAAGTTTTACGTTGACTTTGTGAGGAAATTTTTCCAGGGTTTCTTTTACTATGTCGTTGGTCTTAAGATGTATCATTCGTTTCCCCCTCTTCTTTACGTTTTCATTTTATCTCGAATAACGTACTTCCGTGAATAGTATCCTAATGGAAATAGAAGGTGATGATATGAAAATAAACCATTATTTGTTAAGGATATACCTTCATTCTTTCATCTAGCAAATTTAAATGTGCTACTTACTAGAAAATATTCCATCAAACGTTTGATTAATTGATGAACTAGAGTTCATAAAAAAGGAGACCTCCTTTACAGAGAGTCTCCCTAATGATTATCTTTTATTTAACTCTTCTAATAAAATCTTATTCAGTAACGGCGGATTTGCTTGTCCCTTTGTCGCTTTCATCGCTTGACCTACTAAGAAACCAACGGCACGATCCTTTCCGTTTTTGAAGTCCTCGATCGATTGCTCATTCTTGTCTAATATTTCTGTTACAATCCCACGAAGTGTACCTTCATCAGAAATTTGAACAAGACCTTTTGCTTTAACGATTTCCTCAGGGTCTCCCCCTTTTTCAGCAAGCTCCTTGAATACTTTTTTGGCAATCTTAGAAGAAATCGTTCCTTTTTCAATCAAGGTGATCATTTTGGCTAGGGATTCTGGAGTTAAAGGAGTCTCATGTAATTCCTTTTGTTCAGAATTTAGGAACGCAGATACTTCACCCATCAACCAGTTTGATGCGAGCTTAGCGTCTGAACCAGCTGCAACGGTCGCTTCGAAGAAATCAGACATTTCTTTCGTTAATGTTAGAACCATTGCGTCGTACGCTGGTAATCCAAGCTCTTCTACATAGCGCTTTTTACGCGCATCTGGAAGCTCTGGAATGTCGGCACGAATACGCTCTTTCCACTCTTCATCAATGTATAGATGAACAAGGTCCGGCTCCGGGAAGTAACGGTAATCATCAGAGCCTTCTTTAACACGCATAAGAATCGTTTTACCTGTTGATTCATCGAAACGACGTGTTTCTTGATCGATGACTCCTCCAGATAATAACACCTTTTCTTGACGAACCTGCTCATGCTCTAGTCCTTTTTTAACGAAGTTAAAAGAGTTAAGATTCTTTAATTCTGTTTTGGTTCCGAACTTCTCCTGTCCGTATGGACGTAAGGAAATGTTCGCATCACAGCGTAAGGAACCCTCTTCCATTTTACAATCAGAAACGCCTGTGTACTGGATAATACTCTTTAACTTTTCTAAGTACGCATATGCTTCTTCTGGTGTTCTGATGTCTGGCTCTGAAACAATCTCAATTAATGGTGTTCCTTGACGATTAAAATCAACTAGAGAGCCGTCGCTCGTATGTGTTAGTTTTCCTGCATCTTCTTCAAGGTGAAGACGAGTGATCCCAATTCGCTTCTTTTTGCCTTCTACTTCAATTTCAATCCATCCGTTCTCTCCAATTGGTTGGTCAAATTGAGAGATTTGATACGCCTTGGGGTTGTCAGGGTAAAAATAGTTTTTACGGTCAAATTTTGTATCCGTCGCAATATCCATATTTAAGGCCATTGCAGCCTTCATTCCGAAGTCTACTGCACGTTTATTCACGACTGGTAAAACACCTGGATATCCTAAGTCGATGACGTTAGTGTTTGTATTTGGTTCTGAACCGAAGTGGTTCGGAGACGGAGAAAACATCTTGCTATCCGTTTTTAATTCTACGTGGACCTCGAGTCCAATAATCGTTTCAAAATTCATTTGTCTTCACCCCTTACATTTGTGGTTTTTTTATTTTGAAATCCGTCGCTTGCTCAAATGCGTGAGCCACTCGGTAGATCGTTGATTCGTCAAAGTGCTTACCGATAATTTGTAATCCTAGTGGTAGACCTTCAGCAGAGAACCCACAAGGAATACTAATTCCTGGAACCCCAGCAAGGTTAACTGGAATGGTTAAAATATCGTTGGCATACATGGTTAATGGATCGTCTATTTTCTCACCAATTTTAAAAGCTGGTGTAGGAGTCGTCGGTCCAATAATCACATCATACTTTTCAAACACATCTTCAAAGTCTTTTTTAATTAATGTACGGGCTTGCTGTGCTTTTTTATAATACGCATCATAAAATCCAGAGCTAAGAGCGAATGTACCAAGCATGATACGACGCTTAACCTCATCACCGAAGCCTTCTGCTCTAGTATTTTTGTATAGATCTAGTAAGTTTTCTGCCTTCGCTGAACGATATCCATAACGCACACCGTCAAATCGAGCTAGGTTGGCCGACGCTTCTGAAGATGATAGTAAGTAATACGTTGCCACTCCATACTTTGAGTGTGGTAGCGAAACTTCTTCCCACGTAGCCCCCAAGCTTTCTAATACTTTCAGAGACGCCATGACAGATGCACGGGCTTCTTCGCCCACACCTTCTCCTAGGTATTCTTTTGGTACACCAATCTTTAGTCCTTTAATATTCCCTGTTAACGCTGCCGCATAATTTGGTACCTCAACGTTTGCAGATGTAGAATCGTTCAGGTCAACCCCTGCAATTGCTTGTAAAAGATAGGCATTATCTTCCACTGTGCGAGTGATGGGGCCGATTTGATCTAGTGAAGATCCAAAAGCCACTAATCCAAAACGAGATACGCGACCATAAGTTGGCTTCAATCCAACTGTACCTGTGAAGGCAGCTGGTTGGCGGATTGATCCACCTGTATCAGAACCTAAAGAAAATGGCACTTCTCCTGCTGCTACAGACGCTGCTGAACCACCAGAAGATCCACCTGGTACGGTTTCTAAATTCCAAGGATTTTTCGTCTTTTGAAAAGCAGAGTTTTCAGTAGAGGAACCCATTGCAAACTCGTCCATATTTAATTTACCAATCGTAATACTATCTGCTTGCTGTAATTTATGTATAACGGTTGCATCATAGATCGGATCAAAGTTTTCTAAGATTTTACTTGAACATGTCGTACGAAGTCCTTTTGTCACGATGTTATCCTTGATTCCAATTGGCATTCCAAATAGAAGGCCTTTTTCTTCATCCGTCGTTAATTTATCGTCTAACTTCTTTGCTTTTGCTCGAGCATTTTCTTCGTCTAATGTTAAGAACGCTTGAACCTTTCCGTCTACTTCCTCGATACGCTTATATGATTCGTTGACTAGGTCAGTAACGCTCACTTCTTTTTTATGTAAAAGGTCATGAAGCTCTGTTAATGAATGATCAAATAAAGACATAGTATCCCTCCTATTCCATTACTTTCGGTACAACGACTAATCCGTCACGGTGAGTCGGTGCATTTTTCAATACTTCTTCACGAGGCAATCCCTGACCAGGCTTATCTTCACGCATAATATTCTTCATATCTAACACATGAGATGTAGGTTCTACATTGGTTGTGTCTAATTCATTTAATTGCTCAGCAAATGAGATAATTTTAGCCAATTGCTCTGTAAATTTTTCTGCTTCTTCTTCTGTAATCGCTAGACGTGCTAAATGAGCAACGTGCTTTACTTCGTCCTTAGAAATTCTGGACATTCCATTCACCTCCAGGGTTGTTCGAACACTAACAATACTATTGATAATATCAAATGAAAGCCCCATATGGCAACTAATCGAGGACACAGCTTGGAATTTATCCATGGAAATATTCTTAATGGCTAACACACCGTAAACCACTCATACTACTTAAAGGGGAGTATGGGAGGAGTAGACTTGGAATATGACGTTTATGAAAAATTACTCGAAATCCTACAATCGAATAATCGATATGACTTTGAGAAGCTACACTATATGTTAAAATTATTCTCTAACATGGATTCTATATTTGACGAACACCCCAAACTTGAAGCGATCTATCATGAAATTCACACTTATTACAAAGATGATGAATATCCTCTACCGGTTATCATGGCAACAGTTGAACATATATTAAAGGGTGAGTTACACTGAACTCACCCTTTTGATATTCTTATAATAAATAATACAACCTCTTTAATTCTTGATATTGTTGATACTCTGGCTTTGATTGTAGCTTTGTTTCATACTCCTGTATTACCGACTGAATCCGGTCCTCTAATAATTCTTCCTCTTCATGTGAAAGTTTCGATAGAAACAAATGGACGTTCTCTTCCTTACCCACTGCTTTTCCAAGAAGGCTTTGTAAAATGGGCTGATCATAGTACTCTGGACAACTTTGTAACAATTCCTGTACAGTCTCCATATTCATTTCATACATCTCCCCTTACAACTCTTACTGGTAGTTTTTCATCAAGTGGAGGAGATATGTGAAATAGTAGCTATTACTTTTTACCAAATAGCTTTTTTAAAAATGGTGTATGTTCTTTCGGAGGAGTAGGCTCCATTTCTTTGTGCTCAATATAGATAGATTCTTTATTAATCGCATAGTCATACGCAAGAACAAGTCCGAGTTCAGAGTTATACTCCTTGTTCGTTACCATTGTATATGGAATAGACAACTGAGTCGCTTTTTTCACATAGTCAGACAAAAAGGTATAATTCATATTTCCGTTCAAGTACAAATGAGTCCTTGGGTGTTTTTTCATGCTCTCTTCTACTTCTTTATAAATTCCTTTTTCTCTAACTTGATGCTGCTTTAATGCAATCACTACACGTTCTCTAAGGGTACTTAAGAAATACCGGCGTTCGTCAGGTTTGGTTTCTTTCGCTCCATATATCCCTTCCTGCAAATAGTCATCCACCGTTTTTTTCATGGCGCTTCCCCCTTCAATAGGTTTCTTTTATACCATATGATAGCATCTCTAAACTGCCCCTGACCCAAGAAGGGATTGAACATATGATGAATTTTTTAAAAAATATCCTTTTTATGTTTAAAATATTTCGAAAACACCCATACTGTTTCTATACTTTCTAAAGTATTCCCCCTTTTATGTGGACGAAGAGATTCGTCCTCTTTTTTGTTGTTTACGAACATATCGGTGAAATAAAGTATAAAATAATATGTTTAGAACCATAACCCCAAAGTAAAACAGACTAGACAGACCTAAGTTCCATTGTTTATACGTGAAAAGATTAAAATAATGGACAGAAACCCATTCCAACATCGTTAATATTAAAGTACCTCCAATGATAAATCCTACTTTGTTTATGGTATAGCGAACATAATAATGAATGAGTATAAATAAAGTAGTTGGATATACGAGGTTTTGAAGGAGAATATCCGAAAATTCTCCACTATTTCTGTCCACCGTATCATAATAATCATATGGTGGCATCGCAAGAAAGTAGTCTCCCACCGTGGTATATAATAAGTTAAATAATAACACCCCTACAACTTCTACTCGATTTAAAGTGCGCCGAACCTTCATTAGTATGTAACCCCATCCGCAAATTAGTATAGTAATGAAAATAGTGAATCCTTCATTCCTATCAAATTTTTTCGGAAGAAGAGGTTCAATTAAGTGAACAAACCAGTCAAAAAATTCACTCATACTAGCCCATCCTTTCTCAACCACTTTGGTAAACTTTCCATGAAAAGAATGGTGCCTAAGATGACGGTCATTTACAAAAAAATAGTCTACTGATGGGTACCATGAAGGACCTTTAGAAGTGAGTATCCCAACTAACAAAAACCCTTTCTCGATAAGAATTCCACCTGTCATCCACAAAAAAATCGCAGAGATTTTTATAAAACGTGACGCACTTGATCGTTGAATCCCTACGACCCACATTAAGGCGACAGCAAAAACAATGCCAAACTGCATTCTTACCGTCCAAAATGGAAGATGCTCTGTGGTTACAGATAATCGATCATAGGAAGATGACGTTGTGTAGAACATATTTTGGCAAATATACGAAGTAAACAGAAATAATAGCAAGATTTCGACAGGGTGAAGCCATCGAGTTAGTTTAAAGATAGTACCGAACATAAGTAGCGAAAGAAGTAATATAGTAATAAATACGGTAGTATGCAAGAACTTACTCCCCTTTTAGTCTGATGTTGTCTATACTATTTGTTACTATTGACTCATTCATTCTGCAAGAGAAATAAAAAAAGAACGTCGGCTATATTCCGACGCTCTAGATTTGGTTTATTTAGTTGTCGTAAACTGCTCTTCTTCTGTAGAACCTGCGAGAGCAGTGGTAGAAGAAGTTCCACCAGATACGGTAATGGATACTTGATCAAAATATCCTGTACCTACTTCACGTTGATGGCGAGTTGCTGTATAACCATATTGCTCAGAACCGAATTCATCCTCTTGTAGCTCTGAGTATGCTGCCATACCGCGCTCTTTGTAACCGCGAGCTAATTCAAACATGCTGTAATTAAGAGCATGAAATCCTGCAAGTGTAACAAACTGGAATTTATACCCCATCTTACCTAACTCCACTTGGAACTTTGCAATCGTCTCTTCATCTAATTTCTTCTTCCAGTTGAATGATGGAGAACAATTGTAAGCAAGTAGCTTTCCAGGAAACTTCTCATGAATCGCCTCAGCAAAACGACGTGCTTCCTCTAAGTTTGGTTCACTTGTTTCACACCAAATTAGGTCTGCATAAGGTGCATATGCTAATCCACGAGCAATCGCTTGATCTAACCCTGCATTCGTGCGGAAGAATCCTTCTGGAGTACGGTCTCCTGTATTGAACGGTGAATCGTAAGGATCCACGTCACTTGTAATCAAGTCCGCTGCGTTTGCATCAGTACGTGCAATGATAACCGTTGGGACACCCATTACGTCAGCAGCAAGACGAGCTGAAATCAAATTTTTCACAGCGGTTTGTGTAGGAAGAAGTACTTTTCCACCTAAATGACCGCATTTTTTCTCAGAGGATAATTGATCTTCAAAGTGAACCCCAGCAGCACCTGACTCAATCATACCTTTCATTAATTCGAATACATTTAGTTGACCACCAAATCCAGCCTCAGCATCTGCTACGATAGGTAAGAAATAATCAATTTCATCTCCACCTTCAAGATGTTGAATTTGATCTGCACGTTGAAGTGCTTGATTAATACGCTTCACAACATGAGGAACTGAGTTTGCAGGGTATAAGCTTTGGTCCGGATACATATTACCTGACAGATTCGCATCTGCCGCTACTTGCCAACCACTTAAATACACTGCCTTCAGACCCGCTTTTGCCTGCTGAACCGCTTGATTTCCTGTAAGAGCTCCTAATGCATTTACATAGTCCTCAGAATTGACTAACTTCCACAGCTTTTCTGCACCGTGTCTTGCTAATGTGTGCTCAATATCAATGCTGCCTCTTAATTTAATTACCTCTTCTGCCGTATACGGACGCTCTACCCCATTCCAGCGACCTTGTAATGCCCATTCTTCCTGTAACTTTGCAATACGCTCTTGATTTGTCTTGACCATTTTAAATTCCTCCCATTTCGGTTTTATTGACCTATCCCTTTGTTTTTATGGTGTAAAAAGCGTTTTATCGCTTTAAATTAACTCATACCCTGGTATTGTTAAGAAATTTTCAAACTCATCATTAAGAATTAATGTGTCAAATAACTTCACTGCTTCATCCACACGAGTTTTTGTAAAGAGTTCTTGACCAAGCTCTACTTTAATTTTTCAACTTCTTCTTCTTTTAGTGCTTCATATAATTCGACCGTTACGTCTCTTCCATCATTTAGTACACCCTTTGGATGACGAATCCATTGCCAAAGCTGAGCACGTGAAATCTCTGCAGTTGCTGCATCCTCCATCAAATGATGGATAGGTGCAGCACCACGACCGCTTAACCAAGAAGAAATATACTGAATGCCTACATTAATATTTTGACGTACTCCTGCTTCCGTAATGTCTCCAGCCGGAACTTCTACAAGCTGTTCTGCTGTTGTGACAAAGTCTAATTGCTTACCTGAATCAATTTGATTTTCCCCTGGCATTTCTTGATTAAATACTTCCATTGCAACAGGAACCAGCGCCGGATGAGCTACCCACGTTCCGTCATGACCATTTTTCGCTTCCCGTTCTTTATCCGCTCGAACTTTAGCGAACGCTTCTTCATTTCGGGTGGTGTCTCCTTTTACAGGAATTTGTGCGGCCATTCCCCCCATAGCAGGAGCTTTGCGGCGATGACACGTTTTAATGGTCAGCTTTGTGTAAGCATCCATGAAGGGTACGGTCATAGATACGAGAGATCGGTCCGGCAGTACCACATCTTCTTTTTCTCTTAGCTTTTTTATATAGCTAAAGATGTAATCCCATCTTCCACAATTTAAGCCTGCGGAATGCTCTCGTAATTCAAAAAGAATTTCATCCATTTCAAACACAGCTGGCAAGGTTTCAATTAGAACAGTGGCTTTAATGGTTCCTCTTGGAATTCCTACATATTTCTGAGCGTACACAAACATATCATTCCACAGCCTTGCTTCCAAATAGCTTTCAAGCTTGGCGATATAAAAGTACGGTCCTGTTCCTTTCTGTACTAATTTTTGTGCGTTGTGGAAGAAATACAGACCAAAGTCTACAATGCTTGCGGAAAGTGGTTCACCGTCAAGTAAGATATGCTTTTCCTCTAAATGAAGTCCCCTTGGTCTAACAACTAGTACAGCTGTTTTGTCGTTCAATCTATACTGTTTCCCATTTTGATTTTCATAGCTGATAGTTCCATTTACTGCATCACGCATATTCATTTGCCCTTCTATTACATTGGCCCAAGTGGGAGAAGTCGCGTCCTCAAAACAAGCCATAAAGCTTTTTGCGCCTGAATTTAACGCATTAATGACCATTTTACGGTCAACTGGACCGGTAATTTCTACGCGTCGATCGGCTAAATCCTTTGGTAAAGGAGCAATCTCCCAATCACATCTTCTGATATGTTCCGTTTCAGAAAGAAAGGAAAACTCTCCTCCGTTGTTGATAAATTCCTGTTTCTCTTCTCTTTCTTGTAAAAGATCCTTCCGTCGTGTACCAAAACGTCGTTCAAGCTGTTCTAAAAAGTGGAGGGCTTCAGGAGTTAAAATTTGAGAAAACCCTTCGTTTATCCTACCCTTCACAAGGATACCAGCTGTTTGAGTGGTCACTGTTTCTTCACATCCTTTTCCAATTTCCAAACTATGTTGTTATAATACAGTTTGTTTTTCTTGTTTGTATTATATAACAACAATCACCTAAATGTGAACTGTTATGGTACAAATTCCCGCAAAAAAATTTCGACAATTTCTTCAATTCCCTTTCAACCCTTGATATATCAGAGTTCCCACGGATTAAATCCTCCACCTATTGAGATGGAAATGGGAAATGTACCCTCCATTCCCTATTTGCGCATCCTTCAATAGCTACAGATTAATTTTTCACATAAAAAAGATCCTGCTCACTTCGAGCAGGATCTCTATCATCATCTTATTTAGATTCTGAATCATTCTCAATGGCTTCGTCAAACTCTTCCACGATCCCTTTTTTAGGTTCATTGCCGATTAAACTAAACACGACAATCATAATCGAGGAAAGAATAAACCCAGGAACGATTTCGTAAAGATCAAAACCAATTATTCCATTTACGGTTAACTGCTTCCATACAACGACAGTTACAGCACCTGTTATGATACCAGCAAGAGCACCTAAGCCCGTCATTCGCTTCCAGTATAATGAAAACACGATAACGGATCCAAATGCCGCCCCGAAACCAGCCCAAGCATAAGAAACTAGCTCAAGAACAGATGCCCCGCCCTCTTGGTTCCCTTGATAGGCAAGACCAATGGCGATTAAGGCGATCACTATAACTCCGATTCTTCCAACCCAAACTAACTCTTTGTCAGAAGCATTTTTACGGATCAATGCTTTGTAAAAGTCTTCTGCAAGGGCAGAAGATGATACAAGTAATTGAGAGTCGATAGTACTCATAATAGCGGATAGAATTGCAGCTAATAAAACACCTGATACCCAAGGGTTAAATAGTAGATCAGCAAAATAGATAAACACTTTCTCAGAATTATCTACATCACCTACGATAAGTGGATCAGCAGCAAAATATGCAATACCCGCTAGACCAACCACTGTTGCACCGATCATAGAGATAACCATCCAAGACATTCCGTAAAAACGAGCTTTTGGAACCTCTTCAGTCGAACGAATCGCCATAAAACGAGTAATAATATGTGGCTGACCAAAGTAACCAAGTCCCCAAGCAAGTAAAGAAACCGCTCCTAGGAAGGTTACACTATCGGTTGCACTTAGATAACTTGGATCGATGGATCGAACAGCATCTAATGTTTCATTTATACCACCAATCTTTGAAATGGCAACGATAGGAATAACGACTAGCGCTAAGAACATTAACAGTCCTTGGAAAAAGTCTGTCCAACTTACCGCTAAAAATCCTCCTAAGAAAGTATAGGAGATAATAACGATTGCACCAACCCAAAGCGCTGTTGTATAAGAAAGATTAAACGTTTCTTCAAATAATAAAGCTCCTCCTACTAATCCAGAAGATACATAGAAAGTAAAGAAGATAAGAATAACAAGAGCAGAAACAATACGTAACACTCGAGAACGATCTTTAAATCGATTTTCAAAGAAATCAGGAACCGTAATCGAATCATTCGCTACCTCAGTATACGAACGAAGACGTGAAGCGACGAACTTCCAGTTTAAGTAAGCACCAACAATTAACCCAACACTCAACCAAATTGAGTCCATACCTGCAGCATACGCATATCCAGGTAATCCTAATAATAACCAAGAACTCATATCAGATGCTCCAGCACTTAAGGCAGCTACACCTGGCCCTAAGCTTCTTCCTCCAAGAACATAGTCTGATAGATTACTTGTTAAACGATACGAAATAACTCCAATGACTAACATCCCTACTAAATACACAATAAAAGTAATTAACGTTGCATTATCCATTATTAACGGGCATTCTCCTTTCAACATTTACATTTCAATTTACGTATTAGGTTAGTTGTTGGGTCGCTTCTCCACTCCCCTATTCACTCTATTCTTTCTATACATGAAGTATGCATAAGCATTTCTTCCGTATAGATGAGAACACTTCTATAATACTAACATAATATACATTTTTGAACAGTTAGAAAATTATTTTAGATAAACTATAATGCATAATTATTCATTCGCATCCTTAAAAAAAGTCAGAGTCCCCCCAAAGGCTCTACTCTCAATAAGTATTCAAGAAAATAAATAAAATTAAGTTGTCACATTTGTAATACCCTGTAATAAAAGAATGAAACTTCATTTATTTATTTTCCTACTTAATAGCGTAACATAGATTGTCACCCCCCTCAAATGAGGGAATTAAAATACCCTATAAGCTTAACGCTTACAGGGCGATATTTGTTACTCACCTACTAACTTCAAACCTACAATACCAATAACAATCATCGATATAAATAGAAGCTTTCGCCAATCTTTTTTCTCACCGAACACAAACATACCTAGAAGAACTCCTCCGGCTGCCCCTATACCTGTCCATATTCCGTATCCAAGTCCTAATGAAATAGATTCTAATGCTTTTGACAGAAAGAAAAAACTGCTAAAACCAGCCACGGCAGTTAGCAAGAGGTAATTCTTCTTTCGGAACCCATCAGATAGCTTCATAAACGAAACAAGACCAACCTCACATAATCCAGCCAAAATTAAGTAAATCCATTCCATTATGACGTCCCCTTCCCTTCTTCAGCGTCTACTAATTTTAGACCAAGAATACCGCTAATTAATACTAGTAGAAAGATGAGTTTTCCTATTGAAAAGGGTTCATGAAAGAAGATCATCCCAATAATAGCTGCTCCTGCTGCACCTATTCCTGTATAAACAGCATACGCTGTACCAATCGGTAGTAGCTTCATAGACATCCCAAAGAAATAAAAGCTAACGACAATTGTTAGTAAGGTTAGTAAGCTATATACCGGCTGAGTAAATCCTTCAGACAACTTAAGACCAGTTGCCCACACAATTTCTAATAGCCCTCCCACAATTAAATAAAACCATGCCATCTTTAATGTTCCTCCTTTACAAAATGAAGAAGTGTACGCAAAGCTGATTCTCTTCGAATCAACAATTCCTCTTCTTCATACAAACGCTGCTCTAAAAAAACGCCATCCATTAAAGAGAAGAACGTATGAATCCACTGCTCCTTTGGAATTAAAAGCTTTTTCTCTCTAATAGCTGAGAGTAGCGTTTCATTCGTGTATCTTTCATATTCCATCAGTATCTCAACGACTTCCTCTTTTAAATGAAGAGGTGGGAAATACAGACATCTTGCAAAGAATGCTCGATCCTCTTGCCTTGCTGTAGGGTCTGTGTAAAATAAAAACAAGGCACTCACCTGATCCATCCCCTTCTTCTTCCCAATTGCCTCCTCGGCAAAATATTTCTCACGAGCCATAACATCTTTCACTACTTGAATAAACAAATCATCTTTAGATTCAACATGCGCATACAGAGAAGGAGTTTTCATCCCTGCTTCTTTCGCAATCATAGAGAGCGATGCTCCGTTATACCCTGCATTTGAGAATACCTTTAATGCTGCATCAATCACTTTTTGTTTAGACATATACTTCACTCCAACCTACCTAACGAACGTTAGTTAGTATTCAATAAGTATATTAGGGAAGGATGATTTCGTCAAGTAGAAGGGATTTGGGCTTCTGGTTCTTGCGTGCGGCTTCAGCTTGTTTGCGTTCACTTTTCCTCCTCTTGCGTGCACCTTTCGGCCCTTTGAGTGCATTTTTTACCCTTCTGCGTGCACTTCCCCAGCTTGCGTGCGGCTTCAGTCCATTTGCGTTCACTTTTTCTCCTCTTGCGTGCACCTTTCGGCCCTTTGCGTGCACCTCCCCAGCTTGTTTGCGTGCACTTCCCCAGCTTACGTGCAACTTCAGCCAACTGGCGACCACTCCCCCTAATCCATGCCACTAATCCACCTACTCTCCTTTCAACCCATAAAAAAAATAGCCCCCAAAGGGACATCTTTCTACTCATAAATATGAACAAACGGTTCTTTATCTCCAGGTTCACGGATAAATAATATCTCTTGCCCGTTAACAGAGGTAACATTTACTTCAATATTAAAGAAATCTGGGAACTGATCCATAATGGTCCCCGTCACATATTGGGCAAACCCTACTAATTCTGCTTTGCCGTAAAACTGAATGGGAATATCAATCTTTAATTTGGATAACTGACCGTCTCGGTAGAATCCTGTTCCTACTACACCATTATAGTTAGGAAAATAGTTTTCGATCTCATCCTTAAAGTTATTAAAATACTGAACATCTTCTCGGTACAATTCATTAGCTTCAGAGCTAATATTGAATGCGTAATGCTTTTCCTCTACGTCATTCCATTTTGAAATGCCTTTACCGCTATCCGCAAAAGAGGAAGCAAAGTAATTTCCTGGCACCGTTGAGCTTTTTTCTCCTTGAACATATAGGGCTACAAAGATAGGGACATCTGCAGCATCTGCATATTGAGTGCGAAGAGTAGACACCACTTTTTCCGCCATTTTTTTGTCCTTGTTCGATAATTTCACTTTCTGGAATAGCATATTCAAAATACGTATACGTGCTATCCCTGTAGTAGTACACAGAATTTAATGCTAATCCAATGGAGATACCACCTAGCTTCACCGTATCGTCTCTAGATTTAATTAAGTAATTCTGTTCGATTATGTGTGAAAGATATAGAGGAGAGTCTTCATGGCGTTTAATAAAATCTGGACGCTCTTCTTGATCAGGTCCTGGAGCAATTTCAGGATTCAATTTCAATGTACCTTCTTCATCCTCACTAGACTGTCTACCTAACCAACTAGAAATCGTATCCGAATCCAAAAGCTGACCTTCACGGAAATAGTAATCTTCTGTTGAGTAAAACTCTTGAGATAATCTCATAAGCCCTGTCTCAAATTCTTCAATATTTAACGTATTATTTATATTTTGGACTACTGCTCCGCGACTTGCACTAGGTTCATACGGTAACAGCACCCGGTAATACTCTTCTGAAACTTGAAAGGAAGGAATAATCCCAGTTTGTGTTTGTTCTTCAGCACCTTCATCGACAACTTGGTCTTGCTTTTGAATCGTTGGAGCACACCCACCTAGGAAAATCCCTACACCCAATAAGGTTACAAACCACTTTTCAATTTTACACCTCTTATCGATTCAGTTCTTCCACAAGCTTCTCTTCATCCCATATGTCAATCCCAAGCTCTTCTGCTTTTGAAAGTTTAGAGCCAGCATCTTCTCCTGCGATTAAAAGGTCGGTTTTTTACTAACACTGCCCGTTACCTTCCCACCTAGAAGTTCTATTTTCTCTTTTGCTTCATTTCTAGTTAAGATGGACAATTTACCTGTTAACACAACGACTTTACCTGCAAATGAAGTTTCTCCTGCTTCAACCGCGATCTTTTTTGGACCTTTATATTGCATATTCACTTCGGCTTTTTGAAGCTCTGCTATTAGCTCATGAACTTCAGGCATGGAAAAGTATTGGACAATACTGTCTGCCATCTTGTCACCAATCTCATCAATGCGAATGAGCTCTTCTTTAGAGGCATTTTGCAAATTAGTTAATGTATCAAATTCTTGGGCTAACGTCTTAGCTGCTTTTGCTCCAACATGACGAATGCCTAATCCAAATAAGAGCTTTTCTAATGAATTCTCTCTAGAAGCATCAATCGCTTGAATTAAATTCAGAGCAGATTTTTCCCCAATTCTCTCAAGTGCTATCAACTGCTCTTGTGTTAAGAAGTAAATATCCGCTACGTCTTGAATCAGTTCTTCTTTAAATAGCTGGCTAATCACCTTTTCACCTAGACCGTCGATGTTCATCGCCGTTCTTGATACAAAATGAATTAAGCTTTCACGAATGAGAGCAGGACACTTTGGATTCATACAACGCAGTGCAACCTCATCTTCAATTCTGATAAGCTCACTATCACACTCCGGGCAATGGGAAGGCATAAAGAATTCTTTTTCTTCACCTGTACGTCTTTCTTTCAAAGAACTGACGACTTCTGGAATGATATCTCCAGCTTTTTTAACAATCACATGGTCACCAATTCGAATATCCTTTTCACGAATAAGGTCTTCATTGTGAAGGGAAGCTCGTTGAACGGTGGTACCTGCTACACGTACAGGTTCTAAGATGGCTGTTGGAGTAACTGCGCCGGTTCTTCCAACACTAAGCTCAATATCTTTTAGAACGGTTATCACTTCTTCTGCAGGAAATTTATACGCAATGGCCCATCGTGGACTTTTGGCTGTAAACCCAAGCTCGTCCTGCTGACTAAAGCTGTTTACTTTTATTACGATCCCATCAATTTCGTAAGCAAGGTCTTGACGTTTCTCAGTCCATTCTTCCACATACATCATTACTTCTTCAATCGTCTCACATTGCCTACGCAGAGGGTTGGTTTTAAAGCCTAGAGAATCTAAATAAGCTAATGCTTTAGCATGCTCTGTCATTCCTACCTCTTCCCCATTCGCAATACTATATAAGAAGATATCTAAATTTCTAGACGCTGCAATTTTCGGATCAAGCTGCCGCAGAGAGCCTGCGGCTGCATTACGTGGATTAGCAAACGGTTCTTCACCCGCTTCGTCCTTCGCTTCATTCAGGCTTACGAATGAACGTTTCGGCATAAATGCTTCTCCGCGTACTTCAATCGTAACAGCATCTTTTAGACGAAGGGGGATGGAACGAATGGTGCGAAGATTTGCTGTAATATCTTCACCAATCGTGCCGTCTCCTCTTGTAGCTCCTTGTACAAATAACCCATCCTCGTATTTCAACGAAATCGCAAGCCCATCAATCTTCAGTTCACACACATAGGCGAAATTGTCACCAACACGCTCACGAATTTTTCGGTCAAAATCTTTTAAATCTTCCTCATTAAAAGCATTTCCAAGGCTAAGCATCGGAATATCGTGCTGAACCTTCGTAAATCCTTCTAACACTTGAGCACCAATGCGTTCAGACGGTGAATCTGGTGTTTTTAATTCAGGAAATTCTTGCTCAATCGCGATGAGTTCTTGAAGCTTCGAGTCGTACTCTTGGTCAGAGACTTGTGGCTTGTCGAGAACATAGTAAGCATAGTTCCACTCGTTTAACGTTTGATGAAGTTCTTTTACACGCTCTTCGGCAAATTGTCGTTCCATCACTACATTCCTTTCTTATCCTTTTTCTATTGGCGCGAATTTTGCTAATAATCGCTTGACCCCGGTTGGACTTGGGAAGGCTATATCAAGCTCTGTACTATCTCCAGTTCCTTTTACGCTGACAACAGTACCTGTTCCCCACTTCTTATGAACGGCTTTATCTCCAACCTTCCATCCAACTTTTTCACCACCGGTGGTCGTTTGAGAAATTGGACGTGACACGGGACGTCTAGTTGGCTGCTGTTGCCGTTGAAAAGGTGACCCAGGTCTACTAACTGCGGGGGATTCTATCGCCATATTATCCAGAAGTTCATCAGGGATTTCACCAATAAACCTTGAAACAGGATTCATATTCGTACGTCCATATAAGGTACGCATCTGGGCATTGGTTAAGAAAAGCTCCTCTTCTGCACGTGTAATCCCTACATAAGCTAAGCGACGCTCTTCCTCCATTTCATCTTCTTCCATAAGAGAACGACTATGAGGAAATACCCCTTCTTCCATACCCATTAGGAACACGACAGGGAATTCTAGCCCTTTGGCGGAGTGTAACGTCATTAGGGTGACAGCATCCTGCGGCAAGTCATCCTCATCTAGAGAATCAATATCGGCAACGAGTGCTAAATCTGTTAAGAAGGATACTAACGATTTGTCTTCACTTGTATCTTCAAACGATTTGGTTACAGATAAAAACTCGTCAATATTTTCTAATCGACTTTGTGACTCAATACTTTTTTCTGCTTTTAACATGTCACGGTATCCAGACTTTTCAAGGATTTCTTCTACTAGCTCAGTGACGGATAAATATTCTTGCTGTTGTTCATACCCTAACACGAGATGTCTAAATTCAAGAAGAGCCTTTGCTACTTTAGGTGACACTCCAATAAAGTCCGCTTCTCCCAGTGCTCTAAACATGGAAATATTATGATCATCAGCATAGCGAGCGATTTTATCAAGAGATGTCGAACCGACTCCACGTTTTGGGACATTTATAATACGCTGTAAGCTAATATCGTCATCTGGATTTGCCACCAGTCGTAAGTACGCCAGGATATCTTTAATTTCTTTACGATCGTAGAACTTCGTCCCGCCTACGATGCTATATTGAATATTGGATTTTAGTAAAACTTCCTCTATTACACGGGACATAGCATTTGTTCGATATAATATAGCGATTTCTGATAGCTTCCGTTTACCAGAATCGACCATGCTTTTGATTTGCCCAGCAACATACTGCGCTTCCCCTTGTTGATTGTCTCCCCGATAATAGGTGATCTTCTCACCTTCCATATTGTCCGTCCATAGCTTTTTCGGCTTCCGGTTGGCATTGTTTTCAATCACATGGTTCGCCGCTTGTAGGATTCGTTTCGTTGAACGATAGTTTTGCTCTAAGAAAATAACAGATGCACGTGGGTAATCCTTTTCAAACGAAAGGATATTGGCAATATCCGCTCCTCTCCAGCCGTAAATAGACTGGTCCGAGTCCCCCACTACACATAAGTTTTGGAATCTAGATGCCATCAATTTTACAAGCATATACTGCGCTCGATTTGTATCTTGATACTCATCCACATGTATGTACTGGAACTTACGCTGGTAGTATTCAAGTACTTCTGGGACCTTTTGAAACAACTGAATCGTTGTCATGATTAAATCGTCAAAATCGAGGGCTTGGTTTTTGCGAAGGCGCTTTTGATACTCAATATACACATCACTTGCAACTTGATCAAAATAGCTGCCAGATGTTTTACTGAAATCTTCAGGAGTTTTCAGTTCATTTTTGGCATTCGAGATGATACCAAGGATTGCCCGTGGATCAAATTTCTTAGGATCAATATTTTTATCCTTTAAAATAGACTTTACAACCGACTGCTGATCACCAGAATCCAGAATCGTGAAATTTCGATTGTATCCCATGCGGTCAATGTCCCGACGAAGAATTCTCACGCACATAGAATGGAAGGTCGATACCCAAATATCTTCGGCAGCTCCGCCTAGAATCTTACTGATACGCTCCTTCATTTCTCTTGCTGCTTTATTTGTAAATGTAATCGCCAATATGTTGTAAGGAGCAATTTGCTTTTCTACCATTAAATAAGCAATTCGATGAGTGAGGACTCTAGTTTTCCCTGAACCTGCTCCCGCCATTAGTAGTAGTGGACCATCTGTTGTTTGTACCGCTTTTTTCTGTTCAGGATTCATTCCATTTAAAAGCCGGTCTTTTAAAAATTGCATATTTTACACCACCATTATTAGAACATCTGTTCTTATTATATCGTATTATTCCTTCTCTCGCATCATAGTCCTTTAACCGCTGAAACAGTTTGCAAAGCGGTTTTAATATCGGTATAGATGACATTTCCAATGACTACTACACCTGCGTGAGCCGCCATTTCTTTGGCCTGCTCGACCGAAGAGATGCCTCCCCCGTAAAACAACACTGTGTCAGTTAATACGTCCGAAACTTTTTTCACAAGCTGCGGATCACCGTAGGTTCCACTGTATTCTAAATAAAAGATGGGCAGATGATATAAGTGCTCCGCCATTCTCGCATAGGCTAACACATCATCATGGGATAAGTCAGTATAGGCCTCTGTTAGAGTCGCTGCTTTGCATTCTTTATTTAAAATGCAATACCCCTCCACTAAGATTTCATCCCAGTTCATAATCTCCCCATATTCTTTCACTGCTTCGTGATGAAGATTCTTTGTCCATTTAGGATTATCACTATTTAACACCATCGGAATATAGTAAAAATCAAAGCCGGGTGTAATCGATTCAATCGTGGAAACCTCTAATACACAAGGAACCGTGTATCGTCTAATTCTTGCCATTAAACTTAGGACGTTTTCTAACGTCACACCATCAGAGCCTCCAACTAAGACGGCATCTGTACCAGACTCACAAACTTGTTCTAATTCTTCATCAGAAATCTCTTTATTTGGGTCTAGTTTGAATACATGTCTCCATTCTTTTACATCGTACATCTTCCGTCCTCCTAGTCCATCATCCATTTCCCCATTATAGCATGATGTGGTTAGGAGGAGAAAGAATAGTAGAAGGAGATTAGAGGAAGAAAGAGTGCATGAAAGAGAGAGAGGGGATAGAGAATTATGACTAGCTCAGAAGTGTTACTTTTTAATTAAATTTGCCCGTATTACTAATTATTTGCCCGTAACCTTCTGTAATTTGCCCATATTTTAAAAAATTTGCCCATAACACAACCAATATTGCCCGTAATCTACTAAAAATTGCCCGTAAACACGAATACATTGTTTTATATCAAAATTTCACTCCAAAAATGCTAAAAAAAAGCCTGCAGATTACTCTGCAGACTTTTCTTCTTCCTTGATCCGATCCAATACTAACTTATAGGCATCATTTCCATAGTTCAAACAACGTTTCACGCGAGAAATGGTAGCGGTGCTTGCTCCTGTTTGCGTTTCAATCTTATGGTATGTATTTCCTTCTCCAAGCATTTTCGCTACTTCTAAACGCTGTGCTAGAGATTGAATTTCATTTACCGTACAAAGATCGTCAAAAAATCGATAGCATTCTTCTAAATCCTGAAGGGAAAGAATCGATGTAAACAGCTGGTCTAGCTCCTTACCTCTTAATTTATCTATTTGCATGTGATTACTCCTTTTATATACAGTCTAGTCCATTTGTACACTACTTAGGGACGGAACGATGTGAACCCAAGTTTGACCTGGAATGAATGGAAGGGGTCCTTTTTCTCCGTATGGGATCAGAATGCCATTCTCATTTTTCCACTTAACATCTAGCTTAAATCCGTTTTGGAACAGATAACCGGAACCGCCTGATGTGAGGTCAATATCTCTTCTGCCTACACTGTCTACTACTTCATGATCTGTTTCTATCACAAAGATGTTACTCAATGTAATAGGTTCTTGAGATTCCTTGTCTATCAATTGGGTTCCTTTATTATACCGTGAATAGGAAGACGTTGTCGAATCGAATTGATACTGTGAAGTAAAGTCAGAATTGTTATAATATGATACGCTAAACGATTGCTGGTTTTGGCCTTCTGTACCTTCTTCGCTGAATGTGAGAGGAGTCGGAACCGCTACGGTCTCAAAACCTAATTTGTCAGCCCCTTTTAGAATATTCTCAAAGGTAATATAAGAATTGTGAGGTGCTTGACGATCGGAAGCCCGGTGGAATAGTGTGCCATCATATTGCATCCCGTTTAAATGATCAATTTCACCGGAAGAAAGAATTGCTTTTGCATCGGGTGAATACCCATGGGCAATATAAATACTATCGAATCCTTTGGCAATATCTATAAAATACGTACGTGAGCTCCTTACTGGTCCTACCAGTTGTGGGTAAGTGCTTTGATAGACGGCTACTAATCTTGTTACGTCCCCTTCTGCTAGCATTTCATACACAATGTCCGCTTTATGTAGTCCTGACTGGGGTCTCGCCTTTGGATGATTATTTACTGTCACAGCGATTGGTCGATTTGTAGCTGCTTCGTCTACTTTGAGACCGGTTAACGGATAGGTAAACGCTGACTCTTCTTTTATTTCTTCCACTTCTTCAACAGTTGGTTCTTTTGTTTCGCTAATAGGTTCTACTACTTCTTCTTTCGATCCGTTACAACCTGCTAATAATAAAAGGGTTGCAACCGAGAATACCGTTTGTTTCAACATAAGCTACACCTCGTCAATACCTTGATTCTCTTTTATATTTTAACGCATTATAGCAGGAAAGAGTACGTTTTTTTCATCACATCATAAATTCCTTTTGGCGTTATCCTAATATATGGAAGATGAGTTGACGTTAGGAACAATAATGTATAAACTGGATCACTATGATCATATCCTCTTTCCCTCAAGATGAATTGAAGCTCCTCTTGCTTCTCTATTAATTCTTCCATTGGGAGGTCAGACATGACTCCCATAAACGGTAGAGGTAGTTCAAAGATGATTTCCTCATCCTCCACCACCACAATCCCTCCATTTAGCCTCTTCATTTCATTAAATGCTCTAATCATATCCTTTCGATTCTTTCCAATGATTACAATATCCCCCGTACCGGTAAAAGAAGAAGCTAATCCTTTCACACCACTGCTGAATCCCTGAATCATTGTACTAATTCTCCATTTCCCATGACGATCAAGGAGCAATAAATAACTATGGTCGTGCTCTAAAGAAAGCTCCTCTAAACTGGCATCAATTTGTACAGAATAAGGCTTCGTAATCACATCATTTACAAGCTTCATTCCAAAAGGCATAGAAAACTGCATATCATCCGCTTTCAATTCCCAATCAATCTTCATATCTGGAAGAGACTGTTGAATTTCATCATCCCATACACTCACGCTTTTTTGTGGATGAACTACCCACTGACCTTTGCTTAAAACCCCAATCGGCGTTGGATTAGTTGGGTTTTCTAGTATGTTAATATTCGCAATTTGCCCAGTAGCGATGGAGCCATGGGTAGCAGAAAGTCCATAATATGAGGCAACATTGTACGACGCCATTTCGTATGCATCGATGGCCGGAATCCCTTTTTCTAAGCAAATACGAAGCAGAAAATCAATGACCCCATTTTTATAAAAAGACGGAGTAGAGCCATCCGTTGTTAACATCAGAGAGCGATAATGATCTACTTCAAGTTCCTTTAGTTCATCTAATAGCTTTTCTAGATCTTTGCGAATGGAGGAATGTCTTAGTGCCACCGTAAATCCATGTAATATACGCTGATACGCTTCTTTTCCAGTCATGCTTTCATGATCACTATCTACACCAAATAAGCTCATCATAGCGAGCGTCCTCTCAGATGCACCTGGAAAATGCCCTTCTACTTTTTTCCCTTAATTTTTTCGTTTCTTGTATCCATTGAAGTATCATATCGTCACCTTGAACAAGACGTGGCCAGCTCGTAAGCTCTCCTCCTTGGATGACATCATCTCTCTTTAGCCATGTCTTCACTGCTTCAAGTGAAAAGATTTTCTCTTCATTCTCCATCTCTGATTGCGAATCAAACCGGCACCACCAAAACATGGACACAGGAAGATGTTTGTAAGAATCTAACAAAGAAAACGCTTTCTTTTTATTATTTAATAAAAAGAACATAAGATTGTCATTAATGAGTGTAGTCGTCCCCGTTTTCGATGCATACTGTGCAAAGCTGTGGGGATTATATAATTGAAAAGGGTGAACATGAGGCTCGATATAGCCAGGTACAATGGTCAGCTTTTCACAATCGATCATTTCACATTCCTCTGTATTCTCAGGAAGTGTTGGACCAGCATAAATGATACGGTCTTCGTATATCCAAATATGACCCTTTATCCACTTCTTGAATCCAGAATGCAAATATGTAGCATCCTTTAAAAGCACTGTTGGTGAAATTTTGCCTTCAATTACATCTATATGTTCACGAATTTGCTTGTTTTTCCATTGAGAAGGGTGACCCATGTTCCTTTCACTCCTTAGGTTTCCAATTTTTATTATCGTAACATATTTTAATGTAAAGAACGTTAGAAGATGATTAAATGTTATAAAAATTCTGTAAAGAGGTGGACAAAATTGAAAGTATCACAAAATATTGGGATCGTGAATGCGCTTATTCGTATTACAGCTGGTTTTACCATATTAACTTTCGCTACGTCGAAGCTAACGCGTAAGCACTGGAAAGAATCCTATCTCCTTTTAGCGGCACTTGGAGCGATGAAGGTAGGGGAAGGAATTTTACGATACTGCCCAATCGTTGATTTGTTTGAATCTAGAAATGATCATGATCACAATCATGACTACAATAAAGGAGCGAGTCCAAACAAATCCATCCAAAACTTAATGAATAAATTTATGAGTCAGGAAGGCACAGACTCTATTTTAGAAGAAGTAAAGGAACAAACGACTACCGATCATTCCACTCAAGATAAGATGGAATTTTAGGTAAAAATTTTAATGGGGTAGGATAATCACTTCAAGATTTGTTGTGAGTGAGACCATACCCCGGGTCCCAAGGGCTGGCCAATGCACTAACTATTCAAAAAGGTGTCCAGGTCTATCATCTGGACACCTAAATAAAGGAGGACTCTCTATGTTCTGGGAATACGTAACCGATATGAGCTATGTGCTTATTTCCTTAATTGGCGGAATTGTTGCTATTTTGTTTGTGTATATTCGAAAAGGGAAGAATCGTCGAACATAATAGCTCGATAACCGATATCCTTTCGGTAATGGAAGTTAGTTAAATTTTGAATGGTTGAAAGTGAACGAAGGGCTTTTTCTCTCGCCTCTTTTACACCTTCACCTTTTGCACCAATGACTACGACTCGACCGCCGCTTGAAACATACTCCTCGTTCTGCTTCTTTGTTCCACTATGGAAAACGTAAGAATCACCCTTCACTTCTGAAAGCCCCTCAATCGCCGTGCCTGTCTCATATTGCTCTGGATATCCAAGACTTGCTAAGACAATCCCAACTACCGTCTTTTTTGTCCAGCTAAGCTCGACATGCCCACCTCCCAATATGTTTTTCAGCACGACACCTAGATCTGACTCAAGACGTGGCAATACTACCTGCGTTTCAGGATCACCAAATCTCGCATTAAATTCGATGACTTTCGGTCCTTCTTTTGTCAGCATTAATCCACCGTACAGTATCCCTGTGAAGCTTCTGCCTTCTTTCACCATTGCTTCAGCCACTGGCTTCATAATCGTCTCTACTGCTTGAGTGACGACTGATTTCGGAATCTGTGGAACAGGGGAATACGCTCCCATGCCTCCTGTATTTAATCCCGTATCACCTTCACCCACACGCTTATGATCTTGAGCAATTTCTAGTGGAATTACGGTTGTGCCATTAACAAATGCCATAAGAGAAAACTCTTCTCCTTCTAGGAACGCTTCAATGACAATCTCCCTACCTGCCTCGCCAAACTTTGAGCCTGAGAGCATACTTTCTACTGCTTGGCATGCCTCTTGTTCACCATCTGCGATGACAACTCCTTTTCCTGCAGCCAAACCATTTGCTTTAATCACATAGGGACCTTTTGTTGAAGCAATATATTCTTTTGCGTCTTGAATCGAAGTGAAGGTCTCATAAGCCGCTGTTGGAATATTGTATTGCTTCATTAGATCCTTCGCAAAGCGTTTACTTCCTTCAATTTGGGCCGCCTTTTGTGTTGGTCCAAAAATCAACAAATCGTTTTCTTGGAAAAAATCTACAATCCCAGCCACAAGAGGAGCCTCAGGTCCCACAATCGTAAGCTCAATGCCCTCTCTTTTAACCAAGGATACGAGAGAAACAAAATCTAACGGGTCTATTCCCTCACACGTCGCCACTTCAGAAATCGCATCGCTTCCTGGTTCACAATAGACCGCAGATACACTTTCACTCTCCATCAATTTATGACAAATGGCATGCTCTCTTCCGCCACTTCCGATCACTAAAACCTTCATCAAATCCCCCCAGACAGACTCTCGTATTAATTAATGTTTAAAATGACGGATTCCCGTTACCACCATTGTTATTCCATATTCGTCAGCTTTTTTAATGCTATCCTCATCACGAATACTGCCTCCAGGCTGAATGATCGCTGTGATGCCTGCTTTTGCTGCAGCTTCAACAGTATCTTCCATAGGGAAAAATGCATCCGAAGCTAACGCTGCTCCTTGAGCTTTTTCACCCGCTTGCTCTAAAGCGATTTTCGCCGCACCCACACGATTCATTTGACCGGCTCCTACACCAAGAGTCATTTCAGCATTGCTCACAACAATCGCATTAGATTTCACATGTTTGACAATGCTCCATCCTAGCTTTAATGCTTTCCATTCTTCTTCTGAAGGCTCACGCTTTGTGACTACGCGAAGCTCTGCATCTTCAAGACCAAGAGTGTCTTGATCTTGTAGTAACAATCCACCTCCAACAGAAGTGAGCATACGTTCCGGAGAACCTGTTTGGTCAAAGGATACCGTTAATAAGCGCAGGTTCTTTTTACCTTTTAAAAGCTCTAACGCTTCCTCTGTGAAAGCTGGAGCCATAACAATCTCTAAAAAGATTTCATGCAGCTTTTCTGCCGTTTCAAGATCTACCGGTCGATTTATTGCCACAATTCCTCCAAAAATCGAAATTGGATCTGCTTGATACGCTCGTTCAAATGCTTCTAGAACCGTATCCCCTACACCCACACCACATGGATTCATATGCTTTACTGCCACAGCAGCGGGCTCTGAGAATTCTTTAACCATTTGAAGCGCAGCGTCTGCATCTCGAATGTTATTGAACGATAATTCCTTTCCGTTCCACTGTCTTGCTGCTGCGATAGAGGAGTCAGACCCCATTGGTGTACGGTAAAATGACGCCTGTTGATGTGGGTTTTCACCGTAACGTAATGAATTCATTTTTTCATAGGTTAAGGTTAACTGTTCTGGATTTTCTTCCTGGGCACATTTTGTTAAATACTCAGCTATGTACGCATCATAGGCAGCCGTATGTCTAAAGACCTTTGCCGCTAGCTTACAGCGTGTCTCGCGGTCAACCTCTCCCTTTTCACGAAGCTGTGAAAGGATCATTTGATAGTCAACATAATCCACCACGACTGTCACATCTTCAAAATTTTTAGCGGCAGAGCGTAGCATAGAAGGCCCACCAATATCAATATTTTCAATGGCTTCTTCTTCCGTCACATTCGGCATGGCGATGGTTTGTTGGAACGGATACAAATTCACACATACTAAATCAATAAAGTCTATCCCTTGCTCCTCTACTGCTTTCACATGTTCTTCATTATTTCGCCTAGCTAACAATCCTCCGTGAATACGAGGGTGAAGAGTTTTTACTCGTCCATCTAAGATTTCTGGGAATCCTGTAACTTCATCTACACCCGTTACTTCAATACCACTCTCTAAAAGAATTTTTTTCGTCCCACCAGTAGATAGAATCATGTACCCTAATTCTTTTAACTCTCTGGCAAATTCAACCACTCCGCTTTTTTCCGAAACTGAAATCAATGCTCTTTTCAACTTACCTGCTCCTCTCATCTGTTTGTTCAAGAAGTGCCTTCACTACGGAAGGGTATAATTCATGTTCTACTTGCTGAATTTTTTTCTGTAAGCTCGTCACGGTTTCTCCTGGAAGGATATCGACACTTCTTTGAGAAATAATTGGGCCTGTATCCATTCCTTCATCAACATAATGAACTGTAACTCCCGTTTCGTTCGCACTAGCTTCAAGCGCTTGTGCTATTGCGTCCTTACCTGGAAAATGTGGCAGTAAAGAAGGGTGAATGTTCACGATTCGTTTAGGATAGGAACAGAGTAACGTCTCTCCAATTAACCTCATATAACCAGCTAACAGAATCCACTTGATGTCTCTATTTCCTAATTCCCTTAAAATCTCTTCTTCAAAAGCCTTTTTACTGGAATAGTTTTTTGCACGAAAAACAAAAGTTGGAATTCCGTACTCCCTTGCTCTCTCTACTGCAAAAGCCTCTGGTTGATCACACACAAGTAGCTCAACACTCCCCGGGATGCTATGATTGCGGCATCCATCTATAATGGCTTGAAAATTACTACCATTTCCAGAGGCAAACACGGCCATCTTCGTCATCCTGACACTTCCTTTATTATAATAGCGCTTTACCTCGCTAATTGTGTAGAGTAACACCTTCACCTGCTACAACTTTTCCAATAACCGATGCGGTTTCCCCTAAGCTCTCTAGTAGCTCAACGACTTCTGCCGCCTGCCATTCAGGCACGCACATGATAAAGCCAACTCCCATATTAAATACAGAGTACATTTCATCTGTCGGTACACTTCCCCACTCTTGTAAAAGAGCAAAAACCGCTGGTCGTTTAAATGAATCTAGATGAATGCTTGCGCCCAAGCCGTTAGGCAGCATACGTGGGATGTTTTCGTAAAAGCCCCCACCTGTAATATGGGCCATACCGTTTACATCAAAATGAGAGAGCACCTCAAGAACAGGCTTCACATAGATCTTTGTTGGAGTTAATAGGGCTTCTCCTAGCGTTTTGCCTCCAAGCTCGCTATACTCTTCTTGTAAATCAAGACTGTTTTGATCAATAATTTTACGGACAAGAGAAAAACCATTACTATGCACTCCAGATGAGCTAATACCAATTAGCCTATCTCCTTCACAGATATTCTCCCCGGTAATCAGCTGTGGCTTCTCACATGCACCTACAACAAACCCGGCAAGATCATATTCTTGCTCATCATACAAGCCAGGCATCTCAGCGGTCTCTCCCCCGATTAAGGCCGCTCCACTCTCTACGCACCCATCAGCAATTCCTTTCACTATGCCTTCAAGCTTCTCAGGAAACGCTTTACCGCAAGCTATATAATCTAAAAAGAAAAGAGGCGTTGCCCCTTGAACCACTATGTCATTGACGCACATGGCAACACAATCGATTCCAATGGTATCGTGGCGGTCAAGTTGAAAGGCAAGCTTCAGCTTCGTTCCAACTCCATCTGTCCCAGAAACAAGAACTGGTTCTTTCATTTTGAGTGAAGACAAGTCGAATAGACCTCCAAAGCCTCCAATCGTTCCCATGACACCAAATCGTTCCGTACGTTTTACGTGAGACTTCATTCTTTCTACCGCTTCATATCCTGCTTCAATATTGACTCCCGCATCTTTATATTGATTCATCGTGATCCCCCTACACCATTTCTTTTTCGTATGGTAAAACGGTATCTGGATAGATTTCCGTCGGATATTTCCCTGTAAAACACGCTAAGCATTGTCCGCAGTTCGGAGAAGGATCCTTTCGTCCAATTGCCTGCATGGTTCCCTCTACACTTAAGAATGTGAGAGAGTCTGCACCAATGATTTGACGTATGTCTTCCACTGAATGCTTCGATGCAATTAATTCTTCATGAGTGCTTGTGTCAATGCCGTAGAAGCACGGATGCTTTATAGGCGGTGAACTAATGGCCACATGTACCTCTTTCGCACCTGCCTCTCGAAGCATCGTCACAATCCTTCTACTCGTCGTTCCTCTAACAATAGAATCATCGACCATTACTACACGCTTTCCTTCTACGACGCCCCGCACAGGGGAAAGCTTCATTTTAACCCCTTGCTCACGAAGAGACTGAGACGGCTGGATGAACGTTCTACCAACATAACGGTTTTTAATTAATCCCAGTTCATAGGGAATACCGCTTTCCTCCGCATACCCAATAGCGGCTGAGATACTGCTATCCGGCACACCTGTTACGACATCCGCATCAATCGGCACTTCAAGAGCTAATTGTTTTCCTAGACGTTTTCTAGCGCTATGCACATTGATGCCTGAAATATTGCTATCTGGTCTTGAAAAATAGATATATTCCATTGAACACATCGCCCGATTCCCTGAGTAAGTAAAATAATCTGAAGAAATACCTGAATCGTTAATGGTGATAAGCTCTCCTGGCTCTACATCTCGTATATACGTTGCTCCAACAATATCAAACGCGCAGGTTTCAGATGCAACGCAGTATGCGTCTCCAATCTTTCCGAGTGATAATGGACGAAGACCATTAGGATCTAACGCAACCATCAGCTCAGTTTCTGTCATTAATAAGAAGGCGTAGGCACCTTTTAACATCGTTAGAGCATTTTTTACTCTGTCCTTAAACTCTCTATAACCACTACGTTTGATTAAGTGTGCTAATACTTCTGTATCAGAGCTTGTTTGGAATATGCTCCCTTGCCCTTCCATTTGGTGCTTAAGAGCCGTTGCATTCACTAAATTACCGTTATGAGCAAGACCTAAGCTGCCTGTTTGAGAATGGAATAGTAACGGCTGTACATTCTCATAGCCTCCTCCACCAGCTGTTGCATAACGAACGTGCCCAATGCTTCCTTTGCCTTTAAGCTCTTTTAGTTTATCTGCATTAAATACTTCATTCACTAACCCTTCACCCTTTACACCTTTAAGGGTTTCGCCGTCCGTTACCACGATTCCAGCACCTTCTTGCCCTCTGTGCTGCAAGCTATGAAGTCCGTAATACGTGATTTGGGAGGCATTTTCATGCCCCCACCACCCCAAAAATTCCACATTCTTCGTTTAAGCCTCTTACTTCAGCAAGCATGGGATAGCTCCTCTCCAAGCGGCTTCTAATTCCTGAACATCTCCAAGTAGATGGATGGTTCCTTCACATGATAGAACCTTAAGCTGTCTATGTGAGACCACTTCACCAATTGGAACGGCATCTTCTACAAGCTGTTCAAACTGTGCTTGATGTTCTTCTTTTACACTGACAAGAAAACGAGATTGCGTTTCACTGAACAGCTCTGAAACGGGTTCCCCTTGTAGTGTTACAGTAGCTCCTAGCTCTGTACCGAAACAAGACTCACTTAGCGCAACGCCTAATCCACCTTCTGCTAGGTCATGTGCAGACTGTACGAGACCTGATTGAATTGCCTTCAAGATTTGCTGCTGACGTTTTTTCTCTACCTGTAAATCAATGGACGGGGCAGGCCCAAAAATACGCCCTTCTATCAATTTTTGAAGCTCACTTCCTCCAAATTCTTCGCCTGTCTCACCAACTACATAAATTTTATCTCCCGCTTGCTTAAACTCTTGTGTTGTCACATATTGAATGTCTTCTATTAAACCAACCATTCCGACGACAGGTGTAGGATATACGGCTGTTCCATTTGTTTCATTGTATAGAGATACATTCCCGCCAATCACGGGTGCTTCAAGCATTTTACAAGCTTCACTCATTCCGTCCACAGCCTTCTCTAACTGCCAGAAGATTTCTGGTTTTTCTGGATTTCCAAAATTCAAACAGTCTGTAATGGCAAGAGGTACTCCACCTGAGCAGACAATATTTCGGGCTGCTTCAGCTACCGCAATTTGTCCACCAACCTCTGGATCTAGGTAAATGTAACGAGAATTACAATCTGTTGTCATCGCCAGTGCTTTTTTCGTTCCACGAATTCTTACAACCGCAGCATCAGATCCAGGGGATACGACTGTACTCGTACGTACTTGATGATCGTATTGTTTATATACCCACTCTTTACTAGCAATCGTAGGTTGAGAAAGTAGTTGTTTAAGAGTCTCGTTAAGATCTTTTACTACAGGTGCGCCTACATTCATTTGTTGATACTCAACGTAATAAGCAGGCTCAGCGGATGGTTTATGGTACACAGGTGCTTCTTCCGCAAGGGCATCAACTGGAACTTCCGCTATACATTCTCCCCCGTGGAAGAGTCGTAGCTTTTTCGAATCCGTAACTTCTCCAATCGCAACCGCTTCTAGCTCGAAACGAGTAAATAGGTCAATAATTTCTTGCTCACGACCCTTTTTCACGACAATTAACATTCTTTCCTGTGACTCAGATAGCATCATTTCATACGCCGTCATGCCTATTTCACGTTGAGGAACAAGATCCAAATTCATATTAATACCAGAACCTGCCTTACTCGCCATCTCAGCAGAAGACGATGTTAAACCAGCAGCTCCCATATCTTGAATTCCTACTAACGCATCTGATTGAATTAACTCAAGGCAAGCTTCTAATAATAGCTTCTCCATAAATGGGTCTCCGACTTGAACAGCTGGACGCTTAGACTCTGACTCTTCACTCAATTCTTCAGAGGCAAAAGTTGCTCCGTGAATACCATCGCGTCCTGTTTTGCCCCTACGTACATGACTGTATTGCCAACACCGTGTGCTTGACCTTTCTTGATGTCTTCATGATTGATTAGCCCTACGCACATTGCATTGACAAGAGGGTTTCCTTCGTAGCATGGATCAAATTGAACTTCTCCGCCAACGGTTGGAATCCCCATGCAGTTACCATAGCCTGCTATACCCGCTACGACTTCTTCAAAAAGATACTGAACACGAGGAGAATCCAACTCTCCAAAGCGTAAAGAATTGAGGAGCGCGATGGGTCTTGCTCCCATTGAAAATACATCACGGATAATTCCGCCCACACCTGTTGCAGCTCCTTGGTAAGGCTCGATGGCAGATGGGTGATTATGACTCTCGATTTTGAATACCACTGCTTGATTGTCTCCGATATCAACGATCCCCGCTCCTTCACCAGGTCCTTGCAACACCTTCTCACCTGTTGTTGGAAATTTTCTTAAAACAGGCTTTGAGTTTTTATACGAGCAGTGTTCGGACCACATTACAGAGAATAATCCTGTTTCTGTATAATTGGGCGTTCTACCTAAAATATTTTCAATACTAGCAAACTCTTCATCTGTTAAACCCATATCCCGATAAAGCTTTTCTTCTTTTACCTGCTGTTCTGTTGGTTCAAGCATTAACGACATGTTGTTCCCTCCAGTGCTTTACAATCGATTTAAATAGACGGATTCCATCTACTCCACCTAAAAGTGCATCAACCGCACGTTCAGGGTGAGGCATCATCCCGAGTACATTCCCTTGTTCATTTAGGATCCCTGCGATATTTCCTTTTGACCCATTAGGATTCACACCGCTATACGTAAAGGCAATACGATTCGAACGTTTTAACTCCTCATATGTCTCGTCATCGCAATCGTAATTTCCTTCACCGTGCGCAATAGGTATTCTAATCTCTTCAAACGTTTCATATGAGTTGGTGAACATGGAGGAAGATTGCTCTACCCGAAGCGTCACGTTGTCACAAATAAACGTTAATTGTTCATTTCGCTTCATCGCACCTGGAAGCAGCCCTGCCTCTAGCAATATTTGAAACCCATTGCATACCCCAAGGACTGGCTTCCCTTCTTCCGCTACCTTCACGATTTCCTTCATAATAGTAGAAAATCTAGCGATGGCACCGGAACGTAAGTAATCTCCATAAGAAAATCCACCAGGCAGTAACACCCCGTCAAATCCCTCTAAGCTTGCTTCATGATGATGAACGTACTCTACTTCCTCACCAAGCTCATCCTTAATGGCATGATACATATCTACATCACAATTGGATCCTGGAAAGACGATACATGCAAATCTCACTTGCTCACACTCTCCTCTAACACTTCATAGTGAAAATCCTCAATCACTGGATTGGCTAGAATACGTTCGCACATTTCTTTTACGCGCTCATCTAAGTTGCTGGTTTCTTCTAGAGTTAACTCCATGTATTTACCGATTCTTGTTTCTTGAACCTCTTTATACCCCATGCTGTGTAATGCCTTCTGAACCGCTGTACCTTGTGGATCGACAACACTCTCACGTAACGTAACAAACACCTTTACTTTGACCATGCTTCTTTTCCCCCTAATCGGCTTAAAATAATGCTATACACTTCTGTCAAGCTTCCCAAATCTCTTCGAAATACATCTTTATCTAGCTTTTCATTTGTTTCTTTGTCCCAAAGTCTACATGTATCAGGTGAAATCTCATCTGCAAGAAGAATGTTTCCTTTCTCGTCCTTTCCAAACTCTAGCTTAAAATCAACTAGCGTAATGCCAATTTCCAGAAATAGCTCCTGCAAAACATCATTCACTTGTAAGCCCATATCGCGTAGTCTTCCCAGCTCCTCAGGTGTGGCTACACCGACCAGTGAAATATGCTCATCGGTTAAAAGTGGGTCCCCTAGCTCATCATCCTTGTAATAAAATTCAACAATGGTGCATGGAAGCTCTGTCCCTTCCTCCCAGCCAATTCGCTTCGCCAAGCTTCCCGCAGCTATGTTTCTGACAACCACTTCTAATGGAATGATAGAAACACGTTTGACTACTTGTTCTGTTGATGAGATTCTCTTGATAAAATGAGATTGAATGCCTTTTTCTTTGAGTTTTTCGAATAGCAAACTTGTAATCTCGTTGTTAAGCCTAGCTTTCCCTTGGATTTCCGCTTTCTTTTCCCCATTAAAAGCTGTCGCGGAATTTTTATATTCTATCCAAACGGTTTCTTGATTATCTGTAGCAAAGATCCTCTTCGCTTTTCCCTCATACAGCAACTGCCCTTTTTCCAACTCCGCTCCCCCGTTCACCGAACATTCGGAATGTTCTTTATACTATTTTAGATAAAAAAAGGGAAAGGACCCTATATCCTCACCCTATGAAGTTTTTTGATAGCTACTCGATTAATCCTACGCGTTTGAAGATGGTATCCACATGCTGAAGGTGGTAACGGTAATCAAAACAATCATCTATATCGCTTGCAGATAAAAGAGATTGAATCTTCTCATCTTGTTCTACAAGTGTACGGAAATGAACTTGATCTTCCCATGCTTGCATCGCAAGGGGTTGAACAGTGTCATATGCTTCCTCACGTACAAGGCCTTTATCAATAAGAGCTAAGAGAACACGCTGAGAGTAAATTAACCCTAATGTTCTATCCATGTTGCGCTTCATATTTTCTGGGAAAACAGTTAAGTTCTTCACGATATTCCCAAAACGATTCAGCATATAATTCAGAGCAATGGTCGCATCTGGAAGAATGACACGCTCAGCTGATGAATGAGAAATATCACGCTCATGCCATAAAGGAACATTCTCATACGATGTTTGCATATATCCTCTAATTAAACGAGCCATACCGGTCATATTCTCTGATCCAATAGGATTCCGTTTATGCGGCATGGCACTTGAGCCTTTTTGCCCTTTCGCAAAAAACTCTTCCACTTCACGCGTTTCAGACTTTTGCAACCCACGAACTTCTACGGCAAACTTTTCAATACTTGTTGCAATTAAGGCTAGCGTGCTCATATAGTGTGCATGACGATCGCGCTGTAAGGTTTGAGTGGATACAGGAGCTGCTTGTAATCCAAGCTTTTCACACACATACTGCTCAACGAAAGGATCAATATTGGCGTACGTTCCAACTGCTCCTGAAATTTTCCCAAACTCAATACCAGTGGCTGCATCTTTAAAGCGGTCCAGATTACGCTTCATCTCTTCATACCATAGTGCAAGCTTTAACCCAAATGTAGTAGGCTCTGCATGGACCCCGTGTGTACGTCCCATCATCACCGTGTCTTTATGCTCAACCGCCTTTTGTTTAATAATGTCAATAAAGCGCTCAAGATCCCCTAGTAAAATTTCATTGGCTTGTTTTAATACATACGATAACGCTGTATCTACTACATCTGTAGACGTTAATCCGTAGTGAACCCACTTCCGCTCTTCACCTAAGGTCTCTGACACCGCACGTGTAAAAGCAACGACATCATGACGCGTTTCTTCTTCGATTTCCTTAATTCGATCGATGTTGAAGCTTGCGTTCTCTCTTAGTCTAGCTACATCTTCTTTTGGAATATCTCCAAGTTCTGCCCATGCTTCACATGCTAGAATTTCTACTTCTAACCATGCCTGAAATCGATTCTCATCAGTCCAAATCTTGCCCATTTCAGGACGTGTATAACGTTCAATCATTATTATCCCTCCATAACCTTCTGCATTGTCCAAATCCCTGTATCATCTATCCTTTTAAGTTCTGCAGCTAGATCTTCTGTCAATAGCGTCATATGCCCCATCTTTCTTCCCTTTCTCACTTGGTCTTTCCCGTAAAAATGAATAGACCAACTTGGAGAAGTCGGAATATGGTGTAAAACTCCTTCCATATGTTCGCCTAAAATATTCGTCATGATGGCAGGACTTAAAAGCTCTGTCGAACCTAATGGCCACCCACAAATGGCGCGAATATGTTGGTGAAATTGTGAAACCACGCAAGCCTCTATAGTGTAATGACCTGAATTATGTGGCCTTGGAGCTAGTTCATTCACAAACACTTCACCTGATGACGTGACAAACATTTCGACCGCTAACGTCCCAACAAGCTCAAGTTCAGTCGCAATCCTTTTTGCATAGGAAATGGCTTTATCCTTCACTTGTTCACTCGTTCTAGCCGGCACAATTGTTTGATGTAGAATATGATCCTTGTGGATATTTTCTCCAATTGGAAATAGGGTAGTCTCTCCATCTGTCCCTCTTGTAATAATGACGGAAATCTCCTTTTCAAAATCAATCCAATTCTCTAGCACACATGGTCCAAAGTGTAACAAATCTTCACTATTCTTTATATCATCCCATTGTCTAATGACTAGTTGACCTTTCCCATCATAACCACCTGTTGCCGTTTTTAACACGACTGGATAGGACACGCCATTTATATTACCATAAATTTCTTCTACAGAATGAATAACAGAATAGGGTACTAATGGGACCCCTGCTTCCGCTATGCGGCGTTTTTCTTCAATACGATTTTGCGTAACCCGAATCATGTTAGCTCCTTGAGGTAAGTATGCATGTTCTTCTAACCAATCAAGAGCATCCGCATCGATGTTTTCAAATTCGTACGTGATGACGTCGCATAATTCTTTTAGTTGGGATAACCCTTCTTGATGATGGTATCCCCTTTTAATATGATGATCAGCTACTTGAGCCGCGGGACAATCATGAGATGGGTCTAGAACGCAAATTCTGTATCCTGCCTCTTTGGCTGCAAGCGCCATCATTCTCCCTAATTGTCCCCCTCCAATAATCCCAATGGTGCTGCCTGGTGGAATGAATTTAGTAGACAAGCTCATCACTACTTTCCGCGACGGCTGTTCTCATGGTTTCTCTATATGTATCTAATAAGCTAGCAATCTCTTCATGGAAGCTACCTAGCATTTGGACAGCTAATAATCCTGCATTTTTTGCTCCAGCTTTCCCTATGGCTACTGTAGCTACAGGTATTCCCCCTGGCATTTGAACAATGGATAGGAGAGAATCCAGTCCATTTAACGCTTTGGATTGAACCGGTACACCTATGACGGGAAGTGTCGTTTGACTCGCTACCATACCAGGTAAATGAGCAGCCCCACCCGCACCAGCAATAATCACTTTGATTCCTCGCTCACGAGCTGTTTTACTATAGGTGAACATTTCATCTGGTGTGCGGTGAGCAGACACCACTTTTTTCTCGTATGGAATATGAAATTCATCTAGCACCTTACAGGCTTCTTGCATCGTATCCCAATCGGATGTACTTCCCATAATTACTCCCACTAGCGAACTCATGCATTTCCCCCCTTGTTGGTCAATAATAAAAAACCCTTAGATGTCTTCTTTCTAATACGAGAGAAAGTAAGATACCTAAGGGGTATAATACAGCAAAAAATGCCGTGCGCCCTGCGCTACTTTCCCTCATAGTCCAGTCATTTACGGTAACTGGGTAGAAACTTATGGGCCCTATTCCCATGGATATATGAGGGTATTTAATTACGTACTTCATTTGCACCTACATCATAACAGGCAGCAATTTAACTTGTCAACAAAAATCGAACATTAATATGGTTGTATAAACGAATGTTCGTGTTTAATCCGAAATTTTCCGACCTTCAAAGATAATTTTCGAAGAAATAGGCTCATAACCCTTTAAACCGTTATGCAAAACTTCTTTAAAGATGGGTTTCTCCATTCGTCTTACAGGAATGTAGCCTTCCTTTTTCATTCGGTCTAAGCATTGATCAATCGTTTCATTCGGTAGCACTTCAAAGTTCTTTTTACTCATACTTTCAACTTTCCTCTTCGTACATTTTTACCCAGAACCCGCCATGTATCGCTTTTGGCTCATACGTCATGATGAACGCTTTAGGGTCTAGCTCTTTTATTGTATCATAGAGCTTTAGTTCATATTTCCGTGGTGTTAAAATTTGTAGCGCCATTCGGTCTCCTTCAAGTCCATTTGCAGCCCAGTTCGTCACACCGTATCCAAGCTCCCTTAATTCTTTTGGTAAATTACGATCATATTCCTTCGTAATCACATTGACTGTAATATAGCCGAGAGCTAACTTCTCTTCTATCTTCATTCCAACAATGACACCAATACCATATCCAACCGCATAGGCGACAAGATTTTGGATTTCATTCAAATTATCCAACACAAGCCCAAGTCCTACTACATAGATGACAACCTCGATCATACTAACGAACGCCGCTACATATCGATATCCTTTTAACGTTAAAATCATCCTAATGGTAAAAAAGGAGACATAGACAATGTTAATCAAAAGAATAATAACTACCATTAATAAGCCGTTATCTAGCAAACTCATCGCTCCTTTCTAAAACAAAATATAAGTCTTTATTGTACTAGAATTCCCTTTTATTTTTAAGTCAAAAGGGAAATTTAGAATTTTTTATTACTTTTTCTTCCTAAATTTTACTATAATCGATTATGAAAGGAGGAGAATCCTTGAAAGCTAGTTCCATTATTCTATCCAGCATTGTATTTATATTTCTTGCCTTTATCGTATCAGATTCTCCTTTTCTGTGGGATGAGTCTATTGCCTCTTTTCTTTTGTCCCATCAATGGGTAACATTTTTTGTATTTTATGGGTTCTAGTCTATTTATAGGCGGTACAGGCATTGCTCTTATTCTTTATGTATGGTGGAAACAAAAAAACTACAGAAGAGTGACCTATATGGTTTCTTCCCTTGCCGTAGGCTATTATGCATATAAGGGATTAAAAGTGGTAATAGGAAGAGATCGCCCCATCGGAGCACTAGATGATGGGTACAGTTTTCCTAGTGGACATAGTACAATGAGTTTTATTCTATTCTTTTTAATTTGTTATATCGTATCGACAGAGCTTAAAAGAAAAGACATTAGAATTTTATTATATAGTGCCTGTTCGTTACTCGTCCTCTTTGTGGGAATGAGTCGACTTGTACACGGGGATCATTACGCTAGTGATGTGTTAGGAGGCTATCTTGTTGGTTATATTGTAACAGGTACTCTATTCCTCTTTTATCAGAAATGGGAAAGCGTTAGGAGTGAAGAAAGTGGATAACGAAGAAAAAGAAGTGATTGTGTATTATAAAGATGAGCCAGATGAACATAGTGGCCGATGTGAATGCGGTAATAATAAGTTTAAGTCGCGGATGGAAGACGGGAAATTTTATCGCAAATGCCAGAATTGCGGAAAAGTAAAAATTGTCTAAACACCCTCTGGCAGAGAACACAAGGAAGAGCATAACGATCCTGTTAACCAGCGACTTACATGGTCAAATTGCTTATGAAACAGAAGAAACCACCCAAGGTTTCGTTCGTACTGCCAGCTACATCGCTTCAAAACAACAAGAAGGCTCTCTACTCCTTATCGACAATGGTGATTTTCTACAAGGAAATCACCTATCTACCTTTTACTATCAAAATAAAATGCAGCATACCCACCCCATAATTGAAGTGATGAACCTCCTCAAATACGACGGGGCGGTCTTAGGTAACCACGAATTTGATTTTAGCCTAGACTACTTAAAGCAAAACGAACAAGCATCTGACTTCCCTTGGCTTGCGGCTAATGTGGTCCATAGAGACTCAGGTACCCCCTTCTTCGGTGAGCCCTATTTTATTAAAACATTTCACAATGGTGTAAGTGTTGCTGTACTGGGACTTACCCATCATCATACTCCATTTTGGACGAACATAGATGCGCGTATTCAATTTCTTGATCCTGTTACATGTGCCAAAGAGTGGGTAAAGAAACTACAGGATACTGAAGCTCCAGACATCATCGTCCTTGCCTATCACGGGGGACTTAGTGAAGAAGGACTAACTGGCAATGCAGGTATTCGACTCTGCCAAGAGGTCCCAGGATTTCACGTACTCTTAACAGGGCATGAGCACTACACATTAGTCGAGAAACATCACGGAGTAACAATTGTTCAACCTGGAAGTCACGGTGGGTTTGTTGGGGAAATATGTGTAGAACTAAGTGGAACAACGGTACACTCCTCTGCCACGGTAATAGATGGCCAACAAGAAAGCATCCATTCCGAAACCTTCCATTTATATAAAAGTCGGAATCAAAAAGTGTCCTACTGGTTGGACAGTACAGTGGGTACTTTGCATGCACCCCTTCTTATTACGAACCATTTAGAAGCGTGTACTCGCCCACATCCATATGTTCAATTTCTTCACGATGTGCAAAAATCAGCCATGAAAACAAAGCTATCTGTTGCGGCCATTTTTCACGAAGATACGTATGGACTTCCAAAACAAATTAAAGTCAAACATATCCTTCATAATTACAGCTACAGGAACCGATTAGTGGTAAAAGAGATAACGGGACATGCGATTAAACAGGCACTAGAACGATCGGCGACATATTTTATATGGAAGGATTCCAAGCTGACTCTATCCAGGCATTTCCCTCATTATCTATATGATATGTGGGATGGCCTTACCTACGAAATTGATCCAAGAAAAGAAACAGGTCATCGCATCAAGATTCACTCCATTCTCGGCGAACCATTTGCTCCCGATAAACAATACGAGGTGACCATGAGTGAATACCGAGCGCTGGGGAGTAATGGCTATGAAATGCTTGCCAGTGGTCGAACGGTTCGAGAAAGCACCAAGGATATGGCCTCTCTTATAATGGACTTTATTAAAAATCATCCTAATTACAAACCAATGATTCATTATTCCTTTAATATACGAGGTGAAGAGACAAATGAAACGTGTCATTTTAATGGGAGATAGTATTACGGCAGAAAACACGTTTGTTGAAAAACTAGACGAGAAAATACCAAGGGGTGCGGTGAAGTGGATTAACGAAGGGATTCCTGGAGAGAATACAAACGGTGGAGCTGAAAGGATTACCGATGTACTCAAGATAGGCTTTGATGCCATCGTAATCTTGTTTGGTGCCAATGATGCAGCCATTCATAAAACAGTCGAACTGGCAGTTTACGAGAGGAATATCAGAAGAATGATTGAAGAGATGACTAATTCCTCTAACTGCCTAGTCGTTCTACTCCCCCCTCTTCCTGTAGACGAAGAGCAACAGCATGCAAGAAGAAACGCCACATTGGCAAGATACGGTGGTGTGGTTCGCCGACTTTCCGCCGAATATGGTGCTACGTTTGTTCCTTTGTTCGATTTGTGGATGACCGACCCCGTATCGCTGCGAAGACGATTGTATGTAGATGATGGGCTACACTTGTCAGAGCTTGGCTATGAACGATTGGCCAGTGATGTTGGTTCCACTTTAAGGAGATTGTTGAGGCTGTGAGGTTTCTTGCTGAGGTAGCAAGAGGCGTCTCGGCCTTTTTAGTTTTTTGGGTAGAGCTTGTGGTATTTCGTTTGGAGTTTTGGCGCGGACGGATTTTTTTCTTATGGCGCTTAGTTGGGGATACCTTGCGTCTGGGTGAGGGTGGTTTGCGTTTGGAAGCACTGAACTCGCGTCTAGAAGCACTCGACACGCGCCAAAATCTAACTTACCTGTGCTTTCCTTTTCCAACTTGGTGGCGCGGACGGCACGACAGTCAATTTCCAGCAATACATCTCTCCTCCGCGCTCAGTTCCCCGCCAGCACCCCAAAAGGTCTCTCTAACTTCTTTCTCCCTGAATCTAACCCCAACAAATCGAAAAAAACAGAAGCAGATCCTTCTACTTCTGTTCCCTCCTTCACTATTCTTTTACATTAAAATAAAATATCCCACAAATACAATCGCAAGAGTGTACATGATTGGATGAACCGTGCGAAAATCTTTTTTTGCTATCATACAGATTGGGTACAAGATAAATCCTACAGCGATCCCAGTTGCAATGCTGAACGTTAATGGCATCATCAGGATTGTCATGAATGCTGGGATAAAGCTTTCAAGCTTGTCCCATGAGATATGACGAACCTCAGTTGCCATTAGGGCACCGACAATAATAAGAGCAGGTGCGGTTACCTCGCTTGTGACAACGCTTAGTAACGGGGAGAAGAACATCGCAATAAAGAAACAGATAGAAATAACGATGGACGTAAATCCTGTCCGTCCTCCTGCTGCAATACCTGCAGAAGACTCCACCATGGAAGCCGTTGTGGATGTTCCTAAGACTGAACCTACTACCGCAGAAGTGGAATCAGCAAGTAGAGCTTTCCCTGCATTTGGAATTTCATTATCTTTCATTAAACCTGCTTGGCTCGCTACTGCAATAAGAGCCCCTGCTGTGTCAAAGAAGGCTACAAATAAAAAGGTAAAGATCACCGTCATAACATCTAGGGTAAATATGTTCGGCAAGTAGTCAAACACCACTCCAAAGGTTGGTGCTAAGCTTGGTACTTCCCCAACAACAGCCTTCGGCGGGTTAATCATACCTGTTAACATACCAATAATAGTCGTAATGACGATACCGTAGAAGATTCCTCCACGAACACCTTTTACCATAAGAAATACGGTAATGAGCAGTCCTACGACAGCAAGGATTGTGGGTTGCGCTGTAATATTTCCTATGCTAACAAAAGTGGCTTCGTTTCCGACGATGATGCCGGCATTTTTTAGTCCGATAAACGAGATAAAAAATCCAATTCCTGCAGCAATGGCAAATTTTAAATCCTTCGGTATCACATTTATAATTTTTTCTCGTATTTTTAACACGCTTAAAATCATAAATAAAACACCAGCGATAAAGACAGCTGTTAGGGCTGTTTGCCACGGGATCCCCATTCCGATACAAACTCCGTACGTGAAAAGGAGTTAAGACCCATACTGGGCGCTATCCCAATTGGATAATTTGCTAGGAATCCTATTAATAAAGAACCAACAATCGCTGATAATGCAGTCGCTGTAAAGACCGCTCCCTGATCCATACCGGATTCACTTAATATAATGGGGTTAACAATTAGAATATACGCAAGTGATAAAAACGTCGTAATTCCTGCTAGTGTTTCTTGTTTGTAAGACGTCTGACGTTCTTGAAATTGAAAAAAGTTCCTCATCTTTTATTTCCCTCCTGATGTCGTACTTGAAGAACTACCATCATTTGAATAAAAGGAAAATAAAAAAGGAAGAACCTTATTTTATAATCCTTGTAGACAAACTATTTAAGGTAGTTTGGTAGAGACGCTCGAGCCATATTCTCGTGCATATACAAGGTGTAGATTATGAAGTTAATAGAGAGTATCTTACCACCCACAACTAAGAGGGTCAATAGTACAGAAAAAATAATAGTATTCCGAGAAGTCAGACTTATTTTATCAGAAATTGATTACATTCTTTTATCATATACTCCATAAAACGAAGTGTATCATGTCTTCTTTTTAAAGCAGAAGAATACAACGAATGAGGGATTCCATTTCTAATTCTCAATGCCTCTAAAAATTTAATCAAACGTTTGTTTAAATGGTTTTATGGATTTCCTGCTCAATGTAAGTTGAAAGAGAACGGACATTTGCATAGTTTCTACCATAATCTACAATAGTGGTGGGAAGGAACGGAGTACTTTGAATAGTTATGCTTAACTCTTCTTCCTTGGCTTCAAGTATATGAATGGTAACATTTTCTCCCCATGTCATAAGGCTCATTCGTGTTTTTGCTACTAGCAGTCCATTCTCTTTTTCTTGCTGAACTATATTTACCCTATGTAATTGATTGAAAGAGGACAGGCAAATTTGATACACATCTTCGTAATTCAATTGTACTTGAATTTCACATTTTTGTTTTACAGAATGTGTAAATGATCCCCCCTCTTTCCTAGTAGTGACTAAATGCATTATCCCTAGTAGTAACGTCATTAAAGACCCGAAGAAAATTCCTGTATAAACACCCAGTTTAAAATACAAAAAAGATAATCCACATAGCCAAACCAAATGGGATTGATGTCAATAAAAATACTAGAACAATCTTCTTCAACACAACAACCCCTTTCATATAAGTTGACACCCTCAAGAAATTCCCTATAACTACCATATCATATAGATTCCTAATGTGGGTGTCCTTTGGATGTACTTCGTTAAATATCATCTCTTAGTATAGATGTCTAGTACTATCTTTAATGAACAAATTCTAAATAGGAACTTATGTATATTTTTAAATCCTGCTTTACGATAGTGAAGTAGCTTTCCTTGCAAAAAACAAAGCGCTCAGGGCATCCCGAGCGCTAATAATGAGTTATTGACTTTTAACAACTGCCTTCACACCATGATGCAAAACATCATTTCTCACCAAGTCTCTATATGATTCACGTCTAATGACTAAGCGAGACTCTCCTTCTTTCACAAACACAACGGCCGGTCTTGGGGTGCGGTTGTAGTTATTCGCCATACTATACCCGTAAGCTCCCGTACTGAATACAGCAAGTGTGTCTCCCATCCGAACCGGTGGAAGGGCGATGTCCCAAATGAGCATATCCCCTGATTCACATGCCTTCCCTGCAATGCTGACGACTTCCGTTCGTTCTTCATTTGCACGGTTAGCTAAAAGGGCATCATAGCGAGCTTTATATAAAGCAGGACGTAAGTTGTCGGTCATGCCTCCATCAATCGCTACATATTTACGAATTCCTGGTAGGTTCTTTTGTGTTCCTATTTTATAAAGAGTGGTTCCGGCCTCTGCTACAATACTCCGACCTGGCTCAACCCAGATTTCTGGCGTAGGATAGCACAGTTGGCCGAATGAAAATTTGACCGCTTCTGTAATGCTTTTTACATACTCACGGATTGGTAACGGTTCATCTTCTTCCGTGTAACGAACTCCGAAGCCGCCCCCTACGTTTAAGACACTCATAACAACATCTGATTCTTCATGCACTTCTTGTAAGAAGCGTGCCAGCACTTCAATTGCATACTGGAAGCCCTCTGTCTCAAAGATTTGCGATCCAATGTGTGAGTGGACACCAAGGAGATGAAAATATGGTTTTTGAAGGGCTAGCTGTACGCCTAGCTTCCCTTGACCGTTTCCAACATCAAAACCAAACTTAGAGTCTTCCTGACCTGTCATAATATAATCATGGGTATGGGCTTCTACACCAGGCGTGACACGTAAAAGGATATTCACCTTCTGCTCGCGTTCTGCCGCAAGCTCATGCAATAATTCTAATTCAATAAAATTATCCACTACAAAGCAGCCTATCCCTGCATCAATGCCCATCTCTAACTCTTCTACTGACTTATTGTTTCCGTGAAAGTGAATGCGCTCTACTGGAAATCCTGCTTGTAAGGCTGTATATAACTCTCCTCCAGAGACAACGTCTAGACTCATTCCTTCTTCTTTTACTAGACGAACCATGTCCATGCAAAGAAATGCTTTCCCCGCGTAGGCCACTTGATAGGTTAATCCACTTTGATCAAACGTTTGTTTAAATTCACGGCAATTTTGACGAATTACTGTTTCGTTATAGACCATAAGAGGTGTTCCGTATTGTTTCACAAGCTCTGTTGACGTCACACCATCGATTTCTAGTACACCCTGCTGATTCATTCTATGATTCGATTGTACATTCACCATTATCACCCTCCAATTTATTCTATTTCTCCTCTGGCTATTGAAAAGTATGGGGTCTATGAAAATAACAAAAAACCCGTATGAAGTGATGTTCATACGGGCTTAATCACAAGAACAACCGTTAAGGTGTTCATATCAGATTAAAGTATTAACATCTCCTCAATAGTTCTCCACAAATGATCGATTTGTGACAGTACAGCATCTCTTAAATGCTGTCCCAACAAAAAGTAGTAGGGCTACTTTTCATTTCGGCAAGTATGCCTTTTGCTCATAATCACAGGGCCCATAACCCTCCTATGAGTGACTCATCATACTCGCACCTCTATTCTAAGAGAGAGAATATTTACTTGTAAGTGTTGTTACAAAACTAACATACTCCTACTTACATGTCAAGGAACTGGAAGTAACTTGACGTGTTCCCTTCTAGCCTTCTTTTATATCTCAACACAGGAACCTCATTATGCTCATTCTCCACTTCTTCTGAATCAAAAACAAAGCCTTTCTTCTCGTAAAATGGAATCCCCAACGCGTTCCCTTTCGCAACTGACACCCATTGCTCTTTAGCACCAAAAGCTCGTTGTTGGTCAGTGAGTACCTCTAAAATTTGAGATCCAATCCCTTCACTACGGCGGTCTGGATCCATATACAGAACGTATATTTCAGCAGAGGATTCACTCACTAACCCGCCACCACCCGCACCAATAACGGTCTCCATCCATTGCTACAAAATAGCCACCCCACTCTTTTGATGGAGCCCCTACCTCCTGTAGCACTCGTTTTTCATGATAATAGGTGTCGATCACTTTCTGGATATACTCTTCTGAATAAATGCTCTTGTATGTGTTCCAGTTCGCTCTCGTACACACATCCACAATGCCAGGCACTTCTCGTTCCGTAGCTTGTTTGATCGTCACCTGTTTCATACTGTATCACCTTCCCCTCGTCACCTTATGGAACTTACGCTTTCCTACCCCAATTATTACATCCAGCTCAAATGTGATGTGATGTTGAAAGTCTTGGACTTGATTCTTCCTAGAAAGATTTTGGCATCTCTTGGGTGAAGCACCCCATTTTCTAAATCCCGATCCATTGCCTGTTCTTCTAAGGAAAGGTCGGTGACCAGGTGAACGTACTTGGATAGTAATGTATCTGGAATTGACATCGTTTTTCCGAACATTTCATTAGGAGAATCTACGTCCCCAATGTAGGTAGAATTTTTATAGTTTTAAAGGAAAACCTTTTCCAAATCAATCCTTTTTTTATTCACCTGGAATAAATCCGATTCCTTCTTTTGTTTCTGGATCCACTAATACAACCGGTGATGCTGTAATAGAGGGATCATCTAGTGACACATGATACACTTCTTCTCCGAGGTACTTAGTATCTTTTACTATGGCAGTGTCTTCTACTATATCGATTGTAATCGTTGCAGAATTCCAATCTCCGCTCGTATTCCATCCTGCTTTCAAAAGGTATTGCTCCGCAACATCTCTTATCACATCGTACTCAACTGATTGTTCTGACGAGTTTTTATCTGCTTCAATTTCTTGAGTATTTTCGCACGCTACCATTAAACCGAATGTAATCATGGCTAATAGGATAAGTTTCAAAGATGACTTCTTCATGTTCATTACTCCTCTACCTGTATTCCCCTTATATTTTACCAAAGATTCCGTCTATTTTACATAATGTTTGTCATTTCAACAGTTATATAACGGGAGATACACTTTTTTTATTTCTGAAGATAAAGGCTCCTTGAATGATAAAGATGAGAAGAACAAGTATCCAAATCGTTGTTCGATACGTTTCAAAGTGAAGAACCTGTATGTACTTGTGATAGGACTCAAGCAGCAGCCATCCAATCGGGAATATTGGAGCAGACCATACATAGGAACGATGGAGTAACGCCTTTCCTTCTTCACTTTTCCCAGCCTTCCCCCACGTGAATTTTAACGAGATGTAGAGGGAAAATAGAAATAGCGGAACTAGCAGCAGACCAATGACTAACATCTTCCTTCCTCCTTTTTTATTTTTCTTTTCATTACATGTAACATTTTAACAATCTATTCGTCTATGTATAGGAGAAGAAGGTATAATGAAGGAATAATAATATTTGGAAGACATGGTATGTTGTTAGCTTAATAGGACTAAGCGGATGCTCTTGGGATGTTATCTCTGGTGACTGGGATCCTCCAAGAGAAAGACCTAATGTTTTAGAGTGGAAATGCAATATGGATTGCATGGCACCCAAAGCTTGGATACCAAAACGGGTCTGGTTGTACATGGAAGACATTTTGAAGAAAAGATGGATTTAAAAATAGACTTGTTGAATCAAATCTATGAAAAAGCGTTGGAGGAAGAGATGCTTGAAAATAAGACAATTCCCTCTAATGAAGATTGTAAAGTGGACCACTTCAGCTATTACCACGTAACTATAGTTGCAGATAACTGCTTTTGAAGTAAAGCTAGTATTCTATTTAAATAGTTGATTTTCAATTATTATAACAGGTTCCCTTAAGATTATTCGGCCAAACCAAAGCTTAAATTAGACAATTTCTTCTTATTATTTTATGTTAAAGGAAACCTGGATTGATCCTCCCATCAATATCGTACTGTAATACTGTCCATCCAATAAAAGCTACTGTTGATGTATACTTATATTCACAATTCCACCTCTATTGAAAATCTCTTTTATACTGTATCTAAAAAGCCTTGAACCTCTTTTTTGTCTTTTTAATACATAAATGTTTTTATCCTTCTCATATTCCAAAAGCTTCTTTATTAAATGAGGCTTCTTATCACGGGGAAATCTCCACACCCATTTCACGAACTCTAAATCCAGCCGCTCGTTGCAGCCTTCTCTCATATCAGGTCGTGTTTGATTGTGATAGTGAAATCTTCTTTTTATGACTCGGTACACACAGAGATACGCAGGTAAATCGATGAAAATGATGGTATCCGCTGCTTGTAAGCGAATATCCATTGTGGCCGAATAATTCCCGTCGATTACCCAAGATTCCTTCTCTACTAGCTCCGATTGGATGGCACGTTGTTCTTCCCTTGTCGATAATACCCAATTTGGCTTCCATAACAAGCTATCCAAATGATAAACGGGGATGTTCAATGTCTGACCGAGCTGTCTAGCAAACGTCGACTTTCCCGCCTCCCCCTGAACCAATCAACATGATTTTGTTCATTTTACACCTACTTCACAATGTAATATGGCCTTGACCAGCTTATCTTTAGTTTCTAATAACCTAGTAGAATTTGCTGCTGCCTCTTCCGTATCCTCCATATAAAATTCGGCAAAATCCTGTCCCTTACATCGTGGTACCACATGCATATGAAAATGAGTTAGCTCATCAAACGAACCCCCATTTTGGCAAATGGTGATTCCGTCTGGCTCAAATGCCTGGTGAACACCCGCCGAAATCAACTGTACTGCCCCCATTACTTCCATTAATGCTGTCTCATCCATCTCATGAAGGTACCTCACATGCTTCTTCGGTAAAATCAAAACATGGCCATCATTAAACGGTAGATGATCTAAAAAGCAAGACACATAGTCATTTTCCCAGATCATATGGACAGGCTCTTCTTTATTCACTAGTCTACAGCCAAAACAAGTTTCTTTCATCGTAATTTCCCTCCAATTGTAGTAGTAGTTTAAAAGTGTAGTTCCAATTATTTCAAATACTGAAGGTACAAGCAATCTTTTTTTCTAATTAAAATAAGCGCTCACTCAAGGAGAATGGAGCAAATTGGTCATACTATAATTTACTCATAAAAAAGCATGAGGCTAGAAGCTTCGTGCGGACCGAACACTATTCTTTCCCAAGTTTTTTTCTCTCTAAAAAAACATGATACACTTGAACCCGCTTATCTAATTGATAGATAAACGGCAAAGAAATCAACAGAATAACCATCCCATATAAGTAGAATCCAATCTCTTTCACTATCACCCAACCTCCAAAATAAAGGTTTCCTACTAAATAAACGAAGAAAATAAACAAGGCCGTACCCCCATATTTTACCCAGAAGGAATACTCCCTGCTAGACAACACATTTACATGTAAAAGAAACGATCCTACGCAAGAAATCACTGCAATGAGAATACTAACTACATAACTCTCCATGCTTGAAAACAACGGCTCTCCTAAAATGAGCAATGCACTCACTCGTATGAAAACCCCTAGAATCACCGATAACACTAACGCTTCTAGAAAATATTTCTTCATAACAGACCTACCTCATTCCTAAAAACTCTTTAAAATGTCCCACGTAATTTTTAGACACTTCGACTTCTTTTTTGGACTGGTCAAACTTAAGTAGTAATCTGCGGTTGAACCATGGGATAATTTTCACAACCCTATCAATATTTACGATAAACGATCGGTTCACCTTAATATATCGGTCACTCGGTAATCGATCTTCTAGTTGATACAGCTTTTCTTTTACACGGTATTCCTCCGATGCCGTGTGGCAGACCACTGTCAAATCAGTGGCTTTAAAGTAGAGGACTTGCTCGTGATCAACCACATAAAATTCCTCGTTGTACATCCCAACGACCTTGGATGATGATGCACTCCCTGTAAACGATTGAAGTAAATCCACGAGCTCCTCCAACTGATCCATACGGAACACAATACATGGAAGGAACTCTTCATGAAGTCCCTCTTCCACCCCATATAGATCCGCCTTCTTATATACTTCTATCCCGATGGAATGAATTTTCTCTAACACCGTTTCCCGGTTCTCATTCGTACACACAAGACCTAGTTTCATAGGAACTCCTTTTAGTCTTCGCCATTTTCTCTCTTACTAAAAAGAGAGAGAAAAACGTAATCAATACTATTATTATAGTACAAGCCCATAAATATTTCCCCCACAGAGAATAAAGTGTGGCACTACCTTCTGTTGGTACATACCCTCTCATGACCCAGTGACCTGTTGTGAAGTAATCCATTTTGGCAAGCACACGTCCTCGATCATCGGTTATTAAGGACAACCCGTTCATGGTTTGTGTAACGACACTTGCACCGTTTTCCACCCCTCGAAGTGTTCCGACTATTGTATGATACGGTGAAATCTCCCTCCAATCAGCTGAAGGAATAAATAAAATATCAATATCCTTCTCTCCTACTTGATCTACAACAGCAGGAAAATCCTTATCCCAGCATATAATCCCAGAAATCCGTCCATACTCGGTATCAACATAGTGAATCGTTCCATCTCCTAATACCGTATTCTCTACCATGTTCCCACCATACTTATAATGCTCTAATGCCACTTCCCCAGAAGTGTCTATTATATATAAAACATTTTCATTCTGAGCGTCTTCTCCTGTAAATATATACGGGACCGTAAGAATGTACACACCCCACTCTTTGGCTACTTCACCAAGACGCTCCAGGTACAATGTCTTTTGAGACACATCCATCACAATGGCCCCTTCAGAATGATGAATAATCTTCGCCCCTGCCCCGTGCCTCCTCTGTGGTCAGTTCAATGAGCTCATCCATCCGTTCTTCACTCTTCTGTAAAAAGTCATTCAAATCCTTTTCATGGAGATTATAGATCTCCAGCACCTCTGCATCATTTCGATCAACGGTATGAATTCCTGAAGTAAGCACTGTAGGAGCATCTGACGCTACACTCCCTCGCAAGCCACCTCCTATAACAATGGCTAACATCGCAGTCAGCAACACTCCGATAACGATCCGTTTCGATTGTCGCTTCCCAGCTAAACTTAGCCAATAGACAATCGATGCTGTCCACATAATGATAAATGGGATACCCGTCACTCCCACTACGGACGCTACTTGCAATATAGGTAAATTCCCATGCTGAGAATAGCCCAAAAGACCAAACGTTCCATATGGATTAATATATTTATTCGCATAATCTACTAATGCATACGTACTCGGCAGTATCAGTGTGGCTATAAACCTATGAGATTTTTGAAATGCAATCTTTTGAAGGATAAACGGAATCGCGTAAAGAAACCCTGCCATGGCTGGGATATATTCAAAGAATGGAATCGGCAAGCTTGGAAGCATACCATGAAAGCTAAGTTGATTACTTACAGCTGTCACCACACCGAGAGCGACCACCGCAACTTTCCAATTCCATTCTTTTATCGCAAACAAAAACAACACCGGAAATACCCATGCTGCCGACGCCAATAAAAACTTCCCATTACTTAACACCATTAATATACCGCCAAGAACCAATAACCCTAAAGAACCATATTTCTTCATATATCTCTCTTCTTTCCATCTTTAGAATCAGGTAGATAAAAAGGGATGCTGCCGCATTATTATACCGTCAGAAGGGTCGACACAAGAGGTAAGAAGGACATAAAGGGATATAAAAAAAGCTGCTATATAAGCAACTCTACTCTAGATCTCTGCTATGTTGGATAGGGTAAAAGACAATAGGAACCGTAGCGATAAACTTTTCCGTGAGAACTCTAATACAACTAACCTATTGTTGAGTAATCTCTCTCATTCTTTCGGTTTTCTCTTTATCTAAAACATAATAGGAGCCGTACGGATGATGAATAACCGATGACCCATCCTCCTGGAACCAAACAAACGTAACATCCACGCCCGTATGTTCTTCTGGTCTATCTACTTTAAAGGTCATATCAGCTGTAAAATCCTCTCCAGGTGAAGTTGCTTCTACGTTTACACCATCTAATAAGACCCGTAGCTCTTCAATCAGTTCAGCGTCTTTTACTTCTACCTCATATTCGACACCTTCCTGGCCGTCATCTTTAAACGGAGTACCTATTTTAAGAACTTCTCTAGGCCCACAAGCAGCCAACATAAAAAATAGTACAAATACACCAAACAGTCGTTTAGCTTTCATACGTCCTCCCAACTTTCCACATGATATTACATACAATTATTTCAAATAAAATATATAGTTACAATATATATTTTCAAAATATTAAAAATAAATAAGTAGCATGCTTCGAATCAGTCTGCTGTATAAAAAAAAACAGCCTATCTCTAAAGATAGACTGTTTTATCAGTTGCACGGCGACGTCCTACTCTCACAGGGGGAAGCCCCCAACTACCATCGGCGCTGAAGAGCTTAACTTCCGTGTTCGGTATGGGAACGGGTGTGACCTCTTCGCTATTGCCACCATACATATTCAGTTTGACAGTACGTTGTACTCTCAAAACTAGATAAAGTTCATGAAGATACGTTGAATATCGTGTGTTAGATTATTTTGGTTAAGTCCTCGACCGATTAGTATTCGTCAGCTCCATATGTCACCATACTTCCACCTCGAACCTATCAACCTGATCATCTTTCAGGGGTCTTACTTCAAAGAAAGAGAAATCTCATCTTGAGGGGGGCTTCATGCTTAGATGCTTTCAGCACTTATCCCTTCCGCACATAGCTACCCAGCGATGCCTTTGGCAAGACAACTGGTACACCAGCGGTGCGTCCATCCCGGTCCTCTCGTACTAAGGACAGCTCCTCTCAAATTTCTTACGCCCACGACGGATAGGGACCGAACTGTCTCACGACGTTCTGAACCCAGCTCGCGTACCGCTTTAATGGGCGAACAGCCCAACCCTTGGGACCGACTACAGCCCCAGGATGCGATGAGCCGACATCGAGGTGCCAAACCTCCCCGTCGATGTGGACTCTTGGGGGAGATAAGCCTGTTATCCCCGGGGTAGCTTTTATCCGTTGAGCGATGGCCCTTCCATGCGGAACCACCGGATCACTAAGCCCGACTTTCGTCCCTGCTCGACTTGTAGGTCTCGCAGTCAAGCTCCCTTGTGCCTTTACACTCTACGAATGATTTCCAACCATTCTGAGGGAACCTTTGGGCGCCTCCGTTACCTTTTAGGAGGCGACCGCCCCAGTCAAACTGCCCACCTGACACTGTCTCCCACCCGGATCACGGGTGTGGGTTAGAATGTCAACACAGCCAGGGTAGTATCCCACCAGCGCCTCCACCGAAGCTGGCGCTCCGGTTTCTATGGCTCCTACCTATCCTGTACAAGCTGTGCCAAAATTCAATATCAGGCTACAGTAAAGCTCCACGGGGTCTTTCCGTCCTGTCGCGGGTAACCTGCATCTTCACAGGTACTATAATTTCACCGAGTCTCTCGTTGAGACAGTGCCCAGATCGTTACGCCTTTCGTGCGGGTCGGAACTTACCCGACAAGGAATTTCGCTACCTTAGGACCGTTATAGTTACGGCCGCCGTTTACTGGGGCTTCGGTTCGCACCTTCGCTTGCGCTAAGCACTCCCCTTAACCTTCCAGCACCGGGCAGGCGTCAGCCCCTATACGTCACCTTACGGTTTTGCAGAGACCTGTGTTTTTGCTAAACAGTCGCCTGGGCCTATTCACTGCGGCTTCTCGGGGCTATTCACCCTAAGAAGCACCCCTTCTCCCGAAGTTACGGGGTCATTTTGCCGAGTTCCTTAACGAGAGTTCTCTCGATCACCTTAGGATTCTCTCCTCGCCTACCTGTGTCGGTTTGCGGTACGGGCACCTTCTTCCTCGCTAGAAGCTTTTCTTGGCAGTGTGGAATCAAGAACTTCGGGACATTTCCCTCGCCATCACAGCTCCGCCTTCACGATGATGGGATTTGCCTCATCATCAGCCTAACTGCTTGGACGCGCATAACCAGCAGCGCGCTTACTCTATCCTCCTGCGTCCCTCCATTGCTCAAACGGAAGAGAGGTGGTACAGGAATATCAACCTGTTGTCCATCGCCTACGCCT